>UQNJ01000025.1 GCA_900542295.1 uncultured Eubacteriales bacterium | reverse complement strand
TGTTTACAGCAAAAGCAATTGAGATATATTGCAAATAAGAGAGCGCAACTTTCAGGCTTCCGGTGTGTTTGAAAGTAACAGGCGATTTGAAGTTTAGTGAGGTAAATGTGAACATTATTGAAGCTAACAAAAGAACGTAGGATTTTATAAAGACACAAAAAGTTCACAGAAAAAAATAGCACTCACTATTGAAGAGTGCTAACAATGGTGATATAACATAATTAGAAACAGGAGAAAGAAAGAACCACAAGTTCATGATTCTTCCTAAACATCCCCAGTTTCAAAAAACTATTTTGGAAAAGGAGCGATGATTATGTTAACACCTAGTATTTTTGGAGAAAATTTATTTGACGAATTCTTTGATGATTTCTTTGATTTTCCGGTATTCGATGATCGAGAAATGAAGAAGGCACAGAAAAAACTGTATGGACGCCATGCAGCAAACATGATGAAAACAGATGTGAAAGAACAGGAAGATCGCTATGAAGTAGACATTGATCTTCCGGGATTCAAAAAAGAAGAGCTTTCTTTTGAACTGAAAAACGGATATCTGTTGATTAGTGCAACGAAAGGTCTGGACACAGAGGAGAAGGAAGAAAAGACAGGAAAATTTGTTCGTCGTGAACGTTATGCAGGCAGTATGAGCAGATCTTTCTATGTGGGCGAGGATATCAAGCAGGAAGATATTCATGCTAAATATGAAAGCGGTGTCTTGAGATTGTCCATTCCAAAACCAGAAGAAAGGAAAGCTCAGATAGAGGACAAAAAGTATATTGCCATCGAAGGATAAAGGCCCTTCTTCAAATAGATTATAGAAAACTGATTTTATCCCGGAGTATCATACTCCGGGATATTTAAATGTGAAGGATTTATGATTGATTCAGAGATATATTAGGCATTTAATGATAATCCGGTTGCGTGGAAAATTAATTGAGCAGTCAGAAGCAGGAAAATGTTTGGTGATTGGAACGTTTATGGCGGATTGCTTGATTATTAAGCAACAGAAAATTTCAGTTTTCATATTTGTTTAATTTCTTCCCAATTATTCTTCCTCATGTGTTATACTATCGTAGGTTGGGAATAAAACGAAATATTGGAGGCAACAAACATGAGTGAAGAAACTGTAAAAATCGAAGAAACAGTTGTAGAAGCTGTTGAAGAAGTGAACGAAGAGACAGAAGTAAAAGAATCTGCTATCGAGATAGAACCATTATTTGAAGAATATGTTGATTTTGAAACATTCAGCAAATCAGATTTCCGTGTAGTAAAGGTTAAAGAATGTTCTGCTGTAAAGAAGAGTAAAAAACTTTTACATTTCGTACTTGATGATGGTACTGGAACAGACAGAATTATCCTTTCCGGAATTCATGCATTCTATGAACCAGAAGAATTAGTAGGCAAGACACTTCTTGCAATTACAAATCTTCCACCTAGAAAAATGATGGGAATCGATTCATGCGGTATGTTAATGTCAGCAGTTCATAACGTAGCAGGAGAAGAAAAATTAAATCTTATCATGCTGGATGATGCAATTCCGGCAGGAGCAAAATTATATTAAGTAACAGAATAACAGGTAAATGCAGGCCACTATGGAGTGAAA
The DNA here is from genome assembly GCA_900542295.1 of uncultured Eubacteriales bacterium. Classification (GTDB taxonomy): domain Bacteria; phylum Bacillota; class Clostridia; order Peptostreptococcales; family Anaerovoracaceae; genus Fimisoma. The sequence goes on along the minus strand of UQNJ01000025.1, from coordinate 405 downwards.
ACTTTGTAGTGGCTATTATTTTGCAAAAAATGGAGGTATTGAATGAGTAAATTAGTGATTGCCGAGAAGCCGAGCGTGGCATTGGCTTTAGCAAAAGTCCTGGGAGCATATCAGCGACAGGACGGCTATATGGAAGGAAACGGATACCTGGTTTCTTGGTGTGTAGGACATTTGGTAGGGCTTGCTCAGCCGGATGCTTATGATGAAACTTATAAGAAATGGAGCAGAGAGAGTCTTCCAATTATTCCTGAAAACTGGAAATGGGAAGTGGCTGACGATAAAAGAACACAGTTTAAGGTCTTAAAAGATTTGATGTTTCAATCAGATGTGGAAGAACTTGTATGTGCAACTGATGTAGGACGGATTTTGCGGACATTCAAAATAAAAAAGAATGTGGAGGTAACA
>UQNJ01000024.1 GCA_900542295.1 uncultured Eubacteriales bacterium | reverse complement strand
AAAGAATCGAAGGTGGTGCAAACGAAAAAGCAGTATTGAGACTTTTCATTAACTGCCCTTTCGTTTGCATCAATTTCGATTTTTTCTGGTTGAACAAAGCGCGTCAACTCTATATGGACTTTTAATTCTGACACTCTATTTATAATAGGATAGCATGTACACATAGAAACACATAGAATTTATAATTCAGTCCTGTATTATGACACCAGAAATAAGCCTCCCTAAGGAAGCTAAAAAAATATACAGTTATGATACGTTAACAGAGCATATGTGGTTTTGGTTTTATAAAATGTTGTTCTGTAGGCAGAGGAATAATCTTACCACCACAGGAAGAGCACTTGCATATATCTTTATTATAAAGAAGACGGATAATGGCAGGTGCATCCATATCTTTCAGCTTGGAAATATATTTTTTGCAACCAAGGATGTTTCTGCATAGGGTAATCTTTTTCTTCTTATTTCTGGATGAAAGAAGACCATAGTGCCTGATACGTACAAAACGTTTTGGAGGAACATGCATTAAAAATCGACGGATAAATTCCTCGCCGGATATGGTGATCTCTTTCCAAAGCCCTTGGTTTTTGTAATCTTTAGCAGAAAATGTAACTGTAGATTCTGTCATGTCTTTGATACGGTAGTTGCTGATAGCAATCCGGTGGGTGTATTTTCCAAGGTATCTGATGACAGATTCGGCACCGTCAAATGGTTTCTTGCAATAAGGAATCCATTCCTTTGCATAGCAGGTATTTAACAATTCCTTGAAAGTATAGTGATTTTTGTAAGGTGCAGCCGATCCATGAAATTCAAGCCTGTCATTTTCCCAGAGCTGCTTAAGTTCAGCCATGTATTTTCCACGAAATGTTTTTGAGATTACCTTAATCGGAAGGAAAAAATCTTTCCCATTGTCTTTCCAATGATTTTTCACATCCAGCCCTCCACCAAGAACAATCGCATGGATATGAGGATGAAAGTTCATGGTACTTCCCCATGTATGGAGGATACAAATATAGCCGATATCAGTCCCAAGATATTTACTGTCAGCAGCAAGTTCACTGAGAGTATCTGAAGCCGCATGATAAAGAGCAGCGTATAAGAATTTCTGGTTGCTGTAGATAATGGGATTGAGTTCTTCCGGAACTGTAAAAACCACATGGAAATAAGGAGCATCTAAGATATCCTCCCGACGTGCATCTACCCATTTTTCTTTTGGAAACTCCTGACACATAGGACAGCATCTGTCACGGCAGGAGTTATAGTGGACTGATATGCAGCCGCAGTCCTCGCATACGCTTACATTCACACCAAAGGCGCCGGTTTTGCAATTCATGATGTGATAAGCGGCCTTTCGCTGAGCGGGAGAAATACTATGTGTGGATTCAAAAGATGAATAAAAACGATGAAAAACATCCTGAATCGTACAATCCTTACTCATGATTCACCACCTTCCGGGTTGTCGAACGGGCTGCGGATACCAAGAAGTGTCTTGTTGCTCACATGAAGGTAAACATCTGTAGAGCGAGGATCAACATGTCCCAGAAGTGACTGGATATATTTTATATCTGTGCCACTTTCGAATAAGTGGCTGGCAAAACTATGACGGCACGCATGAGAGGAAACATGACGGGTAATGCCGGCGAGTTTAGCACTTTTCTTAAAGAACTGGTTAACACCGGTTATATCAAGATATCCACCGGTCCAGGAACTTGGAAAAAGGATATCTTTAGGGCGACCACATTTGTACCAATACTCAGTGAGAAGGTCTAAATTTTTTTGAGACAGAATCGTATACCTGTCAATTCTGCCTTTGGTTTCACGAACATGAATTGTCATGTTGGTACGGGAAATGTCATCATAATGGAGATGAACGACCTCCGATACACGTAATCCAGAAGAATACATAGTTGCAATAATCGCTTTATGTTTCAGATTCGGAGTGGCATCAATGATTGCATTTATTTCATCGCGGGACAGAACAGCAGGAAGATTGCGCTCTCTTTTCATAGCTGGAACAGTGTCATCATCCCAGACAGTCTTCAGCACCTTTTTATATAAGAACTTTATTGCAGACCGATAGTGATTGTGAGTTTCAGGAGACCTTCCTTCCAGACGTTTGGCTGTAAGAAAACTTTCCGCATCTTCAAGCGTAAGATCAGAAACGTTTTTTCCAATCCAACGAAGGAAGTAACTGACATCAGAGCAATACAGTTGAATAGTTCTTTCACGCAGGTTACGTTTTTCCGCTTCATTGCGGATAGATTCAAAAATATCTTTATACATAATAAAACCTCCAGAATAAGTAGTGTTAATAATTACATCTACCTATTCGGAGGTGCATTAGCGTCATAATTCCGATTGCGGAAGAGACTG
>UQNJ01000023.1 GCA_900542295.1 uncultured Eubacteriales bacterium | reverse complement strand
CTGTACTTCCTTTTTACGCTCTTTCTTCTTAAAATTATAAACATCCAGATGTTCCTCATGTGTCCCTTTCTGCTCCCATTCAATTCCATATTGCCGGGCAATCTCTGCAAGCAATTCTTTTTCATGATTGATCCACTGATTCAACTCTGTATCGTGTTTGTTCCCGCCTTGAAATCCCAGGCTTTTTAATGCCTGCTTCAGTGAAACCCTGGTATCCATTCCTTTCCCTTTCCAGCCAGTTACATAAGGAACAAAATCAATATGCAGATGCGGTGTAGCTTCATCCTGGTGCAGATAACAGCTAAATACATGAAGTGTTGGATTTCGTTGCTGAAAATTCTTTACATACTCATCCAGTACTTTTACCGCCAGGTCTCCTTCTGTCGTTCCCACAGCCATATCTTCTCGATTTCCAATCTGGAAAATCACTTCATGGAACAGCTTTTCCTGCTTTCCCTGACGAATTTTTTCATAGTAATTTGTAATCTGCCGGTCCTTTCTTTTTCCCACATTGTACCGTTCCACAGAATCATCAAACAACTCTTTATATACTTCTTTCAGATTTTCATTCTGGTAACAGATATTCAGGTGTACTCTGTCTGGGTCTACATTTTCAGCTACAAAATCCCGTCTGTTATGAGTCAGCGATCCAGCTCCAATCATGCCGCTGATCGTTCTTCTCATCATTATGCTCCTCACCTCTCCTTCTAAAAAGCGTGCCAGATATGGCACATAATTTGTATTTCCGCCAACTATGGCGATTATAAGAAATCTTCGCCGGATACGGCGGTTTTGTTACTTTTGTCAAAAGTAACGCAAAAGCACTTTCGACAGCCGTACCGCCTATCAAAAGTACCCTTGCGCCCTGCCGGGGGCAAGACGTCCGGAGGACGTCTGTTCTGCACCGACTGAAGCGGAGCGGGGACCATTATTCCTTCCGTTGGTCGGATTGCTTCTGCGTTACTCACTTAACTAATCTATTACTGTATTCTCGCCCGTATATATTCCAGATCTCCGCAGTACGGTGTTCCTACCAGATACCATTCCCTTGCCGGATTCATCTCCATTCTGGTCTGCACCCACTGATCATCAATCAGTACTTCCAGGCATTCCCCACAATGAAATCCTGTATCAATCCATAAATCTGATGACAACAAACCATATCTATTGTTACTGCTGTTATAACCTAATCTTCCTTCTCTCATTGCTGTATGCTCCTTTCTATTATCTTGCTGTAAGGAGGCCCTGATTCAGGGCTCCCTTTCGCAACTTGTAATTCGCCTATAAATAATCGGGTAATCTATAACCTCCCGGCTACACCTTACATGCTTTCGCCTTGTCTGATATTTACAGGTGCGTGACACGCTCCTGTTATAAAGTGATCAGCAAGAATCTCTACCAACGAAAGTTTTCCGGTATTCCCTTCCTTTCCAGGTATTCCTGCCTGGACTTTTCTCTCTCTTCCTCTGTTGGGGCTGTTTTGTACTTACTGTATAACTCCCGATCTACCATTGCATTCAATTTCTTTTCTAACCCTTTCCTTATGATTTCTTCGCCCTCATAATTCTCCATCAGGAAATATTGCAACAGTTGAAAGAATAACTCATATGGTATCTGCACATTTCTATTTTTCATCTGATCTCCTTTCAAGGTGGCAAGATGCCCTATTATTAAGATATGGTCATCTTGCCATCTTCCTTTTTCTACTCTGACAACATCCAATACCACTGATTTCCACGTTTTACGGAATCTATTCCCAGTTCCATTTTGGCATTTCTCAGTGTTTTCTTTTTAATTCCCAGTTTTTCTGCTTCTTCCTCAATTTTCTTTTGTGCCATACCTCCATCAGCCAGTATCTCAAGCAGAAATTCTTTTGCTTTCCGGGTTTTCTGTCCTTTTCCCTCTCCATTGAGCAATTCATCTGCACTAATGTCATATTCACCAATCCATTCAAATCCGTTGTTTTTATCCAGACGGAACGCAATAGCTTTACCTTCCGGTGCCAGGGAACTCTTTGTATGGCACACAACTCTTACTTCCGGTTCGTCCTTAATTCGTCCGACAATCAAAACGCTTCTTGCAGCTGCCTGAAAATCAATAGAACCAAGTCCCCGGTAAGAAGATTTTCCGTTACTGTTCTTGTTCATGTGTCCAATCAGAATAATCGCACAATGATATTTTTCTGCCAAGACTGCTATACGTTTCATCAAAGGACGGATTTCATTGGCCCTGTGCATATCCACCTCTGATCCAAGGAAGCCCTGAATCGGGTCAAGCACAACCATTCTGGCTTTTGTCTGCACAATTGCTTCTTCCAACCGGACATCTGCCATCGTCAGCGGTTGCTCACTGTCATCGATAACCATGACCTTTGTGCAGTCTGCACCTGCAGCAAGTAATCTTGGTTTTATCGTATCTCCAAGACCATCTTCTGCAGTCTGGTAGATTACATTTACTGGTGCCTCCAAATGCTGTGTTGACGCATTGTTTTCAATATTTTCTGCATCTACCATATCGCTTTCACTATCAATATCTATCCTTTTATCTTTTGTTGAATCAGCTGGAAGAATAGTCTCTCCTCTGGTCAGTTTTGCAATAATTTGAAGCACCATTGTCGTTTTTCCTTCTCCCGGATCTCCCTGTATAATTGTTACTTTTCCATAGGGAATAAATGGATAAAGCAGCCATTCAATCTGCTCCACTTCCACCGTATCCATATTGATGAGTTTCAGTTCCGGTTCCAGCCTTTTCTGTACTGTTTTATTTGTTTCTGTTCTTTTGTTTTCCATCAAATCCTCCTTATTTTCCCGTTGAAAGAAAGAGTGGTTTTTGATAGAATACTCATAGAAGTTTTTTGGAAGAGTATTCTACCAAATCCCTGCCTTTAGGTGTTTGCCGACACTTAAAGGCTCTTTTATTCCGCTTTCATTCCAGCCATTGTTATTGTGATAAGCCGAATCACTTCCAATAAATCCTCCGGCACATCTTCTCCCTTTTTCAGACGTTTCAGCTCACCCAGTACCTTTTCAAGTTCCTTCTTCAAAGCTTTATACACCCTGGGATTTCCTGTAACCACAACTTCTTTTTCCTGCAATCTTCGGATAATATATTCTTGTTTGGTTAATCCCGATAGCCGTACTGCCGTCTCCAGAAGTTCATCTTCTTCCGGTGACATCCGAAATGCTACAACTTTATTTCTCCAACGTCCCTGCTGATCCAGACATTTAGCCGACATTTGCAAGTCCTCCTTCCACTTCATTTAATTCTTTATCCATATTTTCCGCATCCAACTGCTCTGCCATGTCCTGCTGTACCGACGGAAACAGATGTGCATACCGGTAAGTAATCTTTTCTGCTGAATGTCCAACCCTTTTTCCGATTGCTAGTGCGGTATACCCCATATTGATCAACAGGGATACATGACTATGCCTGAGATCATGAACTCTGATTTTCTTTACCCCGCTCGCTTTGCAGCCTCTTTCCATTTCGTGATTCAGATAATATTTTGTTACCGGAAAAATGCGGTCGTCAGGCTTTAAACTGTAATATAATTTCAGGCAGTCCTGCATTTCATCACACAGAAACTGTGGCATTATGACTGTCCGTACACTGTTCTTTGTCTTTGGCGTACTGATTACATCTTCTCCTTTCAAACGCTGATAGGACTTATTGATCCGAAGCGTTTTCTTTTTGAAATTAAAATCTGCTGGTGTTAAAGCAAGCAGCTCGCCCGAACGAATTCCACACCAGTAAAGCAGTTGAAAAGCATAGTAGGAAAGAGGTTTGTCCATCATTTCTTCTGCAAATCGCTTATACTCCTCTTTTGTCCAGAACAACATTTCCTTGCCTTCTTCTTCTCCCAGTGCCCCAGCTTTTCTTGCCGGATTAATGCTAAGATCGTAATATTTCACTGCATGATTAAAAATAGTGCTTAATTGTCCATGTATCGTTTTCAGATACGTTGGCGAAAGCGGTTTTCCTGTTTTCGTTTTCAGTTTTCTCATCTGGTTATGCCAGTCCATCACATCTTTAGCTGTAATTTCCGATACTTTACGTTTTCCAAGATACGGAAGAATCTTTTTCTGAATAATATTTTCTTTTGTAAGCCAGGTACTCTGCTTCAAAGAAGGTCTGACATCTTCTTCATACATAGTGCAAAAGCTTTCCATTGTCATATCCACGCTTGCTTTCTTCTGTAATTTGAATTGTAATTCCCAGTCCGCAGCTTCTTTTCTTGTAGAAAATCCTCGTTTGCATTTCTGTTTTCTTGCACCTGTCCAGTCCTGATAACGAATCATTACATACCAGGTGCCATTGTCATTCTTGTAAATTGCCATTCCTAATTCCTCCCATCATTCGATCTTGTTCCATAGAACTGCTCATAAAAATACTTCCGGTCAACTTTTCCTGCGATTGTCTGACATCCCATTGCCTGCAATTCCCTGTTTAGCCTTTTCATCAGCTTGTATGCATAGGACTCCGATACTTCCAGGACTTCCATGACCTCTTTCACATTCATAAACATTTTACTCATAGAAAATTTCTCCTTTCTTTTTACTATACTATTTTGTATTGGTTGAATTATACTATACTATTCTGTATGGGTCAAGTGCTTTCAATACATTTACCCATACTTTTTTGTATGGATTTTCTTGTCTCTACCATTTGGATATGCTATACTCAACCTATCAAGAAAAAGACAGGAGATATAAACATATGGCAATAGGCGAAAGAATCCACCATTTCAGACTTCTGCGTGGTTTCACGCAGAAATATTTGGGTCAACAGCTGGGATTCAGTGATTCACAGGCTGATGTCCGCATTGCACAGTATGAAAAAGGGGCACGCAGTCCAAAAGAAAAATATCTGAACGCATTGGCTGATATTTTTGAAGTATCCCCTCATGCTCTTGCTGTCCCGGATATTGACAGTTACGTTGGACTGATGCATACCTTATTTACCTTAGAAGACCTTTACGGGCTTCACATTGATGAGATTGACGGAGAACTTTGTCTCCGGCTGGACAAGGCCAAGGGAACCACCTACCTTTCCATGTTCGATATGTTCCATGCGTGGCAGGAACAGGCAGAAAAACTCAAATCCGGCGAGATCACTCAGGAAGAATATGATCAGTGGCGTTACAACTATCCAAAAAACGCAAAATAAAAGCCGACGAAAAAAGGCCTTACCAAATTGATTTCACTCAATTCAGTAAGACCTTTTTTGTCGGTTTCACACATATTACTCGATAACCACAGGATACCTGATAAATAATGCCAAAATATCCAGTGTTATCATTTTGTTATCAAATAGAACTTTATCTGCCCGGAAACGCCCTGTTTATAAGGCTTTCCAGAAATTTTTTTAATTATTCAAA
>UQNJ01000022.1 GCA_900542295.1 uncultured Eubacteriales bacterium | reverse complement strand
GGAACATCTGGATGTTTATAATTTTAAGAAGAAAGAGCGTAAAAAGGAAGTACAGGCACTGGAACGGGAGAAAGAATATCTCACTGCTGAGAATGAAGGACTGACTGCACAGATTGCGGAAGCAAGAGCTGATATCCAGCTTTTAAAAGATGATAAGGAGCAGGCAGTTAAAGATAAAGAGGAAGCTGAGAAGCGTGCGGAAAAAGCTGAGAAAGATCTGTGCAGCTTGGAAGAACGCAGAGAACGGTTACAGCCTGTTATGGATAATGTCAGTAAGGAAATAAAGGAATATGGGACAGTAAAGACTTTACTTCCGGAAGCTGGTGCATTAGAACGTGCAGCAACTTACCGAGATAAAAAAATAAAACCACTGTTTACCCAGATGAAAAATAAAATTGCTGCAATGGCTGTCCAGGTCAAAGAACTTACTAAAGAAGTAGAAAAATGGAAACATAAATATCAGGAAACAAAGCAGGTATATAACCGAGTTCAGAGAGAGTTAGATACAGTGCGTCAAGAAAAACAGCAATTGCAGGATGTTTCCGACAGATATGACCGGGTAGTGCGTGTCCTTGGGGAAAATGTTGTAGAGGATGCGGTACAGCAAGATATACAAGAGCAGAAAGCATTAGAAGAAAAACGGCAAATGGAGCAAATGCCCAAAGGAAGTATTCACGAAAGACTGGCTTGGGGTGCCCGTAAAAGTGAAATGGAGAATCAACAGCGTAAGAAAAATAAAACAAAAAATAGAGGAATGGAGAGATAAGACGATGAAAAAGCACATTTATGATGAAAGTAATGGATTGAGCTACACATTGCATGGAGATTATTACCTGCCGGATCTGGCAGTGAATGAGGAAGAACTGACATATGGTAAATACGGAATGTTGCGAAAACAGTTTCTGAAAGTGCATAGACCGGCACGATATCAGTATTTATTGATGACGGGGGAACTAACAGCACACCTGAACCGAGTCGATCAGGAGACCAGAGAGCAGGTGGAAACCTTGGTAAAACAGATGGTGGGAAAACAGGGTGTGACGGAACAACTGAAAATGCAGGATCTGATGAAATGGGTTGGATTGATGAATAATATAAAGGCATGTGCGGAAGAAATTGTGCTGAAAGAGAGTATATATATGTGAGTAAAAAGGGCAGTCGAAAGGCTGCTCTTTGGCAATCTAAGAATAGAGTTTTGGGATAGAATATGATAGAATGTAAGAGACTAATCGGAATTTGTCGTTTTATTAATTTACATATATGCCTTTTACATTAAAAAGTGTTATTTTAGTTCCGCAACCGTTCGCAACCAAAGAAATATCGTGATAGTTGGTGGTAGCAACCATGAAATTTCGCTATCATGAAGTCACGAAAGGAGGTAATTAAGTGAAATATGATTTTTTAGGAGTTATTGTTTTTGGTATTGTACTGCTAATCGGGGTGGCGGTGATAGCGGCATTTATCACTGTGGGAATTTTCCTCATAAGAGCATTGAGTAGATATGTTAAATCAGGCAATGTCAGAAAAGAAAAGTCCAGCATCAAGAAATCTCTCGGTGAGGTTTTGAAGCAGCATCGTGAAGAGTGTAAGATGACGCAGGAGTTTGTTGCAGAATCTATCGGCGTAAGCAGGCAGGCTGTCTCTAAATGGGAGACCGGAGCATCTGACCCAAGCACTTCCAATCTGCTTACACTTGCAAAATTGTTCAACACTACGGCAGAAGAACTATTACGTGAAGTACAATAAGCGTGTAAAACGGATGTAAGACAACTGATTCACTATAAAGGAAAGGTCTATCAGATATGAAGAATAAAAAGACAAGAAGATTTAAGATAAGATATATCGTTTTTGGATTATTAGGTGTTATGGCTTTAGCGGCACTTGTATTTATGCGTTTTGGAGGTTTTGGCACAGGAGAAAATGTGAATCCAGAAGAGTTTTTAGCTTATGCTGAACCCGTTGAAAATATAACTGTGCCTGAAAGTGCAAAAATAATTGCATTGGGAGAAGCTACTCACGGAAATGCAGAATTTCAGCAGTTGAAGCTGGAAGTGTTCAAGCTGATGGTAAAAAATAATGGTGTTAGGGCGTTTGCCCTTGAAGGTGACTACGGCGGTTGCGAGCAGGTAAACCGATATATACACGGCGGTGAGGGGACAGCACAGGAAGCAGCCGCAGCGATTGGATTTTCCATTTATAGAACGGAAGAGATGGCAGAACTTATCTCCTATATGCGCCAGTACAATGAAAGTGCATTGGAAGGCGAAGACCTTCGCTTTTACGGTTTTGATATGCAGAGGCTTTCTTACAGCATGAGGTTTTTGAAAGAATCCTGCAAAGAACTGGAAGTGGACACAACAAACTTGCAGAAACTTGTGGAAGGTGAAAACTGGAGCAGTGAATGCGATTTATCTACTCGAACTGAAACCCTTACACAAGTGAAGAAAGAATTGGAAAGCAAGAACGGTTCGGAAAATGCAATTCACTTTGTAGATATTTTAATGCAGCATTCCGAGCTTCAAACTCTGACAAATGATGATGGTGCTACATTAAGAGATCAATTTATGGCAGAAAATGTACAGTGGATTTTACAGCAGGAGCAGCGAAATGGGCATGAAAAAATCTTTGTGACAGGTCACAACAGCCATGTCGCAAAATGGGGCAGTTTTGACTCGATGGGTAAACTTCTTTCCAAGGACGCAGCAAACGGTTACTATGTCATTGGTACCGATTTTTATAAAACCCATTGCAATATGCCGACCCGTTCGCCTGAAAAGCGTACAATTCAGGTGTTTTATTCCCATGACCCTTTAGCAAAGGCGGCAAAACTGGCGGGATTTGATATTTGTTGGTTGGATTTTACTAAAGTCCCGGAAAATTCTGAACTGGGTAGGCAGGCTTCTGAATACACCTATATGGGAACACTTGGAGAAAGCTACTCAATCATTATGCGACTTCTTCCTCCAAGTTATCGAATGTTTCAACCTCCTGCGGAGCTTTATGATAGTATGATATTTGTAACGGATGCGAACCCTACAAAAATATTAGAAGAATAACGTATGCAAAACTTCCTGTTTTTGAAACTGGAAAATCGGAAGCTGAGGAGATAGACTATTGAGAACATATGAGAATAAAGACGAACTTAAAAACGAGATAAATAAAAGCTTTGCAAAATATATTTCAGAATTTAATGATATTCCGGAGCATTTAAAAGATAAGAGAATTGATGAGATCGATCGAACTCCGGCAGAAAATCTTGCTTATCAGGTTGGCTGGACAACTCTTGTTATTAAATGGGAATCAGACGAAAGAAAGGGTATTCCTGTCAAAACTCCTTCGGATAATTTTAAGTGGAATCAGCTTGGCGAATTATATCAATGGTTCACAGATACATATGCTCAGCTGTCACTGCAAGAATTGAAAGACAGATTGAATGAGAATATCAACTCTATTTATGCAATGATTGATTCTCTGAGTGATGAAGAATTATTTAAACCACATATGAGAAAATGGGCTGACGAAGCAACTAAAACAGCTGTCTGGGAAGTATACAAATTCATACATGTTAATACAGTTGCTCCGTTCGGAACCTTTAGAACCAAGATTAGAAAATGGAAAAAGATTGCACTATAACTTCAAGTTTGGAGAATTAAGAAAATCGGGATTTATCAAGCTGTTAATTTTGAAAATTTCTTTGAAAAACTATTGACTCCTACGCAACGTAATAGTTTACGATATGTTTATCGAGAGGAGGAAATGACAATGATGACAGTGAATGAGGTAAGTAAATTAACAGGAGTGAGTATACGCACTCTGCAGTATTATGATACCATTGGTCTCTTAAAACCTATTGAATATACAGAGTCAGGTTATAGGTTGTATGACGATACATCCTTGGAAAGGCTGCAACAAATTTTACTGTTTAAAGAATTGGAATTTCCGCTTAAGGAGATTAAAAAGATAATTGATGCCCCTAACTTTGACAGGAACAAAGCATTAGAGCAGCAGATTGAATTGCTAACTATGAAAAAAGAGCATCTTGAAAATCTTATTAGTTTCGCTCGAGGAATAAAAGGAATAGGAGTGAAATATATGGATTTTAAAGTATTTGATACAACAAAGATTGATGAGTATTCTAAACGAGCAAAAGAACAATGGGGACAAACCTCTGAGTATAAGGAGTTTGAAGAGAAAACAAAGAACTGGACGAAAGACGATGAAGCTACTGTTGCAAATGAGTTTATGCAATTATTTGTTGAGTTTGGACAAATGAAAGAAATGGATCCAGAAGATGAACAGGTGCAGTTGCAGGTAAGGAAACTTCAGGATTACATTACAGATCATTTTTATACATGTTCTGATAAGATTTTATGCGGTCTTGGAAGAATGTATGCCGGTGGAGGAGAACTTACGGAAAATATTGATGATGTTGGAGGAGTTGGCACAGCAGAGTTTGCAAGTAAAGCTATTGATATATTTTATATGAGCAGAAGGTAAATTCCAGTTTATAGAATAAAATTGAAGCTGGTTATAATAAAAGAAGCTGTAAAAATTCACGTTGAATTTTACAGCTTTTTGTGTATAATAGAAGTAGAAGAAACAATTTGAAATCAAAGGAAGGAGCTGAAAGAATATGGCAAATATTTTACCAGTATCTGATTTGAGAAATTATAACGAAGTCCTGAAGAACTGTCACAAAGGAGAACCAGTATATCTGACCAAGAATGGCAGAGGACGTTTCGTTGTCATGGATATTGAAGATTATGAGCGTGACCGGGCAGAGAAAAAGCTTCTGATGAAGCTGCAGGAAGCCGAAGAAGCAGTGAAAGACGGAGAAGGCTGGCTGGATTTGGATGAATTAAAAGCACTTGTGGGGGAATAAGATGTTAAAATTGCGGATCAATCCGATTGTTGCAAAGGATTTGAAAAATATCCGAGATTACATTGCTGAGGATAATGAAGAATATGCTGCAAAGACGATAAAAGAGATTTATGGTAAATTTGAAAATCTTCAGATGTTTCCGGGAATGGGGTCGGATTTATCCAAACGGGTCAGCTTTCGGACAGATTATAAATATGCGATATGGGAAGATTATGTAATTATCTACAAGATTGGTAATGAATATGTAGAGATTTATCGTGTAGTTAACCGATATCAGGATATTACGAGAATCTTTGATTGATAACAGAGATGTGATAACAATTTGATAACACTGTTCAGTACAGCCTATGGATTTAGGACAGTTGAACACATATAAAACCAAATAGAACCATAATACCAATACTAAAAAGTATAGTGACAAGATTTTATTTGCGAATATGAATGATAAAGGTTAGGACTAATAGAACAAGAAAACTATTAGTCCTTTTTGTGTATTTAGGAGGAAAGAGCATGATTACAGGAGAGATGAATTTTAAAGTTTGGGCAGTAGGAACAGATGATGGAAAGAACACCTATGAGATTCGAAGAAAGTGGGGAGAAGATGGTAAAAAAGCATTAGTGATTGAATTGTATCCGACTATTTCAGCAGATAATTGTGGAATGTTAGATGTATCTACGATGCATTTAATGAATCATGTGAATGATTTTGGCTGGAAAGAAATGCGGATTGTTAATCTATATGCAACTGTCATTACCAAGAAACCAAGTGTTAGTGAGTTACAAGAAAATAGCCTTGCATACATAGAAGAAATTTTGGAAGAGGATGATATTAAAGAGTATGACATTGTAATAGCATGGGGAAATTCTTTGTCAACACATAAAAGTACAATCCTTGCAAAACAGGATCTTTTGTCCATGATAGCAGAAAAAGGACTTAGTAAAAATGTAAAATCTATTTCCGTAGATGGAATCAGTATGAAAAGTATTGGAGTCCATCCTCTCTATTTGGGATTGCATTATCCAAGAGAAAAATGGAATTTGGTGAATTATCCACTAAAAGAAGGTTTAGAAGCCTTAATGCAGAGTGAAAAACGTGACAAGACAGAAAAAGGGAAGAAAGCGATAAATACAGAAAAAAAGAAAGGAAAGGTAGAAAGTCATGAATGTAAAAATAAAGACATGGGAAGCGTTGAAAATGTTAAAACAGATAAATCCGTTGTTGGCTAATAATGAAATTCCGTTGGAAATTTTAAACACGGTTGAAGAATTACTTGAAAATAAAGATATAGGAAGAAATGGCTATATTTCTATCATCCTGACACCTGTTCAAGATGATACATCAGATATTTTAGAGGAACTGAATCTTGACCATACTTTAGTCCGGATTCCGGACAATAATTTTTTTCAAATCGACATCAAGAACAAAAAGCACCCAATGAATGAAAATAGGAGATGGGTTAGTTATGACTTGGAATTTTTAGACAGACAGGGAAAGGTGTACGCTATCTATTCCATGAAAACGATAGGAGAGTGAAAAAATATGATTAAAAAATTTTGGACGATTACGCAAAAAGAAGAAATCGAAAGGTGTTGCCGTGAGTATGAGATCCCACAAGATATAATAGCGGAGATATTCAGAATTATTCATATTTTAGACGAGAACTATGGAGTTGATA
>UQNJ01000021.1 GCA_900542295.1 uncultured Eubacteriales bacterium | reverse complement strand
ACAAAGCGATTCAATAAACGCCTCATTTCGCCGTGCGGCAATTATATATAATCAGTTGCGTTTATTATACCATACAATTCCATACAGCCGCAAGTTATTCCTGAAAAGCCTGCGCTTCATACAGCATTGCATATTTACCATTCTTAGCGAGTAATTCCTCATGGCTTCCCGTCTCTTTTATTTCTCCGTCCTCCACAAGCACGATTCTGTCCGCATCCCTTATAGTAGCCAATCTATGCGCAATTATAAGGGTAGTCCTTCCCACAGAAAGCTCTCCGAAAGATTTTTGAATCTGTTGTTCGGTTATACTGTCCAGTGCTGAAGTAGCCTCGTCCAATATGAGTATTGGCGGATTTTTGAGAAAAATTCTTGCTATGGAAATTCTCTGTTTCTGTCCTCCTGACAGCAAAGTTCCCCGTTCTCCGACATATGTGTCAAATCCGTCTTTCATATCCATTATATCATCATATATTTCCGCTTTCTTCGCAGCTTCAACCACTTCTTCAAAAGTTGCCTCAGGTCTTCCGTATCTTATATTTTCAAATATTGTGGCAGCAAAAAGGAACACATCCTGCTGAACAATACCTATATTGCTTCTGAGAGAACTTTTTGAAATACTCCTTATATCAATCCCATCTATAGTGATTGACCCGCCGTCAACATCATAAAAACGAGGTATCAATTGGCACATGGTAGTTTTACCTCCGCCTGATGGACCTACTATCGCTGCACATTCACCGGCTTTGATATGAAGAGATACACCTTTTAAAACATCCTGTCCGCCGGCATACCCGAATTCCACATCATTAAGATCTATTTCTCCCTTGACATCACTAAGATTTATTGGGTTCTTGGCTTCCTTAATACTCGGCTCTATTCTCATTATCTCCGCAAATCTCTTAAGACCTGCAACTCCGTTTGTAAATATCTCCGCAAGAGTAGCAAGTTTTCTTATAGGAGTTATAAATGTGGTTATATATAATGTAAACGTTATGAGGTCTATATAGTTGATATTGTCTTCCATGATAAGCCATCCGCCGAAGGCAATAACCGCAACCTGAAGCATACAGATACAAAATTCCAGAGATGCATTAAATCTTCCCATAGCTTTATAGTAATCATTTTTGGAATTTTTGTATGTTTCATTGGATTTTTCAAACCTTCTGTAATCAACATCCATATTATCGAATGCCTTTGATGTTTTCATTCCGGAAATGGTTGATTCGATGTCAGCATTGATATCTGCCATCTTTTGCTTTACCTTTCCCGAAGAGTTTACCATGCTTTTTCTGCAAAGTATAACAACAAGAAGGAACAACGGTATCATTATAAGAACAATAAGAGCCAGTCTCCACTCAACTATAAACATGACAATCAGCGCTCCTATTATAGTAGCCGCCGAAATCAGCAGATCCTCAGGCCCATGATGAGCAAGCTCTGTAATTTCAAATAAATCACCGGTAAGCCTATTCATCAGTTTTCCTGTCCTGTTCTTATCGAAAAAATCAAAATCCAATTCCTGAAAATGCTGATACAAATCCTCCCTTATATCAGCCTCAACACAGATTCCAAACCTGTGGCCTAAAAAAGTTATTATATAATAAAACACTGCCCTAAGTCCGAATGCCAGTGCCATTATCGTCATAACCGTAAAAAATGTACGATACATATTTCCCGGAAGAAGATCATACATGGCAAATCTGCTGACTAAAGGAAATGCAATGTCTATAACCGACACCAAAAAAGCGCAGCTCATATCTATAAGAAATAATTTTTTGTGCGCTCCGAAATATGATATAAAAATGCTAAACAATGAGCGATGAAAATTTTTTTCTTTCATATTCTTTCCTTTTATGAATTATTGCTGATTTGTTCGCAGACAGCGGCGAGCCTGTAAGCTTAGCACACAGTATTCTCGCCGCTGTTTTTTACTGTAAGATTTTATTTTAGATATAAGCGATAGCTTCGATTTCAATCAGACAATCCTTAGGCAGTCTTGCGATTTCGATTGCAGACCTTGAAGGGTAATCACCCTCAAAATATCCGCCGTAAATTTCATTTACTGTTGCAAAATCATTCATGTCCTTAAGGAAACAAGTGGTTTTGATTACCTTGTCAAGACCTGAACCCGCTTCTTCAAGAATTGCTTTGAGATTGGCAAATACCTGCTTAGTCTGCTCCTCGATGCCGCCTTCTACGATTGCTCCGGTCTCAGGAATCAGCGGAATCTGTCCAGACGTAAAAACAAGATTCCCCAAGATATTTGCCTGTGCATACGGACCGATTGCCGCAGGGGCTTTTGTTGTCGCTACTATTTTCCTCATTTTCTTCCTCCTCGTATAATGCGTTTTGATATTTCAAATGACAGATCCCTTTTGATGTAGGGAACTCTTAATGCCGAATTGAGCAGCATTATCGCTCCGTTACCGGTATTTCGCTTTGCAGCGACCGGATGATAATTCATTATAAGAATCTGCATTTTTTTATATGTACATATAGTATAGGTTTTGATCAATAACCCTTCTGATAAAACGAGACCCTCTTCTCTTATATCATAGCCTGCTGACTTATATGAAAGAATATAAAGTATATTTATAATCAAATCCACTGCCAGCGGCAATAAAATTGCTGCCCACAACTGTAATTCTACCACGAAAATCAATATAAAAACAGTAATCGCCGACAAAATATGCCATTTAATCGATTTTATCAATCTGATTTCTGCTCCTATTCGCTCTTCCTTTTTGATATCACATTCGGATGCCCATCCGTATTCGGGAATAAGCTCAACCATCTGCTCTCTTATTTCATCTAAGGTCAGTGACATAGTTATATTGGAATTTTCTCCTTCTTCGTCACCTATGCCTACGGTAATCACCTTAACATTGTATCTTTTGAATATTCTCGATATGAGAGGCTGTTCTATTTCAACAGCCGTTATTTTGTCTACCGGAATCGTATAGCTCTTGATTTTAATGAGACCGCACCTAACATGGATATCCTTGCCATCTCTGTAGACAGTAAAGTCATAATATGAAATGAATCGCTTTACAAGGTTAAACACAGCAGAAATTACCATAATCAGCACTGCAATAAAACTTCCGAACGCATCTTCTATAAATGCCCAAAATCCGAAAGAAGCTATATACCACGAACCTGCGGCTGCACCGCTTACAGCTATAATAAGGCTGATTACCGGCAAAGTATATATGGCATGCATCATCATATCTTTCTTGCTGCTGTGAAACACCTTTCTGCCTCCCGCCGTTTCGTCAAAAAGGCGATCCGGATGTGTCTCCGGTGACACTGCCTCAGCATATCGTTTTTCATATTCCTGATGTCTGAATTCTCCATCATAATTTATCCGGTCTTTTATCTCCGTCATCTTTTCCAGAACGGATTTTCTGAAGATTACAGCATCTTTTTCTTTAAAAACTATTGCAACATCAGTTTTTGCAGCAGTAGTCATACTTCCTGTATCAATCTTTATCTTGTAAGTTCCAACAAGTCTCTCAAATATATTTCTCTCAATATTTACAGCCGAAATATTTTCAACTGCAATTGTGTTCTTATATCTCTTCAGGGTGTTCCTTTCTATTATTACAAGATTATCTTCAAGAGTTATCCATGTCTTTTTCCATCTCAAAAACTGAATTGTAAAAATGACGGCAGTCACTGCAAGAACTCCTGCTAAAGCCCAGATTCCGCCATCTCTAATTACCTGCATAATTCCGCCGGTTCCGATACTTTTTACAACTTCAACAATGCTTTCTGCTTGCTGAATCATTATAAGAACTATTACAAGCCAAAACTGCCATATATTTTCAAATATTATAGATGGATGACATCTCAACTTCATGTTTTCCATCAGTCTCTGTTCCTTTCAAAAACAGCTATGGCGTTTATCTTCTTTTTTAGAGATTCGGAAATTTCGTCTGCCTTATCATCTGTAAGAAACTTAATTTCCACATCGCCTCCTGCCGTAGTAACTTTAACCGTTGACAGCCCAAACATTCTCGCCACAGGTCCCTGCGAACGTGATATTTTTTGAAGTCTTTCTATAGGAACAGTCTGTTCGCTCACCCATATAAAACCCTCAATTACTCTTATGGCCTCTTCATCTATACAGTAACGATATCTGTCATATCTCACCAAAGGCACCGCAGTTATATAGGCTGCCGCCCATATATAGCATGCTGCAATCAGAATATTTCTTAAAACTCCGCCGCCATCCCAGAACAAAATCATGGCAGCTGTTGCAGATAAAGCGACTGTTATACATACAACGGCAGCATTTACCCTCATACATCCCTTTGCTTTTTCGTTAAGCTTTATATAATTTATATCATTATTTAAATACAAGGTTTACTCTCCTTCTCCATTTTCCCTGTACAGCTCCAAGGCAACCTGCCTTATAAATCTTTCGGTTTCTGCTACATCAGTGTCATTCGAAGTTATGACAAGAACAAAAGGCTTCTGTGCAAACACGATGGCAGCATCATGAGTCGTATTTGAATCTTCCCCTGTCTTGTTTGCTATCTTTTTCTTTCTTCCTATGTACCCCGGTATCTTATGCCTTATCTGCTGCAAAAGCATAACACTTTCTATTTTTTCTGAAATATCGGGGCTTACAAATTCCCTTCTGTATACTTCTTTAAGAAGCATAGCAATTTCTTCAGGACATATGTAATTATCAAGTCCGGCAGCTGAGGCACTGTCATCAAACAATTCTCTTTGTATCTCAGTTTTAGAAAGGCCCATATCTTTAAACCCTTTTCTAAGATTCTCCATCCCTGCTGCCCGTATAAGCATATTTGTTGCGGTATTATCGCTTAAAGTTATCATAAGCCGGCAAAGACTTTCTATATCTACTTTAATGTCGCCCGACAATGAAAGCAGTGCTCCGCAGCTTGGTTTTTTATCTTCATCTCTTACAATTACCTGCTGATCCCAACTCAGCTTACCTTCGTTTACCAGCTTTGCAATATACATAAAAAGCGGAACCTTGATAACGCTTGCGGCAGTAAACACTTCACTGCTGTTATATGTGAGAGTACCCCCATCTGTCATATTTTCATAATAAAATCCGATTTTGCCTTTCAATGGTTTTATGAGTTCCTCAAGATGCTTCTGTTCCATAGCTCCTCCGTTTTACAATTCATTTGAAATAAATTTTACCACATAGACTGTCAAAATGAAATATCACATACAGTAATTTTTCTTCCGTCGGACTTAAATTTTATTTCAAAACCGTTATATTTCATACCGTATATTTTTTCCGAGTCTTTATGGTATGCAGGTCTTGGATCCTGTGCCAATATTTTTTCTATATCACCTTTAGTTTCTATCGTCAGGCTTTCAGGAAGCTCACACTCAAAACAGACATCTAAAGTTAAAGGCTTTTCAGCAGCAAAACCGCTTCTGGCATCAGGAACGGAATCAGAATAAGGCACATAAGGCTTAATATCGTATATAGGTGTTTTATTTAGCAGATCTGCCCCTCTAACCTTTAAAACAGGCCCTCTTTCATCAAAAATTATTTCATCAAGCTTCACACATGATAATCCTATATTATTAGGTCTGAATGGAGAACGGGTGGCAAACACGCCTATTCGCTTGTTTCCTCCAAGTCTGGGCGGTCTTACAGTAGGAGACCATCTTTCCTCTTCTTTCGTATCGTGAGCCATGGAGAAGTCCCAGAGAATCCATATGTGCGAAAATCCTTCCAGTCCTCTTACCGCCTCAGGCACATTATAAGGCGGAACAAGGGTTATAAACGCCTCTGTATCAGCAAGTCCGCTCTGCCTTGGTATGCCGAACTTTTCTTCAAATCCGTTATGTATGTATCCTATGAATTTCATCGGTTTTCCTCCTTGACATACTCCTACCCCTATCTTAAACTAAAATCATAAGGAGGTATATCCTATGAAAAAAAATACAATAGAAAAATTGAGCCGTAATTTTGGCGGAAGTGCAAATCGTGAAGTAAGGATTATAACACCCGATCTCATAGATGAATATATAACCATCTATCTGAATTCATATCCTGCTTATAAGGATCTGAGTGATGATGGGATTTCGGGATACAAAACAAAATATATAAATTCAATGAAAAACGATGAAAATATAACTTTCGTAGGCTTATTTGAAGACAATAATTTCATTGCATTGATGAAGATTATTGATTTCTCAATGAATGCA
The DNA here is from genome assembly GCA_900542295.1 of uncultured Eubacteriales bacterium. Lineage (GTDB taxonomy): Bacteria > Bacillota > Clostridia > Peptostreptococcales > Anaerovoracaceae > Fimisoma. Next base: position 1,183 of record UQNJ01000021.1, on the reverse strand, counting down.
TTTGGAAAGATGCAGCACTCCGTCGGTTTAATGTCACTTGCCGTTCATCCGATGCACAAGAAAAAAGGAGCTGCTCTTGATATGGTTCGTTTTTTTGAAGCGTACGCAAAAGAAACCAATGCCGCAGTCGCCATGCTTTTACCTTTCAGAATTGATTTCTACAGAAAAATGGGATACGGATACGGCAGCAAGCTTGATGAATACAGAATTCCTACAGTTAATCTTCCAAAATTCGATGATATTTCCTGTATTAAATTCCTTGATTCAGATGACACTTCTCAGATGCTCGAGTGTCAACGTGAGTTTGCCGGTTTAAACCATGGTATGGTGATTAAATTTGAAGATGAAATAAGAGACATGTTTTCAGACAGCCAGTCAAAGAGAATCGGATGTTTTATTGACGGCAAGCTTAAAGGGTATGCCATCTACACATTTGTTTCGGAAAGCGATGTTAACTACACTCTCAACAGGATAGAAATCAAGGAGCTTGTGTATCTTGATCCTCAGGTGCTAAATGCCCTGCTGGGCTTTTTCAGAAATCAGTCGGATTTAGCTCAGACTACAGTTATCCGTACAGGAGAAGAAGATTTTTACCACATACTTCCAAGTGCTCAGGATACAAGCGGCAACTATGTCGATTTCGGATTTCTCCAAACAAATATTTCAGCTGTCGGAACAATGTACAAAATCGTAGACTTAGATAATTTTGTACTACTTACTGAATACAGAGAATTTCCTCTATCTGATATTACTGTGGGATTTGATTATTATGACGAACTGTCACACGCATCGAAAATCTTCGCAGTCAAATTTACTCCGAAGGACAAGTTTTCTTCTTGCTGGTCGCCGGCACCTTCTGATGCCCCATGTGATGTGCGTATTGAATGCTGTCTTTCTGACATTTCGTCACTTTTTATGGGCAGCTGCCGTCTGTCATCGCTGGTACGCCTTGGAAAAATAAGGCTTAGCAATCAATCCTTTGAACCTTTGTTAGATTCACTGTTTTATTACAGACAAAAGCCTTGGACCAATACCGATTATTAACCATATTTGTCCTACCAGCCGTCAAACTATAAACTGCTTAGGCAAATAAAAAACCGCTGATACATCAGCGGTTTTTAAATTCTATGGAGGCGACACCCAGATTTGAACTGGGGAATAAAGGTTTTGCAGACCTCTGCCT
>UQNJ01000020.1 GCA_900542295.1 uncultured Eubacteriales bacterium | reverse complement strand
CAATTATATATAATCAACTGCGTTTATTATACCGCCGTCAAGTCAGGCAGAAGCGATTCAATAAACGCTTCCTGTCGCCATGCGGCAATTATATATAAATCAACTGCGTTTATTATACCACATTTTGGAAAGGAATATTACATAAATGGATAACAGACCTATAGGTTTTTTTGATTCGGGACTTGGCGGACTCACCAGTATACCCAATATATTCAAAAAACTTCCATATGAGAGAGTAATATATTTTGGAGATACGGCAAGAACTCCATATGGTTCAAAGGCAGTATCGACAATAAAGCAGTATGCGTTTCAGATAGCGGATTTCCTTGTGTCCAAGGATGTAAAAATGTTGGTTATAGCCTGCAACACAATAAGTGCCACATGCCTTGAAGATTTGCGCAGCAGACTTCCCGATATACCGATAGTTGGAATTATAGATCAGGGTGCCTTTGCAGTGGCCGAAAAATGCAGTGAAGAAAACAGTATCGGAATCATAGCAACTAAGGCGACCATAGCCAGTGGTGATTACCGAAAAAAAATAAGTTCTCTAAATCCAGACTTAAAGGTATATGAAAAAGCAACGCCGGCATTCGTACCGCTTATAGAAGAGGGGATAATAGACAATGAAATAATGGATCTGACCATTCATTATTATATGGATGATTTTGTAAGAGAAAACAATATAGATACTTTAGTTTTCGGATGTACTCATTATCCTCTTATTAAAGACAACATAAAGCGTATTTATCCGGAGCTTAGTATAATAAATCCTTCAAAGGAAATACTTACACCGGTAAAAAGGCTGCTTGCAGAAAACGACGCTTTTGCGGCGGAATACAATGACAGAGAAAATATATTTTATGCCAGTGACCTTTCAGAGAATTTTTCCAATATGATTCAAAAGGTACTCGAAACTGAAAGGTCAGATTTAATTTTGAAATTTAAAAATTTGGAATTATAGACGAATATAAGGAGAAATACAAGGCATGAACAGAGAAAAACTGTACGAATATTTAGATATAGAATCACCGCAGGATTTCGAGTATTTTGAGAATATGGCTGCACTTCTTGAATGTGAAGAAGATATTCCTTATGAAGAGATTTATGCAATAGTTGAAGCTGCCGACAGAGAAAATATAGCGCTTCTGATAGACAATTACTTTGAAGAACTGTCGGATTTTTATCCTGACGGTGATGCGGAATTCTATTTACTGATGGATAATATAAGACGCTCCCTCGTAGGCTTGGCTAAGAACAGTGAGGAGGAATCTGCAACGGCAAACCTTGCGGAAGAGCTTAACAGATTCAGAAACTGGTATTCCGCCGATTCAAAAGTTGTATGCAGCAGTGTGATTACAGGGCAGGAACGCATTGAAAATTTAAGGGATGCATTGATTCTTTCTCGCCTTGAAAAGCTTGACGGAGATAAGTTCTGTTATGATTTTGATTCTTGCCAAGATTACGAACTGAACGATTATATAATGTCGTTTGCAGATGTGATAGCTGCTGCGGAGCAAGAAGAAAATCAGCAATAACATTTCGGAAGTCTCAGGCATATTATAATAGCAAAGCGTGACTGTGAATAGGGCAGGGTATTAACTGTAATTTTTTCATAGTCATGTTGCTAAAGGAGGTTAATATGGGAGACGATTTCAGAAAAATGGAATGTTGCAGGGAAGAATGTCAGGATAAATGCTTTAGGGACTGCTATTGCAGGGATGATGATAACGGAAACAATCTCATCTGGCTTATAATACTTATTGTTATCATCTACTGCCTTTTTTGCAGCGACAATAAGGGCGGAGGCCTTTTAGGAGGACTGTTTTAAGGATTAAAACCAAGGGAACGGTCTGTTTCCTTGGTTTTTTCATAATAATCAGTAATATTGGAGTTTAAAATGAAGGACAAGTCATCTAAGTTAACCTTAGACAGTAAAAAAGATTACAGACAGGGAATCATCTCATCACTTATATGTAACATATGGTGGGGAATCATGCCTATATATTGGCAGCTTTTAAGACCTATCAACTCTTGGGTCATAATATTTTACAGAATAGTTTTAGTGGCTGTTGTTTGCTTCGCAGCAGCGCTTATGATATACGATAAAAAAACTATTTTTGAGCCTCTTAAAGATAAAAAAACAGTTATAAGATATGTGCTTGCAGGCATCCTGATAACTGCCAACTGGTCGATATATATATGGGCTGTAAACGCAAACCTTGTAATACAGACTTGCATAGGATATTACATAGAACCGCTTGCTATCTGCCTGTTTGGAATTATTTTATTTAAGGATAAAATGAGCAAATATAAAATAACGGCTTTTGCGTTGGCGGCTCTTGGTGTTGCGGCAGTTATAATATACTTTAAAGAAATCCCGCTTGTTGCACTTAGTCTTGCAGCAACATTCTCTGTATATGCTGCCATAAAAAAGAATTTTGCAATGCCGCCGATACTGTCGCTTCTGTATGAAACTATATTTTTACTTCCTGTAGGGCTTGCAGTTGTGATATATATAGAAGCAACAGGACAGGGAGCACTGAACGCAGTATGGGGAACGGAAAGTTATAAATACTGGCTGCTTATGCTTTGCGGATTGTTTACAGCTGTACCTTTAGTTTCTTTTGCCGACGCTGCCAACAAGTTAAATCTGTTTACTGTGGGATTGTTCAATTATATTTCACCTACAATATCTCTTGTTATAGGTATATTTTTGTTCAAAGAGCCTTTTGAGCCTATTCAGCTTATAGCATTTGCTGTAATATGGATTGGTCTTGTATTTTTCAGCTATGGTGAATATAAAGAAAGTAAAGAGGTTGAAAAGAAAGAGGAGAGCGTGCTCTTATGATTAGTGAGAATATTGATTCAGCATCGCAGAAAGACCAAGGTAAAGGATTAAGCGGCCTTCATGTTGCTGTGATGTATATAGGGGCGATAATGGGCGCAGGATTTGCTTCAGGAAGAGAAACATGGCAGTTTTTCGGTGTTTTCGGAATAAGCGGAAGATTTGGCGTTATAATTTTTACAGCTATTTTTATGTCAGTGGGATTTATAGTAAGTCATAATGCAAGATGTCTTAACAGTCATGATATGGGACAAGTTATAGTTCCGGGCAGCAATAAAAAATTGCAGAGTTTTGTAGGATATTTTATGGCAGGAACACTGGCTGTAGTTATGGTAGCTATGTCATCTGCTGCCGGCGCCTTGATTCATCAGCATTTCAACATGCCATACTGGATAGGAGGAGCATTGCTTACGGTACTTGTAATAGCAACTGTTTTAGGGGATTTCAACAGAATTTCAAAAGTATTCAAATTCATTATGCCTGTTTTATGTCTTTTAATGATTGTAACATGCATAATAGTTCTTGCAGATATTCCCGAAAAACAGTTTTCATATGAAAATACGGAGATTTCGCCGGCTGCACCAAATTGGTGGGTATCAGCTGTGTTGTACACTTCCTACAATGTTATGGCAATGATAGCAGTTGTCGCAGCTGCAACATTAAATGCACGGGATAAAAAGGCTGTTGTAACAGGTGATTTTGCAGGAGGACTATTCTTAGGCATACTTGCTATGCTTATACTGATTACAGTTCAAAGAGACGGAGCAATGTCACAGCAGCTTGATATGCCTGTGTTGGGATATGCTTCTGAGGTTTCAGACGGACTGGGAACAATGTATACCGTAATACTGTTTCTGGCAATTTATTCAACAGCGACAAGCAACTTTTACGGATTTACAACTAAGCTGAAAGAAGGAAAGCATAAGAAAAATATTATAGTTTTTGCCGGAGTACTATCTTTCGTTTTAGGACTTATAGGATTTAAGAATGTAATAAAATACATTACCCCTGTGATGGGATATGCCGGCATTGTTATGATAATTATGCTTGCAATAAATTTTATCACATTGAAGAAAAAAGGAGAATCACATGAATTTGAAAAATGAAGATTTCCCTAAGATGCTTGTAAGGGTTACGGGAGGTCCGGGTGGAGAAGCTGTTCTTATTATGGGAAGTGAAAAAACGGCACTTTATGACTGTGGAATGGCATGCTTTGAAAAAGAACTTATAGAAAATACAGAAAGAGCACTTGGAGAGAGAAATTTAGATTATATATTGATTTCTCATTCCCATTATGATCATATGGGTGCTTTACCTTATATAATAAAAAGATGGCCTGATATAGAAGTTTGCGGAACAGAAAAGGCAAAACAGGTTTTTGAAAGACCGGGAGCTGTCGCAATGATAGAGTCAATGGGTAAAACGGCTGCTGAGCATTACGGCAGGAATCCCGAAGATGTTACTTCCGATAATCTTAGGATAGACAGGGTTTTGAAGAGCGGAGATATATTGGAACTTGGAGAAGAAAAAATACTTGCTATTGAAACCAAGGGACATACAGACTGCTGCATGTCATATTTGATTCAGCCCGAGGGTATTCTCATGGCGTCAGAGTCTACAGGAGTAATTTCAAAAGAGGGCATATTAAGGACTTCTATTTTAAAAAGCTTTGATGAAAGCCTTGAATCTGCCCGATTTTTGAAATTGATGCCGTTTAAATATTTACTTGTATCTCATTACGGTATACTTGACCGCAGCTTCAACGACATATATTTCGATATGTATATTGAGGAGGCAGAAAGAGAAAGAAGAATAATAGAAAAACTTATCTCAGAAGGCAAGAGTTTAGATGAAATTTTTGAGGCTCACAAAGAATTATACTGGAGTGAAAAAAGAGGAAAAGAACAGCCTTTTAGAGCTTATGAAATGAATACTAAGATAATCATAAAAAGAATGATGAAAGAAGCAGGAATAGAAGTACAATAAAAATCAACAAAATGGGCAGTCCGTCAGATTGGGCTGCCCATTTTTGTTGATATAAGACTTGCTACATCAGGTTTGACCGTGCCTCTTAATAGGAGAGCTGTCGGCATATAAGTGTGAGGATAGTTCAGTACAATTCCGCCAATGATGCAGAACAACTCAAGATACTCACGAACATTTACAATATCATTTTTTGTAATTACAATTTCTTTAATGTGGTCAGATCAAATGGAGTAGTCTGGTATACAAAATAATTGAGCCAGTTGGAATAAAGCAGATTGGCGCATGAACGCCATGTGACTACCGGCTCCAAACTGTCATCGTCGTTGGGATAATAATTTTTCGGGACTTCTATAGGAAGTCCATTGTTTTTATCTCTGAGATATTCAGTCTCAAGAGTCAATGCGTCGTATTCCGAATGACCCATGATAAATATCTGTTCTCCTGACTCGGTTGCCACGGCATAAACTCCGGCTTCTTTGGAAGAAGCGAGGATATCAAGCTGAGGAACCTTTTCTATATCCTCACGGTATACAGTAGTATGCCTCGAATGGGGGACATAAAAAGTATCGTCAAATCCTCTGAAAAGAATGCTGTTTTTGACTTCCATTTTGTGATTAAATACTCCAAACATCTTTTCAGGCAAGCGATGTTTTGGAATTCCATAGTGATAGTAAAGACCTGCCTGAGCACCCCAGCATATATGGAATGTACTGTGTACATGGGTTTTGCTCCATTCCATAATTTCACACAGTTCTTCCCAATATTCCACTTCTTCAAAAGGAAGCAGCTCCACAGGAGCACCCGTTATGATAAGACCGTCGAAATTGCCGTCTTTGACATCCTCAAATGTCTTATAAAAAGACAACAGATGTTCCTCCGGCGTATGAGTGGAAACATGAGACTTGGTCATGATGAGTTCCAGCTCTACCTGAAGAGGAGTATTTCCTATAAGCCTTGAAAGCTGAGTTTCCGTTTCTATTTTTTTCGGCATGAGGTTTAAGAGAAGAACCTTTAGAGGACGAATGTCCTGAGTTATGGCTCTCGTCTCGGTCATGACGAATATATTCTCGTTGGTTAGTGTTTTTGTTGCAGGTAAATCGTTAGGTATTTTTATAGGCATTCTGATAATGTCCTTTCTATGTTACAGCGTTTTATTTTAATTTTTTAAGGGCGTTTGAAACATCCTCGATGAGGTCGTCTATGTTTTCAAGTCCGATGGATATTCTTATAAGGTCACCGGGAACTCCTGCGTCTTGAAGCTGTGCTTCTGTCATCTGACGATGAGTGGAACTTGCAGGGTGCAGGCAACATGTTCTTGAATCGGCAACATGAGTTTCTATGGAAGCAAGTTTCAGATGTCCCATAAATTCCTCAGCTGCTTTTCTTCCTCCTTTAATACCGAAACTTATGACACCGCAAGAACCCTTAGGCAAATATTTAGACGTCAAATAGTGGTATTTATTTGAAGCAAGGTCAGGGTAGTTTACCCAAGCCACTTGACTGTGGTTTTCAAGGAATTGAGCCATTTTAAGTGCATTGGAGCAGTGGCGCTCCATTCTTACAGGAAGACTTTCAAGACCGAGGCTCAAAAGAAATGCGCTCTGTGGTGATGGGGTAGAGCCAAAATCACGCATAAGCTGAGCTACGGCTTTGGTTATAAAAGCACCCTCAAGACCGAATCTTTCAGTATATGTTACTCCATGGTAACTGTCATCAGGGCTGCAAAGTCCCGGGAATTTTTCAGGATATTTTGTCCAGTCGAATTTGCCGCTGTCCACGATACAGCCTCCTATGGTAGCTGCATGGCCTTCCATATATTTTGTGGTTGAATGAGTAACTATATCGGCGCCCCATTCAAAAGGTCTGCAATTAACAGGAGTTGCAAATGTATTATCTATAATAAGAGGAACTCCATGTTCATGGGCAGCCTTTGCGAACTTTTCTATATCGAGCACTGTAAGAGCAGGGTTTGCTATGGTTTCTCCAAAAACAGCCTTGGTATTTTCTCTGAAAGCAGCATTAAGCTCTTCATTACTGCAATCCGGACTTACAAAGGTAAAGTCTATTCCCATGCGTTTCATAGTTACAGAAAATAAGTTAAAAGTACCGCCGTATATGGTGGAGGAGGCTACTATATGATCTCCACATGAGGCAATATTGAATATTGCATAAAAATTTGCCGCTTGTCCGGAGCTTGTAAGCATTGCAGCAGCGCCGCCCTCCATAGCAGCTATCTTTTTTGCCACCATGTCGCATGTTGGATTTGCAAGTCTTGAGTACATATATCCGTCTGACTCAAGATCAAACAGTTTGCCCATGTCTTCACTGGTGTCATATCTGTAAGTGGTGCTTTGTATTATCGGAAGCTGACGAGGCTGTCCGTTTGCCGGATTATATCCGCCCTGAATACATATTGTCTCTATATTTTGCTTTTTCATTTTGTAAATCTCCTTGTTATTTATATATTTCTTCAGTTCCGATAGGGTAAACGATTATAAGAGTTCCTTCTCTAACGGAAATGCAGCTTTCTATGCCTGTAAATTCGTTGCTTACACCAAGTGAAGCTTTGTTGGAAAGGGTAGCATCATTTAGGCTGTATTTAAGCCCCGACTCATATACGCCGTAAGCTTTTTCATCATGGGAAAAAACCGATATGTAGCCTGACGATTCAGGTGCAAAACATATTTTATCGTTGTGAATAGCAGTGATTACCGAATCCTTGCCGATGAGAAATCCTCTGCCGCCTCTTGCTGCAATTGAGGCAATACACTGAATATTGGCTATTGTGTGGTCTATTCTGCCTCCCAAACCTCCGTATATGGCGAAAAATCGGTATCCACAGTTCCAACCCTCTTCTATGGCAGCCTCCATATCGGTATTATCCTTGATGGGTGATAGCACTACCACATTATTGCCGCAAGGCACAAAACCGAGGGAATCGAAATCGCCTATGATTATGTCGGCAGCTCTGCCAAGGGAAGAAAGAAAGGAGTAACCGCCGTCTGCGGCTATTACCATATCTTTTGAAGCTTGCAGAGGCAGCGGAGCGTAATGCTCGCCTGCACCTATTATATAACATACAGGTTTTTTCATGGATTTTCTCCTGTTATAAAATTGAAATTATAAACTTCTTAACCAATATATTATAATACTTTTGACGGGAAAAGCCAATATAAAATAAAAAGAGGGATAGGAGGTTGCAGTACAACTAACTATATTGACAATAAGAAAATATATGTTGAAATTTTATTAAACAAGCAAAACTATGTTTAAACAAAAGCATTAGATAATAACTGTATTATTATGATATTCTAGTTTAAGGAGATGAGAGCACAATGAAAGTATTCATTATTTTTGTAATCTTAGCATTGATGATAGCGTTTGAAATATATATGTTTAAATCCACAAAAGGCACACAGAGATATGGATGGGTCTCAAATGTAATCGGCTCTATATTTCTTACTGTTGCTATTATATTGTGGATAATTGTTTCTTTATAGGAAAATAAAACATTCCGTGTCGGAGACAGGGTAATGTAGATTATATAATAAATATGGGTGGTGTAAGCCGCCCTTTTATATGAGCAAAACTCATAAGTCATAAATTTCTACCTTTTGTTGCATGATGGATGGTTTTCTCTTAGATATTTCAGCGAAGCTATAGAACTTCTAGGCTTCTTGCCGTAAATTTGTTGGCTAAATTGATGGTTTTTAGCAAAACAGCTAACAAATCACCTAATAAATAGGTCAAAATTTGTCGTAAAATGCCAACAAGTGGCTGATTTCAAAAAAATGTCCTTTTATGGCAACACTTTTTGAAAAAATGTTGTCACAGTCTTGAAAAATAAGAAATTTAGCAACAAAAAACCGAAAAAGTGTTGTCAGTTTTGCCGAAATTCGAAAATTTGACAACAAAGCAGTGAAAAGAAGGGAAAAAATGTACCAAATCAAAGAAAAGATGAGTCAAATGTTGTCAAAATTAGAGAAAAAGCTTATTTCTGACAACATATAGCTGAATGAACTGTACACTATAGAGTGGATACAGATACAAAAGCCGATCATATACTTGCAGCAACAGAAAGACTTTCTAAAAAAAGAAAGCTATCGGGATCCAAAGCAAGAAGAACGATTTGAAGTCAAAGTTTTTGCAGAATGCTGCGAAGTGATAAAAAAGACATCTGAGGGAAAAGGCAATCTGCTAACAAAAATGTTGAGACAACTGAAATTGTTTTCAGCCATCTCAACATTTATTACAAAATTACTTTTTTTATTTATCTCCTTGGCTGAGGTCTTTGCGGCCTGCATTCTGAATTGTCATTTCTCACGCATGGATTGCAGCAATCGTGTGCATATTCAGGTTCGCATGTATTATCACAATCTACGCCGCAATTTTCTTTTGTGTCCTCCTCTCTAATCTGATTAGGAAACAGTGGCGGAAAAGTTGTACATATTGAATTTTGCTGAACGGCAGCCTGCGCATATCCTGTCGAAAGAACGCACAGCTGAACAGGTACAACGATTTTCTTTTCACATGTAACGCATATTGCGATAATAAGGTTTCCGCATACGCATCCGTCATTACTTACAGTTAAATCTCTGCCGCAGTTGTTAGTTGCAAGCCTTGCTTCACATGCCGAATTACAGAACTCTGTAAATCTCGGCACAAATGCAGTGTCAACAGACGAAGGCATACAAATTTCAAAGAAATTAGTAAGTATCAGAGGATGAGAAGCATCTGCAATATTTACATTGGTACATACAGTAAACACAACATCGTTGTTGCAGCTATCGCAAAGAAGCAAATCAAGTTCTATTATCACATTTCCCGTTATGGCTATATTTTGAGTTCCGAATATCGGTGTCCCCATACATTTTTCATCACAGCTGTCTGTCTCTGCATAAAGAAGCCTTTCAGAACAGTTGCCATCTGCACCTACAACGGTTAATTGTTCACCTGATGCATTCTGTAAAAAAGTTGCGCCGGAAATACTTGTATTAACATCCAACTTCAAATTAGACGGGTCATCTACATTGTAAGGATTGAAGCTCCTCTTACACCTTATATCTATAACTCTTTTTACTCTGTGACACGAAGGAATTTTAGGAGTGAATGTCTGATTCTGTACGGTTTTCATTCCTTGAAGATTAAAAAGAACAGCGTCGAAAACCTTCTGAACATAGATAGGTTCACTTTTTAAGCTGTCTATATCTCCGTTGAATTCACAGATAGTATTGGCGTTACAGCAGTTTTGATAGAGGTCTTGGGATACTCTCCCACCAAAGCAGCTCATATATTTTACCTCCTTAAATAGTCCAATATCTTTCTCTGTTAGTATATGAAAATCAAAGAAAATGTGTTATTATATAAAATGAAATTTTTTGGAGGAAACAACATGGGAAATATTGATATAAGAACTTTAGACTGCGGTATAAGAGTAGTAATGGAAGAATTGGATCATGTCAAATCGGCGGCATTCGGCATATGGGTAAAAAACGGTGCCGTAAACGAAACGCCTTCGGTTGCAGGCATTTCTCATTTTATTGAACATATGATGTTCAAAGGAACAGAGAAAAGAAGCTCAAGAAAGATTGCAGAAGATGTTGACAAGATAGGCGGGCAGATGAATGCCTTTACCGGAAAAGAAGCAACTTGTTATTATGTAAAGACTATAAGTTCCCATTTAAAAGATGGAGCAGAAGTCATAATCGATATGGTAAACGATGCAGTTTTTGATAGCAGGGAAATGACTAAGGAAAGGCAAGTAATTTGCGAAGAAATAAAAATGATACAAGACCAGCCCGACGATTTGGTACATGACAGCATCACAGAGCTTGTATTTAAGGATTCACCTCTTGGGAATTTAATAATAGGAACCAAGACATCACTTTCACGCATTACAAGACCTGTAATAGTAGATTATAAGGAAAATGCATACAGCAGAGATTCAATAGTCATATCTGTTGCCGGAAGCTTCGACAAGGATGATTTCTGTGCATATCTTTCAGACAAGTTTAATAAGTTAAAAGAGTCAAGAGCCTTGGAAATCCATGAAGAAAAGCCTTATGTTCCCGGATTTAAGGTAATAAAAAAGGATATTAAACAGTCCCACATATGTATGGCTGTAAGAAGTATAAGTATCGACAGCCCTATGTACTACGATTTTGCCGTACTGAATAATGTTATGGGCGGAAGCATGAGCTCAAGATTCTTCCAGAATATAAGAGAAGAAAAGGGACTTGCATACAGCGTATATTCCACCAACAGCACTTTCAGCACTGACGGATATTACAACATATATGCAGGTGTAAGCCATGACAAGATAGGTATGGCAATAGACGGAATAAAAGAAGAACTGGATATACTGGACAAAAAAGGCCTGACAGAAGAGGAAATACTAATGTCTAAGGAGCAGCTCAAGAGCAGCTATATATTCGGACAGGAAAATGTAGCCAGCAGAATGTTCAATATAGGCAAAAATCTTTTGCTTTTAGGCAAGGTATATGAGCAGGACGAAGTTATAGAGGGGATAGAAAAAGTTTCTAAAGAATCTATAGATGATGCAAAAAAACTTATATGTAACATTGAAAATTATTCGGCAGTATGTCTGACAGATAAAGATATAAATCTAAAAAAACTCGTAAGGGCTTAAAATATGGAAAAGACAGAAATAAAGATAATAAGCAAAAGCGGCAGATTGCCGTCATATGAAACAGCAGGTGCAGCAGGCGCTGATTTGAGAGCTTATCTTGATAAACCTGTTACACTTGAACCGGGAGAAAGAAGACTTGTCCCTACAGGTCTTTTTGTAGAACTTCCTCCGGGAATAGAGGCTCAAGTAAGGGCACGCTCCGGACTTTCCATAAAGCACGGAATAGGTCTTGTAAACGGCATTGGAACTGTTGACAGTGATTACAGAGGAGAATGGAATGTGCCTCTTATCAATTTCGGCAGTGAACCTTACACTATATATGACGGAGACAGAATTGCACAGGTAGTTTTTTCGTCATACATCAGATTTGAATTTAAGTTTACTGAAACTATAGACGAAACAGAAAGAGGTGCCGGCGGATTTGGTCATACCGGTATGAAATAAAGGGGATTTTTATGTTGATGAGAGAAGATTTAGAAAAGAGAGAAAAGGAACTACTGTCTCCTTTAGCTGCCAAAAGTGCAGAATCAAAAGGAAGAGAATTTACCGAAGAAAAATGCAGCATAAGAACCGAATTTCAGAGAGACAGAGATAGGATAATACATTCAAAGTCTTTCAGAAGGCTGATGCACAAGACTCAGGTTTTTCTTGCTCCTGAAGGAGACCATTTCAGAACAAGACTTACTCATACCATTGAGGTATCGCAAATCGCAAGAACTATATCAAGAGCGCTTAACCTTAATGAAGATCTTACAGAGGCCATAGCGCTGGGGCATGACCTTGGCCATACGCCTTTCGGTCACAATGGTGAAGATGTATTGAATTCAGTTCATCCGGGAGGTTTTAATCACAATGTTCAAAGTCTAAGAGTAGTAGATGTACTTGAGTCTACAGCTTCTCGCCGTGGTATGAATCTGACATTGGAAGTAAGGGACGGTATAGTAAATCATACGGGGAGCGGAGTCCCATTGACACTTGAGGGGCAGGTAGTAAAAATAAGTGATCGTGTTGCCTATATAAATCATGATATAGATGACGCACTGAGAAGCAGAGTAATATCTATGAACGACATACCAAAGTCTGCTCTGGAACTGTTTGGATACAGCCACGGAGAGAGAATAGACAATATGGTTAAAGATATTATAAAAAACAGCAGTGAAAAAGAAAGAATTCTTCAAAGTGATGATTTTAAAGAAGAACTGCAAAAACTCAGGACTTTTATGTTTTCTCATGTATATAAAAGCAGCAGGGTAAAAAAAGAAGAAGATTTGGCAAAGGTGGAAGTCGTTATAAGTTCTCTATATAACTATTTTTTGAAAAATCCCGACAAACTTCCTGCGGATTTACAAAAAATAGCTGCTGAGGACGGTGTAAACGAGGCGGTAAAGGATTATATAGCAGGTATGACCGACAGGTTTGCACTGAATATCTATACAGATTTATTTGTACCTAAAAGTTGGAAATAAAAAAATTTAAAAATAAAAAAAGGAAATCACTCATTTTTTGCGTATAAGAACATATAATGATGTTTTTTGGAGTAAAAAATGAGTTTTTCTTTTAGTAAAGAAGCAATAGAAGAATTAAAAAATCAAATAGATATTGTTGATGTTATAGGCAGAAGCGTAGAACTTAAAAGAGCAGGGGCTAACTATAAAGGTCTTTGCCCTTTTCATAATGAAAAAACACCATCATTCATAGTATCGCCTCAGAAACAGATATTTACATGTTTCGGAGGGTGCGGAGCATCCGGAGATGTAGTCTCCTTTGTTGAAAAATATTACAACTTAGACTTTAATGAAGCAGTACAAAAACTTGCAGATGAATACGGAATTACCCTGCAAAAAACCACATATAACGATGACCGTGAAAAGTATTACCAGATAAACAGAGAAGCGGCTCGCTTCTTTTACAGAAACCTTACAGAAAAGAAAAATCCCGGATATACATATATGCAGAAGAGAGGAATAAAGGATTCCATAATCAAAAAATTCGGGCTGGGATATGCAGAAGACAGCTGGAACAGCTTATATGACTATTTTAAGAGCAAGGGCACAGACGAAAAAATACTTGTAGAGCTTGGTTTGCTGTCACAAAAAGGAGACCGATATTATGACAAATTCAGAAATCGTGTTATTTTCCCGATAATAAATACCGCCGGAAAGGTCATAGGTTTCGGAGGGAGAGCAATAAACAGCGAGGATATGCCCAAATACCTTAACTCACCTGAGAATAGGGTCTTTCAGAAAAAAAACAATCTATATGCTCTTAACATAACAAGACAGGATATAGGCAAAACAGGAAACGCCCTTATCGTTGAAGGATATATGGATGTAATATCCCTTTACCAGAACGGAGTAAAGAATGTTGCAGCATCTCTTGGAACGGCACTTACAGAGAATCAGGCAAAACTTATAAACCGTTATACAAAGAATGTAATCCTTTCGTATGATGCCGATGCAGCAGGGCAAAAAGCAGCCCTTAGAGGAATAGAGGTTCTGCGAGGAGAAAACTGCAAGGTTAAAGTTCTTCATGTAAATGACGGAAAAGACCCCGACGAATACATAAAAAAGAATGGAAAAGAAGCATTTTTAAAGCTTACCGAAAACGCACTTCCATATATAGATTACAAGATTGAAGCTGCCAAGCGAGGTCTTGATATACAAAGCGAAGACGGAAAGATAGACTATATGAAAAGAATTTCAAGTATTTTATCTGATTTAAGTCCTGTTGAATGTGATATATATATTAAAAAGGTATCGAGAGAAACAGGAATTTCGGAAAGCGCTATAAAATTGGAAATAAGAGGTAATAATAAAAAAGAACAGCCTTTAAGACATAAAAATACATACGAAACTGTGAATGAAGAAACCGAAAAGCTGACTGCTCTTGAAGCAACATTGCTGAAATGTCTTTTTATAGACCCTGAGTTTTCGGAAAAATTGCTTCCATACACAGAGGTTTTTGAAAGTGTTATAGGGCAGAAAACCCTGAATACAGCATTTGAGCTTTATGGATTAAACGGAGATTTTACCGAGAGTCAGGTTACAGACAGGCTTGAGCCGTCAGAAAGCGAAGAACTTTTTGCTGCTCTGAATAAGGTAATAATAACCGGAAATGAAAAAGAAGTTCTTAAACAGTGCATACATAAGTGGAAGTTTATGCAGTTAGCTAAAAAAGAAAAGGAGCTTAGAGATATATTGTCTCTCGCAGATGAAAGCAATAAGGATTCTATTGATAAAATCACGATGGAACTGATGGAAATCCAAAAGGAAATGAAAGCACACGGAGGAAAAATGTAATGAGCAAAGAAAAGAGCACTACAGAATTAACAGAAGAACAAAAGGTCCTGACAGAACAGAATCCATCGGATGAGAAAGAAAAAAAGACAGATATGCTGTCTGTTCTGTTGGAAAAAGGAAAAAATTCTCATAATCAACTGACATATGCGGAAATTGCAGGTATATTTGAAACATCAGATTTAGATAAAAATCAGATGGACGACATGTATGAGCTGCTTATGGCTAGGGGTATAGAAATAGTTTCGGAAACAGAGCCGGAAGATTTCGATGTGATACTGGCAGAAAATCCCGATGTTGAAGCTGACGCAGATCTCATTGTTGAGGAAGCAAATGAAATAGACATAGAGGCCACAATTCCAAAGAGCATAGCCGTAGATGACCCAGTCAGAATGTATTTGAAAGAAATAGGTAAAGTCCCTCTTTTGTCAGCAGATGAAGAGATAGAACTTGCCAAGAGAATGGAAAAAGGAGATGAAGAAGCAAAAAAGCGTCTTTGTGAAGCAAACCTCCGTCTTGTAGTAAGCATAGCCAAGAGATATGTGGGTAGAGGAATGTTGTTTCTTGACTTGATTCAGGAAGGTAATTTAGGACTCATCAAGGCTGTAGATAAATTCGACTATACTAAAGGATATAAATTTTCCACATATGCTACATGGTGGATAAGGCAGGCAATCACACGATCAATAGCAGACCAGGCGAGAACAATAAGAATCCCTGTTCATATGGTAGAAACTATCAATAAACTCATAAGAGTTTCAAGACAGCTGCTTCAGACTTACGGAAGAGAGCCGAGTCCTGAAGAAATTGCAAAAGAAATGGGAATATCCGTAGAAAAAGTAAGAGAAATCCAGAAAATCGCACAGGAGCCCGTATCCCTTGAGACACCTATAGGTGAAGAAGAGGACAGCCATCTTGGAGATTTTATACCTGATGACGATGTTCCTGCACCGGCAGAGGCAGCAGCGTTTTCAATGCTCAAGGAGCAGCTTGTGGAAGTGCTTGACACTCTTACGGAAAGAGAGCAAAAGGTATTAAAGCTCAGATTCGGTCTCGAAGACGGCAGAGCACGAACCTTAGAAGAAGTAGGCAAGGAATTTGATGTTACAAGAGAGAGAATCAGACAGATAGAAGCAAAATCCCTCAGAAAACTGCGTCATCCAAGCAGAAGCAAAAAATTAAAGGATTACCTTGAATAAAATGATAAAATTAAGCGAGCGACTTACAACAATTGCAAAAGAAGTAAAAAAAGGGGAGACCATGGCAGATATAGGAACTGACCATGGTTTTCTGCCGTTATTTTTATGGGAGAACAGAATATCCCCAAAAGTTATAATGGCAGATATAAGCGAGGGCTCTCTAAGAAAAGCAAAAGAAAACTGTAATAAGCTTTATCCGGATGAAAATTTTGATTTAAGACTGGGAAGCGGAATAGAAGTTCTTCAAAAGGATGAAGTCGATTGTATAGTTATGGCAGGCATGGGCGGAATCTTGATGACGGAAATTATGGAAAGAGATAAAGCAAAAGCAAAAAGCTTCAATAAATTCATTTTGCAGCCAAGAAACAACATAGGCATACTAAGGCACTGGCTTTATAATAACGGGTTTTCAATTATCAACGAACAGCTGGTTAGAGAAGGAAAATACATATGTGAAGTTATTACGGCAGTTCCGATTGAAAAAGCTGTGATAAAGTCTATGGGGCCTGAACGTATAGAGTATCAATATCCACACTCTCTCATAAAATTCAAGGGACCCTTGACAAGAGAATATTTGTCAACTAAACTTAATATAGAAAAAAACATCCTTTCGGGAATGGAGTCTTCCGATAATATTTCGCCAAATGAGCTTAGAAGCCAAAATTACAGAATAGATTATATAAAGAGATTATTGGAAAAATTATGAGGATAGAAAAAATAGGAGAAACAATTGAAAAAATAAGTCCGCTGTATACACAAGAGCCATGGGACAATTCAGGATTTCAAATAAAGTTTGAAGCGGCACCCGTATCTAAAGTCCTGGTTGCTTTGGAGATAACGGATGATGTTATAGATGAAGCCTGTGCACTTGAAGCAGAAGCTGTTGTTACTCACCATCCGATGTTTTTTAATTCCTTAAACAATATTTACGATAACGATGTTACGGGTAATTATATAGTAAAGCTAATACAAAACAATATAAATGTATATGCAAGCCATACGCCGTTTGATAAGTGTGACGGAGGAAACAATGATTATCTTGCCGCACTTCTTGGTCTTTCTGACATACGTAAGGCTTCGGGTGATGAAGGATTCCTTCGCATAGGTAAAGCAGACAGAGAATGTAATATAAGAAAATATATAGATAAGGTATCTGAATGTATAGATGTCGATAAACGTTTTTTTTCATTTGCCGGTGATTTGGATTTTAATGTAAAAAACATCGGTATATGTACAGGAGCAGGCGTTGAATTTGCGCGCAGCGCATTCGACATGGGATGTAATCTTTTTATAACAGGAGATTTAAAATATCACGACGCTCAAAATGCAAGAGAGTCGGGAATGAACATATTGGATATAGGTCATTATGGAAGTGAAAAGATATTCATTACAAATATGGCGAATTATCTACGAAGAAATACAGACTTAAATGTATTTGAATCCAAGGCAGACCTTAATCCGTTTATTTTGATATAAAGGGGTAATAAAAATGAAAAAGGGAAAACAATTCTGGGCTAAGATAGTGGTAATAGGACTTATTATAGCAATAGTTGTCACATATTCCATTTCTGTAGCAGTATATATGTTTTGATTAAATTCGGGTAGAGCAGGCAATTGCGTTTACAGTGATTGTAAATGAGGAAAGTCCGGGCTCCGCAGGGCAGGATGCCGGATAACGTCCGGCGTAGGTAACTATAGGGAAAGTGCAACAGAAACATTCCGCCGAAACGGATAATGCCGTGGTAAGGTTGAAATGGTGAGGTAAGAGCTCACCGGCGGTATGGAGACATATCGGCCGTGTAAACCCCATCCGGAGCAAGACCAAAGAGGGATAAAGGGCAGTTGCCCGCTGCCTCCCGTAAGGTGGGTCGCTGGAGCTTGGCAGCAATGTCAAGTCGAGATAGATGATTGCCGAATACAGAACCCGGCTTATAGCTCTGCCCGATTTAATAAATAGTATATTTAGGGAGGAAACCAAAAGATTAAAAAGAAAGTGATCGCAATAGTTGCCATTTTTGCTATGATTGCAGCAATGGCAGGATGCGGAAGCAAAGAGTCTAAGTACCCGGTTTTAGAAGATGTAAAAGAACCTGCTGCAGCAGAAGAAGTATCCTTTAACGGCTTTACAGGCAGTTATGATACAGACAAATGGGTATTTGACAACAGCATGGGTAATTTTGCTATCTACGATAAAGCTGTTTATATGGCAGGTAATCCTGACGGACAGTGTCCTAATGTAAACGCAAATGTTTCTCAAGATTATGAAGGACCTCTTACAGAAGATGATATGAACAGCCTTATGGATGAACTTGAGAACATGGGAATAGATGGTTTTTCAGTTGTTAAAAACGAAATGAGAACTTTCAACGGAGAGCCTGTTATATATTACGAGACTAAGACGGAAGTCACCGATGATATGATAGACCTTCTGATCGAAAACGGAAACATGACAGAAGCCGATATCGATGCTATGGGAGGCAGAGACAGACTCAAAGAAGTGGGAGAAACAGACAGTATAGGAATTGCAGCTGTAATAGACGGCAAAATAGTAATTGTTACAGGAACATATTATGACGATAGCGCTGATGTTCTTGAAGCAATGAAGCTTTTACTGAAAACAGGTAAAGTATCATAAAGAATCAATAAAAAGTGTCCGGTTTAAATCCGGACACTTTTATTGTACAGATTATATCTTTTAAAACTGTGGCCTATAGGACAAAAAGAGTTGGTAAAAGCCGCTATAATCGTTGAAATTCAAAT
>UQNJ01000019.1 GCA_900542295.1 uncultured Eubacteriales bacterium | reverse complement strand
AATGCATAGCTTCATTGAACCCCGTGTTTAACACGGGGTTTTCTTTATACAACAAAAGAGAGCCCCTCTTGAGGCTCTCTGAATTTTTATAAATATTGAATTTTCAACGCTTACGGTTTAGCCGAAGTATCTCTTCAAAAGGCCTTCCAAAGCTTTGCCGTGTCTTGCTTCGTCTCTTGCCATTTCGTGAACTGTATCATGAATAGCATCTAAGTTGTTTTTCTTAGCACATTTAGCCAAGTCGAACTTTCCGGCAGTTGCTCCGAATTCACAGTCAACTCTCCAAGCAAGATTGTCTTTTGTAGTAGCCTTCATGTTTGGCTCTAAGTCTTCACCTAACAGTTCTGCAAATTTAGCAGCGTGCTCAGCTTCTTCGTAAGCAGCCTTTTCCCAGTACAGACCGATTTCAGGATATCCTTCTCTGTGAGCAATTCTTGCCATGCAAAGATACATTCCTACTTCTGAACATTCTCCGTCAAAGTTGGCCTTTAACTGTTCGAATATGTACTTTTTGTCTTCATCGCTGATGTCAGCATTGTTTTTTACTGTTTTTCCGTAAACTCCGTATTCATGTTCTGCGGCTAAGGACATTTCTCCTTCTACTTTTTTGAATTTGTCTGCGCCAACGTGGCAAACAGGACATTCTGCAGGAGCTTCAGCTCCTTCATGGACATAACCGCATACTGTGCAAACCCATTTCATGTGTAAAATCCTCCTATGTTCATCTTTATTTCATTATTTTATGATAGTTATATATTACCACAAAAATTGAGTTTACGCACAAAAAATTAAAAATATATGTCTAATAAATAACAAAAAAACATTGCAATCGAAAGTTTGAGAGGGTATAATTTTTGTAATAATATTTTCTGAAAAAGGAATACATCAAAATCATCAAGGAGGATGTAAAAATGAAAAAGACAGTTGCGCTATTGCTGGTGCTTGTGATGGTATTCACACTGTTTGCAGGCTGTGGCAGCAAAGATGAAGGCGAATACGCCGGTACAATTAAGATCGGTGTGTTTGAACCCGCATCCGGAGATAACGGAGCAGGCGGAAAGCAGGAATCGTTAGGTGTGCAGTATGCAAACTCAGTTACACCTACAGTTGAAGTCGGTGGAGAGACATATAAAGTCGAGCTGGTTCCTGTGGATAACGAATCAGATGCCGGAAAAGGAATTACAGCAGCAGAGACGCTTGTATCAAAAGGCGTTTCCATAGTGCTGGGTACATATGGCTCTGCCGTAGCAATCGCAGCAGGTCCTACATTTGATAAAGCGGGAGTTCCTGCTATCGGAATTTCATGTACAAATCCTCAGGTTACAGAAGCAGCAAACTATTTTAGAATTTGCTTCTTAGATCCTTTCCAGGGCACAGTTCTGGCAAATTATGCATATGATAACGGAATGAGAAAGGCATATTGTTTGTCAAAAATGGGTGACGACTATTCCGTAGGTCTTGTAAATTATTTTGTTGAAGCATTCAAGAAATTAGGTGGAACAGTAGTTGAAGAACAGTTTGAGCAGGGCAATTCGGACTTTTCGGCTTATGTTGCAAATGCAAAGAAAAACGGATGCGATGTTTTCTTCTCCCCTGTATCTACAGAAGCGGCTGCACTGATTATAAATCAGGCTGACGCACAGAAACTGGGAATGCCTATATTGGCAGGAGACACTTGGGATTCCAATGTTATAACAGGAGCAGCCAAGGGAACCGAGGTTGAAATAATCGTAACCACTTTCTATCAGGAAGGCGGAAATAAAGAATTTGATGAAGGCATCAAAAAATGGATAGAAGATGACAGTACAAATCTTGCCAACAATGGCGGCAATACTGACCTTGCAGCCGTAACCGCTATGGGCTATGATGCCTACTATGTGGCTCTTGAAGCTATAAAGGCTGCCGGCTCTACTGACCCTGCTGATATTCTAAAGGCACTTCCGGGCGTAAGTTATGAAGGCGTATGCGGTAAAGTTGTATTTACAGAAACAGGTGATGCAGATAGAAATGAAGCCGTTGTAAAGAAATGTAACACAGAAACAGGTCTTTGGGAATATGTAGGAACTCAGACTGTTGCAGACTAATAACTGCAAAAATATCAAGAAGATACTTTAAAAGACGATTTTGTATAAATCAAGAAATGCGAAAGCGGGGGATTCTTCTCCCGCTTATCGTTGTATATATGGCCATTGCAAAAGCGGGTGCCGCTGTAATTAAAAACCCATAAAGCCGTGACATCGGCTTTTGCAATGGAACCATTTAGAACTCTGGAGGTACAAAGATGAATTTTTTCGTAGATAATCTGCCTTATATATTAGCAGGTATCTCCGTAGGAGGACAGTATGCGCTTATATCCATAGGTTACACTATGGTGTACGGAATCTTGCGTCTCATAAACTTTGCTCATGGAGACATGTTTATGATAGCAGGTCTTGTAATGGTATATTTGGCTGCTGACCTACCTATATATATGGCCATTGCTGTAGTCATAATATTCACTGTGTTTTTAGGTGTAATGATAGAAAAAGTTGCATATAAGCCGCTGAGATCTGCGCCAAGAATGTCTATCATGATTTCGGCTATAGGCGTCAGCTATCTGCTTCAGAATGCGGCTCTTTATGTAACAGGAGGGCTTACGCAAACTTATCCTACTATACCTTGGCTTGCCAAGACTGTTGAGATTTTCGGAGCCCATACAAAGATGGTTACGGTAATAACACCGATAATTACTATTGTTCTTGTAATCGCTCTTGTTATGCTTATAAAATACACAAAGATCGGTATGGCTATGAGAGCTGTTTCAAGAGATTTTGAGACGTCGCAGCTGATGGGAATAGATATTAATAAAGTAATTACAGTGACATTTATAATAGGCTCGTTCCTTGCAGCTATAGGCTCAGTGCTGTATTTTACCAATTATACCGGTGTAATGCCTACATCGGGAGCGATGCCTGGTCTTAAGGCCTTTGTAGCAGCTGTGTTCGGCGGAATCGGTTCAATACCGGGAGCCGTAATAGGAGCATTTATAATAGGCATATGTGAAAATATAATTAAGGGACTGGGTTGGACTACTTTCTCAAATGCCTTTACTTTTGTATTGCTGATAGTGATTCTCATGATTAAGCCTACAGGACTTTTCGGAGAAAAGAATATAGACAAGGTGTAGGAGGGTGTCATGGATAAAGAAATGAGTAAAAAACGCAAAAACCTTCTTACTGCTTTCGCTTGCCTTATAGTATTGCTTTTGGTATATCTCGGCAATATGCTTATTCCTCCTACATCAGGAATGAGCATGCTGTTCACAGTTGTTGAAAAAGGTTCAATATATGCATTGGTTGCTGTTTCTATGAATCTGCTCAATGGATTTACCGGACTTTTTTCTTTAGGACAGGCGGGATTTATGCTTATAGGTGCATATACATATGCGGTTCTGAGCATACCGGAAGGCAGCAGAGATTCAGTATATCAATATTTTGACGGAGGACTTATCAAGTTTTCCATACCGGAAATTTTCAGTAATGCTTTAGGCGGCATTATGGGAGAATTCGGTGCCACGGTTGGCGAATACATAGGAATGATGATTCCGATGCTTTTAGCAGGCCTTCTGGCTGCTGCGGTAGCATTTCTTATAGGAATCCCTGTTCTCAGACTCAAAAGTGACTATCTGGCAATTGCGACACTGGGGTTTGCAGAAATTCTCAGGGCATTCTTCCAGTGGAATGTGCTTGGACCTATAACTAACGGTTCTAATATTCTAAGAAGCTTTTCCACATATAAAACACCACTGTTTCCTGTTATAATATCAGGGCTTTGTATAGTGTTCATAATAATGCTTATAAATTCATCATACGGAAGAGCTTTCAAAGCTATAAGAGATGACGAAATAGCGGCTGAAGCCATGGGTGTGAATTTGTTCAAGCATAAACAGTGGAGCTTCGTAATAAGTTCGTTTTTTGCAGGTATAGGCGGAGCGCTCCTGGCAATGTTCCAGAATTCAATATCATCAACACCGTTCACATCAAATATGACCTATGAGCTACTTCTGATAGTTGTTATAGGAGGAATAGGGTCAGTGACGGGGTCTATAATAGGATCTTTCTTATTTGTTGCATGTTCGGAATGGTGGCTGAGATTCCTTGACGCAGGCTCATTCTTCGGTATGGATGTTGCATTCATGAGACCGGGATTCAGAAAGGTAGTTTTTGCGGTAATAATAATGGTTATAGTTCTTTTCTACAGGCAGGGAATTATGGGCACAAAGGAATTCAGTTGGGAAGGATTTTTCGGATTCTTTAGAAAACTACCTCAGAGAATAAAAAATTTAGGTAAAAAACACAAAAGAAACACAGAAACAGTAAAGGAGGCACAGTAAAATGAAAAAGGAAAACATATTGCGTGTCTCCGACATAACCATGCAGTTCGGAGGAGTTGTTGCGGTAGATAATCTGAATCTTGAAGTTAACAAAGGTGAAATAGTAGGTCTTATAGGACCTAACGGCGCCGGAAAGACGACAGCATTCAATGTTATAACCGGTGTATATGCTCCTACCAACGGCTCTGTATCTGTAAACGGAAATATAATACTTGAAAATTACCCTCAAGGTAAAATGAAAACCTTGTATAAGGGCAAGAACGATGGAAAGTATAATGACAGAAGAGTACTTACTCCTGATAAAATAACAAAATTGGGAGTGGCAAGAACTTTTCAGAATATCAGACTGTTTAAGGGAATGAGTGTATTTGAGAATGTGCTTGTTGCTATGCATACTAATATGGAAGCAGGCGTCTTTTCTGCAACCTTCCGTAAGAACCACAGGGAAGAGAATGCTATGAGAGTACGAGCAATGGAACTTCTTGAAATGTTCGGTCTGGAAAAAAATAAAGATGATCAGGCAACTTCATTACCTTACGGAAAACAGAGACACCTTGAAATAGCAAGAGCACTTGCTACAGAGCCTAAGCTGCTGCTGCTTGATGAGCCGGCAGCAGGAATGAATCCACAAGAATCAGATGAGCTTATGCACCTGATTTCTAAGATCAGAGACGATTTTGACCTGTCGGTGCTGATGATAGAACATCATATGCAGGTAATAATGGGAGTCTGTGAGAGAATATATGTATTGGACTACGGTGCCCTGATTGCAGAGGGAACACCTAAGGAAATACAGTCTAATCCGAGAGTAATAGAGGCTTATCTGGGGGTGGATGAATAATGCTGGAAATTAAAAATTTAAATGTACATTATGGCGGTATACATGCCCTCAGAGGAATAGACTTAGAAATTCCGGAAGGACAGATTGTTTCTCTGATTGGAGCAAACGGGGCAGGCAAGTCTACGACTCTTAAGGCCGTAATGGGTATAGTGCCCAAGACTGGCGGAACTATTGTATGGAACGGCAAAGATATAACGGGCACTGCTACAAGAGAAATAGTTAAAGAAGGAATTGCGCTTTGTCCTGAGGGCAGAAAGGTATTTCCGGACTTGACAGTGGCAGAAAATCTTTCAATAGGTGCTTATCTGAGAAAAGACAAAGACGAGATAAATAAGGACAGAGAGTGGGTATATGAGCTTTTTCCGAGGATGAAGGAAAGAGAATGGCAGATTGCCGGCACTCTTTCCGGAGGAGAACAGCAAATGCTTGCGGTAGGCCGTGCTCTAATGGCAAGACCTAAGCTTTTAATGCTTGATGAGCCGTCTTTGGGACTTGCACCACTTGTAATTAAAGATATTTTTGCTATAATAAAACAGATAAAGGAAGCAGGAGTAAATGTCCTTTTGATAGAACAAAACGCCAAGGCAGCATTGGAAATCTCAGATCTGGCCTATGTTATGGAAACAGGAAGCATAATGATGTCAGGTATAGGCAGAGACCTGCTTAAAGATGAGAGAGTAAAAAAGGCATATCTTGGCGAGTAACTTGGAGAAATTTTATGAAGAAGAAATTTGGTGTTATAATTTGTTTGTTGCTTATGGTAAGCCTTGTAACGGGGTGTACAACTTTCAACAATTTCAAGAATGCATTCTTTTCTGATAGTCCGGCTGACAATGCTGCTAAAGAGAGAACCATAAAAATCGGTATATATGAGCCTCTTACAGGTCAGTACAAGGCTAACGGCGAAGCAGAAAAGATAGGTATAGAGCTTGCACATGAGCTTTATCCCGAAGTTGCAGGAAAGAAAGTTGAATTAGTATATGCAGATAATCAGTCTGAAATGAATGCAGCAGAGACAGCTATTCAGGAGCTTGTTGCACAAAACCCGTCAGTAATACTCGGAAGCTATGGCGAAACTGTAACTTTGGTTGCAGGAGATGCGGTTAAAGCAAACAATATACCATCAATTTCTATAACGAGCACAAATCCTCTGATAACCGTAAACAATGAGTATTACTTCTGCGCAACATTCGCAGAGACAAGGCAGGGGGATGCGATTGCGGATTTTGTGTATACCAACCAGGGAAAAAATAAGGTGGCTACTGTAAAAGTTACCGGTGATGACACGGCGACCGCCACAGTAAAAAGATTCTCAAACAGAATTAAAAAACTTTCAGGAAACAGTGACTGTATAGTGGGAGAATTTGAGCTTGCCGTAGGTTCGACAGATTATTCTGAGACAATTAAGGGTATCAGGGAATCCGGTGCCCAGGCTGTATTTTTGGCAGTTTCTCCAACTGTAGCAGAGGAATTTCTGAAACAGGCGGATAAAGCAAACATGACTAAAATTTTGTATGCAGGAACAAAGAGTTGGAATGACAAGGATTTTCTTGATTTTGTACAGAAAGATAAGAAATTCAATATAGCTTATGCATCTGATTTCAGCAGTAAGGTTCAAAACACAGAAGTATCGAAGGAGTTTATTAAGGCTTATCAGGAAAAATACGGAAAAGATACGGAACCTTCAGATGCTACAGCAATAGCATTTGACGCTTATCTAATGGCAATCGAGGCAATTCAGAAGGCATATGATTTTACCATGGAAGCTACAGAAGAGACAATAACATCCATGTACAGTACGGAAGCGGCAATCAAGGGAGTTAAGGAGGAACTTGAAATTGCCAAAAAAACAGGCATACCAAGCGGCAGATTTATAAGAACTGCACTTTCCGGCATTACCGGTTTTGAAGGTGCTTCCGGAGTGATAAGCTTTTCGGGAACTAATGAAGCAACTAAGAATATTACCGTAAACTTTATTAAAAAAGGTGATGTTCAGGAGGGTGTGGATGTAGTAATAGAAGACAGCCATGAAGATGAAGATACAAAAAAATAAAACACAAAGGAGAGAGATAAATGGAAGAAAAAATTAAAGACGCAATAGGACAGATAAGACCTTTCTTGCAGAGAGATGGCGGAGATATTGAATTTATTGAACTGACAGAAGACAATGTAGTAAAAGTGAGGCTTCAGGGACACTGTGCCGGATGCCCGGGCGCACAGATGACCATAAAGGGAGTAGTTGAAAGAATTATCAGGGAAAGCTACCCTGAAATAAAGGCAGTAGAGGCTGTATAGCTATGGAATATGAAAAGTTCCTCGAAAAAAACAAGGAAGAAATGATTTCCGCCCTCCAAGAAGTTGTTAGAATTAACAGCGAGGAGGGCGAAAGCTTTGTCTGCGCAGATAACAGTGTCTATCCTTTCGGGCAGGGGGTACAGCAGGCGTTGGAAACAACTCTTAATATAGGAAAAAGATTGGGCTTCGAGGTAAAGAATGTAGATAATTACGGCGGTCATATAGATTTTCCGGGAACGGGAGATAAAATAATGGCTGTTATCGGACATCTTGATGTTGTACCTGCCGGAAACGGATGGAACCATGATCCATATGGCGGAGAGATAGAGGACGGTAGAATCTATGGAAGAGGCACAAGTGATGACAAGGGACCTATTATTTCATGCTTATATGCAATGAAAGCGCTTAAAGATGCAGGCTATAAGCCGGCTGCGACAATAAGGGTGATATTGGGTTTAGACGAAGAAAACGAATGGAAAGGAATGGATTATTACTTTTCAAAGGAAAAACGCCCTGACTATGGATTTACTCCCGACTCAGACTTTCCTCTGATAAACAGAGAAAAGGGTATATTGGCATTTGAGTTTGCAAAGAAGTTCAGCAAGCCGGCTAATGATGGCCTTAAACTTCGTTCAGTAAAAGGCGGAAATGCAGCAAACAGTGTTGCAGACAGCTGCCGTGCGGTATTAAACAGTCCGGACAGTAAGCAGTATGATGAAATAAAGGATAAGGCAGCATCCTACAGAGAAGAAACGGGATATAAGATTAGCTGTAAGGGAGTAGGAAAATCACTTGAAATAACTGCGTCAGGGATTTCTGCTCACGGAGCCAAACCTGAAGCAGGCCTCAATGCCATATCTATCATGATGGAGTTTTTGGGCAGACTTAATTTCGTTAACGAAAGTCAGAACGAGTTTATAAGTTTTTATAATGAATATATAGGCTTTTGTCTTGACGGCGAAAAGCTTGGCATTGCTTTTGAAGATGAACCGTCGGGAAGGCTGATATTTAATGTCGGTATGACAGAAATCAGCCAGGAAGCAGGAAGCTTTACCATAAATATAAGATATCCTGTCACATACACCGAGGAGCAGGTATATGCTCCTATGGAGGAAGTTCTTAATAAATATGATATGGGATTGGTTAAGCTTCACAGCAAGGCAGCTCTCTATATAAGAGATGATAATCCTCTTGTAAAAATTCTTATGGATATATATAAGAAGCACACCGGAGACGAGGACGCCGAGCCAATAGTGACAGGCGGGGGAACTTATGCACGTGCTACATCCGGCATAGTTGCATACGGAGCACTGTTTCCGGGAGATGAAGATGTTATGCATCAGAAAAATGAGTATATTTCAATAGAAAAATTAGATTTGATGACAAAAATTTATGCCGAAGCTATTTACAAATTGTCTTCAGAAGACTATAATGGCTAATGTAAATATGTAATCTGTTTCAGGGCGAGGTGAAATTCCTCACCGGCGGTTAAAGTCCGCGAGCATGTACGTGAGTCATACAGCTGATTTAAAAGACGGTTTTGTTTTTAATCGAAGTATATTATGTATAAGCTGATCAGGTGAAATTCCTGAACCGACGGTATAGTCCGGATGGGAGAAACACAAACTGACATAAGTTATTTCAAGTAACCGGTATGCAATTTGTAGAGCCTTGATATTTCAATTGTATCAAGGCTTTCCTTATGCCTGACAGATTCCTTAAATAAGAAAGGAATATGTTATGAACAATCAAAAAACACAAAGTGCGAAGCTCGCAAAAATGGCCATGCTTGTGGCAGTATCAATCGTATTGGTGATGATAATTCACTTTCCTATTTTTCCGGCAGTGGCATTTCTTGAATATGACCCGGCAGACATCCCTATTCTGATAGGTACCTTTGCTTTTGGTCCTCTGGCAGGTCTTGTTCTTACTGTAGTCACCTCTATAATTCAAGGAGTCACTGTAAGCGCGGCAAGCGGTCTTTACGGAATAATAATGCATATAATCGCAACATCGGCATTGACACTTGTAGCAGGAGGAATATACAGAAAGCACAAGAGTAAAAAAGCCGCAGTCATAGGACTTGTACTTGGAGCTGTAACTATGGCCGTGGTAATGTTTTTTGCAAACATGCTTATAACGCCGGCATTTATGGGCATGCCGCTTTCCGTAGTTATGGAATTTATGCCTTTTATATTGCTTTTCAATGTGGTAAAAGCAGGTATCAACAGTGTTGTTACTTTCCTGCTTTATAAGAGAATATCACCGTTTTTACACAGATAGATATGGAGATAAAAAGAATTATACATATAAATGATGAAGAAGATTCGAAGCAATTCGGGTTTGAACTGGGGCAGAATGCTGTTGCAGGACAGGTGATTGCGCTTGTCGGTGACTTAGGTACGGGTAAAACTACTCTCACAAAATCTATTGCGAGGGGGCTTGGAATCACTGAAACTGTAAACAGCCCCACATTTACAATAGTTAAAGAATATTACAGCGGAAGAATTCCGCTGTATCATTTCGATGTTTACAGGATAGGAGATCCTGATGAGCTTTTTAACATAGGAGCCGATGAATATTTTGACGGAAGCGGATTATGTGTGGTTGAATGGGCCGACATGGTGGAGGAAGAGCTTCCGGAGGATTCGCTGTATATATATATAGAATATGGCGAAAAAGAAGGAGAAAGAATATATAAATGTACATTTTAGCTATAGAGACTACGGGACCGCTTTGTTCCGTAGCTCTTTTAGAAAAAAACAAAATATTGGATATCATGAATACATCGGAGCAAAAGAATCATCTCAGAGATTTGATACCTCTGATAAAAGAACTTTTGATATCAAATAATATAGAAAAATCTCAGATTGACTATATGGCAGCATCTGTAGGTCCCGGTTCCTTTACGGGTATAAGAATAGGTGTTTCTACTGCAAGAGCCCTTGCACAAGTACTTGAAATTCCTGCTGTATCTGTTCCTACACTTGATGCATTCCGCAAAAAGCCTCTGTCTTCAGGTGAGAAAAACTGTGTTATATGCGGGATTATAAATGCAAGAAGAGGTCAGGTTTATGGCATGATTGACGGATTTATGAACGGATGCGCATGCATGATGACAGATGTTCTTGATGTAATAGAAAGAGATGTTGTTTCTAACGGGCTTCATGTAAAGTTTTTCGGAGACGGAATTGATGCGTACAGTCAAATGATAACAGAGAGGCTTGGAAAAGACAGTTTTGATTTTGCAGATAAGAATGTAAGGTATCAGGATGCAGCCTCTGTTGGACTGCTTGCTTATGAAAAAATTGCGGCAGGCGAAGTTATAAATGCAGAAGAACTTTTACCGGACTATATGAGAAAAGCAGAAGCTCAGCAAAAGTTAGAAGCCGGAGAAATCAGATTTTAGATAAGCAAGATTTTAAGAAAAAACATGAAAAACCTTATTATCCGCAAGGCGGAAGAAAAAGACATAAAGGAAATAGCAAAGCTGGAAACAGTATGTTTCCGTGATCCATGGTCAGAAGAGTCGGTCAGATATGATGCTGTTGAAAACAAATTATCATTTTATATGGTGGCAGAAATCGGCGGTCAAGTAGCCGGCTATATAGGGGTATGGAAGATATTGAATGAGGGTCATATCACTAATGTTGCCGTTGCGCCGGAACACAGGAGGAAACATGTAGCCTCCGCCATGATGGAGATATTGCTGGAGGTGCTGGAAAAAGAGAACATAGATAGCTGCACATTAGAGGTGCGTGCAAGCAATTCGGAAGCAATAAAACTTTATGAAAAGTACGGTTTTAAGATAGAGGGCATCAGACCCGGGTATTATGAGGACAATGGCGAAAATGCCTTTATAATGTGGAGACATAACAAAGGAGAATGTAAATGAAAAACGGAAAATTCCTGACGATGGCCTTTGAGTCAAGCTGCGACGAGACAGCAGTTGCAGTGGTAGCTGACGGCAGAGAGGTTTTATCCAATGTAATTTCATCACAGATAGATATTTTTAAAAACTACGGAGGAGTAGTTCCGGAAATAGCGGCTCGTCATCATCTTGAGAATATCAACGCCGTTATGGAGGAAGCCCTCAGAAAAGCTGACACCAACCTCCAAGAAATAGACCTGATAGGAGTTACTTACGGACCGGGTCTTGTGGGTGCCTTGCTCATAGGGATTGCTACTGCTAAGGCGGTTGCATATGCAGCAGATATTCCTATTGTAGGAGTTCATCATATAATGGGACATGTATCTGCTAATTTTATAGAGCATAAGGAGCTTGAACCTCCTTTTGCAGCTCTTATAGTGAGCGGAGGGCATACCAACATAGCTTCCATGGAAAGTTATACTCAGTGCAGAGTTTTAGGCTCAACGAGAGATGACGCCGCAGGAGAAGCATATGACAAAGTAGCAAGAGTACTGGGACTTGGATATCCGGGAGGTCCGAAGATAGATGCTCTTGCCAAAGAGGGTAATCCCAACGCAATACATTTTAAGAGAATAATGCTTGAAAAAGACAGCCTGGATTTTAGTTTCAGCGGTCTTAAGACGGCGGTGCTCAACTATATGAATACCCAGAGACAATCGGGACATAAGGTGAACAATGCGGATGTGGCGGCAAGCTTTCAGCAAGCAGTTATAGATGTTATAACGGAAAAAACCATATCTGCGGTTAAAGAAATGAGATATGACAAACTGGCTATAGCAGGTGGCGTGGCTTCCAATTCGGCTTTAAGAAAGGCACTTTCGGATGCATGCTGTAAAGAAAACATAAATTTATATATTCCGTCACCTGTTATGTGTACAGACAATGCTGCCATGATAGCATGTGCCGCATATTATAAATACAAAAACGGTGAGGACGGACTGGACATGGATGCATATGCAAGTCTGCCTCTTTAGGAGAAATCTATGATAGTTTTATCTGCAAGCAATCTGACAAAAGTATATGGGACAGATGTAATCATAAAAGGTGTGGATTTTCACATAAACAGCGGCGACAGAATCGGTTTGGTGGGAAGAAACGGAGCAGGCAAGACCACACTGCTTAATATGATAACGGGAGAGCTTTCTTCTGATGATGGACAAATTTTTATTTCTTCAGGTGTTAAAATAGGATATCTGAAGCAGCGTGACAATTTTGAACCGGAAAACACGATTATTGACGAGATACAAAAGGTGTTTGAGCAGGTAAAGCAATTAGAAGAAGAAATAAACAGGACTTCTGATGAAGCTGCTGCCCATCCCTTTGATGAAGGCTTGCTTCATAAGCTTGACAGATTACAGCAGGAGTATGAGCGGCGGGGAGGATATACATACAGGTCGGAAGCGACAGGCATACTTACATCGATGGCTTTTGGCCCGGAAACTTATGATAAAAAAATAAAGACATTGTCCGGGGGTGAAAAGACACGACTTGCTCTGGCAGCATTGCTTTTGGAAAAACCGGATTTGCTTGTCTTAGACGAGCCTACAAATCATTTGGACATAGGAATGCTTAAATGGCTTGAACAATATCTTTCTTCGTATAAGGGAAGCATTATTATAGTTTCTCACGACAGATATTTTTTAAATAAGAGCGTAAATAAAATCTTTGAAATAGAACATCATAAACTGAAAGTATATGACGGTAATTATGATACTTTTGCAGAAAAGAAGAGACAATTAAGAGAAGCAGAGGCAAGAGCTTACGAAAATCAGCAAAGAGAGATTAAACGGCAGGAGGATATCATTCGTCATATGAAAGAGCGCGGTACGGAGCATCTGGCAAAGCGTGCCAGGTCGAGAGAAAAGCGTCTTGATATGATTGAACGTATAGAAAAACCAAAGAATGCCGAAGGTAAAATGAAGATAGAATTCAGGCAGGACTTTGAGTCGGGAAGCGATGTGATTCTGACTGAAAATTTAAAAAAATCATTTGTTAACGGAGAAAGCAGACGAATACTTTTTGACCATGTGAATATGGATATTAAAAAAGGCGAAAAAATATGTATTGTCGGAAGAAACGGAATAGGCAAGACAACGCTGCTTAAACTTATCATGCAGGAACTTTTGCCTGATTCGGGAAGAGTTAAAATAGGACATAATGTAACTTTCGGATATTATGATCAGGGTCAGCTGCTTCTTAATCCGGCGAATACAGTTCTTGAGGAAATGAAAGAAACTTATTGTCTTTATACAGACACAAGGATGCGTTCACTTTTAGGAAGATTTTTATTTAAAGGTGATGAAGTTTTTCTTAAGGTGGGTGATCTCTCCGGCGGTGAAAAGGCAAGATTATCATTGCTTAAACTGATGCTCGGAGGAGCAAACACGCTGCTTCTTGACGAACCGACCAATCATATGGACATAGAATCAAAAGAGGTATTTGAAGAAGCACTTTCCGAGTTTCCGGGCACGGCACTTATCGTTTCTCATGACAGATATTTTTTGCAGAAAATACCTGATAGAATTCTTGAAATTACTGAAGACGGTATAGTTGAATATCTTGGGAAATATGATTACTATATGGAAAAAAAGGAACAGATACAGTCCGGTAAAAAGTACCTTGAAGATATGGTGTCGTCAGAGAACAGTAAAGCAGAACTATCGGCTGAAGAAAAACGACGAATGAAAAAAGCAGAGGATGCTCAATTAAGAAGAAAAAACAGACTGAAAGAAAGTTTGGAGGAAGAAATAGAACAGCTTGAAAAAAAGATAGCAGAATTAGAAGAACAAATGTGTCTTCCTGATAACATTGCAGATTATGAAAAGCTTGAGCGCCTTGGAAACGATTTGTCGTTTGTGAAAGAACAGCATGAGGATAAGTTAGAAGAATGGCTGGAATTATCGGAATGATTTTGAAGAAAATTTCACAAAGAATACAAAAAATATCCTTGCAAAAGATAAGAAAAGTAATTATAATAAACCATAGCTTAATTATAAGCAAGCAGAACGGAGGCTTAAAATGATTTTTGAAAAAGTAAAAGATATAATTATAGAGCAGTTGCAGGTGGATGAATCTGAAGTTACAATGGATACTAATCTGATGAAAGACTTATCAGCGGATTCACTTGATGCCGTAGAGATTATAATGGCTATTGAGGATGAATACGGAATTGAAATTCCTGATGAAGAAGCGGAAAAGTTCCAGACTGTAAGAGACCTTGTCAAGTATGTTGAGGAATTGAAGTAGCTTACAGATTATTTATAGCTGATTGAGCCCGTAAAGATGAATGCGGGTTTTCGCTTCAAGAAAGCAAGATGTAAAGGCATCAATGCAAGCGGAGGTAGATATATAAAGACATTTTAGGAGAGGCAGATATGAAAGACAGACAAATTTCAAAGGCAGTTATAAAGCGCTTGCCGAGATACAGAAGATATTTAAAAGAGCTTGAGAAAAAAGGGGTCGAGAAGATTTCATCAAAGGACTTGAGCGTTCTTATAGGATATACGGCTTCTCAGATACGCCAGGATCTCAATAATTTTGGAGGATTCGGTCAGCAAGGTTACGGTTACAGCGTAAATAACCTGCATGATCAGATAGGAAATATTCTTGGACTTGACAGGACATACAAGATGGTCATAGTTGGATACGGCCGCCTTGGACAAGCCATAGCAAGTTATATTTCAAATAATGAACCTAATTTTCATATAGCGGGAATATTTGATGTTAAGCAGATTATTCAGGATGTTGAATTTAAGGACGCCCAGATAATGACCTGCGGTTCTTTGCGTGACTTTGTAGAAAAGGAACATGTGGATATTGCAGTTATAACAGTTCCTGCTCAAAAAGCCCAGCTGGTAGCTGACACTCTGGTTGATGCCGGAATAAAGGGAATTTGGAATTTGACTGCGGTAGATCTGGAACTGCCTGATAATATAGCTGTTGAGAATGTACACATGAGTGACAGTCTTCATGCTCTTGTATATTATATGGGAGATAATGAGTAATAAATCTTAGGTTCTTGTATCAAGAACTGCATTGATGAAATTTTTATGTTTGAAAAATAAAAGAAAAAAACGGCCTTGTGGCCGTTTTTTTGTCGGTATAATTATGTATTAACCTTCTACCGGTGCGTCAACAGGGCATGTGTCTGCACATGAACCACAGTCGATACAAGCGTCTGCGTCGATTACATAGATGTTTTCGCCTTCGCTTATAGCATCAACAGGGCATTCTGCTGCACAAGCTCCGCAAGCTATACAAGCGTCTGTAATTTTGTAAGCCATTATTATTTTCCTCCTGTGAAAAGATATATCTTTTATGGTACAATTATAGCAGAAGGCATTATAATAGTAAAGTGAATTCTTTAAGGAGTTTTGATATGAAAGTATATACATTGGTAGGAAAAAGCGGAACCGGCAAAAGCTTTCATGCCATGGAGCTATGTAAAAAGCTTGGTATTCCCGCAATTATAGACGACGGACTGTTCATCTGTAAAAACAGCGTTATTGCAGGGAATTCGGCCAAAAGGCAGGAAACAAAGATAGGAGCTGTCAAAACAGCACTCTTTTTAAATGACAGGCTTAGAAATCAGGTTGTATCGGCAATACGGAAAGAAAATCCGGAAAGCATCCTTATACTTGGTACAAGTGAAGAAATGGTGGATAAAATAATCGAAAGGCTGGATCTGCCTCGTTTGGAGAGGGACAGCAGCCGTAGAATACGTATCGAGGATATTACCACTGAAGCTGAAAGAAAGACAGCATATAAGCAGAGAAATGAGTATGGTAAACATGTGATACCGGCTCCGTCATTACAGCTAAAAAGAACT
Source organism: uncultured Eubacteriales bacterium (assembly GCA_900542295.1). Classification (GTDB taxonomy): domain Bacteria; phylum Bacillota; class Clostridia; order Peptostreptococcales; family Anaerovoracaceae; genus Fimisoma. The sequence continues at coordinate 6,154 of UQNJ01000019.1, read as the reverse complement.
TTTGCAGGGTATTTTATGGATCCGCTTAGATTTTTCAGAGGAAAAGACCAGGGAGCAGCTGCAGAAAGGACTGTGGTAAGGCCGGCATACAGCTATATGGGCGAATATTTTGTTGCCGAAAGAGTAATCGATGATATAATCATGTGTCTGGCTCATAAGACTCCTGCTATAGGAAGAGTAATAAATGTCATTCAGATGCCCAAACCTGATACATACAGACTTAAAGTAGCTGTAAAAATAAGGTCGGGATATCCTGTATGGTCTTCAGCAGCGGATTTTCAGAAATCAATACAAAAGACAGTAGAAAAAATGACTGCTTTTAATGTTGCCGAGATAGAAATAGAAGTAAGAGGAATAAATTAGGTAAAATCATGCAATATATTATTGACAAAGTAAAAGATTTTAATTTAGATCACATTTTTGACTGCGGACAGTGTTTCAGATGGGAGAAGCAGCAAGACGGCAGTTATATAGGGCCTGCCATGAACAGAATAGTCCGGATGAGTTTTTGTGACGGGACACTTACCATAGACAACTGCGATGAGGAGGACTTCAACTGTATCTGGAAGAATTATCTTGACATGGATACAGATTACAGCCGTATTAAGAAAGAGTTGTGCGCCGATGATAATACTATAAAGAAAGCCTCGGAGTACGGTTACGGTATACGAATTCTGCGTCAGGATTTCTGGGAAACGGTTGTATCATTCATAATATCTCAGAATAATAATATTCCAAGGATAAAGGGATGTATAGAAAACTTAAGTACCGGTTTTGGAGAAAAGATAGGAGAATATAATGGAAGGGAATACTTTTCTCTGCCGAGTCCGGAGATTATGGCATCCATCACAGCAGAGGAACTATCATCTGTAAAATTGGGTTACAGAGCGCCATATCTTGTTAAGATGGCAAAACAGATGGTAGAGCAGGGAGGTCCTGATAAAGTAAAAGAAAGATTGCTCAAGTGCGGTAACCCTTCTGAAGAAATGCAGCAATTTTGCGGGATAGGACCGAAGGTGGCGTCATGTATAGCGCTTTTTGGCCTTTCAAAAACAGAAGCCTTTCCGATAGATGTTTGGATGAGGAGAGTTATGAACAGGCTTTACGGTATAGAAGAAAAAGATATAAAGGGAATGAAGAGTTACGCAGAGGAACATTTCGGGCAATATGGAGGAATAGCACAACAATATCTGTTCTATTATATAAGAAGCCTTTGATGTTGATTGTGTGAAATTTTGTATAGAACCTCTTGACAAGGGGAAAGTAGGTAGTATAATAAGATATGTTAGCACTCAATAGCGATGAGTGCCAATCAGGAAGACAAATCGAGGCATTGTGCATCGGATTCACAGAACAATATTTTTACGGAGGTAAATATAATGATAGGAATCAGACCTTTAGGTGACAGAGTTGTCATCAAAAAAGTAGAAGCAGAAGAAAAAACTCAGGGCGGTTTGATTTTAACCAGCTCAGCAAAGGAACAACCTCAGGTTGCAGAAGTAGTAGCCGTTGGACCGGGAACAAAAGATGAAGCTATGGAGCTTAAGACAGGTGATAAAGTCGTATTCTCCAAATACGGCGGTACTGAAATAAAATACCACGGAGAAGAATATACAATCATGCACCAGAGTGAGATTCTGGCAGTTATAGAATAACAGGAAGGGGTAATTTAAAATGGCAAAAGAAATTTTTTATGGCGAGGACGCAAGACGCAAGCTTCAGGCAGGAGTTGATCAGCTTGCAAACACTGTAAAAATAACACTTGGACCTAAAGGCCGTAATGTACTTATAAATAAGAGCTTCGGTTCTCCGCTTATTACAAATGACGGTGTTACAATCGCAAAAGAAATAGAGATAGAAGATGCAGTTGAAAACATGGGAGCACAAATAGTTAAAGAAGTGGCTTCCAAGACCAATGATGTAGCAGGAGACGGAACAACAACCGCAACTTTGCTTACACAGATAATTATTAAAGAAGGTTTCAAGAATGTGGCTGCAGGTGCAAATCCGATGGAACTGAAAAAGGGAATTCAGGGCGCTGTAGATGTAGCTGTAGAAGAAATAGGAAAGATTGCAAAACCTGTTGAAACAAAAGAATCAATTTCTCAGGTTGCAGCCGTTTCAGCAGCAGATGAAAAAATCGGAGAGCTGATAGCAGAAGCTATGGAAAAAGTAGGAAAAGACGGCGTAATCACCGTAGAAGAGTCCAAGAGCCTTGGCACTACTCTCGAAGTGGTTGAAGGTATGCAGTTTGACAGGGGATATTTGTCCGCATATATGGTTTCAGACACGGAAAAGATGGAAGCAAACATCGAGAACCCGCTGATTCTTATTACAGATAAAAAGATAACCAACATTCAGGAACTTGTTCCTATTTTGGAACAGATAATGCAGCAGGGTCGTAAGCTTCTCATAATCGCAGAAGATGTCGAGGGAGATGCTCTTGCAAATTTGGTTGTTAACAAGTTGAGAGGCGTTATAGATGTTGTGGCAGTTAAGGCACCGGGTTATGGTGAAAGAAGAAAAGCTATGCTGGAAGATATAGCAGTTTTGACAGGTGGTACCGTAATTGCAAGCGACCTCGGCTACGAGCTTAAGGAAGTTACAGTAGATATGCTTGGAAGTGCTGCAACTGTAAAGGTTGACAAAGATAACACCGTTATCGTGAGCGGAAACGGAGATAAAGAAGAAGTAAAGGCAAGAGTAAACAGCATTAAATCCCAGATTGAGGAAACTACTTCTGAGTTCGATAAAGAAAAGCTTCAGGAAAGACTTGCAAAATTAGCAGGCGGAGTTGCTGTCATCAAGGTAGGTGCGGCTACAGAAACCGAGCTTAAAGAACGCAAGCTGAGAATCGAGGATGCTCTAAATGCAACAAAGGCAGCCGTAGAAGAAGGTATTGTGGCAGGCGGCGGTGTCGCATTGGTAAACGCAATTCCGGCTGTTTCAGAATATATAACAGATTTAACAGGAGATGTGAAAACAGGTGCAGCTATAATTATAAGAGCGCTTGAAGAACCTGTTCGCCAGATTGCCGAAAACGCAGGACTTGAAGGAAGTGTAGTTGTGGCAGAAGTTAAGAAGAGCCAAAAGGGCATAGGCTTCAATGCTGCTACAGAAGAATACGTTGATATGATAGATGCAGGTATCGTAGATCCGGCTAAGGTTACAAGATCTGCGCTCCAGAATGCAGCTTCTGCTTCCGCAATGCTTCTTACTACCGAAGCAGGTGTTGTTGATATAAAAGAAGACGCTCCTGCAATGCCTCAGATGGGCGGCCAGATGGGCGGAATGGGCGGAATGATGTAATCCTTATCATCTTCTGGAATTTGTGATTTAAATATCGCCGAAAATCTTTTTCCGGCGATATTTTTTTGCTTTCAAAATAGCATATCCTCTTGTCAAAACATAAAAAATAGTATAAAATAAACAAAAAACAAAAGGACGGCAGGGACTTCTCGGCCGTCTGTTTCTATAAATAAACTAAGCACTATTAAATAAACAGGAGGCAGAATATGGCATACTATTTTAAAGAACCGTCAAGAACATTTAATGAATATCTTTTGGTACCCGGATACTCAAGCAAGGAGTGCCGTGTGGAAAATGTGTCATTAAAAACGCCGATAACTAAATTTAAGAAAGGTGAAGAACCTAAAATTACAATGAACATTCCATTGGTTTCTGCGGTAATGCAGGCGGTTTCTGACGACAAGATGGCCGTAGCTCTCGCAAAAGAAGGTGGAATTTCTTTTATTTTTGGCTCACAGCCGATAGAAAGTCAGGCGGCTATGATTCGCAGAGTAAAAGCTCATAAAGCAGGCTTTGTTACAAGTGATTCCAACTTAAGACCCGATCAGACACTTAAGGATGTGCTGGAACTTAAGGCATTGAAGGGACACAGCACTATTGCCATTACAGATGACGGAACTGCAGAAGGCAAGATACTGGGTCTTGTGACAAGCCGTGATTACAGAGTAAGCCGCATGTCTCCGGATACTAAAATAGAAGAATTTATGACACCCTTTGAAAAACTCATATATGGAAAATCAGGGATTACATTAAGTGAAGCCAACGATATACTGTGGGAGCATAAGCTTAATGCACTGCCTATAATAGATGAGAATCAAAGACTTACTCATTTTGTTTTCCGCAAGGACTACGATTCCCATAAATCCAACCCGAACGAGCTGCTCGATTCGCAAAAAAGATATATCGTAGGAGCAGGAATAAATACAAGGGATTTTGAAAAGAGAGTTCCGGCTCTCATAGAAGCCGGGGTAGATGTATTGTGTATAGATAGTTCCGAGGGCTACAGCCAGTGGCAGGGGGACACAATAGCTTGGATAAGAGAAAGATACGGTGAGGATATAAAAATAGGAGCAGGCAATGTTGTAGACGGAGAAGGCTTCAGATATCTCGCAGATGCCGGCGCAGATTTTGTTAAAATTGGAATAGGCGGAGGGTCTATTTGTATTACGAGAGAACAAAAGGGAATCGGCCGTGGACAGGCGACTGCGGTAATAGAGGTTGCGGCTGCAAGAGATGAGTATTTTAAGGAGACGGGAATTTATGTTCCTATATGCTCAGACGGCGGCATAGTTTATGACCACCATCTTACTCTGGCGCTTGCCATGGGTGCTGACTTTATAATGTTGGGAAGATATTTCGCCCGCTTCGACGAGTCACCTACAAACAAGCTTAATGTTAACGGAAATTATGTTAAGGAATACTGGGGAGAGGGTTCAAGCCGTGCCCGCAACTGGCAGCGTTATGATCTTGGCGGTGACCCACGCATGAAATTTGAAGAAGGTGTAGACTCCTATGTGCCTTATGCAGGATCGCTTCATGATAATGTTAATCTTTCGCTTACAAAGGTTAAGTCCACCATGTGCAACTGCGGAGCGCTCAGCATAAAGGAGCTTCAAGAAAAGGCCAAGCTGACTTTAGTTTCAGCAACATCTATAGTAGAAGGCGGAGCACATGATGTAATATTAAAAGATGCTTCAAACAATGCGATAAAATAAGTATTGAACATGATTATTAATTATAATCAGTTGTGATAATTCTTTATATAAATTATTTAAAGAAGCTGTTTAAGAGATTATTTAAGTAGGAGGAGATTTTATGGATAGTAACAAGAGACCTGATAATATGGAACGAATAACAACACCTAAGCTTGCTGAATTATTTATTTCAGAGCAGGTTGCTAAGATAAAGGAGCAGGTCGGAGATAAGAAAGTTTTGCTGGCTCTTTCGGGAGGAGTGGATTCTTCTGTAGTCGCTGCACTTCTTATTAAAGCTGTCGGAAAACAGTTAGTATGTGTTCATGTGAACCATGGGCTGCTTCGTAAAGGAGAGCCTGAGCAGGTTGTGGAGGTTTTCCGCAATCAGATGAACGCAAATCTTGTTTATGTTGACGCTGTTGACAGATTCCTTGATAAGTTGTCGGGTGTTGATGATCCTGAAAAGAAGAGAAAAATCATAGGCGCTGAATTTATAAAGGTGTTTGAAGAGGAAGCAAGAAAACAAGACGGTATAGAGTTTCTTGCTCAGGGCACGATATATCCTGATATTTTGGAGAGTGATGGCGTTAAAGCACATCATAATGTTGGAGGACTGCCGGAAGACTTGCAGTTTGAACTGGTTGAACCGGTGAAGCTTTTGTTTAAGGATGAGGTTCGTGTAGTAGGAAAAGCCCTCGGACTTCCTGACAGCATGGTTTATCGTCAGCCGTTCCCGGGTCCGGGACTTGGTGTGCGCTGCCTCGGAGCAATTACGAGAGACAGATTGGAAATCGTAAGAGAGTCTGATGCTATTCTCAGAGAAGAGTTCGCCAAAAACGGCCTTGAGGGTAAGGTATGGCAGTACTTTACAGCAGTGCCTGACTTTAAATCCGTAGGAGTAAAGGAAGGAAAGCGTACTTTTGCATATCCTGTAATCTTGAGAGCTGTAAACACAGTGGATGCAATGACTGCAACAGTTGAGGATGTTCCGTTCACACTGCTTCAGCATATAACCGACCGCATTACACATGAGGTAGAGGGAGTTAACAGAGTTCTGTTCGACCTGACACCAAAGCCGGTAGGAACGATCGAGTTTGAATAGTTGCTACATCTCTGGAAAGCCTTGAATTATAAGGATTTCCAGAGATTTT
>UQNJ01000018.1 GCA_900542295.1 uncultured Eubacteriales bacterium | reverse complement strand
TTGAATTTCAACGATTATAGCGGCTTTTACCAACTCTTTTTGTCCTATAGGCCTAAAAAAAGAATAATAAATGCATTCAGAAAGTTATCTGATATAGTGGGGGCAAACAATATATGCTGGCGATATGACCCCATATTTATAGATAAAACTTATACAACTTCGTATCACATCAAAGCCTTTGAAGAAATGTGCCGGCTTTTAAGCGGTTATACAAACACATGTGTGATAAGCTTTCTTGACATATACCAAAAGGTAAGAAGAAATTTTCCCCAAGCGAAGGAAGTTCCGTTACAAGATAAGCTTTTATTGGGGAAAGCGCTTATAGATATAGGCAAGAAATACAATATAAAAATCAAAACGTGTGCAGAAGGAAATCTTTTAGCAGATGCAGGTGCCGATTGCAGCGGATGTATGACACAAAAGGTATTTGAAGATGCTATAGGCTCAAAGCTGGTTTTGCCTAAAGGCTTCAAAGGTTCACGAAAAGAATGCAGTTGTATACTATCCTCAGACATAGGTGCATACGATACATGTCCTCACCTCTGCCGGTACTGCTATGCCAACAGCAGTACCAATGCAGTTATTAGAAACTTAAGGCTTCATGACCCTGATTCTCCTCTCTTGGTTGGTCGTCTTATGCCCGAAGATAAAGTTGTACAGGCTAATCAGGAAAGCTGGATAGACATGCAGATAAGCTTTTTATAAAACAAAAGGCGGTAAATCAATACCGTCTTTTGTTTTAACATTATTTATTATGTTGCTTTATTGCTTCAGACATTCGTTTAAGCCCTTCCTCTAAAATGCTGCGAGGCATTGCCAAATTAAGGCGGACAAAGCCTTTTGCATTACCGACAAACAGCTGATCCCCGCCCTCAAGCAGGACTCCTGCCTCATTGGCAAAGAAATCACACAAATCCTCCACATCCGGCAAAGCTCTGTTCATATCAACCCATGCCAGATATGTTGCCTGCGGAATATAACAACCCACATCAGGAACATTTTCGTTTAAATATGCCTTCATAAATTCAAAGTTCCCGTCAAGATATTCCTTGAGCTGTGCAAGCCATTCTCCGCCCTTTTGATAAGCTGCCTTGTGTGCTTCAAGAGAAACAGGGTTTATTGAACCTATCAGCTTGTCCCGTGCAGAAAAATATTCTCTGTATTTCTCGTCTCTTATTATAATATTTGAATGCATAAGTCCCGCCATATTAAATGTTTTACTTGCTGACATGCATGTTATAAGTTTCTTGTACCCAGGCATGATTTTAGCCATCGGAATATGATGATTTCCTGTTCTCAGAAGATCACAATGAATCTCGTCAGAAATTACCCAAATGCTATTTTTTTCTGCTATTTCTGCAACCCGTTCAAGCTCTTCCGGTGTCCATACTCTGCCTGTCGGATTATGCGGATTACACCACAGCATCATAGTAACCTCAGGATCAGCCGCCTTTTTTTCGAGGTCATCAAAGTCTATGGCAAAATATCCGTTATCATTCTTGAGGTCTGATGTTACAAGCTCTACACCGTTATACTCTGCCGCATGAAGAAAATATCCGTATGCTGGAGCAAGCGTCAGTACTTTCTTATCCGGCAGGCAAAAATCTTCAACAAATTGATACAGTGCAGGGATTATTCCCGCAGAAAACTTGAGCTGTTCTTTAGGAAATTCCCAATCATACATATCTTTGCACCACTTTGAAAATATATCGTAATATTCCGAATCGTATACTCCGCTGTATCCAAAAATACGTTTGTCTATACGGCTTTTCATAGCTTCGCATATTTCCGGTGCTGTTGCAAACTCCATATCGGCCACCCACATGCGTATAAATTCTTCATCTTTATACGGAAATACTTTTTCCGGGCCTGCATGGAAAATGTAGCCCCTGAAACCATCTGTGTTCAAAGCATTTGTATGCCTTCTGTCAATAATTTCATCAAAATTGTACTTCATCTCATGTCATCTCCTTCAGGTTTATTTTCATATACTTCTTATGGCTTCTTTAAGTTCATCTATATCATTTATTTGATTTACTTTACCTCTTAGAGCAGCTGCATTATGCATGCCCTTGATGTACCAGCCTACATGCTTTCTCATCTCACGAACAGCCGGATATTCTCCTTTAAACTCTGCAAGGTCTAAAAGATGGCGAATCATCATTTCTTTCTTTTCTTCGCTGCCTGGCTTCTCAGGAAGTTCTTTTCCTCTCCATGCTGCTTCAAGCTCTCTGAATATCCACGGATTCCCCAAAGCTCCCCTTCCTATCATGACAAAATCACATCCTGTTTCTTCTATCATTGCCATGGCAGAAGCTGCATCAACAACATCTCCATTACCTACAACCGGTATGTCCACCGCCCGTTTTACTGCGGCTATCATCTTCCAGTCGGCCTTCCCGCTATAATACTGTTCCCTTGTTCTTCCATGAACAGTTATTGCCGACGCTCCCGCTGCTGAAATTGCATGAGCAACCTCTACCGCATTTATGGAATTCTTATCCCAACCCGTTCTTATCTTTACAGTTACAGGTTTATCAGTATTTTTTACGGCAGCCGACACTATATCGTATACCAAATCGGGATTCTTAAGAAGAGCAGAGCCTTCACCATTTTTAACAATCTTGGGCACGGGACATCCCATATTTATATCTATTGCCGCACACGGTAATTTGGAAATCTCCGAAGCAGTAAACGCTATTATTTCAGGCTCGTGGCCGAAAATCTGAAACGCAACCGGTCTTTCCTCCTCATATGTTCTGAGAAGTCCTGCCGTATTTTTATCCTTATACCATAAGCCCTTGCCGCTCACCATCTCACTGAACACTAAAGCTGCCCCTTGTTCCTTGCAGAGCCTCCTCATCGGTGCATCAGTTATTCCCGCCAGAGGTGCAAGAAAAAAGGGATTATCCAGTGTCAGGTTGCCTATACGCAATTCTTTCATGGTTCTCCCTTTCTGTTTTATATTTATCAGTATATTGTGTTTGTCAATTGGTTGCCGCTTCTATACGCTGCAATGCCAATGCTATGGTTAAACCCGGGATTACACGGTTTCCTGTAATTTCAGCACCTAAAACATCATTGATTTTTTTAAGTCTGTATTGTACAGTGTTTGTATGTATTCCCATAAATTCAGCCGTTTTTCCGCTGTTCATTCCGGCATCGAGGACGAAGGTTTCAAGAGTATCCAGAAGCTGCTTTGCCTTGTTGTCTCCCTCTTTTCTGAAAGGTCCCAAAAGATCGCTGTAATTCTTCTTAAGATAGCCGCCCTGCATCTTGATATTCATACAATTGCTTACAAGTGCCAGCTCGTATTTTGTAAATACTCTCTTATAAGGGAATATATATTCTACAGATGACCATGTTTCATTTATTATATGAAATCCGTCTCCGGCCCCCTCTATTGCGTCAACGCCTGTCACATGAAAAATTCTTGCAGACTTATCTTCCTTCATTTCGTCAAACATTTTTATGCAGACAGCCTTTTCTCCGATTTCCTCTCCTTTATCGATTTCTTCACCTTTGAAAACAACTCCGTAAAGTTCTCCATCTTCATTAAGTCTGATTACTTTCAGAAGCTTTCTTTCTTCATAAGAAGCTATAATATCTTCGCTCTTAATTGTGTCAAGACCTCTTGCATAAAATACTGAAATCAAATCCTGCGGTTTTATTCCGACTTCTTCTCTAAGAGAATAAGCAAGGCTTCTGTTGCCTCTTATAAGTGCTTTTACAAACTCAGCCTTTGCGTCTCTTTCCGGCGTGAATTTCCACATTCCCATTGCCAATTCTATAATTTCCGCAAGCTTGGTTATTTCACCTGCCGAATAATTATCTTCATTATCTACGATTAAAAGATAATATTTTTCACCATTATTTTCAATCTTTCCCCAATATGTCAAAACGCCTTCTATTTCTATAAGGCTATACACATGGCTGAAGTTAAGAGCAAATTCTCTTCCTCTCCTTATGGCAGCATCAATAGCTATCTTATGACGGGTCTCCACATTGAATATCGGGTTGAATTCTTCGCTTAAAAGAACTACCTGAAATTCATTGCTCACTGCTGCCTCTCTAAGAGCCTGTCTAAAACTGCTGTGTCTTTCAAAATTCAGCAGATGAAATATAGTATTGTTTATCAGGCTGTTTTTAAAGTTACTGCTGTATAGAACTTTTTCCATAACTTGGGCAATAATTTCCGAATATCCCGCATTAAGCCCTGCCGCCAGAATTACCAGTGGAAGTCCTGCGTCTTCAGAAACCCTTATAACTTCTTGATAATTATGATAATCCGCCGCATTTTCACGCTGAAGTATAACTATTCCGGCAACGCCTGTCTTAGCCAGTTCTTTAATTGTTTCTACCTGCATTTCAGTATTTTTTTTCATACCTGAAAATGCAGTGAGTATGAGTTCCTCAGGTTTGCCGTTATATAATACGGCTTCCTCGGGGCATGATGCATCAAGAACCGAAATATTTTTAACCCTGTTGTCCAGATTTTTTTCTCCGGCAACCACAGCTCCCCGGCTAAGCACGCTGAGCTGCAAACAGTCTCTAAATGTTATCTTCATCTTTCTTCATTTCCTCATCAGCAGAAACAGTTTTTTCCTGTTCATCTGCGGTATCTTCACTTGAACTTTCAGAGTCTTCATCAGGCGTTTCTTCAGAAACAGTATCTTCTTCATCTTCCATATAATCGGTGTCATATTTCTCAAGCTCAGCCTTAAGACGTTCTTCCTCTTCTCTGCGTATTCTTTCGCTCTCTTCGGCCTCTTCTCTGTCTCTTTCTTTTTTGGCTTCTTCAGATATTTTTACATTTTCCGCAAGTTCCTCGGCACTGTATTTGCCTGTGAACAGATCCTCGAACTGCTCTCCGTCTATGGTTTCAACAAGCAGCAACGCTTCGGCAACTCTCTTCAATGTGTCCATATTCTCTTTGAGAAGTCTTTCTGCCTCTTTATATGCCTCTGATATTATATTCTTTATTTCATCGTCTATCTCACGAGCAACCTCGTCTGAATAATTCTTGTGAGTTGTAAAATCATTTCCCAGGAACACTTCTTCTGAGCTGCTGTAATTTACGGTGCCTAACTTCTCACTGAATCCGTATTTTGTAACCATGTCACGAGCAACTTCTGTGGCACGCATAATATCGTTGCTTGCCCCTGTGCTTATATCATCAAGAGTAAGCGCTTCGGCAACTCTTCCTCCAAGAAGATGTACTATAGCATTTTTCATGCCGTTCTTAGTCTCATAGCTTCTGTCTTCTTTAGGGAGAGTCATTGTAAAGCCTCCGGCTCTTCCCCTTGGAATAATCGTAACCTGATGTACAGGATCACTGTCAGGAATACATCTGGCGACAACTGCGTGACCTGCCTCATGATATGCGGTGAGCTTTCTCTCCTTAGGGCTTATTACTCTGCTCTTCTTTTCAGGACCGGCTATAACTTTAGTAATAGCCTCTTCAATTTCTTCCATTCTGATAAAGCGTCCGTTTCTTCTTGCTGTTATCAGTGCTGCTTCATTCAGCAGATTCTCAATATCGGCCGGAGTAAATCCCGGAGTTCTCCTTGCAAGAATAGCCGGAGTAACATCCTCGGCAAGAGGCTTATTTTTGCTGTGTATCTTAAAAATTTCTTCACGGCCCTTTATATCCGGAACTCCTATTACAATCTGCCTGTCAAATCTTCCCGGTCTAAGGAGCGCAGGGTCAAGAATGTCAGGTCTGTTTGTGGCTGCAAGTATTATGATTCCAGAATTTTCTGCAAATCCGTCCATCTCTACAAGAAGCTGGTTCAAGGTCTGCTCTCTTTCATCATGACCTCCTCCTATGCCTGCTCCTCTTTTTCTTCCGACAGCGTCTATCTCGTCTATGAAAACTATACAAGGCGAATTTTTCTTTGCCTGATCAAATAAGTCTCTTACTCTGGAGGCACCGACACCTACAAACATTTCAACGAAATCAGATCCGCTTATTGTAAAAAACGGAACACCGGCCTCACCTGCGGCAGCCTTGGAAACATAAGTTTTACCTGTTCCCGGAGGGCCGACAAGAAGAATTCCCTTTGGAATTCTGGCGCCTAAATCCTTATATTTTCTCGGGTACTTCAGAAAGTCTACTACTTCTTCAAGCTCCTGTTTTTCTTCATCAAGACCGGCAACATCTGCAAAAGTTATCTTTTTTTCATTGCCTTTAACCATTTTTGCTCTTGATTTTGCAAACTGGAACGCTTTTCCGTTTCCTCCCTGATTCATCATAAAGTAAATCAAAAATATTATTGCTCCTGCAGCAAACAAGGTAGGAAGAAGGCTTAGAATCACAGAGCCTGCATTATTAGGAGCATCGCTCTCGTATTTCAATGTACCTTCCTGCATCTGCGGGAACAAATACTGTTCATTTATCAGAGTAAGCTCAACAAGGGAATTCACATAGGTATAAACCACCTTTTTCTCGTTCAGCTTTCCTGTCAGCTTTGTATCTGTTACATTTATTTCTTTGATTTTTCCATCTTCCAAGTACTCTATAAAGGTGGACAATGCAACCTTTTTAACCTCGGTACCGTCATTGTTCATTCCTCTGTATACACCTGCCACGCCCAACACGATAGCAAACAGAACGATGTATACAATTAAGTTTTTTGTAAATCGCTTCACGATTTTCCCCCTTACATTTTTGTTTTATTCTACAAATATAATGGTGTATTTTATCATATCCGTCACAATTTTTCAAGGATAATTACTCTATTTTCATGGTTTGGGCACTTTTCTTTTTCAAGTTCTTCACAATAGCGCCCAACCTTATACCTCTCCGAGAATCGTCCTTTTTCGGCTAAAGTTTTTCTTGCGAAGTATTCTGAGGGCAATATCCACAAAATGTCGCTTCCTTTTGCTAAAAGAAGCATATTATCACGATGAAGCTTGGGGACTTTTTCATCCACAAAAAAGTCCTGTATCTTTTTGCTTCCTCCTGCAACAGCGATTCTGTCACCTTTTTTTCTTGTTCTAAGCAAAAGCTCTGAACACGAAGCACCCTCAAAGGCACCGTAAACAGTCTTATTGCCGTTTGCTGCTTCCTCTTCTTTTTTTAACCGGAACTCCTCAAATTCTTCCTTTGTAAGTTCATAAAGCTTCCAGCCGAGCGATTCCATGTCATCACCGTTTCTCGTTTTTAAATCCGGTCTGTCAGTACATTCGTCTGTAAAAAATATGATTTTGTCATATTCTCTCTTCACTCTCGCATTGTCAGTCAGAAGATACATTGCCGAAGGATTTTTTGAATTCAGAACTTTATCTATACCTTCCTGCTGAGCATAAGTTATATTCCTTAATATGCCTATCTTACTCAAAGCAATTGTATACACCCTCATTCTCACAGCTCGATGGGCTTTAAGAAGCGGCTCCGTATAGAGACTCACGGCTTTAACCTTTCTGATATTTGCTGTTTCATCTTTGTTGTCAGCACTAACAAGCTTGCTTCCGCTAAGACAGATATTCCTGTGAGACCATTCACAGCCTGATTCCCGGCACGAATCTTCTGCCTGCGGGCTGCAAAATGATGTTTCAAATACTTTCCCGGCTTCTGCTCTGATAAAGTCTCGGTCTTCGGCTGCCACTTTTCCTAAACGAATTATGGTATCAGTTATATTCTCGTTAAAATTTTCTTTAATATACGGTATGAGCATATTTCTGATCTTGTTTCTTGTATAAAGATTTTCACTGTTAGTATGGTCAATCCTCGGAAACAGCTTTTGCTTTTGACAATAGTTTTCAATTTCTTCCCTGCTCACATCCAGAAGCGGCCGTATTATTTTGAAATTTTTTTCATCAGACCTGCTGTACGGAATTCCATAAAGTCCATCGGTTCCTGTCCCTCTCAATATCCTGAAAAGAATCGTTTCGGCCTGATCATTGGCATTATGTGCCAGCGCAATCGCAACTTCGCTGTGGCTCAAATCTTTTTCAGCACAAATCCTTTCTGCCGTCTTTGAAAAGGCTTCATATCTGACCTTTCTTCCTGCCTCCTCTGATGTCATACCGTATTCCTGCGCTATCAGATTGCAATCTGCTTTATATACATAACATGGCACATTATACTCAGCACATATTTCACTGACATAAAGTTGATCTTCATCCGCCGCTACCGGCCTTAATCCGTGGTTAACATGTACTGCATACAAGCTTAAATTCATTTCTTCAGCCATGCTTTTCAAAACATCAAAAAGGCATACTGAATCCGGTCCTCCTGAAAGTCCGACTACAATATGCATATTTTCAGTCAAAAGGTTTTCTCTTTTTATTGTTTGTAAGATTTTATTTTTCATGATTTCATCGTTGTAAACTCTTCTTCATACAAATACTGTTTTATATACAGAAATTCCGTTACGGAGATTCTCTATATTCATTCTATCATCGCTACTACTGCTGTCAAGTCATCTATTTCTCTGCCACCGTACTTGTCTTTGGCTGCGGCTGCTATTTCTTCGGACAGAATCTTCGGACCTATATTTTCTTTTTTAGCCGTTTCTCTAAGCAGCTGCTCAAGCCACCTTGCCGAAAGGTCTCTTCTGTCTGCTTCCGTAACCCCGTCCGAGACCATAACTATTATATCTCCGGGATTAAGCTTTACTGATATGTAACATAGTCTTATTCCTGTTACAATCCCCACAGGCAGTGCTGCTTGCTCGATTCTTTGCACTTTGCCGCCCCTTACAACAAATGAGGTTGCCGCCCCCATTTTATAGAACCGGGCTCTGCCTGATTTTTTGTCTATTATGGTAAGGTCTACGGTAGCAAATATTTCTTCATCTCCACTTTTGTCAACCATATACCGATTCAGGCTTTTTATTGCGGCAGACGGTTCCTCTCCGCTCTTCAGCATCTTTCTAAGACGACTTATAACTACTCTGCTTTCTGCCGCCGCCTTCATACCTTTTCCCATGCCGTCCGACAGTATGAAGGCCAGGCTGCCGTCAGGCAGCCCGCAGCAGACAGCGGCGTCTCCGCTGCCTGCTGCGGCGGCAGCGGCTGCTGCTATCATAAATCTGCCGCGGCTTATCTTCTCAATTTTATCTACACCGCTGTTTTTCATAATACTTTGATTTTAGCACAGCACAAATGTCAAATGATGTCAAAATCGGCGGTTCTTTAAATTATTAAACAAGCTAAACCTGGTAAATTCTCATACTACTTAATATCAAAAAATACTTTTGCATTTTTCAAAGTCCTTGCAGCAACTTCTTCATATGACAAATTCTTCAGAATCGCAATTCGCCTTGCCGTATGTTCCACATAAACCGGCTTGTTTGGTTTACCTCTGAAAGGTACAGGTGTCAGATACGGGGAATCAGTTTCAACCAATAAATATTCTATTGGTATATTCTCTACCATTTCAACTGTTTTATGATTATTCTTATAAGTAACCGGTCCCGCAACTGAAAGAGTAGCACCTAATTTGATGTATTCCTTTCCGAGCTCCTTGCTTCCGCTGAAACAATGAAGCAATACCCTTGCATCCTTTTCTTTCTTTTCAGGCTCTGCCCCTTCTCTTTCCGGAAACCATGATGTCCGCTCAACAGAAAAAGCGCCCTCCTCCTTAAGAATATCCATTGTCTTTTGGTCGGCATCCCTTGAATGTATGACAATGGGCATTCTCAGCTTGTTGGCAAGCCTGATCTGCCGCCTGAACCAATATTCCTGAACCTCACGCTCAGAGCGGTCATAATGAAAGTCAAGACCTATCTCTCCTATCGCCTTGATTTTTTCATTTCCTGCCAGCGTCTCAATTTCATCAAGCATTTCTTCGTTCATTGTTTTTGCATCGTGAGGATGAACACCTACGGCTCCGTAACACCACTGCAGCCTGCCGGAATGTTCCGCCGCCAGTCTTGAGCTTGCAATATCAAAACCTATATCCATAACATAAGATAAATCAGAAGCCTCGATTTCTTTAATCAAGGCTTCTCTTTCTTCTTGTGTATAGGTATTGTTGTTTATATGAGCATGTGAGTCAAATAACATACTATACCTCTCTAAAATTCAGTACGGTTTTATTAACCGCCTCTATTATTACAGATTTACGAAATTTCTGTATTTTATAAATCAATCAGCAACATCCTGCATCAGCCTACGGATTCTCCGTCAGGAGCTGTAGTTGTAACTATTTCGCAGCGTTTTCCGTTTTCCGCAAACAGCAACATTCCCTTGGATTCCATCCCTCTGAGCTGACGAGGTTTCAAGTTGGCAACAACTATAACTTTTTGCCCTACCATCTCTTCAGGCTTGAAGTCTTCTGCAACTCCGCTTATAACCTGTCTTGTTTCTGTCCCCATTTTAACTTGGAAAACAAGCAGCTTGTCCGCCTTAGGATGCTTCTCTGCTTTTATTATTGTCCCTACTCTGAAATCTATCTTATCAAAATCATCATAGGTTATTTCAGGCTTGAGGTCCAGAGGAACGCTTTCGTTTTCGCTCTTGGCAGAACCAAGCGCTGCCAATTCCTCAAGTTCCTTTTCTATATCGATTCTCGGGAAAATTGCTTTTCCTTTTTTAACCTGCTCACCGTTCATCTTATCGAAAACGAAAGCATCTTCCCATTCTGCTTCAGAATACCAAAGTCCAATCTGCTTTCTTATTTCTTTAGATGTGGTATGCATAAACGGCTCTATCAGTATTGAAATTATTCTAAGCGATTCTGCAAGGTTATGCATTACAGTATCAAGCTCCGCCTTGTGTTCAGGTTCTTTTGCAAGTACCCATGGCATTTTTTCATCTATATACTTGTTTGCTCTTCTGACTACTATCCAGATTTCTTCAAGAGCCATATTGAAAGCAAATTTATCCATCTGCTTTTCAACCTTGGAAGCAGCACCTACTGCAACTGCCTTAAGTTCTTCGTCTATAGAATCATTCGTTGTTGAAGCCGGAATAACTCCATTACAGTATTTTTCTATCATCGAAACAGTTCTTGACACTAAATTTCCAAGGTCGTTAGCCAAATCGTAGTTCATGCGCTTAAGCATAACTTCGTTGGTAAATACACCGTCTTGTCCAAATGTATATTCACGAAGCAAGAAATATTTAAGGGCATCTATTCCGTATCTTTCTATCAGAATTACAGGGTCTACAACATCTCCCGCTTTCGCAGCTTTGGATTTTGAAACCTTCTCGCCGCCAAGGAGAAGCCATCCATGTCCCAAAACTTGCTTAGGCAGCGGCAAACCTGCACTCATAAGCATTGCCGGCCATATAATAGTGTGGAATCTCACTATTTCTTTTCCCACAAGATGAACATTTGCCGGCCAGTATTTATCATAAAGCTCCGTATCGTCAGGATAACCCAATGCAGTTATATAGTTTGTCAATGCATCTAACCATACATATATTACATGCTTTTCATCTATAGGAACCGGAATTCCCCAATCAAAAGTCGAACGGGAAATACATAAGTCATCAAGCCCCTGCTTGATAAATGATATCATCTCATTTCTTCTGCTGTCCGGCTGTAAAAATTCCGGATTTTTTTCAAAGAGTTCAAGAAGCTTATCTGCATATTTGGAAAGCTTGAAGAAGTACGCTTCTTCCTTTGCTGCCTGAACCGGTCTGCCGCAATCCGGACAGCAACCGTTGACAAGCTGGCTTTCTGTCCAAAAAGATTCACAAGGAGTGCAATACAGGCCTTCATACTCTCCTTTATAGATATCGCCGTTTTCGTACATCTTCATGAAAATTTTCTGTACTCTCTCAACATGTCTTGGTTCTGTGGTTCTTATAAAGTCATCATAAGATATTTCCATTGTTTTCCAGAGTTTCTTTATTCCGTCAACCACTTCATCTACATATTCCTGAGGAGACACTCCCTTGGCTTTTGCAAGCGTTTCTATTTTCTGTCCGTGCTCATCCGTTCCCGTTAAAAAGCGAACATCATAACCGCACAATCTCTTAAACCTTGCCATGGCGTCTGCCATAACCGTACAGTAAGTGTGTCCGACATGCAAGTTTGCGCTCGGATAATATATAGGAGTGGTTATATAATAAGTTCCCTTATCTTTTGACATTTCTTGTTCCTTTCATTCTTCTCATTTTCCGTCAAAACAATTGGCAGAATATTTTATTTTTCATTATTTTCACATTCTTTATTTTTAATTGCAGGCGACACAGCTGCAACCAGAATCACTGCCGCAGCGAGCCCTATCCCTACTCCTTTAAGCATTGCAGTCCTGTCCGGTATGCTTTTGGGAGCCGGTTTTTCGGCGTTTATCAGTCCTATCTTCATCTGTAGCTTCTTCTCTCCACATAGTTTTTGATAAGCATTGCAGCCTCTTCTTCTGTTATATAGCTGCTGTTTATTGCCAGATTATAGTTCTTATATTCTCCCCATTTTTGACATGTATGATAATTATAATAATTCTGTCTGGCCTTATCGTAAGTATTTATCACATGCTCTATTTTTTCACTGTCATCCCCGTATACTTCTATAGATCTCTTGATTCTGTCGTCAATTTCTGCATGAATAAACACATTAGTCACACCCGGAATATCCTTGAGAACATAATCTGCACATCTTCCTACTATTACACCCTCGCCCGTCTTTCCTATTTCTGCTATAACCTGAAACTGAGCAAGAAACAGCTTCTCATTAACCGATAGCGGACCGGCACTCATTCCTTCGCTGAAGTTCAAAGCTGATGCAAGATTATATGCGAAACTGCTCTTTGCTTTCAGTTCTGCATTTTCTATCATTTCTCTGGAAAATCCGCTTTCCTGCACCGCCATATCTATAATTTCCTTATCATAAAACGGCACACCAAGCTTATCAGCTAAAATTTTTCCTATTATTCTTCCGCCGCTGCCATATTCACGGCTGATAGTAACCAGTTTTTTCATCAGCTATTCCTCCTCTACGAACGCCTTATATATCGCCTTTATGGCCTTTTCAAAGTGTTTGTTTTCCACACCCACTATTATATTCATTTCACTTGAGCCTTGCTCTATCATCCTTACATTAACCTGTGCCTCTCCAAGCGCATTAAAAAGTTTTGCGGACACGCCTGTTCTGAATGACATCTTATGACCCACAGTAGCTATCAGAGCCATATTCTCATATACATCTATGCTGTCCGGCTGGAGTCTCTGTCTAAATGCATCTAAAATCTCATCAAGTCTGTCTCCTATAGCCTTGTTTGACATTACTACGGACACAGTGTCTATACCGCTTGGCAGGTGTTCAAAATTTATATCATAGTCATCAAGTATACCAAGAATTCTTCTGACAAATCCTCTTTCACTGCTCATCATGTTCTTGTAAAGTGCAACTACGGTAAAGTCTTTATTACCTGCAATTCCTGTTATGATGCTGTCATCATTATCGTCATCTGTAACTTCGGCTGTAATCATTGTGCCTGGATCAGCCGGGTCGTTGGTATTTCTTATATTTATAGGCACATTCGCAAGCCTTGCTGGATATATTGCATCCTCATGCAGAACACTTGCTCCCATATATGACAATTCTCTCAGTTCTTTATATGATATCGTCTTTATCTTTTTAGGATTTCTGATAATTCTCGGATCGGCAACAAGGAATCCCGAAACATCAGTCCAGTTTTCATAAACATCAGCTCCAATTGCTCTTGCAACCAAAGCTCCTGTTATGTCAGAACCACCTCTTGTAAATGTCTTGATTTCTCCATCGACCGTAGAACCGTAAAATCCCGGAAGTACAGCTCTCTCATGCTTAGACAGTTCTTCTCTTAACAGTCTGTCTGTTTCCTCAATCAGGACTTTTCCCTTATTGTCAAATTTTATAAGATTTGATGTGTCCACAAAATCATATCCCAAAAATGCAGCTACAAGAATAGCATTAAGATATTCTCCTCTCGAGGCAACATAATCGGCACTTGGGTTTTTCTTAAGATTTTCTCTTATCTTATCAAGATGCATAACCAAGTCAACATCTACTCCAAGATTTAATTCCACAGCCATGTATCTGTCAACAACAACCTGAAAAATCTGATCGTACGGCAAGTTATGTTCTATATGAGTTTTACACAGATACAAAAGATCTGTAATCTTATTGTCACCTTCAAATCGTTTGCCCGGAGCCGATACCACTATATATCGCCTGTCAGGATCTCTCTCTATAATTTGCTTGGTTTTGGTCAGCTGAATACCATCTGCAACTGACGTTCCGCCAAACTTTGCTACTTTAATGCCCATTTAGGTCGTCCTTCCTCTCAATAAAACTTATGTATTTAACATATAATTATAGTACAAATCTATTGTTTTTTCAATACCTCCTTTGTCTGTGCAAACAAAAAATGGTCAGCATATCGCCAACCATTTATGTTTTTTAACGGAATTTATATATATGGGTTTCCCCATCAGTCTATAAGCTTTGCCTTTCTAAGAGCTATTACAATGATTGGAATCAATATGATATGTAAAATGATCCCCGGAACAGCAGTAAGCAGTGCACCGCTTATAAACATCTGCCATGTAAACTCGCCGGCAGCAACTCCCGCAATTACAAGCCTTGCAATTCCCCATACGATTCTTCCTGCTATCATTGATATGATAAGTGATACATAAATGTTCACCATTTTTTTAGGCAAAATCTTATAAAGAAGTCCTGCCACGATTCCGTAGGTCATCATTTCAAATGCCATACCTAACCCTATAGGCATTATAGGCGGCATACCAAAGGCGGCATATCTCAGCAGCGGCGAAACCAGTCCCACTGCGGCGGCCCATTTCCACCCGCAAATATAAGCACAAAGAAATACAGGTATATGCATAGGGCAAAGCATATTGCCTATAGTCTGTATCTGACCTGTAAGAAATGGCAGATACATTGCTATCGCAAGGCATAACGCTGATAGAATCAAGTTTTTGATATGATTTGTTTGTTTTGTCATCTTCTCTCCTCTTTCTAAAAATACCTTGCTGAAATTCTTTACGGCACGGTATTTTTGCAAAAAATAAAAGATACAGTCCTTCTTCTGAAGTCCCTGTACCTTCTGGTATCTTTGAAAATCATCTTCTGATGAGTTTGCTTATCTTATCTATGGCATCTGTAATAAGTTCCGATGTGGATTTATCTCCGGTGCCTGCTATTATATTATTACATTTGTTAATTGGAATCAATACTTTTTTTGCATTGCTTTGTCCGATTGCCACCGCCATATCCGGCGTTATTTCTCCTAAAAGCGAATCTGCTATGGCTATCCCTATTGGTCCTACGATGATATCTGCACTCCTTGCACAGACTTTAACAGCATTTTCTCCTGTAGCTCCATTCGCCGCACCTGCTTTGAGCATATTCGTAGTTGCTGTGGGATTTGTCCCTACGGCCGTTATTTCCGCTTCGGGAATCAGCTTTCTTATGGTTTCAACAAGCTGTTTTCCCAAAAGACCACCCTGGCCGTCTATAATCAAAATTTTATTCATCTATTCTTTTCCTTTGCCTCCCGTTTTCTCCCTTATATCTTCTAAAAGCACATCATTCAAAACCCGTCTGGCGTCTTCTATTGCTTCTGTTCTTTCCACATCAACAACTTGAGTCACCCATATATGCTTTTTATACCAACCCGACTCAATTCTCTCTGAAATTATCCTCGAATATATTTCAGCTCTGCTTCTTGCTCGTATCAGATATACTCTTACAACAAGTCCGATACTCATACTTTTTATTTCAAATACGGTATTTTCAAAACCGGCTTTTCCAAGACTTTCTTTCATATCGCTGATAATTTCGTCACATATTACTTTTTTCTTTGCTCCGTTACATATTTTAAAATACCCGATTCCAAAAAACGCTGCAAGTATAAATGCGATGGTTGTTCCGAATGCCATACGACTTACAAAAAACATAACAAAAGCAGGCACAAACCAAAGCCATCTCAGCTTACCCAATCTCAAACTGTCTTTCTCCGCTTTACCCATAACTACCTCTTTCTTAATCCTATCTTTATATTATATGCATGATAGGCTGCCATTGCAATATCAATTCCTGCATGATATAATAAAACAATATAAATACCCGGAGGTAAAATAATGAAGCTTTCTAAACCATTAAATAAATATTTTGATCATACTCTGCTTAAGGCAGACGCTACCACGGAACAGATAGACCTGCTGTGCAGCGAAGCCCTGAAGTACGATTTTTATTCAGTTTGCGTAAATTCGTGCAACGTAGCACAGTGCAAGGATGCCCTTGAAGGTTCCGATGTAAAGATTGCAGCCGTTGTAGGCTTTCCTCTTGGTGCATGTACCACTGCCACCAAAGTTTTTGAAACAGAAGAAGCCTGCAGAGACGGAGCCTCTGAAATAGATATGGTAATCAATATAGGTGCACTCAAAGAGGGCGGAGAAGAATTCGTATATGAAGATATTAAAGCAGTCGTTGACGCCGCTGCCAAATATGACGCAATAGTCAAAGTCATCATAGAAACATGTCTGCTTACAGATGAACAAAAAGAAACAGCATGTCGTCTCTCCGAAGAAGCTAAGGCCGCCTTTGTTAAGACTTCAACAGGATTTTCCACCGGTGGAGCCACCGAAGACGATGTCGCTTTGATGCGTAAAATTGTCGGCGAAAGGCTTTCAGTAAAAGCCAGCGGCGGCATAAGAAACTACGATACCGTTATGGCAATGATAGCAGCCGGTGCAGACAGAATAGGAGCAAGTGCCTCCGTTGCAGTCATGGAAGACAGCAAAAAAAGACAGTAGGGGGTCTCAATAATGTCAGACAAAACAGTAAGTATCATCAAGGCAGGTATATGTATTTTTGTAATAATATGGTGTGCAATCATCAAATTTTCAGGCGGTACAGAGGCCAACTGGCCATATGCCGGTATTCTTATCGCCTCAATCCTTACAATAGGATATCTCAAGCAGGCCTTCGATAAGCGTTACTAATTTAATATTTAAAAACTTTAAAATCGGTATGGCCAACATGTGAGCTATGCCGATTTTTTATATTATTCGGATTTAACAGCCTCAATGATTTGTTTAACAACTATTATCAAAAGCTTTGCACAGTCATACAAACCTGTGAATGTAAATCCTGTGACACAAGACAGACAGTTTTTATATATGACATTCACTTTAAATACAGAAAAAGCCGCCTGCCGGATGTACCGGCGGGCGGCCTTTTAAACTTAATTTAAACTAAAATTAAATTTGTAACTTTGTTCTATTGTTCTCTTCTTCTCTTAATCGCAAATCCGCCGGCAGCAGAAGCCGCTGCTATAAGCATAATGATAAATGCTGCTATGCCGCTGTTATCACCTGTCTTAGGTGGATTCTGAGTTCCGTCGGTTTTGTCTCCCGGAACTGCCGGTTCTTCTTCATCAGGAACAAATTTTACAACTGTGTCTGCAAGAGTTATTTCCTTGGTGCATGCCTCATCAGCATAATACTTTCCGCAGTATTTGCAGTAATAGTACTCTATGTTTCCGTCTGCTTCAGCAGTAGCTTCCTTTGCAGGAACCTTGATTACATCTGTATGAGCAGGTTCAGCTTTAATCATTTCTTCTGCAAATTTTACTGCCTGATCGTATCTCAATTCAAGTTCGAGCTGATAAGTTGCTCTGATTTCCTTATATTCAGCAGAAGGTGATTCTAAAAGTGAATTTTCTACTGACAACAGAGCTTCCTGATACCAGTCGTGCCATGCCTTGAGAACTTCTTTTTCATTAGCTAACGCAGTCTCATAATCGCCACCGTTGTTTTTCGCATATATCTGATGATTAAGTGTGTTCTGCTGCTCTTTTGCAAATCGTTCAAATGCAGCCTTCTGCACTTCTGCCATCATTTCAACGGCAATATCCTCATTTTCATCGGTAGCATTTGCCATAAGGAGTCCTGCTGCCATAGAGGTTATTCCTACGTCTTCCATTTCCTGAGCACTTGACATTGCAAGCGTATCAACTGATGTATGATAAGTGTAATCTGTAAAGTGCCATGTCAGAAGAGCCGGTATTCCCTGTTCAAGAAATCTTGAATGGTCACTTCCGCCTTCATACGGACATACATCTACCCCAAATTCACTGTCATGATGTTCAATTACATTCTGAGCCGCATACATATAAAGGTCATTTAAGAAGAATCCTTCTTGGAACAGTCCGTCTATGCTTCCTGCTCCCCACAGGGTATGTGAATCAGGAAGTCTTACAAACTCTCCACTTGTGTCCTTAAATGTTTCATCATATCCCTTTCCGTCTTCCCAAGGCAGAGTATCAAGTGTGTAGTTAAATACTGCCGAAGGGTCAGGAGTCTTTTCAATTCTCATGGATCTTCCTGTTTTTGCAGGATCTTCTCCCACCATATCCAAATTGAGTACGGAAACAATACCTTCTTTTTCTGCTTTATGACTGCTCATATAAAGCCTTGCCATGCTCATCTCATCGCCCCACATGAATGTGATGGTTCTTTCAGGTCTTTCTAATGTTCCGTCATCAATCATCTTCTTGATTTCAGTTGCCATTCCCAGAAGAGCAGCAACACCTGTGGCATTATCATTGGAACCCGGTTCCTGTACGTGTGCACAAAGGAAAATTCTTTCATCAGGTTTTGTCGAACCCTTTATCTCTGCAAGAGCGATTGCCTGACCTTTTCCGCCTTGAGCCTCATCATTCATGGCATAAACTTTTCCTATTGCGATATTCTTTGCTATAACAGGCTCTTTTGCCTTATCAAGAACTTCTAAAAGTGCATTGTACTGATCTGTCGAAAGCTGCCATTCAACAATATTGGAATTTTGCGTCAATGACAACGATGCTCCGGATGCGTATCTTGCAGACTCCTCAAACGGATGGATAATATTGCCGTTTTCATCCTTCGGCACACTGTAGCTGCTCAGACTTGCCTTTGAGGCTACTGCAACTGCTCCAACCTTGTTTGCCAGAGTGAATGCATTTCTCAGTGAAGAATCGGTAATAAGCACCTTTCCTTGCAATGTTGAAGTGTCTGCGATTTCACTGCAAGTAGTTCCGTTTGTAGTTCCGATATATACGATTTCACCGGAAACTCCTTCTGCATCTTCAGGCTTTGTTCCTGCCGGGTCAGTGAAGCTGCTGTTCCATGCAAGGTGTACCCTGTCGTTTAATTTGGCTTCTTCGCCATTTAATACATTTACCCTATTTCCGTTTCCGTCCTTCTTTGTTATCCATTTCCACATATCGTCTATCGAGTCTACTCCGTAGTAGTCAAGATATGTATCGGTAGTAGGGTTGAACGCTGCCGATTCAACATTTATTCTGTTGAACAGATCCTCTTTTCCTTCAAAATCTCCGCCGCCGCTTAATTCTAACTTGGCATATTCAGGATCCCATGTCAGCGAACCCACATCATTGAAATAAGTAACCCATGCGTAATCATCATCGACAGCGCTGCTCTTATCGTTAGCGCTCTTGTTATTGGAATCGATCGAACCCTTTCCGGCATTCTTATATCCGGAATCTACCAACTGGTCAAGTACAAAGGTATCAATTACCCGGTTTTGCCAGCTGCCTCCTGTTGTTCTCCATCCAAGATAAACATAGGACAGATAATCGAACATTTTTTCGCCATCCAAGCGTTCACCCAACTGTTCTACTGTCTGCTGCATGTATGTTGTTTTTACATTGTTGTCAGCAAAAGCAAAACTGAATCCGCTTACGATAAGGCACATGCATAGAACTACGCACAATAAAACTTTTCTTGTTTTCATACTTTTCACCTTTCTTAAGCACTGAGATTTAACTGATCATTTTGTTGCTTCACCCCTTAAAATTAGCTTAATTATATAGTTTATCATTACTGTAGTCTACAACCTTAATAAAAGTATATTGTATACTTTTTGTCAAACATATGGTATGGCTTGTACCCATTGTAATTCAGCCGTTTTACTCCATCATCACATTTGTACTCGCTCCTTTATATTCACACTTTTTCACTTGTTTTCTTCTAAAATAAATATCTTGTGCTTAAAGCGATTCAGGTCTGCTCGAATTGCTCCTGTCATGGCCGGAATACTCGAGCTGCCGATGGTTCCTTAAATTTGCAATGTTAACTTATCTTTAGATATTCTTCAGGTGTTTCCACATAAATTATAACCGTATCTTGTATTTCATCATGCCTTTCCGCTCAATATCGGCTGTTCTGCTGTTTAAGGCAATCAAACTCACAGCTTACATATGAGCATTTTACAAAAACTAAAAGAACCGGCTGAAAGCCGGGGTATATACCCCGGCTTTCAGAAACGGTTCTTAAAATCAACTGTCTTTTCTGACTTTTTACCTTTTATCCGATTTATAATCCTGCCTGTTCTTTAAGAGCTGCTGCTTTATCCGTATGCTCCCAAGGAAGATCTATATCTGTTCTTCCAAAATGACCATAAGCAGCTACCTGCCTGTATATAGGTCTTCTGAGATCAAGATCTCTTATTATTGCAGCAGGTCTTAAATCGAAATTCTTTTCAACAAGCTCTGCAATCTTTTCATCAGAAATCTTACCTGTTCCAAATGTATCTATCATTATAGATACAGGCTTTGCAACTCCGATAGCATAAGCAAGCTGAATTTCACATTTATCGGCTATACCTGATGCCACTATATTCTTAGCTACATATCTGGCTGCATAAGAGGCACTGCGGTCAACCTTTGTAGGGTCTTTTCCGGAAAATGCGCCGCCGCCGTGACGAGCATATCCGCCGTAGCTGTCTACGATTATCTTTCTTCCCGTTAAGCCGGAATCTCCGTGAGGACCTCCGATTACGAATCTTCCCGTTGGATTTACAAAATATTTTGTCTCTTCATCAAGAAGTTCAGCAGGTACAATAGGTTTTATCACCTTTTCTATCATATCTTTTCTTATTTGTTCCTGAGTAACATCAGGGTCATGCTGTGTGGATACCAGAACAGTATCTATTCTCTTTACCTTGTCCTCATCATACTCAACAGTTACCTGTGTTTTTCCGTCAGGTCTGAGATATGTAAGTTCTCCGTTCTTTCTTACCTCGGCAAGTCTCCTTGCAAGCTTGTGTGCAAGCGCTATAGGCATTGGCATAAGTTCAGGTGTTTCATTGCAGGCATATCCGAACATAAGTCCCTGATCTCCTGCTCCGATGGTATCTATCTTATCATCTAAAGTGCCTTCTTTGTACTCAAGCGCCTTATCAACACCCATCGCTATATCGCCTGATTGTTCATCTATTGCTGAAATCACAGCGCAGGTGTTGCCGTCAAAGCCATAATCGCTTCTGTCATATCCTATGTCCAATATAACTTTACGAACTATTTTAGGGATATCAACATAGCAATTAGTGCTGATTTCCCCCATTACCATAGCATATCCTGTTGTGGTTGTTGCTTCCGCCGCTACTCTGCCGTAAGGATCCTGCTCAAAAATTGCATCCAGAATTGCATCTGATATCTGGTCGCAAACTTTGTCAGGATGTCCTTCTGTAACAGATTCGGATGTGAATAATTTTTTCATTTTTCTTACCTCCTCTAATCTCAGAAATCCTTATTCAGATACATTAGTTCTAATCGCCTCAGCGATAATAAAAAACCTCTCTTTTCGGAAAGAGAGGGCATACTGTCTGTATTGTACCTTTCCTCATCTTTCAGAAAATTATATTTCTGTAGGATTTAGCACCTTGCATATTGTAAAACAACATACAGGTTGCCGGGCTTCTCAGGGCCTATTCCCTCAGCCGCTCTCAATAAGGATTTTTAATTTTATCACTCATATTATTATATATCTTTTACCACCAAAGTCAACTATTAACCTAACATTTTGTTGTTTTTTCCTATAAATAATGTATACTATTAAATAATAGAATTTCAATGAGGTAAAAACTTTGTCATATCAAGATATAAGATCAACTTTTAAACTTATCCGGGGCGGTCTGTCAGAAACAGCTTGTGACAGTCCAAAGGAATTCGTATCAGCGTCAATAACCGATACCAGACTTATGGGTGTTGTCGGCATGTGCGTTCATTGGAAGCTTACGGAAAACTCCGGCCTCACAGACCTGCACCAGTTTTTTTATTTTGATGCCGAGGAAACCGGATTTGAAACTTACAAAAGTGTGCTCGGAAACGGCAGTCCTGAAGATGCAAAAGAAATCAGCGATATAGAAAATTATATGCTTGGCGGTCTTGGAGGTAAAAAAGTATCTCTTACTGAAAAAGAAGCCAGATTCATGCTTCAAAGCTATGTTGATTTAAATATAAGAAGCAACCTTCCGCTTCCCGAAGATAAAGATGAATATAACTTTATGCTTACTCCAAGAGTAATTCTTACAGATGCGGAAGAATATGTCCTGATGTGCAAGCAATGCCCGGTTCTTGACTCTCCTTATCAGGTTATAAACTATTTCCTTATGAGATGCATAGGAAAAGATTTCGGCGCCGCTAAATTTCTAACTAAAGGATATGTACGTACCAACTTATTTCCAAAGCACAAAGGAGCAACTCTGCTTCGCAATGTAATAGAGGAATCTCCCGATACTGTCAGCGGTTATAATACAGATTATCATGTTACAGATGACGATAAAGATTTCGCTACTTTTGATACTTTTAAATCCTATTTGTGCGACTCACTTATAGAATATGATGGCAAGTATTTCCTTCTTATAACTCAAATATCTCTTGACCGGCTGAAAGTGGTCAAGTACGAGAAGGTGTCGGAATTTCAGGTTACTCCGGCAGAGGCTTCTATGATGACCGCAAAGGCTGAATTTATAACTGTAACAGACCTTGTGCCCGGCGCGCCTAAATTCGACAGAAGCTCAACACAGCTTGCCTCTAAAGCAATGATTACAGATTATGAAAATGGCCGCCTCTTCATGATTTTCCAGCCCCATAACGATCATGTCAAAAAACAGACTTATCTTCTTAATGACGATGTTTTGGGCGTATATTATATACTGGAAGATAACCAGCTCATACTGTCTTCCTACAACCTGCCGGATATACGCCGTATGGAGATAGATCTTGCTTCATCACCAATGGCTCCCTATATCGTTCCTGTTTCAAAATACGAATTCAAAGACCCGGTGCTTTTTGATTTTATCAACAGCTCTTTCGATGATTTTGAAGATTTTGTCGCCGCTATAGCAAAGCCGCCTACAAAACATACTTAGATACGAAACCGAAAATTTTTATTGCAAACAGATACAAAAAAGGAACTCCATGAAATAAACTTACATCAAGGCCTATAGGACAAAAAGAGTTGGTAAAATTGCCTTTAAGTATTGAAACTTCAACATAAATCA
>UQNJ01000017.1 GCA_900542295.1 uncultured Eubacteriales bacterium | reverse complement strand
GCAGGAAGAACGAAAAATATAGCAGATTCTTTTCCCGCAAAGCAGACAGGATATATTCGTTCAAACTGTCCACCTTTGGCGGCTCCGGTTCCAGTTGGAAGATGCGCTCTGCCACATAGGGAATGATGTCGTCACCGTGCGGATTAACTTGGTGTTTCGGTATGTATCCGGTCATGTTCCACGAAAAATCATTCAGCATAGCGCACCTCCTTCCGGTTTAATAATGTTTATCGATCTCCAGAAAACTGAAAGTTGCGCTCTCTTATTTGCAATATATCTCAATTGCTTTTGCTGTAAACAGAGCAGTTCCTTCTCCACCATAGCTATCAATGTTTTCGGTAAATTCTCCGCCACTTGCATACATCTTTCCCAGACCTGATAAAATTTCTTTTGTACAGGTGTAATAATTCTCTGTGATGAAATCCTGCAATTTTTTCACCTGTAATTGAACCGTATCACAGGATGTATCTAATTCTTTTATCTTGCCAAACTCTGTAAAAATAAGCATAAAACGATTGATTACATCCTTCTGCTGAGTATCAGACACCTCTTTCGTCTTTTCTTCAAATTCCTGATACTGGGTTAACTGTCCCCATTGTTCCTTTGCACGCTTTGAATAATCTTCCATCTTTTTTTTATCAAATACTTTAAAATCCGTCTTATTTACTCCCATCGTTTTTATTCTTCGAGCAAAATCAATCAAATTTTCTATATGTTCCTTCTTCAATACCAAAAGTTCTATTTGCTGCTCTAATACTTTTTCCTTATTAAATTTAGGATTATATATAATATCTTTGATTTTTTTCAGTGGAAATTCCAATTCTCTAAACAATAAAATCTGTTGCAACCTTTCTAATGCTTCTTCATCATACAAACGGTATCCTACCTCTGTATACTCAGTTGGTTTTAACAGTCCGATACTATCATAGTACTGAAGGGTACGTATACTTACTCCTGTTAGCTTACTTACCTCATTTACTGTCCTCATAGGAATTTCCTTTCCGAATAATGGTCGTTTCACTCCAAAATCCATCTATTTCTTTCAAAATTTCTTCTGCTGGAAGTATTGTTGCGTCAACAATATCTTTTCCAGTTTTATCCAAATAATATTTCACCATATAATATCCGCATGCATACCCAGCACAATAAGGCATACCCACCGGAATATAATTTTGTAATTTTGCCATTTCATCTCCATACATATATGATGTAATATTGTCAAATCCTTGCACTTCTAAAGCGTCCTGGATAAGTGGCTTAATATATTCATTTAACATTTCCTGGTCAGTTTTACTAACCCATGGTCCTAAGTTCTCTTCACCGTAAAGTTTTACTGCAAAATTTTCTGCCAATCCTTCACAAATCATATATTCTGCTAATGATATTTCATTACTCCACTTTATATATTGAAATCTTACATTATGATTCGTCTCATGAGCTAATACAACTGGAATCCTTGTTTTTGTCGTTTCAGAAGGTACTAATGATCCAAATATGTATCCCGGAATTCCACCATCACCACAATAACCATCATTCATCACCGAATAGGGACTTGATGGATCTGCGAGCATCAATGTAAACATATACTCTTTAACCTTCAAATCTATTCCATGTCTAACAAATGTCATAAGAGAGCTTTCAATAGATGCCACGCAATCCGTCCATAACTTTTCATCTGCTAATTCTGCAATATATTTTTGTTCTGTGTCTCCTATTTTTTGTGGCAATAAATATCCTAACATACCGCTTGCCATCACCACATCATATCCGCCAGATTGTTTTGCTTTCAACGGACAGTGATACATATCCCATTTCTTTTCAAATTTTTTCATAAAGTCATAGCGATATATATCATCTTTCTTCTCTAACGATGCATTTGCTATCTTTCGATAAATCTCATCTGATTTTACTATTTCTATTATAAATTCATGCATATCATTTCCTCCTATCGATAAGTACACTTTAAACTATTACGCAACGTAGGAGTCAAGACTTTTTCCAAATATTTATCTGATGAAACTTCAAGTTTTTCTAACTGTTCGTCATATTGGAATTGGTATTATACTGGTTTAATCAAACCGTTTGTCCAGAATGTCTCAAAGGTTTCAGTTGAACCGCCGTGCTCGACAATTTTACCGTCAACAACTCTGTCAATGTCAACTCCCGTAATTTCTAAAACCTTATTGGTTGGTGTTATCCCCAGAAAATCACCTTTGTGGGTTCCACGCATGATGAACTCTGAAATTACATAGTCACCATCGGTATATTGGCGGATAATTTTCATTGTATAATCGGGATAGGTTTGTTTGACGGCGAGAAGATGCTGTTTCATTCCTGCTGTTCCAACAAAATATACTTTTTCTCCAACTCTTTGCACACAGTCCTCTGAGATGTATTTATGAAGCTCATCAAGCAGGTTTTCGGAGACAACCACTTCGTAAAAATATTTTATAATGTCTTTGTTGCTCATTGCACATCTCCTTCGTCAAATTCAAATCTTTCAGTACCTATTCCCGTACAGAATTCTTGCTTTTTCTGTATATTGCTTTACCATTTCCGTTTTAGCATTTGTATAACCATCTCTATTATGCTCGTATTTCTTCCATAACTTCAATTTCAATTCTTCGTATTCCTTTGCAACATCTGGATGCTCAATGAGATAATCTCTAAAATACAATTCATTGTTATCGCCTGCATATCTTAAATGCAAATGAAATACTCGCTCGCCAAAACCATTCTCTGTATATCCCTTATTAAAAGACAAACTATTCTCAGTCTGTGACATACAAATATAGCCACTGTTAATAATCAAATCCTTATAATCCAGTAAACGGCTTTCCTTTGGAGCTTCTACCAAAATATCAATAATTGGTTTTGCCCATATAGAAGAAACCGCCGTACTTCCAATATGACTTATTCTTTCAGTTGAAGAAAGGGCATTTTTCAATAACCTTTCTTCCTCAGAATACCATTCTTGCCAACAAGATTGATGTTCTGTTAAATATATAGGGAATAACTGCCACAGTTCTTCCAAAGTCATTTCTGACAATCTCTTTCCCATCACACTCACCTATAACTTCAAAGTTTTCTCTGATTAAATACTCAATCCAGCAACCCACTCATCGAGTTCTTTCGCGCCTACATTTGCTTTCAATACTTTTCCATCAAGCAACTTTGCGCCTTTGCAACTTGGCATTAGTTTTTCATTTGTCTTCCCCATTCCACTGCCGCCTGATGTTGCAAAAGGAATGATTGTTTTTCCTGTAAGATCATAGCTTTCAAGAAATGTGTTGATAATAGTTGGTGCTACATACCACCAAATCGGAAATCCTACGAATACTGTATCGTATTCTTCCATATTGTCGCGCACTCTTGCAATTTCTGGTCTGGATGCAGGATCTTTCATTTCCAATGTACTTCTGGAATTCTTATCCATCCAATCCAAATCTGCCTTTGTATATGGTACCTTCGGTTCAATTGCGAAAAGATCTGCTCCGATTGTTTCTGATAATGTTTCTGCAACTTTCGCAGTCACTCCGCTTGCAGAAAAATATGCAACTAATTTTCTATTCATAACGTGACCTCCAAATTCTTATTGATGGTATCATTATAGCACCAAACTAATAAAATCAATAGATGTTATTCCCCCGTACTTCCAAAAGCTCCGGTTCCGCGTTCTTCCCCTTTATCAGCTACAAAGTCCGCAATGACAATCGGTGTAATCACAAGCTGTCCCACTCTCGTATCTTTCTTGATCGTCTGCTCTTTATTACTCACGTTACTGATAATGGCATGAATCTCTCCACGATACCCGGAATCAACAGGTGGAAGTTCGCACACCAGCCCTTTCACCGCCATGCTGCTTCGCGGAAATACATATCCAGCAAACCCATCCGGGACTTCAATGCCAAATCCCAAAGGGACTTTTGCTATCTCTCCCGGCTTTAAGGTACAGTCATAGGGCATATACACATCTGCCCCGGCATCATTGCCATGCGGTCTGAAAGGATGATGACCATCCTTTAGACCAAAATCAATCAGTTTAACCTTCATGCAATCCTCCTTCCAGAAGCATTGGATAATCTGTCTGTAGAATATCCACTGGATTCATCTTCTTTTGCAATGGTTTTCCACACGTCATCTTACCTTCTGCACATTTCCCTCTCTGACAAAATGGACCTGTACATTCTGAAGTAAATAACATCGGGCTAAGTTCATACAGTTCTTTCCAGATTTTCAGCATCACAATACGCATCTCGTCCGTATTTCTCCTGCACGTTCTTTGTCCGATCATATGCTTCCATTGATAAGGTGTTGCACTGATAATAAGTACATTCCTAAGTCCCTGTGGTGTAGCATAACCGGCCGCATCATGTCCGACTCCCATCTGACACAATCTTTCATAACAATCCATATCTGACCGACAACTCTCCATATATAATTCCTGAATGTTCTCTTCTGCTGTCATGATCTCATATGGCACTGCAAAATCGGCTTTACCCGAATAATTACTGTACTGCAATGACGCACTCATGAACTTCACTTCGTTTTGATGTCTCGTGATCTGTGACAGAAATCTTCTGCTCGCACCTACGATTGCAACCGTGATTACGGAAAACTTTTGTACAGTCGGGTGCGGTAAATGTCCGATATTCTTTAATGTTTCTTCACTAAAGGATTTATCATAAAGTTCCATCAGATCATCCATGGAATGAATAGCATGTCCTCTCTGGGTCAGCCTTGCTGCAAACACCATATTTTTCTCTGTTTCTTTGATGGCAGAACAATTTAAAATCTTTACTTCAATCTTATCCAACGTTCTGTCCCTCCTCTACGATCGCTTTCAAAAGGAATAGATAGTTGAGACTGTCCGTGATCTTTTCATCCCAGGTAGTCATGTCGAATGTTTCCCTGTCGGCATAGCACATATCATAAAGTGATACGATATGCTTTGCCATCATCCCTGCAAGTGCTCGCTCCGGTTTACACCCCTGCATAGCAGCTGCAACTTTAAAAGCACTTAAACGGTCCTGACTATCTCCCGTATATTCCTTCTTTTTTCTTTGTAGTGTCTGCTCACATCTTTCTACCTGTTTTTCAAACACTAAATTAAATTCTGCTTGTGTGATAACACATTCCTCCTCTCCTTCAAAACACATAATCCAAAAATTCTGTTACCTTTTCGGGTGGATAATCGGAAAATCGTACCCTCTCCATTACATCAAATACCTCTTCTTTTCTATATGGCAGATCCGATATAAACTCACACCCGACCAGTTCCCTCATATCTTCAAAAATATCTTTCTCCACTACACACCTGCTTCCATGACTGTCAGTTTCCCATGAAGCACATACCTTGCATTATGAAAATCATACGCACACGTTGAAAACGTTACGATATGGTCCAATGCAGATACTGTTACATCTGCAAAAAAATCTGAACTGTGAAACATCTCTTTCAACCACTCAATCTTTTCTTCTCTGGTAGAAATAGAGATCATATAGGCTCCTGCATCGGCTGTTGTGGTATAGCCAGCAAACAGTTCTACCTGATATGTTCCATCTTCTGTCAGGAAATACATTACCGGATGCGTATCATAAAATTCCTGATTCTTATACTTCACAAGGCTTGCGAACATTTTTCCGCTGTCCATATGATGACCATAGATCAATGTATTATCATCCATAAGATTTCTCTGATTTTTATAATCCATAAATAAACATCCGTTGGCATTGTACGTTCCATCTACCAAGTGTTTCAGATAATAAGAATTATCCTCTCCCTGTACAACCGGGTAACTAATGACTGTATCAGGAAGATATAACCATCCGACCACATCTTCATTGACTGCTTTCAATGCCGCAAAATCTATTTCCGGTACGATAGAATCTCTTTCCTCTTTCTGTGATTCTTGAGCTATCTGACTTTCTGCCTCGCCATCTGGCTCCGGGTTTTCACCCGGAACCTCTGGCATGGTAACAACTGCCTGTTCTAAGATTTCCTCATAAACAGCATCCCCTTCGGCATATTCCTGTTCTGTGTAGTAAATCTTTCCAGCAAAATAGGCCGCAATTCCAAAGCTAATAATCGCCATGATAATTGCAGCCCATCGAAAAATGGTTTCTCTCATACTATTTTCCCTTTTTACGATTCTTGCTCACGATGGACGCAATGGATAAACCGGCCCCCGCAAGAGCAGCAACTGCCGCAAGCACCGCCCATAATGCTACATCTGCATCATCTCCAGTCTTTGGACTATCTGTAGAAACAGATGGTTTTGTTTCTGTCTTCGGTGTTTCTTTAGGTTCCTCTTCCTTTGGTTCCTCTTTTGGAGTTTCCACTGGAATCTTCTTATTTGTCATGATGACAGATACTACCTGACCATCTTCGGTGATTGTAAACTCATACTTTGTATCGTCTACTTCATATCCGTCTGGTGCATCAAATTCCTGATAATAGTAAGTTCCGAAATCAAGATCAAATTCTACATTACCCTCTTTATCCGTTACACCCTCACGGATTACTTCACCGTTCACATCATAAATACGGAATCCGGCTCCTGGTAACAATTCTTCTGTTTCCGCATCCACTTTAGAAAGGACCAGTTTTCCTTTGATCTTTGTATTTGCCATATCAACAGAAATCTTCTGACCATGTTCCTTCACGCTGAAAGCGTATGGAGCATCATCAAGTACATAACCTTCCGGTGCAGCAAACTCAGCAACTGTATATTCGCCATATCTTAACTCAAATGTTACAGTTCCGTCTTCTCCTGTATAACCTTCGGCTACCGCTTCTCCATTTTCATCAAACACACGGAATCCGGCACCTACCAGCTTATCCCCTGTTGCTTCATCCGTTTTAAAGATCGTGATATCACCTTTGATCGGCTGATCCTTAAATCCGACTCCTGCTTCATTTTCAACGATCACCACTTCTTTATCATTTACAATAGAGAATGGATATACGTTTTCATCTAAGAGGAAGCCTTCCGGTGCAGACTTTTCTTTCACGAAATAATCTCCATAAAGAAGACCTTCCATTTCATATACACCTTCATTCACTTCAGTAAGTGTTTCAAGGCATTCATCTTTTTCAGAATCAAACGCGCCGTCTTTGTCCGTGTCTGCGAAGACCTCAAACACAGCTCCTGCTAATTTATTTTCTGGATATTCTTCATCTACTTTGGTAAGCTGTACACTTCCCACGATGAGATAGTTAATTGCTTTCAGACCGATCACCTGGGTATCATAAGTTACAGAAACAAAGTGTCTTGCATCAGCTCTCACATACCCTTCCGGTGCTTCCAGTTCTACAACTACATAGTCACCAACCGGAACATTCTCAAACGCAAAGTATCCTGTTTCATCAGATACTACAGTCATATAAGCATTTTCTGCTGTATACTCTGTCGCCCATTCATCGAATAATCCGAATGTTGCGCCTGCAAGTCCTTTATCTTCTCCGTCTACTTTTAACCCTTCGATCTTACCGCGTTTTAAGGTATTCTCGATTGCATCGCCATCTTTCAGAGCTACTTTTACAGTAGAGATTTCCTGTCCTGCATAAGCAAACTCAAATACATACGCGATGCCACTCATCAGATAATGTTCATTTGTTGCGTATTCTTTCACATAGTATTTTCCAAATGGTACATCAGACTGGAATACAATGCTTCCATCTTCGGCACAGAAAGCAATCTCAATGAGCCCATCAGCTGGGATTATGCTTCCATCGGCTGCTTTGATCTCTTCTTTTGCATATAATCCAAAAGATACCTCTTTGATTTCTCCATTCATTCCGATACCAAATGTTTCATCCTGTTCCAAAGACTTCACTGCTTCGATTCGGATTTTCTGACGCTCATTATTAAATCCTGTCGCTGCATCCACGATGCTGACTTCCTGACCTGCATACACAAGTTCTACATCGGATGGAGTTGTATTTAATACATATCCTTCCGGTGCTTTCACTTCTATCACCTGATACTGACCAAGATATAATTCTTTGGTTGTCGCTGTTCC
This sequence comes from uncultured Eubacteriales bacterium, assembly GCA_900542295.1. Taxonomy (GTDB): domain Bacteria; phylum Bacillota; class Clostridia; order Peptostreptococcales; family Anaerovoracaceae; genus Fimisoma. Next base: position 18,693 of record UQNJ01000017.1, on the reverse strand, counting down.
GTCTTCTCCGGTTGTGATTTCATCGACTACATCACCAGCTTTATAACGTACAGTTCCATCTCCAGTCACAACATCTTCTACGGCGATCACCTGATAGGTCGCCCCTGCAAGACCTTTTTCTTCATATACTGGCTGATATACACAATTGATAAGAGATGTATATCCATCTTTATTTAATACTTCATCCCCAGAAACGGTTACCGTTGAGAAAACCTCTCCCGTTTTGGAAATGGAGATTTTACCTTTCTGGGCCATATCATAGGCAGTTACAGTAATAACATTCAGACCATTTTCCTCTTCATTCTCTGCCATTGTGACCGTAAACGGAATCGGTGTAGAATCTAACACATAACCATAAGGGGCCTGCACTTCGACTAAAGTATAATCTCCTGCCGGAAGCACTTGCGGAGTAATGAGATACCCATCATCACTTACATAGTAAGTATCAATGATCGTTACCGTTGGATATGTATAACTCATCGTCACTTTTTCGCCGGATGCATCATAGATTTCAAATCCTGCACCACTAAGTGCAATTGTTTCACCAGTCTCTTTGTCTGCTTTTACCACTTTGATATAAGCGGAGTAAGGCGCATTATTGATGAGATACTTATAGACCTGACCTTCCTGACTTACAAATACAGTAAAGTCCTTCATGAACTCTGTTTCCTCAGCCCCTGCGGTCTGATGAACAGTATATTTTCCATAAGGAAGCTCTTTTGTGATTGCATATCCATCCGCATCACATACGAGAATATCTCGCTCTGTTTCCCTTGCATTTTCATAAGAACCTGCAGCTGTCAGATACACTTCAAAAGTTGCTCCTTCTTCTGGTGTTTCAATCTGTGTAGATCCGTCATCAGTATGTTTGATAATGGAGATCTGACCTTTGATCACCTGCTCCTTTGATTCGATTACAGGAGCAGAATTGAATTCTACTTTGTAATTTTCTGCCTCTGCGCCTACTTTATAGACAGTTTCATCTAAAAGATATCCTTCAGATGGAGTGATCTCACGAATAGTCCAATCGTTTCCACACACATGATAGCCTGTTGTAAAACTTCCGTTTTCATCAGTTGTCATGCTTTCTACCAGTTCTCCATCCTTATAAAGACCATAAACAGCACCGGCTAATGTTGCATCACCCTGGCTGACTGTCATTTCAGCATCCACTTTATTCACTGTTACATTGAATTTCTTCAGAGTATTCTGCACGGAAGTATTTGTGACTTCTTTCCAGTTTACTTTCACATTCTGATCATCCGGGATGACATAGCGTACTGCTGTATCCACTTCCTCAAGTGTATAACCTCCAGCACCTGCAATCAGTACATTTTTAAATGTTGCAACTCCTGTTTCATCCGTAGTCGCATATTCATCTACAGAAAGACCAGAAGCACTGGTTCCGTATAAGTGGAACTTCATCCCTTCATTGAATCCATCTTCGGATGTTTTGGATACGGTCACATCCCCACGTTTTAATACATTATTGAATGTTACGGTAGAAGTTTCTCCTGCTTTAATCGTTACTTTCTTTGCTTCCTGTGGTTCATAATAATCTGCAGCACGTTCTGTAACTGTATAAGTTCCAGGATAAAGACCTTCTAATGTAATCTTGCCCCCTTTTCCTGTTGTAACTGTTTCGTTAAACCCATTTCCTGATACAATCATCTGGATTCCTTCCACAATGCCATCTTCACTTGTTTTCACAAGTTCCATATTTCCTGCCGGAGTAGAAATCTTAAATGTTGCAGTCACATCATCCGGTCTTTCCACGCCAATGATCGTATCCTGTCTTGTAGAACTTCCATAAGCTACTAACTTCGCACTAGATGAAATATTAGATGATTTTGTAACTGAGATCTTCACATCTTTATCAAGCACTACCTTTGAAGAAATCGTAATCTTGTTTCCATCTCTGACAATCTTTACATTTTCATCTGAACAACTGATCTTATAATCAGAAAGCACCTTATTAGAATCTTTTAAGGTCAATGTGTACTGACCATCCGCAAAATCCATATCATAAGTTTTTCCTGTTGCAAAACTTGGAGTGATCTTATGGCTCTGCATTCCAGCTACAATCTGTTTATATGCTGTTGCCACTTCATTATTTGCTCCGTTTTTGCAAAGAGCATTGTAAACAGAATTATTGGTACGTTCATAAGAACTTGTACTTCTCCATCCATTTACTAATTCCCACACCACCATCTGTGTTGCAATATACTGAGAATCACCTGAACCGGATAATCCACTACTGTTTCCCGGTTTTCCATAAGCTAATGCAAGTTTGATCGCAGATCTTTGCGCACTGCTAAGTGCATTCCATGCTTCGGAAGCATTTGCTGTCAATTGATCACCAGTATTAAGTGGTACACCAGGCTGAATACAAAATGCCTCTTCACCATCTCCATAAATGATGACTCTTCTCTGAGTACCTCCTGAACTTCCATCCGTCAGACCATTCGGAGATGTGAATGAATCCTGATAACAGATCAAGGTTCCATCAGACTGATATGCAGGGCCAAAGCTCATGGAAATCGTATTATCTGCAGCAAATGCTGTCGTTGGCACAACACCAACCAACATGAAAAGGCTTAATGCCCCAGCGATCACTCGCTTAAATTTTCCTTTCAAAAACTTCATTCTTTTTTACCTCTTCTTTCATAAATTTATTTGATCTTTGACAATAAAATAGGAAGTATCACTCTGGCTAAGGTGGTACTCCCATAAAAACAACTCCATATTTCATTAATCTACATCTTCCTCATCAGCAAATTCCGGTTCCTGCTCATCCTCGTTTTCATACTCTTCATCATCATAGAATTCAAGGTCTTCCTCTAAGTCAGCACCGTCTTTCTTTGCTTTCTTTTTCATAAATGCATACCCGCCGATAACCAAGGCAGCGATCACTCCGATCACACCAAATAATGCAAGGTTATTTGTCTGTAAATCCGCCTGCGGTTCTTCGTCAACTAGCTCGTTGGCTGTCGGTTCATCTTCTATCGGTGTTTCAGGAACTTCCTGTGGTTCTTCTTTTAGAGAAGATTCATATTCCTGTTTCTGTGCATCATCCATGATTGCCATCAGATCAAGCTCATCAACCTGATTGAGAAAATATACATTCTCTGTATCTGCACTACGATCAATCACAAGGTAGAACACAGCACCGCTTTTTGTCTGGACGGTCATATATTCCAGTTCTTTAGCCTCATCAGTCTCCACATCATCTAAAAGAGACAGATTGCCCGATTCAGAAAAAGCACCAGCACTTTCTTCTGTTTCCTCATCTGCCTCCTCGGATTCTGTTTCTGTAGTTTCCTCTGTATCTGCGGTAAGTTCCTCTTCCACAACCACCGCTTCTGTGGTTGCTTCTGTTTCAGTTCCTGCCGATTCATCCACATAGGCATAAGCATTCATGGAACTGCCAAGTATCATCGTTAAACACAGAGTCAGGACCATGAAGACCTTTCTCATTTTCTTATTCACCATATTCCATACCCTCTCTTTCGTTATAATCCGGTACTTCCGGTTCTGGAGCGTTCATGTTCTGTACTCTTCGAAGCACATCCATGACATCTCCATCTTTCGTATTCAGGCTGCGGATCTGCTTGATGATTTCTTCATCTTCCAACTGCTTTTCCTGCAATCGGAGTGTTTTTAAGTATTCATCCAGTTCACGCATCTGTTTCTCCGTTTTACGGATATTCTCACGGACTTTGTCCAATTTCTTATTCATCTGATTCCTCCTAATCTAATCTTCCAAAACACATAAAATGCTGTTGCCAGTAATTTGTTTCAATCGAAGCGTACTGAATTGGGTTTCCGCAATGGATCATCATTCCATTTCCAACATAAATACCAACATGACTTGCACCACTGGTATTGTAGGTTCCCTGGAAAAAGATAAGATCCCCTGGTTTTGCATCTCCCGGTGACACGTAAGTACAAATGCCCCTAAGACCATCTGCTGTCAGTCGTCCATAATTCCAACCGTTGCCACAATGATTGATGACCCAGGATACAAAGCCGGAACAGTCAAAACTCGTGGATGGGCTTGCACCGCCCCACACATACGGATATCCAAGGTACTTCTCCGCTTCATGTATCATGTTGGCGAATCGTTCATCAGTAAGTGCTTCCGGTGGAATATCATAAGACATACCGCCTCCAGCCACATTTCCTGCTAAGATCCTATCGCCAAATAGATAAGACCTGTTTCCAAGACTTGCCTGATAGATCTGATAATGCCTCTTCTGGTCATCGTTCAGACTTGCAAAAGCAATGGCATCCAAGCCTTTATTCGTTACCTGGATATTTAAAATGTGGTATTCGTACTCTACTTCAACCTCATATTCGTATTCCTCCGTAGTCACTTCCCCTGTTTCTGAATCCGTCACATCTCTGGTACCGGTTCTTGTTTCCGTTCTTGTCCTCGTCTCTGTTTCATCCCAGACTCTCATGGAATACTGTTCGTCAAATAAATCTTGAATCTCTCCCTGTACATCAGCCGCCGTAAAATCTCCATATTTTGCTGTAAAATAAGAGATCAAAGCATAAGAATCATGGGTGATCTCATCGACCTGATAACGGTATTCATCATATCCGGGATAAGTAGTCTCAATACGGTTGACCTGAGACTGCAAGGCTGCCTCTTTTGCTGAATATGCCTCATCTACTGCATAGATGTCTTCATCAGAACTAAGATAAGTGGATTCCACTACTGCACCGCCTGTCTGTGAGATCATGGTTCCCATCGTTCCAAGTCCAGAAAGGAACATCACAAATACCACGAGAATAAATCCACCGGTTGCGATCACCGCAGTATTCTTTTTTGCAAAAGCAGTTACGGCATTTTTTGCCCGAACTGCCAAGGAAGCTCTATTTCCCATAGCTGTACTGGTCATAGCCACCGCTTCTGCACCATTCTTTGTTGCTTTATAAGCAGCCGCATATCGTTTCTTTATTTCTCTTTTCTGGAAATACTTACTAAGCCTGCTTTTTTTCAGCTCCGGATTTTCTTCCAAGGACTTTTCAAAAAGAAGCCTCGTATTGGCTTTTTCTGCCCTCATCTCCAGCTTTGAAACTTTGTCATAAGGTTTTTCCTTTTGGTGCCTGATTCCGGCCTTAATTGCCCTTCCCGTGCCTTCCACAGCCATTTCAGACTGATGTGCCGACTTTACACCAAGGTTATCATCTTCTATCTCACTGACTTTCCCATGAACCTTTGCACTGGCCGCAAGTGTTGCTGCATCCACAGCCCTTGTGCCGGCTTTTACAACGGTCCCCTTTCCGGTCTTTGGCTGAACTACTTCATCTTCAAAAGACAACTTCGTTTTTCCCTTCCCGGATTCTTCATCGTAAAGACGTTGCTTTTTGATCTTTTTCTTCGTAGGCAGTTTTTCTTTTGCCTGCTCTACTTTTTCATTGGCACGCTCGGATCTTTCTTCCAGTCGGCTCATTCGTTTCGAACTACTTTTTCCTATATCTGCATTTTTTGTATTTGTTTCTTTATCTGAAAAAGAAGAAGAGTCAGCGTTCTTATCTTCACTGACTCCATCTAATTCTTCTTTCTCAAATTGTAGCTTCTTCTTTTTCTTTCCATCCGAAGGCTTTTCCTCCGCATCGGGAAGTCTGGCTCTTGCTCCTACTTCTAATTCTTCATGCATCCAAACGGTCTCCTTCCTAATCCAGTTCGATCATTTCTGCTTCTTCCCAGCGTCGGAACACTTCTTCTGACATATCCGAAGTCATGTTCACAACAGACTCCACATCTTCTTTCTTCATCGGACAGCCCGCCATGACTGCTCTTAACAAGGCAACCATCACATCCAATCCTTCCGTCAGGCAGATTACATCATCATGCATCACACCAAGAGAATCACTGGTCATAAGTACCATTCCCTTTGGAAGTTTGGAAAACTCCACCGGTTCTTCTGATGGAAGTTCGCCAGCCTCTTCTTCTGCCACCTTTCCATTCAGAACATCTTCAACATATGGATCATCGGTAGGATTTTTACATCCCATATCTTCGCATGTGACTTTCTGATCCATCCAATGATTTGCAATCTCCTTCATCTTTTCTTTGTAGAGGCCACATTTTTTATCTGCATATTCTCTCACGTGAAGATACTTTCTGTGATGTTTCTTCAAGATGCTTTCTTTCTCATAGAGAGAAACCAGCTCGCCAAGCATACAGCCAAGACTGTCCACATCCTCAAATAACTGTTTCAACACTGCATCCGGTACACAATTATAACCACCACAATTTTTCATATTTACATTCATCCTATTTCCTCCAATCTTATTCGTTCATTTCCGACCTCTCATTTAATTTGGTCGTCATGATCGCATACAACTTTGTTTCTTTCGGGAATTTATCCTTGAACGGGATAATGGTGTTCCCATAAAAAAGCAGCCCTTCACCTTCATTAGAATTTGTCACAAAACTAAGTTGATGAGGACTGATATTTAACTGTTTCGCAAGGATCTGTCTGTCGCCTCCCGCCTGATTTAACATGTAAATGAAATCAGAATTCTCAAAGATATTTTCAATCTCACGAGACGATAACAGATCTTTTACGTTCTGGGTAATTCCTGTCGGGATTCCACCCCATTTACGAAATCTCTTCCAGATTTCAACCGTATAAGCCGCTGTCTGTTCTTCTTTTAAAAGCAGATGCATTTCATCGATATAATATCGGGTGGACTTTTTCGCTTCTCGATTGATGGTCACTCGGTTCCACACCTGATCCTGTACTACCAGCATCCCAATCTTCTTAAGCTGTTTTCCCAGTTCTTTGATATCAAAACAAACCAGACGGTTACTGATATCCACGTTAGTTCGATGATTGAATACATTCAGGGAACCTTTGACATAAATTTCAAGTGCTGTCGCAATACGCTTTGCCTCTGTCTCTTCCTGTTCTAAAATACAGTTATAAAGATCTTCCAGAATCGGCATGTTCTCCGGTACTGGATTTTCCAGATATTTTCGGTAAATGATTCGCACACAACGGTCAATGATAGTCTTCTCCACCGGTTCCAGACCATTTTTATTTCCTACGATCAATTCACACAACGACAATACAAAATCGGCCTTTAAGGAGATCGGTGATTCATCCTCCGAATAATTCAGATTGATATCCATCGGATTCACATACTGCTTACTGTTTGGTGAGATATGAACCACCTGTCCGTGAAGCATCTGGGTAAGTGGGCTGTACTCGCCCTCCGGATCACAGATGATGATATCATCACTTGTGATCAAAAACGCATTGGTCATCTCTCTTTTTGCTGAGAAAGATTTACCAGCACCAGGCGTACCTAAGATCAATCCATTTGGATTCTTCAGAAGTTTTCGGTCCGCCATGATCATGTTATTGCTGATAGCATTGATCCCGTAATAAAGTGCCTCTCCATCCTGGAATAATTCTTCTGTGGTAAAAGGCACAAAAATAGCAGTTGCCGAAGTAGTCAATCCTCTCTGAATATCAATCTGATTGATACCGATCGGAAGGCTGCTCATAACACCTGCTTCCTGCTGATAATCCAGACGCTTAAGTGCACAATTATATTTCTGTGCAATACCTGCCGTCTGCATGATAATGTTATCCAGTTTTCTTTTTGTATCTGCGGTATTCATGATAAGTACCGTTACCAGAAACATTCTCTCATTCCTGCTCTGTAGATCTTCCAGAAGTTTCTTAGCTTCGCCGCCATAGGTCACAAGGTCCGATGGCAGTACATCCATATCATAGCCGGAACGGACTGCTTTCTTCTGCTCTTCAATCTTCATTTTATCTAGGTCCGTGATCTTCATCTTGATCTGACGGATCGCTTTTGCCTGATCGATACTCTGCACATGAAGATTGACTACAATAGAATTATCCATATCCAGAAATTCTGCCAGCATCTTATCTGAAAGCTCCGGCGCTAAAATCTGTAAGAACGATACCGCACCAATGTTGTTTCCCATCTGGAAATACGATTTATTCCCAAAGTTGAAACTGGTCGGTGCAATAAAGTCTTTCGTGGAAAGTCCCGTTCTTGCCACCATATCAAAATTAAACAAAAACGGTTCCTGCAGATCCGGATTCATGGTCTGATACAAAAGTTTCAGTCTCTCATACCCGGATAACGGATGGGAACTGACACCCATAGCCTTTAAGTTATTCATAATATCGGTCTCGATACGTTCCAGTCTCGGTTTTGCAACTCTTACATTTTCTGCCTCAATGCCAAAAGTTACATACTTTTTACGCATGAGACCATTATTACCTTTTGCAAGCTGCGTCTTTAAAACCCCTGCATACTCTTCACGAATCTCATCAAACTCATCATTCTTCATTGGAAGTTCAATACTTCCTTCCATCTCGCTCACATTTACATACTGGTTCATACAACTGATCTGAATGGAAATGCTCGGATCAAAATAATTATAAAAATCACACCAGTATTCAAATGCTGCTGTTTTATCTTCGTTCTGTGCCAGCTGATAATTGATATCTCCAAACATGATACATTTCGTATAATGGGTATCATCTACACGACAGATACCGTCTCGAAACATTTCCTGATATGGTAAGCTCTGCTGAGCCGTTCTCGGAACGTTGCTGTTCTTTTTTTCACGGAGCTTTTTCTTTACCAGTTTTTTCTTCTGCTCTCCCGAAAGAATAGAACCCTGTTCCTGACCACCCTTAACCTTTGTTCTTACCGGCACTCTTTTTGTGTCTTTGACTGGCTCCTTTGTTTTCTTTTCCAATACCAGATACCTCCTTCTCATTAATTTCTTTTTGAATGGCAGCATAAAAATTTTCTGTCTGATATGGTCGGATACCAGGTCGCTTGAATTTCACCTGGATCATATTCATCAGAATCTTTTCTAATGGTCTGCCATCTTTTTCATATATGGCAAACATAAAAAATGGCATTGCTATTAAGATCATAGCCATTGCTGCCATCGTGTTCCCCAAAAGACTTCTGGATAAAAAATAGACCGGAACAGCTGTAACTCCTCCAAGTCCGAAACAGATGAGCTGTCTCTTAGTGAGGTTGAACATCACTTTGGTCTTTACTTTCGTCAAGTCCTTTGGTACCTGTACATATGCCATCTTCTTCACTTCCTTTCATCGTAATATCGCTTTCTACTTCATTTCCCCAGACATCCCAGCCTTCACTTTTCTGTCTGGCAAACAGTTCAATACGCGGAACATCTCCCATCAGTTTTTCAATTCTGATCCTTGCTTCCTGTGGTTTTTTACTGTGTTCCTCAATATGCGTCATAATCACCTGATGCACTCCGGCAGAAACTCTTTTCGGCTTCCCTCTAGTTGCCAGAATACAGAACTCCACGTTGCTTCTGGTCCAATAACCCATTCCCCAGAACAGGCTGTCCGCCTTTTTATTCATCTTTACCCACACAAATGCAATAGTCTTATACTGAAATCCCCAAGCATCCAGAACGGATAACCCTTCCCTTAAACACGGAAGTGTGACCCACATAAAAAGAGCACAGTCTTTATCAGCCAATCCTGCAATCGGAAGTTTCTTGATATCTTCCAGATTCATAGTCGGATAATGGCTCTCTGCACTGCGCCCGCCTTCTTTTTTCGTGTATGCCCTGTACTGCCAGGGTGGATCCGCGTAAATTACTTTATATTTCCTTTCTTCCATCCACACCTCATTTCTAATGTGCATTGAAGATCGACTTAGAGATACCTCCAGTCTTAAACAATGCGAAACAAAGAATTACGGTGTAAGCTGCTATTGAGAACAATGCAGAATGAATATCCGCAGCGACTGTCATTGAATTGACCAGTACACAATAAATGCCTACGATCACAATGATGAAAAATCCCTGGAATCCCAATGCCAAAAGTCCTCTTGCATAGTTATTTCCAATCTGACCCCATTCCCTGTTTGTCATTGTTGCAAACGGAATCGGTGCTACTGACGTGTATAAATAGATCTCAATCATACGTCCATAAAGGACTACGGTGATTAGGATGGAAATAATCTTCATACACATCGAAACTAACATTGTTTCCAACGAAAGCTGCAACAGTTCACCAAGCTCCATCGACTCCATAGCAGTTTCCATTTCAGTTATGGTACTTGCTATATCAATGGTCGTGCTTCCTCCTATCACGCCTGCCGCTGAGTTGACCAGATGTTGCCCCACATCAAAGATTGCCATGGTGATATTAAAGGTATTTGTTACCAGATACACAGCAATAAAAGATTTGAACACCCACTTAAAGAACATCCATGTATCAATCTCGTGCATATTGTTCCTTTCTGTTACCATACTGATCAATTCATAACACAACACAAACGTGATGATCATCCCGGCAATTGGAATGATCACGGAGTTTGATAAACTCTCTATCATGTTAAAGATACCGCTGTTCCACGCTTGCGGAGTCTGTCCTACCTCCGCAGCAATGGTACCGGTCTTATCATTTACATCGGTGAACATGGTAGTCAGATTGCTCGATACAAAATTGGTGAGGAGTTCCCTGATGGCCTCCTCAATCTTTTCAAATAAATCAAACAACCGCTACTTCCTCCTTACTTTCTTAAATACTGCATGGCCCTTTCGAACCATGCAGCAAAGGTTAAAACAAGCCTGAAAGAAGTGGTACAAGAGTTGTTCCGATAAGAGCAACACCGCCACCTGCCATAAGCTGTTTCATACCCTGGGATTTTGCACCCGGATTATCGTTACCATAACCTTCCATCAGGTTGATAACGCCCCAGATGCCAAGACCTGCTCCAAGAGCGATTACTAAGGTCTGTAATACACCTACTGCACTAGCAAAAAACGCCATCCGCATCCTCCTTTCCATACAAAAAGGGATGCTGTATTTCAAGCACCCCAAGACTTGTTAATCAGTTTCTATTTCCTCTGCCGGTTAAAATAAACCGGACAGTAATGGAACTAAGGTTGTACCGATCAGGGCTACACCACCGCCAGCCATTAGCTGCTTCATACCCTGAGACTTTGCACCCGGATTATCGTTACCATATCCTTCCATAAGGTTGATAACACCCCAGATACCAAGACCTGCTCCAAGAGCGATTACTAAAGTCTGTAATACACCTACTGCACTAGCAAAAAATGCCATTCACATTCCTCCTCTCATTCATGAACGCAAAAAAGGCAAGTCCTGCTTATTTCTAGCAAAACCTGCCTGCGTTAGTCTTATACTCATACTGTTTCCTCTTCGAGATCAATCTCGTGAATCTCAATCGGCTCATTCTTTCTTAGAACCAACTGATGTTTCATATACTTTTCAATATCAAAAGCATACTTTGGATTACTGTCCGACAGCTCGCGATATCGTTTGTGTTTGGTAATATCGAACTTGTTGCTGAAAAATGGTCTCACACCTCGAAGCTGCAAGATACATTTTCCTCCATCCATAACCGCCAGCTCATCCTTTGACATCAGTTCCTTACCTGTTTTCTGGTAGTTGATACCATAACTTCGACTGGTTCCTCTGGTGTCAGATGTGTTATAAAGGTCAATCGTTTCTTTACCAAGCATTTCGGACATTTCTTTCAAGGTAGAACTTTCTTTTCCGCCAAGAAATAACGTTGCGTCACAGTTACCCAGAATCGTATCAGCGTGATCTTTATAGATAGCTTTTAACTGGGACTGCGACTGTAAGATCAAACATGCACTGATCTCTCTGCTTCGGATAACCGCAATCAATCTTTGCATATCCGGAATTTTGATATTTGCAAATTCATCAAACAGACAGCGTACATGGATTGGAAGTCTTCCACCATATTCGTCATCTGCTTTGGTACAAAGAATGTTCATCATCTGACTCACACATAAAGCCGTTACAAAGTCAAAGGTTCCATCCGTATCCGACGGAATAATAAAAAGAGCTGTTTTTCTCTCTCCCAGAGAGTCCAGCTCCAACTCATCATAACTCATAACTTCTCTTAATTCTGCAATATCAAATGGTGCCAATCTCGTACCACATGAAATTAAAATAGATTTTGCTGTCTTGCCCGCCGCCAATTTGTATTTCTTATATTGGCGTACTGCAAAATGTTCCGGCTCTCTTTGTTCAAGCTCGTCAAACATCAGATCGACAGCATTTTTAAAGTTCTCATCATCTTCCCTTGCTTCGGATGCGTTGATCATCTCCAGCAGAGTAATGATATTTTTCTCTTCCTCCGGTGCTTCATACCAGATGTAACCGATCAATGCCTGGTAATATAGTTTTTCTGCTTTCACCCAGAAATCTTCCCCTGATTTATCGCCATCTCCCTTCGTATTGGCGATGATCGTATTTACCAGTTTCAGAATATCCTTTTCAGAACGGATATACACAAATGGGTTATAATGCATACTCTTCTTAAAATTGATGGTATTCAGGACCTTGATCTCGTATCCGCCTTTCTGCAGCATACGCCCTACTTCCAATAAAACCGTTCCTTTCGGATCGGTCACAACATAAGAAGAATGCATCTGCATCAGATTTGGCTTTACAAAGAACCTGGTCTTACCAGATCCAGAACCACCGATCACTACTACATTTTTATTTCTGGCATACTTCGGTTGCTTTGGCCTACTGCTCATGGTAAGCCCTTCTGTCTCAGTTAATATGATATTGTTCTCCGGATTGTCATCCATATAAGGTTTGATATCCTGCGCGGTTCCCCACCTGGCTGAACCATACTCCATGCCCTGTCGGTATTTCTTCGCATTCTTTCCCTTAAAATAGATGATCAGTCTTACCGCAACTGCACCAACAATACCAATGACCACATCTGCCGGATGGAAACTCGGCAATGGATTTTCAAAAGCTGTTCCAAAATTCAAAAAAGCATTGTACAGTCTGATCGCAAACTGCTCGCCCTCTGCCATTCGGTACAGCCATCCAATCTTATCTGCCAAATACCAGAAGATCAGATATGGTATATTTGGGATTATGAGCTTTTTGTAATCGATACTTATAGCTCCTGCCCCCTGTCTTTTGTTTTGACCTTCTCACGTTCTTTCTGGTTGCGTACCTTTTCCTGAGACCTGAAAAGAAGCTTCCTGATAGACGGTTTCTTTGACTTATCCAGCTCTTTTGCGGAAAATTCCTTAAATGCTGCTGTCATCACATCTACGTCTCTAGCTTTAAAAAAGACCAAATATCTCGGTGGATCCGCTCCCTTGTCCCTCTTAAGTGCAAAGTCGATGTTATATTTCTTTGCCACTCGCTCAAAAGACTTGATGTTCTGATCCGTTACCTCAATATTGGTCAATCCTGTGTTCTGACGCATCAGTTGGTCAATCGTCTGCTTTCCGTGATAGGTCTTACTGGCCTGCGTTGTCTTTGCTTTTTCAGCCTCGGCCAAAAATTTCTGCATTGCTGCTTTCAACACCTGCGCTGTTACTTTTGAAGTCTGGGTTCCTGTTCGGATTGCCAGTGCAACAACTTTGGTGTTCACTTCATCTTGCATGACATTCCTCCCTTCCTGCGTTTTTCTGTATCAGAACCAATGCCAAGGCGGGTACACACATTCCCTTAACCAGATTTTCAATCATATTCCTCCTAACATCTTTCTGAATTTGCTTCCAAATACCACATTTGCATCAAATAGAGAGAATCTACCAGATTCCCCGCCGCAAACCATATATCTTTTTTGCGTTTAATGATTTTTCTAAATTTACGATGTACATGTACAAGCTCGTCCTTTATGAAACAAATACTTGTAATTTCCGCAAACCTGCCGTCTTCTAATAGCCATAGTTCGCTCAACTCTGTAACACCAGAATTTCTTGCACTAAACATTGGTTCATAATGAAGCATTGCCCCTTTTAATCTTGAAACCTTCTCAGCCGATGCTCTACGAGTAATTCCTTCCATATCTATCTTTACATCTGTAGGAATCCACTCAAGATTAGCTATCACAGGATCACATAAACGATGGCTCAAAAAAGAAGATATCCAATCCACAGGATCCTCAACTTTTGCAATAATTGACAAATTAATCTGTCTAAGCTCCTGCTCATCAATCAATCCAAATAACTTCCCAAACACTTCTTTTAACCAATCCTCTGTTATTCTGTTAATCATCTTCTAATCCTCCAAATTCATAATTTCTTTCATCACTTTTTGTGTCCGATTCACATGCTCCTGTTTTCTATGGCTCTCGCCCTGAAAAGACACCGGTACACACATAGAAAGGACCCTATCGTAAATGCGTCGGTACGCAAGTTCTTTAGAGTCCTTTAATTCATCCAATGTTAAATTTGTCGTTACGATAAGCGGTAACTTCGCCTTATATCGCTCATCAATGATATTATAAACCTGTTCTTTTGCGTACTCTGTGTTACGCTCAATTCCCAGATCATCGATAATGAGAAGGGAATATCTCATCAGGCTGGCAATAAATTCATTCTTTTCTTCCGAATACATACCGCTGAGCGTGTTCAGAATCTTAGAAAAGTTCGTCATCAAGACCGACTCTCCCTGTTCAATCAACGCATTTGCAATACATCCGGCAAAAAATGTTTTCCCGGTACCAATAGTTCCCCAGAGAAGTAATCCGTCATTACTGGATTTTCGTTCCTTCCAGGTATTCACATACCATCTGGCTATTTTCATTTGTTTTACAGAACCATCGTCATTTACAAACGTACAATCAAGAAGTCCTTTGTCGTGGATACAGGTTGCTTTCATCCGTCGGATTCTGGCAATCTCCCCCTCACGTTTGCGTTCCTCCTCTTCTTTCTGTCTACGTTCCTGTTCGCATTTACAAGGAACACCAACAATCATTACTCTTCCATTGAAACTCGGATTGTATTGTTTGCGAGTTCTACATTTCCCGCAATAGAGAAGACCATCCTCTCCAATATAATCTTCCGGATGTTCCATCATAAGCTCTCTCCCTCCTTAAAGGAATAATCCAACTCTGTGATCAAACGAGGTCTGTTTGCACTTCCATGAGATTTTTCTCTCTGCGCATCTTCCCTCGCCCATCGACAGATTGTCATGTAATGGCTCTGGTAATTCTTCTTTGCAGATACCATATAAACAGAAAGATTGTTGATCTTCTGCATGTAGTCTGTCGGATACAGATCTTTGAGATTTTGAAATTCTTCCGGAGTAAGAAATACATTTCGATAGAGACCAAGTCCCTCTGCCTCTAAATCTGACTCTTTTTCTATCTCTATTTCTTTCTCTTTATCTATCTCTGTGTTACCGCTTGTTACAACACCGTTACCATCCTGTTTCATTGTAACGCCTAGAACTTGTTGCTGTTCTAATGCCTTTCTGGCACGATGTTCTCTTACTCTCTTTGCAGATGCACTTTCAGAGTCAATACCAACCATTTCGCCAATTCTGGTAAACTGC
The DNA here is from genome assembly GCA_900542295.1 of uncultured Eubacteriales bacterium. Lineage (GTDB taxonomy): Bacteria > Bacillota > Clostridia > Peptostreptococcales > Anaerovoracaceae > Fimisoma. The sequence continues at coordinate 3,322 of UQNJ01000017.1, read as the reverse complement.
ATTTCCATATCATCCATTCCCATAATGACCAGATTTACTTTCTTCATGGCTGATAATGCCATCTGAACCATAACCTTGTCCTCTCTGAGTGAAAGGGCAATCTCATCTTCTACTGTTCCATAATTCCCTTCAAAATAAATGATCCCATTGTTCTGCAAGCTCATACAAAGCAGTTTCAGATAAATGATCACCAATGTATCTCCGCTGGGAAGGTTTCTAAGGAAAAGTACGGAAGGTTCGTCCCAGAAACTTTTCTTCATCTTTAACCAATAGTATCTTTTATTTGCTGCCAATCTCGTATGCCTCCTTCCTAAATGTTTTATGACCCTTCACATAAGGACACTCGGTATGTAGGCAGTATCGGTACGCGAAGTCCTTTCTGTGATACGGACAGCCTGTACACATTTTTTCTTCATCAATGTTATCTTTCTTGCCAGGCACCTGCATCATCATCTGCTCATAAAATGTCAGATGCCCTCGCATGTTACCTCTCATGACTTTTGCCCCAACAATTTTTTCATACAAAAACCGATGCATGGATTATTACGGCCATAAGGACAACCATCACATGGACCACTCGGTTTCTTAGGTTTATCTGGTAACAGGTAATAACATTTTTCTTCGCCTAATACACAAATCTCATTTTTATCATCCCACCAATAGCAATATTCACATGACTTTGGTTTATCATCTGCATACCTGGCTTCTTTCTTCATTTCACTCATTTTGAATTCTCCTAAGTTTTTATTTTTACAATTCTCTGCACCTACTTCTGGTGTGGACAAAAGCATATGCAGACTTAATTGCAAAAGGATATGGCGGAACTTTTGGCTCCGCCACATAGTTTTTGCCATTAATTTGTTTGTATCAAATTTGTCCCCGACTCCCCTGATTACTTTGGGAACACTCCAGCCCGCACCTGGTCGGTACTCATAGGACTCTCACCTCTCCGTGGAACTCACCGAGCCGCCCACGCATCATGTACGTGACTAGACGGAAGTATCATTATCCCAATTCAGACTTCATGGCAATCAGACCGCACCACCGATCTGTTTTATATCTCTGTTGATCGCTCACTGTAAAAAACAGGTCTTCGCGCCAGAATCATCGTTGCTCCATCCAAACGGATATAAACTGGAATGCTGCGTATTTTGTTTTCAAGGTTCGGGGAGGGTTCAATCCCTCCTACTTTTCTGGTGGGGACGGAAAATTGCCAATCTGGTGTGATTTTTTAAAATTTTTTTGAATTTTTTTCTGCGAGTGCAGAATTGAAATGTTTAGATATGATTTTTGAATAAAAAAATGGCCCTGTATCTTTCAATACAAGACCAAATCATTTAGACTACAATATTTCTTTAATGCTACTGATGTTATCAATACGGAACATCTTTACTACTTTTTTCTTTTTAACTTCGACCTCCAGCATCACCCATTCTTCATCCAGATCAATAAGTATTCCTTTTGCCGAAAACATTATATCAAGAGCTACCAAAGGTTCCTTTAAAGTGATTTCACACATTTTGTTCAAATACTCCGGAAGCACTTTCTGATATGACATTTTTTTCTCTTCCTTTTTACCATTCCCTGTATGTTCTTTCAGAATATGAATCACATATGCTAATAAAGCAATAATAATGATTAATAAAATATCTGTCATTACTCTTCCTCCACAATTTCCACGCCACTTATCATATCAATATCAATCAGCTTAACCACTGTTTCTTTCTTCATAAGATGATTCTCTTTTGTTCTGGTATATTCAATACGCATCCATTCATCATTAACTTCCAGAACCTTTACTGCCGCATTGTATCCCCAATCCAGACCAGATTCAAGCAGAAGTTCCATATCAGATCCACTGATTTTTACTTTCTTTCCTTCTAGGCATTTTAACAATCTGCCGCTTCCCTGTTTCTTTTCTTTGACTACAATTTCCACCTGATTTTCTACCAGATCATCCAAACTGATATGGTATATCTTTGCCAATTCCATTGCTTTATCCAGAGAAGGGGCACCTTGTCCCAACTCCCAATTGGAAATGGTTTGTCTTGTAACTTGAAGTCGGTCTGCCAGTTCTTGCTGACTATGACCATTCTTTTTACGGAGTGCTACTAATTTATCTCCTAACATACTTAATCTCCTTCCGTGATATATGATTTATCCCAACCAGCCATAATAATAAGCCTGTACTCCTGCATAACCACCAATGGCAAGTCCTGCAATAATCGCTAATACCCAAACTATTATCCTGACTCGATTTCTTTTTAGCGACTGTTTTAATATCTGAATATCGTCACTGCGTTTCATTTTCATCTCACCTCATCTGTATTTGATGGTCTTATTATACTTATCTCTGAAAAATATGGCTAGCAAATCACTTTGGAACTTTCGCAAATTTATTTTACAACGTAAAAACACGCCGGTTTTCCGACGTGTCCCATATGCTTTATTCATATTTTTTAGCAACAACATGCATTGGTATAAATAGTCCAGCCACCAAAACAGCAATCAACACATATTCGCCGGTTCTTCCCACAATATCTGATAAATATAATTTAAACAGAAAATAGAGTAACGGCAAGGCAATCATACACACCACTGACCAAATTCGACCAACTTGTAAGATGTACTTCCAATTACTATTATTGATGCTTGTACCTACCAAATTCATACGAAAAACACCATCACTATAAGCAGTAACTTTATTCTGATCATAATACGCTGGTATCTTTTCTTTTGCAAAGATCCAAAAATAACAACCACAGAGTATACCAATCACAGCAAAAAGATACAGATTATCTGCCGTAACATTTTTAAATTGCGCACATACTTGTAATAAAATAGCTTCCACACAAGCAACTGCTACTATAGGAACAAAAAATACCAATCGTTTTTTTCGGTTCATACGGAACAGATCCTGTTCTTCTTCTGAAAGTGTGATTACTTTTTTAACAATTTCATCTGTTCGATCTGCATCTATAGAATCAGTTTTCTCGATTCTTTTACATTCCAGCAGCTCCGTAACCGTTACTTCAAGCACCTCTGCTAAAGGGACAAGCAATGTAATATCCGGCATACTGTTTCCGCTTTCCCTTAGTTAAAGATATGAACCCTCATTATCAGTCTACTTTTCCAATAAATCGGTAGTATATCTCAATTTCCTGTATTCTTTCATTATCCTCATTCGTTGTTGCTTCGTGAATGAGGATTTTTTCTATCATTGCATTTAATAGCGGTGCTGTCAGTTCCTTTGGTACAGAATACTCTTTGATTAACTCAATCCACTTTTCAGCACCTATCATATCCTGTTCCATTTTACTTA
>UQNJ01000016.1 GCA_900542295.1 uncultured Eubacteriales bacterium | reverse complement strand
TTGCTACATCTCAGAGATGGCTCTTGCCGATTTTATTTGTTGACAAGCATGCCACATATTGATATGATATTAACAAATGTTACATAAAACATAGAAGTGCTTTCGGAACCTGACAACGATAACGGCCGGATTCTGGTGACACAGCCGGGAAAGCACATCAGGTGCCGGGAGAGGAAGAATATCCACAATATAAGGAAGGAAAGAAAAAGATGGATTTAATTACCGGAATTAAGGAAAGAAGAAGTATCAGAAAATTTCAGGACAAGAAAGTTCCTCGTGAACTCATAGAAGAAATAGTTAACATTTCCGCATATGCGCCGTCTTGGAAGAACACTCAAGTTGCAAGATATATTATAGTAGACGATAAAGAAAAAATAAGAGCTATGGCAAACGAAAAATGTACATATGGATTTGCAGGCAATATCCCGGCAATAGAAAATGCCGCTGCGGTATTACTGCTCACTTATGTTGAAGGTCGTTCAGGCTATGAAAGAGATGGAAGCTATTCAACAAAAAAGGAAGATCGCTGGCAAATGTTTGATGCAGGAATAGCGGCACAGACTTTCTGCCTGGTTGCCCATGAAAAAGGTCTGGGAACTGTTATTCAGGGATACTTTGATGAAGAAGAAATCAAAAAGATTGTTGAAATTCCGGAAGGACAGTCACTCGCTGCGTTAATTCCTATGGGATATCCGGACATAGACCCTGCTGCTCCGCCGAGAAAAGATGCATCGAAATTACTTACCTTCGTATAGAATTATGAAAGTTTAAGGAAGATTGACAAGAAACAGTTGTCATTCAAATGAAAAGAGGATATAATATTATCGGTAAAAAGCCTTGAAACAAGGCTTTTTATTATGGGGAAGTGTAAAAACCAAAAATTGAAGCTTTAAATAGAAAAGTTGAACTCGCAAAATCAGGAAAGGAATCAAAGATGCGAAGTGACAGAAAAAGACAGGAAAAGGAAAGACAGAAGCAGAACAAAAACGGTGTCTACAGAACTATTGCAGTTATCTACAGCATATTGGCGATAGCCTTTATGGTAATGCTTCTGTGGCTGAATGTTCTTCCTGCCAAGATATTGTATCCGGTAGTTGGGGTGCTGTTCTTAATAACGCTGTTCATTGTTCCGGTAATGTACAGCAAAAAAGGAAAGCGCAGCCGCAAAAGAGGAGCAGCCGTATTTGCTGTCATACTCATAATTCTGTTTGGTGTAGGAACATATTATATCAATGAAACAATGGGCTTTTTTAACAATATCACTGATGTTGCAAAAGCAAAAGAAGATTTCTATGTAGTGGTTAAGGCTGATTCAAAGTATGAAGAGATTTCACAGCTTGCAGGCAAGACTATTGCCACATCTTCCACTACAGACAAAGCATATGCCGAAGCAAGAAATAAACTTAAAAAAGAAATAAACGCAGAGTATGATTATATAGAAAATTCGTCGGACATGATAAAGGACTTGCTTGAGAATAAGTATTCGGCAGTATTCATAAGTGCTGCATCATATGAGACGATGAAAGAAGGAAACGATTCGATAGAGACGGGAACAAGAGTTATATATACCATTTCCGTAACTAAAGAAAGCAAGAGAACGGCAAAGCATGTGGATGTGACCGAAGAATCTTTCAATGTACTGGTAAGCGGACTTGATACAACAGGTGATATAGGGACTGTTTCGAGAAGCGATGTTAACATGCTTGTAACAGTAAACCCTATAAGTCATGAAGTTTTGCTGACATCAATACCGAGAGACTACTATGTTACATTGGCAGGCAAAAATTCTAAGGACAAGCTTACACATTCAGGACTTTATGGTATTGACGAGACGGTCAGCACAGTGGAAAAGTTTATGGGAGTGGATATAAATTATTATGTAAAGGTAAATTATTCGACCATAACCAAGCTTGTAGATGCCATGGGCGGAATAGACATCGACTCACCGTACGGATTTACAACCCACGGCATGTCGTTACACTATACTTTTACAAAAGGATATAATCACCTCGACGGCCCAATGGCTCTTGCATACAGCCGAGAAAGACAATCATGGCCTGACGGAGACTTCAGGAGAAATGAAAATCAACAGCTTATAATACAAGCTATAATTAAAAAAGCGACAGGAAGCACAACAGTGCTTACCAATTACACTGACATCTTAGAGTCAATTGAGGATAATCTGTCCACGGATATGAGTTCAAGAAGTATAAAAGCTTTAATCAAGATGCAGCTTAAGGACATGCCTGAATGGACAATAACAAAACAGGCTATCAAGGGAGATATCGGCATTAAGCATTGTTATGCTCTGGGAGCCAATGCATCCGTAGTTCTGCCGGATGATGCAATGATAGCAGAAGCTGTCGACAATATAATGCAAGTAAAAGGTTATGATGAATAATGAAATTACAAAGACAAAAAAGAAAAGTTATAACTAAACAATTGCCCACGCCCATGAGTATAACATGCGGAAATGAGAATCCGTCTGCACTCGGATGCCAGTTTTATGAGCTGGAAGGCGGAGAGGTTGGTACTGTGTTTGTGCCACGAAATCTGCATGAGGGGCATAATGGTATAATGCATGGCGGAATGTCAGCGGCTGTACTTGACGAGCTTATGGGAAGAGCTACTTTGCATACTGAGTTTGACGGAGGAGGTGACTGGCTGCCTACATATGTAACTGCTGAAATGACGGTAAAGTACAGAAGACCTATTGTTGTGGGAAATACTATGTACGGATACGGTATAGTTGAGCGTTCGGAAGGAAGCTGCTGCTTTTCGAGTTCGGTTGTAACAGATGAGAGCGGCGAGATTATGGCAGAGGCAAGCGGTGTGTACGTTCATGTTGAACTTCCCGAAGATGAAAAATCTGGATTTAAGGAAATCGACAGTACAAGAGCTGCCCTGACAAGCGATGATCCTAAAGAGTTGTAAACGATAAATTTGCATTAATAAGTCATATAAAGCAAAAAGCAGGTTGACATTGACAAATGGCTGATTTATAATAAATAGGCAACTTTATGATTATAAGACAGCAAGGTTTAGAAAAAACCTTGTAATTTGAGTTAAAACGGAGGAAATCTACATGAGAACTAAAGTAATTCTTGCATGTACAGAATGCAAGCAGAGAAACTATAATACGATGAAAAACAAAAAGAACGATCCGGATCGTATTGAAATGCAGAAATATTGCAGATTTTGCAAAAAACATACTCTTCATAAAGAAACTAAATAATTAAGGAGAGATATTATGGCCAAGGAAAAGAAAAAAAGAGGCAAATTCGGTGATTACTACAAGGGAGTAAAGACCGAAATGAAAAAGGTAGTGTGGCCTACAAAAAAAGAAGTAGTCTCATATACCGGGGTCGTTATCGTAACCTGTGCAATTTTTGCACTAGGATTCTGGTTGATTGATACAGGTGTTTTAGCCGCTCTTAGAGCAGTTTTGTAGCAATATGTAAGCTGACAGCAGAAGGCTGTAGGGCGGTCAACTTACTTCAAGATATATGAAAAGAGAAGGTACTGAAAATGTCTGATATTGAAAATAAGGGCGCATCTCCGCTTGAGGGAGAAGGTCTGAGAGGCGACGGAAAAGCCAAATGGTATGTGGTGCATACTTATTCGGGTCACGAAAATAAAGTAAAAGTAAATATCGAAAAGATGGTTGAGAACCGTGGAATGCAGGATTTGATTATCGACATTGTTGTACCTACGGAAGACAGAGTTGAGATAAAAGACGGTCAAAGAAAGATTAAGACCAAAAAAATGTTTCCTGGTTATGTAATCATAAAGATGATAGTAACGAATGAATCATGGTATCTTGTTCGTAATACACAGGGAGTTACAGGTTTTGTGGGACATGGCTCAGAACCTATTCCTCTTACAGACGAAGAAGTAGCCAGAATGGGAATAGAAAAAGTTTACATCGACCTTGATGTTGAAGTCGGAGAAACAGTACGGGTTATCAGCGGTCCTTTCGAAAGCTTTATGGGTGTAGTAGAAGAGATAAACAAAGAGAAACAGGTACTGCGAGTAAAAGTTTCTATGTTTGGAAGAGAAACACCGGTTGAACTTGAGTTCAGCCAGGTTGATAAACTTTAAGAGGGCAGGCCGAAGGCCTCAGAGACCCTTAATATTAAGAAAGGAGAAAAAAGAATGGCTAAGAAGGTTGAAGGCTATATTAAACTTCAAATACCTGCCGGCAATGCCAACCCAGCACCTCCAGTAGGTCCTGCATTGGGTCAGAAAGGTGTTAATATCATGGACTTCTGTAAACAGTTCAATGCAAGAACACAGGATCAGAAGGGTATGATTATTCCGGTAGTTATTACGGTTTATGCCGACAGATCCTTTACATTCATCTGCAAGACTCCGCCGGCAGCAGTTCTTTTAAAGAAAGCAGCAGGTCTTGATTCAGCGTCCGGAGAACCTAACAAGAAAAAGGTTGCCACACTGACAAGAGCACAGGCAGAGGAAATAGCAAAGACTAAGATGCCTGACTTAAATGCGGCAGACTTAGACGCAGCTACAGAGATGATTAAAGGTACTGCAAGAAGCATGGGTATAGTTATTGAAGATTAATTGAGTGGGAGACTTAGAGTCGTTAATACCACAAGGAGGTAAAAAATGCCTAAGAGAGGTAAAACTTACAAGGCTGCAGTAGCAAGTTTTGACAAAGCAGCACTTCATGAAGTTCCTGAAGCATTAAAAATTGTTGTGGAAACTTCAAAAGCAAAATTCGATGAAACCATCGAGGCACATATCAGACTGGGAGTTGACGGAAGACATGCTGACCAGCAGGTCAGAGGAGCTATCGTTCTTCCTCACGGAACAGGTAAAACAAAGAAGGTTCTTGTATTTGCAAAAGGACCTAAGGCACAGGAAGCAGAAGCAGCCGGTGCAGATTATGTAGGAGCTGAAGAAATGGCTCAGAAAATCCAGACTGAAAACTGGTTTGACTTTGATGTAGTTGTAGCAACACCGGATATGATGGGTGTTGTAGGAAGACTTGGTAAAATTCTGGGACCTAAGGGGCTCATGCCAAACCCTAAGTCAGGTACAGTTACAATGGATGTTGAGAAAGCTCTTCAGGAAATTAAAGCAGGTAAAGTTGAGTACAGACTTGACAAGACCAACATCATCCATACTCCGATAGGAAAGGCTTCTTTCGGAGCAGAAAAGCTTACTGAAAACTTCAACGCACTTCTTGAAGCAGTTGTAAAGGCTAAGCCTGCAGCAGCAAAGGGACAGTATCTGAGAAGCGTTACAGTAGCTGCAACTATGGGTCCTGGAGTAAAGGTTAACCCTGCTACAATTCAGTTCTAATAAATTTTCACTATAACGGTAGTAATACTTAAGGAAAATTTATGGATATTCGCTTTGCTAAGCTGAATAAGAACTAAATTAAATACGAAATTTAAACCGTAGACAGCGAGTGCGAAAGCTTAATTTCTCGCCGAGGTACAATATAAAAAATATTGGCCTTGTCTGTCTATGCGGACAAGGCTTTTTTATGGAGTACCGATTCTGCTTCCCATAAGGAAGCAAGAAAGGAGTAACAGAAAATATGTCATTAGAAGCTCAAAAAGCTAAACAAGTCATTATTGAAGAAATAAAAGAAAAGTTAGACGGCGCACAGTCCGCAGTAGTTATCGACTACATGGGAATTACAGTTGCGCAGGCTGACGCTATGAGAAAGAAACTTCGTGAAGCTAATGTAGACTATACAGTTTACAAGAATACCCTTGTTAAGAGAGCTATTGAAGGAACTGAATTTGAGGGCCTTACAGATGTACTTGAAGGACCGAGTGCAATTGCTATCAGCAAAGAAGATGCAACAGCTCCTGCAAGAGTTTTAAACGAAGTAATCAAAGAATATAAGAAGATGGAATTCAAAGCAGGTGTAGTTGAGGGAACCGTATTTGATAAAGACGGTATTCAGGCTATAGCAGATATTCCATCAAGAGAAGTTCTCATTGCTAAGTTCATGGGAAGCATTCAGTCACCTGTAAGCAAGGCAGTAAGAACATTCCAGGCTATCGCAGATGCCAAAGCAGAGGCAGAAGCGTAAGCTGACACAATAACAATCTTTTAAACTTAATAAAAAAGAAATTTATAAAGGAGAACATAAAATGAACAAGGAACAGATAATAGAAGCTATAAAGGCTATGACAGTTTTAGAATTAAATGAATTAGTTAAAGCTTGTGAAGAAGAATTCGGCGTATCAGCAGCAGCTCCTGTAGCAGTTGCAGGTGCAGCAGCAGGTGCAGCAGCAGTTGAAGAACAGACTGAATTCACAGTAGTTCTGGAAGCAGCAGGCGGAGAAAAGATTAAAGTTATCAAAGCTGTAAGAGAACTTACAGGTCTTGGTCTTAAGGAAGCTAAGGAACTGGTAGACGGAGCACCTTCAAATGTTAAGGAAGGAATCGAAAAGGCAGAAGCTGAAGCAATCAAGACTCAGCTTGAAGAAGTAGGAGCTACAGTAGTTCTGAAATAATTGAATATTCAATTAAGACTTTAGAGCCGCCCATTTTTATGGGCGGTTTTTTCGTATGCAGCAGTGAATGTTAAAAAACCGTTTCAATTTAAGGAATTTGCTGTACTTTACAAAGATTTTACAATTATCATATAATAAATTTGATGTAAATTTGATAAAGTATTTAAGGATTTGAAAGATAATATTTAATAAAGTAAAATGATTTGTTGAAAGGAACTGGTTTATGGACATTTTTGATCTTTTGTCTCTAATAGGTGGATTGTGCCTTTTTCTGTTCGGAATGAATGTGATGGGACAAGCTCTTGAACGCCGTGCAGGAGGAACACTGAGAACTCTTCTTGGAAAGCTTACGACAAGCAAGATGAAAGGCTTTTTTACAGGACTTGTCGTTACGGGAATAATACAGAGTTCATCTGCAACTACGGTAATGGTAGTCGGCTTTGTAAATTCAGGACTGATGAACCTAAAACAGGCAATAAATGTTATAATGGGCGCAAATGTAGGAACTACCGTGACAGCATGGCTTTTGAGCTTGAGTGGAATAGAAAGCGGCAATATATTCGTACAGCTTTTGAAACCGACATCATTTACGCCGGTTCTGGCACTGATAGGAATAATCTTTTATATGTTCCTCAATGACAGCAAGAAAAAAGACACAGGTATGATACTGTTGGGTTTTGCTACGCTGATGTTCGGAATGGACACAATGTCTGCTGCGGTTTCGGGATTAAGCGAAGTGGAATCTTTTAAAAATATGTTCATAATGTTTAAAAACCCAATACTGGGAGTGGTTGTAGGAACAATCCTGACTGCAATAATTCAGTCCAGCTCCGCATCGGTAGGTATTCTGCAAGCTCTTGCAGTAACAGGACAGGTATCTTATGGGGCTGCAATTCCTATAATAATGGGTCAGAACATAGGAACATGTGTTACAGCAATGCTTTCGTGTGTAGGCGCAAACAAAAACGCAAAGCGTGCAGCGATAGTTCACCTTGCATTTAATATCATAGGTACTGCGGTGGGACTAATTATCTACTGCATAATTAAGGCAATATTCAGTCCGGTATTCCTGGATGCGCCGGCTTCCCTCGTTGGAATAGCGGTAGCTCACTCCGCATTTAATGTGTTATGCACGGCAGTATTGCTTCCTATGTCAGGTGTTCTGGAAAAAGTGGCAAACAGAGTTGTTCGTGACGATAAGAAAAAAGATGAGGAAGTGGAACTTGACGAGAGACTTCTTGCTACACCGCCTCTTGCCCTGGAAAGCTGTCATGTAGTTGCTTCTGAGATGGCGGAGCTTTCCGTAAGTGCACTCAAGGATAGTATGAATGCCTTGGAAAAATATACTCCGGAGCTGAATAAGCTGGTTAAAGAAAAGGAAGACAAGAGTGACCATTATGAAGATATATTGGGCACATATCTTGTGAAACTCAGCAGCAGTCAGATAAGCGAGGCTGACAGCACAGAAGCTGCCAAGCTGCTCAAGATGATAGGAGACTTTGAGCGTATCTCTGATCATGCAGTAAATGTAATTGAGTCAGCGGAAGAACTTCATTCCAAGGAGCTTGAGTTTACCGAATCAGCCATGAGAGAGCTTTCGATTCTTACAGGGGCTGTAAATGAGATAATGGATTTGGCACTTAAGGCTTTCCTTGATAATGATTTAAAAGCAGCTGAAACGGTTGAGCCGCTTGAAGAAGTTATAGACGGCCTTAAAGAGCAGATGAGAACAAGGCACATTCTTCGTCTTCAGCAGAGAGAGTGTTCTATAGATGCAGGCTTTGTATGGTCGGATTTGCTTACTAATCTGGAAAGGTGTGCAGACCATTGTTCCAATATTGCAGGCTGTATACTTGAAACCGCAGATATGAATATTCATGAGTCAATGCGTGATACTAAGAGATATAATCAGAATTTTAAAGATGAATTTGAAAGATATGCTGTAAAATATGCTCTTTCAAAATAAGATGAACAGATACAAACAAACGCCGGGTAACTTCTATCCGGCGTTTATAGTTTTAAGAAATATTTGAGGGAGTGTTACCGATATCGGATGTAAAAAGGTGATTACCTGGGAAATCTTACAGTTATTGAAGTCCCACGGGAAGGAACACTTTCAACCTGAATCTTGGCATTATGTATTTTTGCCGCATGCTTTACTATTGAAAGTCCAAGACCGGTACCGCCTACTTCTTTGGAGTGGCTTTTATCTACACGGTAAAACCTTTCAAAGATCCGTGCATGGTGCTCGGGAGGTATTCCGATTCCTGTATCGCTTACTTTAAGTACGATTTCAGAGGCCTCTTCAGACAATTCCACAGAAAGTGTTCCTCCTTTTCGATTGTACTTGATACCATTGTCGCAAAGATTATATACTATACTGTTTAAAAGCTGAGGAACGCCGTTTATTATTGCATGACTGCCTTTAAAGTATACAGTAACGCCTGAATTCTTTGCTTCGTCGGAAAGACGGTCTATTGCTGAATTTACTATATCATAAAGGTCGGTATCTTCTTTTTTCATATCTTCCGCACCCTCGTCAAGATGGGAAAGTTTAATTATATCTTCTACCAGAAGAACCATGCGTTGAGCTTCATCATATATCTTTCCGGCAACCGTAGTAACATCGTCGCTTTTTACCATACCGTTTTTTAGCAGTTCGGCATATCCTGATATAGAATGAAGAGGAGTCCTCAGCTCATGAGAAACATTGGCAGTGAACTCGCGTCTCATAAGTTCAGAATTTTCTTTTTCGGTAACATCGAAGATAAGAAGGGCAACACCTGAAACAGCGCTGTCGGACATTACAGGAGTGGCATTCACCTGATAATATGAATCATGAATATTTATTACTTTTTCAGCCTGATTTCCTCCGATTGCTTCTGACAAAACCTGCTGTAATGCAAGACTTCTGTTTACTGTAAGGATATTTTTACCTATACAAAAATTGTCTGCTGAAAGTAATGACACTGCTGCATGGTTGATACTGAGAATAGTGCCTTTTGTATTCAAAAGCATTAACCCTTCGTTCATACAGTCTGTTATTGCGTTAAATTCATCCTGACGCTTTTTCAGCTCATTTGACTGTCGTTTTAGTTGGGTTTGCTGGCTGTGCAGTTTTATGAGAAGCGGTGAAAGCTCGTCATACCCCTCGTTGTTTAATGGATTGTCTAAGTCAAGACAATTTAGAGGCTGTACGATTTTTTTTGATAGTCTTGATGCCAGCAGAAGTGATAAAGCGAGGGCTACGACAATTATAACGCATATGGGCTGAAGCATACCCAAGAACAATGTGAGCACACTGTTTTGAATCATGGAAAGTCTTAATATGCTTCCATCTCTGAGACGCTCTGCCGAATAAAGCGATTTTTCAAGCAATGTTGAAGAAAACCGTTCGCTTTCTCCATATCCTGACCTGATAGCCTCCTGAACTTCCTCTCTTTCCAAATGGTTTTCCATAGAACTGCTGTCGCTTTTGCTGTCATACAATACGGAACCGTCTTCTCCTACTAAAGTGATTCTGTATTTGTTTGTGTTTAAGCCGTCAAAGTATGAAATCCCCTCGTTATCAACACCTCGTGCTGCAAGATCAGTTTGAATCTTCAGCTGGTCGTGCTGTACTTCATTGAAATACCCGTAGAGGAAGCTTAGAATGAGGAACAGTGACGATATAAATACTGTAAGGGCAACGATGCATATGGAACGAAAGATTTTTTTTGTCATGCTTTTTCCTCCATTCTGTAACCTACTCCTCGTACAGTTTCTATATAATCACCGCAATCTCCAAGTTTGGTTCTAAGTGTACCTATGTGCACATCTATAGTTCTTGTTTCACCTATATAATCAGAACCCCATATTTGAGATAATAGCTGGTCTCTTGTATATGCCCTTCCCGGATTTTCCATAAAAAGCCTGAGAAGTTCATATTCTTTTAAGGTGAGCTGTACTCTTTTTCCGCAGGAAGTTACTATGTGCTGTGTCATATCTAAGGCAAGCTGACCGATGCATAACAATTTTGCCTCCTGATGAGGAGTATAACGTCTCAAAACAGCTTTTATCCGGGAAATCATTTCCATCATGCCGAAAGGCTTTGTGAGGTAATCGTCGGCGCCCAGATCAAGACCTATGACCTTGTCGTATTCCGTGCCTTTGGCGGTAGCCATTATAACGGGGATATCTGAATTACGAGATTGAGCTCTGAGTTTTTTTAATATAGTTATACCATCTTCGCCGGGAAGCATAATATCTAACATTATCAGTTCCGGCTTTTTTGTTTCCAAAGCCGCAAACAGAGATTCTCCCTCAGCAAAGCCTTCTGCCTCAAAGCCTGCGGTATTGAGGGTGTAAATCATTAAATCTCGTATGCTGCTGTCATCTTCAACACAAAAAATCATTTTATCATACTCCTTCTCTGTGGCCTGTTATTGAAAACAGAACCCAATTTGCGATGTTTACTGCGTGGTCTGCAATTCTTTCATAGTATTTTGCAATCATAAGCAGGTCGAGGGCATATTCTCCGCCGGTGGCAGTATTGCTGAGCTCTTCAATGAGCATGGATTTTATATTATCGAAATATTCATCTACTACATCATCGTAATCAATTACAGATTTTGCAATATCCGTATCTTTTTTGACAAACGCATCTATGCTTTCTGTAACCATTTTGATGGAGGCTTCAGCCATGCTATCTATATTTAGATTGTCCGAAGGAGCAGATATGTGCGCTGTAGTTATTATTTCTGCTATATCCGCAGATTGATCACCGATTCTTTCCATATCGGTTATCATCTTGAGGGCGGAAGAAATTGTTCTTAGATCTTTTGCGACAGGTTGTTGCTGGAGAAGTAGTTTGAGGCATAGATTCTGTATATCATGTTCCTTTTGATTTATTCGTTCAGAAAGAGCGGCAACGCCTCTTGCAAGATCAGAATCTCCTTCAGCAAGAGCCTCAGAGGATGTAGCTATGGCATCTTCACATAGGGAACCCATAGTAATCAGCTCTTCGTTTAAGAGCTCAAGTTGTTCGTCGAATTTTAAACGCATATCATCCAAACCTCCCTGTTATGTAATCCTCTGTGCGCTTATCCTTTGGCATTGAGAACATCTCCTCGGTGGGAGCGAACTCAACCATTTCTCCAAGAAGGAAAAAGGCTGTTTTATCTGAAATACGCACAGCTTGCTGCATATTATGTGTAACTATAACTATAGTATATTGTTTTTTTAGTTCGATGGCAAGGTCTTCTATTTTAGCTGTGGATATTGGATCAAGGGCGCTGGTAGGCTCATCCATCAGAAGAACTTCCGGTTGAACAGCAAGAGCTCGTGCGATGCAGAGCCGTTGTTGCTGACCTCCTGACATTCCAAGTGCTGATTTTTTTAATCTGTCTTTGGTTTCATCCCATATAGCCGCATCACGAAGAGAACGCTCAACTATATCATCTAATTTTGCCTTAGCCTTTATTCCGTGTGTTCTTGGGCCGAAAGCTATATTATCATATATACTCATAGGAAAGGGATTTGGCTTTTGAAAGACCATACCTACTCTTTTTCTCAGAAGATTTACATCCATGCCATCGTATATATCCTGTCCGTCTAATGTTATTCGGCCTGTTATTCTGCACCCTTCAACGAGATCGTTCATTCTGTTTATACTTTTCAAAAGAGTTGACTTGCCGCATCCTGAGGGGCCTATAAAAGCGGTTATCTCATTGGACTGTATATTAAGGTTTATATTTTTCAGTGCCTGAAAATTACCGTAAAAAAGATTTAGCTTCTCTACTTTTATTTTATCCATTATTCTTATCACCTCCGAGTTTTTTTGCGACGAGGCTTGAAAACCAATTGATTATTATTACCACAACAAGCAGAACCACAGCTGTAGCATATGCTTGATTTATATAAAGACCCTCTGTCGAAATAGTGTACATATGTACTGCCAATGTTCTTGTGGATGAAAAAATGCTTTCGGCAACTTTAGGAACGGTACCTGCTGTAAATATCAACGCAGCAGATTCGCCTACTATCCGGCCTATTCCTAAAATGATACCGGAAAGAATTCCGGGCACCGCAGAGGGCAGGACTATTTTAAAGACAGTTCTCAGCTTTCCTGCACCAAGACCGAAACTTCCTTCCCTGTAGCTGACAGGTACTGCCAATAGGGCTTCTTCTGTGGAGCGCATAATCAGAGGCAGTATCATTATGCTCAAAGTAAGAGATCCGGATAAAAGCGAAAGTTCAAATTGCATGAATTTAACGAAAAACAGCGAACCGAAAAGTCCATATACTATTGAGGGTATTCCGGACAAGGTTTCAGTAGTCAGTCTTACAAGGCTAACTATCTTGTTGCCTTTTTTTGCATATTCGTTCAGATATACTGCCGAGAAAATTCCTATGGGAACCGCAAAAAACAGTGATAGCACAGCCATAAGCAGAGTATTTATGAGAGCCGGCAGCAGTGAAACATTTTCTGAGTTATATTCCCATTGAAACAAATCCACAGTGAGATAAGGAATACCTTTTACCAGTATATATATGATTACAAAGGATAAGGCAAGCACAGTTATTGCCGCGCATAAGACTACAAGAAGAAAAAGAATCAATGATTTTGGGTCGTTCTTGTATGCGTTTATACGGTCATGTAATTTGATTATATTTATCTGTTTCATTGTTTACCCCTCCTTTTTAATAAAGAAAAGGAGAGATTTATGATAAGTATGAACACAAACAGCACCACAGCTGTTGCAATAAGAGCTTCTCTGTGAAGATCGGCGGCATATCCCATCTCCATTACTATATTGGTGGTAAGTGTTCTGACACCGTCAGTGATGTGTGCTGGTATTATGGTTTGATTACCTGCAACCATCATTACCGCCATTGTTTCGCCTATAGCACGGCCCAGGCCAAGAACCACTCCTGCAAGAATACCACTTTTTGCTGCGGGAACTGCTGTAGAAAAAACACTTCTTTCGTGGGAAGCTCCAAGGGCAAGACCACCCTCATAGTAACTTGACGGAACAGCCCTTATGGCGGCTTCTGACATGCTTATGATTGTTGGCAGTATCATAAGGCCTAAAAGAATTGATGCTGTAAGTACGCTTACACCTCTTCCTCCGAATGTGTTACGAACGAAGGGTACAAGAATTACAAGCCCGAAGAAACCGTACACGACTGATGGTATGCCCGCCATGAGATTTGTAGCCGGCTTCATAATTCTGTAAAGCCGGGGTGGACAGAAATGAGCCATGAATATAGCGGTAAAAATGCCGATAGGCACACCTATTATCAAAGCTCCTGCGGTAACATATATAGAACCTATTATCATAGGAAATATTCCGTATAGGTTATTTTGCGGTCTCCAGATAGTTCCGGTAAGAAATTCGGCAAGACCTATTTTTCCTATTGCAGGTATTCCGCTGACAAACAGGAATACACAAATAAGAACAACCGCAACTATAGAAACGGTGGCGGCCAGCAGGAATACAGATTTCATTATATTTTCTTTTACATTCTTCATAAAAATCTCCTTACAAGACAAAGGCTGCGTAAAGCTCGCAGCCTTTGAACCACATGCTACTTATTTAGTATGTCGCTCCATATTGCAGCAACTCCTGTGAAGATGTCCTTCACCTGACTGCTTGTAAGGTCGGTAACAGGACTGTCATTGTTGACAATTACTGCTATACCATCCAGTGCGATAACTGTAGGAGTAAGACCTTCGGACTTTTCAGAGTCTTTGAGTTCACGGGAAGCCATTCCGATATCACAAGTTCCGTCGATTGTATCTGTCATTCCTGAAGATGAATCGCTCTGCTGTACTTCTATAGTAACATCCGGATTTTTTTCGTTATAAGCCTCTTTGAGCTTTTCCATGACAGGTGCGATTGAGCTTGAACCGTGGATTACCACTTTTCCGGAATCCATGCCGCCTTCGTAAGCTGCGGCGTCATCTGCTGCTGCAATGTAGCCGTTTTCTTCGATTACAGACTGTCCGTCAGCACTCATGATGAAATCAATGAAATCCTGAGCGGCTTCGCTTACATCGCCTTTAGTTGCAATATTGAAGGGACGGGAAATTTTGTATGAGCCGTTTTTGATATTTTCAACAGTGGCTTCCGTGCCGTCAATATTAACAGCTTTTACCGTATCGTTCAGAGAACCCAGTGATATGTAACCTATTGAATAAAGGTCGCCTGCCACGGTAGTCATCATTACTGATGTGGAGTTTGTTGTAACTGCGGTTTCAACAGTTTTGTCAACTTTTTCTCCGTTTTCCTCTTCCTGAACACCAAAGAGCTCAACGAAAGCGCCTCTTGTGCCGGAACCATCTTCACGAGTGATTACTCCGATTTCGCTTGCTTTGTCAAATTCCCCTTCTCCCGATGCTTCTTTTTTTGAACATCCGGTCAAAGCGGCAGCTGCCATAACGGCAATCAGTCCAAGTGCTATTATTTTCTTTGTTTTCTTCATTTTGCAACTCTCCTTTGCAATTTATTTTTCTTTTACTTTGTGATTACAAGTCAATAATACTACCATAAAGTAAGATTCGTTATCACGATAATGTAAAAAGAATGTAAAGCAAGAAGTTTTAACCCGTGAGTATCATTAGAGATTTCGTTGTGAATTTTTGATAATCGTGGTAACATGGAAAAAAAGAAAAGAAGGGAGATCCGTGTTCATGAAACAAGAAGTATTAAAAGAAATATCAGAAAAAACCAGAAGGCTTATAGAAGCTCCTACTTGCAGCCGTGAAACAAAAGAAGCTGCATGTCGCTGGCTTGAAGCTGTAGGTACGGATAGGGAAGCGGAAGAAACCAAGCTTTATATTGAAGAACTTGAAGAGGATATAATGCCGATAGAAAAGCTTATCGCTTTTGCAGGGTCTTCTGCGGGAAGTGAATATTTCGGAAAAACAAAGGCAGCTGAAATTGCAGCACATGCCAAGGAGATAAAGGCAGCCGGAGCAAAATACTGCGATTGTCCTGCCTGCTATATAGTGGAAGAAATTCTTCTTAAAAAGGAAGAAATGTTAAATATAGAATGAAAATGATGCCGGAATGAAGATGAAATAAAAGAGTATTGGCTTAATGAGAAAA
Organism: uncultured Eubacteriales bacterium; assembly: GCA_900542295.1. Lineage (GTDB taxonomy): Bacteria > Bacillota > Clostridia > Peptostreptococcales > Anaerovoracaceae > Fimisoma. The sequence goes on along the minus strand of UQNJ01000016.1, from coordinate 14,023 downwards.
GCTCAATACTCTTTTGCATTTAACCTACGAATTCACCGGCGGCTATAACGACAATGCCTATAAGGATGCCGAGAATAGAAAGTTTTTTGTTTTTTGAATGCATTATGTGCGGCAGCAGCTCAAAGATAATAAGATATATTATCATTCCAAGAGTAAGGCTTATGAGTATGCCTATTACGAAGTCATTTATCGCAGACCACATGAAATTCATTATGATACCGCCTGCCATTGTTGAAAGTGAAACTGCCGCAAGAAGAAACAGTTTTATATTCTTTTTTTCGTGTTTTAAAGTTGAATATATCACCATACCCATAGGTATATTGTGAAGCCCCACACCAAGTGACAGCATAAATGCGGTTGTAAGAGATGTTGATGTGATGCTGTATACCGCCATTCCTTCTATAATATTATGAAGAATGACCGCTATTGATGAGATTATACCGATGTGTATTACATTTTCCGGGGTACAGTCATGGTCGAATCCGTGAGCGTTGTCATGGTCGGGTATGAATTTGTCCAATATTTTTAAAATAATAACTCCGGTAAAAACCAAAACGATAGTAAGAAGAGTATTCCCTCCTGTATTTTCAATTGCTTCCGGAATAAGTTCGGTTAATGACAGGGTAGCCATAGTACCAAAAGCAATCGATATTGAAAGCTGTTCAATCAGTTTTTCATTTTTGGCTGCCTTGGCTATGGCGGCTCCCAACAATATAAAGATGCCAAAAAAAAATGTTATTAAAATACCCATTTATATTATAAACTCTCCCATAATCAATTATACAATTGTAACATAAAATATGGGATTTTGCACCAAGAAAATGGAGCTTGAAAATAAAAAGCAGGTGCCTTGAATGAGTGAACGGACTGCTCCCTTCTAAGCATACAAGTGAAATAATAAAAAATTGCCTACTTAGAAGGGAGCATATCAGAAACTTGACAGCACCTGCTTTTATACTATTTGAATTTTACTGCGGTTCCGTACACTATGACCTCGGAAGCGCTTTGCATGAGGGAAGACGAACCGTAGCGAACATTGATTACTGCGTCTGCACCTAAAGCCTCGGCTTCATCCACCATTCTCTTTGTGGCTATCTGACGAGACTCGTTCAGCAGCTCTGTATAGGCTACGATTTCCCCGCCGACAAGAGTTTTCATACCGGCCATAAAGTCTTTGCCGAAATTTTTTGATTGTACTACTGTGCCTTTTACTAAAGACAGAGCCTCTATTTCCTTTCCCGGCACATAGTTTAAAGTAAGTAATAGCATATTGTTCCTCCTTAATATTGTTCGTATTCTTTGTTTTTGTTTTTCTTTATTTCTTTAAGCCGCTGCCGAAGTGAAAACAAGACTCCTGCAATAACAGCCGCTTCTAGGGCAATGTACACATATAAAAACCATTTGAATATACCCATGGAATATTTTATAGAAATAAATGCAAGCAGACAGATAAAAAATGAAACGAATAAAATTATCACTGCGGCAGATATGATTGCCCCTCTTTTTGTTTCAGAACCTTTTCGCATCGTCAGCCTCTCCCTTTCCTATCTCCAGTATCCTTTGTATAAGCGAAAAAATTATTCCGATAATTATTGATATTGGAATAGCAAGAATTATGATTCTAAGTATGAGCGGAGGTGCAGGAGGAGCATATTTAAAAGCGATAAAAAATATAAAATCAAGCGCAATCATCAAAGAAATCATTACAACAGATGCGATTATTGAGCCTATGTATCTACCCGGTCTTACATCTCTTGAATGGATATTGTTAAAAGACGCTCCTGTGCTTTCCATACTTTCTATTCGGGAAAGAAGGTCGTGAACATTCAGATCCGATAGCATTTTGTCCTCTGATTTGAGAGAGTCGCAGAAGTTTATAGAATGGTCTATGTTTTGCTTGGCTCTCTCCAGTGTTACAAGGTGGCGGCGCATTGCATCGGAAACGGTGCATCGACCGCTTTGAAGAGAACGGATATCTTCGATGGGTACACCTAACTTTCGGAGAAGTTTAATTTCTTCCAGTTTGCGGATATCGTAACTGCTGTATTCCCGATAGCCGTTTTCTTTGTTTCTGTTAGGACATAACAAACCTTCTTTTTCATAAAACCTTATATTTTTCTTTGTTATTCCCATAATTTTTTCGACTTCGTTTATTTTCATCTATTATACCTCCGGAAGTTGTTTTCATTTTACACCTTCCACCTTGTAGAAGGTCAATAAGTTTTTTGAGATTTTCAGCTGAATTGATGAAAAAATATGTTTTTTGAGAAAGGTTTTGCTGATTTGGTATGAAATTTTAAAATTTGCAAAAAACTTTCCGTTTATATCCAAATTACTCTTGATTATTTGACAACAATATTATATAATATTAGACTGCCACACAAAGTAATTTGTTAAGAATATAAGGAGTGATAAAGATGCCAAGACCTATAAAAGTAGGTAAAAAAGAACGTATGACCTTCGCTAAAATCAACGAAGTCTGCGATATGCCGAACCTTATACAGATTCAGACCGATTCTTATAAATGGTTCATCGAAGAAGGCCTTAGAGAAGTATTTGAAGATATTTCTCCTATAAAGGACTATGCAGACAATCTGGTTTTAGAATTTATCGATTATTCCCTTACAGATGCTCCTAAGTATGAGCAGGAAGAGTGTAAGGAAAGAGATGTGACATACGCTGCTCCGCTTAAAGTAAAAGTCAGACTTATTAACAAAGAAACCGGAGAAGTCAAGGAACAGGAAGTATTTATGGGAGATTTCCCTCTTATGACAGAGAAGGGGACTTTCATATATAACGGCGCAGAGAGAGTTGTTGTAACACAGCTTGTTCGTTCGCCGGGACCTTATTATGATGTTACTTTTGACAAATCCAACAATAAGCTGTTCTCAACCACAATCATACCTAATAGAGGAGCGTGGCTTGAGTATGAGACTGATTCCAACGAAATAATTTCCGTAAGAGTCGATCGTACAAGAAAACAGCCTGTAACTACTTTGTTGAGAGCCTTGGGCTTTGGAAGCGATCAGGAGATATTGGAAATCTTCGGAGAAGATGCAAGACTCAAGAAGACTCTCGAGAAGGATACAGCAGCCAATTACGAAGAAGGATTAAAAGAAATTTATAAGAAACTGAGACCGACAGAACCACCTACGGTGGAAAGTGCTCGTGCTCTTCTCAATTCTCTGTTCTTTGATCCTAAGCGTTATGATTTGGCAAAGGTGGGAAGATATAAGTACAACAAGAAACTGGGTCTTTCCAACAGAATAAACGGTGTAATAGCCGCTGAGGATGTTATCCATCCGGAAACCGGTGAAATTATGGCTGAAAAGGGTCAGAGAATCAACAGAGATACAGCTGTTGATATTGAAAATGCCGGTGTTCAGTATGTATATGCTTACGGATTGGATAAAGATAAAGAAGACAGTGTGACAAAAGTTATAGGAAACAACTTTGTTGATCTTTCGGCATATGTGGATTTTGACATTGAAGAGTTGAAATTAGCTGACAAAGCTTTCTATCCTGTGCTGAGAGAAATTCTTGATGCGGCAGACAGTGAAGATGAGCTGAAAGAAATGTTAGTTGACAGAAAGAATGAACTTTCTCCAAAGCATATAATAATAGAAGATATTATTGCTTCAATCAGCTATATACTGAACCTCAACTATGGCATCGGCTCCATTGATGATATTGACCATCTGGGCAACAGAAGACTGAGAACTGTGGGAGAACTGCTGCAGAACCAGTTCAGAATAGGTCTTGCAAGAATGGAAAGAGTAGTCAAAGAAAGAATGACTATTCAGGATATAGATGTTACAACACCGCAGGCACTGATGAATATCAGACCTGTAACCGCAGCGATAAAAGAATTCTTCGGAAGTTCGCAGCTTTCACAGTTCATGGACCAGAACAACCCACTGGCAGAACTTACTCACAAGAGAAGACTTTCGGCCCTCGGACCGGGAGGTCTTTCAAGAGAGAGAGCAGGCTTTGAAGTAAGAGACGTACACCATTCACATTACGGAAGAATGTGTCCTATAGAAACACCGGAAGGTCCTAACATCGGGCTTATCGGCTCACTTACAACTTACGGAATAATAAATCAATATGGATTTATAGAAACTCCGTACAGGCTTGTAGATAAAGAAAAGGGTATAGTAACCGACGAGATTCATTATCTGACTGCTGACGAAGAAGAAATGATGATAATTGCTCAGGCCAATGAACCACTTGACAGCGAAGGCAGATTTGTCAATGCTAAGGTGGCTTCGAGAGGCGAACATGGTGAAATCGCACTTATGCCGAGAGAGCAGATAGACTACATGGACGTATCGCCTAAGCAGGTAGTATCTGTTGCAACCGCTATGATACCGTTCCTGGAAAACGACGACGCAAACCGTGCTCTGATGGGTTCCAACATGCAGAGACAGGCAGTGCCTTTGCTTGTAACCGAAGCTCCTATGGTCGGAACAGGTATGGAATACAAGGCAGCCAGAGATTCCGGAGTAGTTATACTGGCCAAGAACAGCGGTACAGTTGAATTTGTAGACGCAGAAAATATAAAGATAAGACGAGATGATGACAACGGTCTGGACACTTACAAGCTGCTCAAGTTTAAGAGATCAAACCAGGGAACTTGTATAAACCAAAGACCTATAGTCGCTCACGGAGAGCATATAGAGGCAGGCGAAGTCGTTGCTGACGGACCGTCAACCGACTTGGGAGAAATTGCTCTCGGAAAGAACCTCCTGATAGGATTTATGACATGGGAAGGATACAACTACGAGGACGCTATAATCCTCAACGAAAGACTTCTCATGGATGATGTATTGACTTCACTTCATATAGAAGAATATGAAGCAGAAGCAAGAGATACAAAATTAGGACCGGAAGAAATAACAAGAGATATTCCGAATGTGGGAGAAGATGCACTTAAGGATCTTGATGAAGAAGGTATCATCAGAATAGGTGCCGAAGTAAACTCTTCCGACATACTGGTAGGTAAAGTTACTCCTAAGGGAGAGACTGAACTTACTGCCGAAGAAAGACTCTTAAGAGCAATATTCGGAGAAAAGGCAAGAGAAGTAAGAGATACTTCCTTAAGAGTTCCTCACGGTGAAACAGGTATTGTAGTAGATGTTAAAATATTCTGCCGTGAAAACGGAGATGAACTTCCTCCGGGAGTAAACAAACTGGTAAGATGTTATATCGCCACAAAGAGAAAGATCAATGTGGGCGACAAGATGGCAGGAAGACACGGAAACAAGGGTGTAATATCAAGAATACTGCCTGAGGAGGATATGCCTTTCCTTGAGAACGGGCAGCCGCTTCAGGTAATGCTTAACCCTCTGGGTGTACCTTCCCGAATGAATGTAGGACAGGTACTTGAGGTTCACCTTGGTCTTGCTGCAAAGAAGAAGGGCTGGTACATTTCCACCCCTGTATTCGATGGAGCAAACGAAAAGGATATAATAAATCTTCTTGATGAGTGCGGATATCCAAAGACAGGAAAGCTTCAGCTCCGAGACGGAAGAACCGGTGAAAATTTCGATAATCCTGTAACTGTAGGATATATGTATATGCTGAAACTTCACCATTTGGTAGACGATAAGATTCATGCAAGAAGTACCGGTCCGTACTCCCTTGTAACTCAACAGCCTCTGGGCGGTAAAGCACAGTTCGGCGGACAGCGTTTCGGAGAGATGGAAGTATGGGCGCTTGAAGCTTATGGCGCCGCATATACACTTCAGGAAATTCTTACTGTTAAGTCTGACGATATCGTAGGAAGAGTAAAAACTTACGAGGCAATCGTTAAAGGTGAGAACATTCCTACACCGGGAATACCGGAATCTTTCAAGGTATTGATTAAGGAAATGCAGGCTCTCGGCCTTGATGTTAAGGTGTTGTCAGAGAACGATGAGGAAATTCAGATAAAAGAAGCCTCAGAATATGACGATGATGTTCCTGCAATAGAAGGAATCATGGACATAGAAGCCGAGCTTGAGGAAGATGAAAACATTCTGGACTCAGGCTTTACAGAAGAAGGCGAAGAGGAAACGGATGATTTTGATGAAGAACCATCGGACTTTGATTTTGACGTTGATTTCAAAAGTGAGTAATTGAAGAAAGGGGAGGGACTCCTTGAATAACAACAATAACGATTATGAATTAAACAATTTTGAATCTATACAGATAAGCCTTGCGTCACCTGAAAAGATTCTTGAATGGTCACACGGCGAAGTAACAAAGCCGGAAACTATAAACTACAGAACTCTAAAGCCGGAAAGAGACGGACTTTTCTGTGAAAGAATTTTCGGACCTATGAAGGACTGGGAATGTCACTGTGGAAAGTACAAGAGAATCAGATACAAGGGCATTGTATGTGACCGATGCGGAGTTGAAGTTACCAAAGCAAAAGTGAGAAGAGAGAGAATGGGGCATATCAAATTGGCGGCTCCGGTATCTCACATCTGGTATTTCAAGGGAATTCCGTCAAGAATGGGATTGTGCCTTGATATAACTCCGAGAAATCTGGAAAAGGTGCTTTACTTTGCTGCATATATAGTTACAGATCCGGGAGATACGGATTTGACATATAAAGAAATTCTTACTGAGCAGCAGTATAGAGAAAAGAAAGATGAATACGGCGACAGATTTAAGGCTGCAATGGGAGCAGAAGCTATCAAAACTCTGCTCTCGGAAATAGATCTTGATGCGCTTTCAGAAGAACTGAGAGCAAAGCTTAAGGGTGCCAGCGGACAGAAGAAGATAAGAATCGTAAGACGTCTTGAAGTCATTGAGGCTTTGAGACTTTCAGGGAACAGACCTGAATGGATGATTCTTGACGTAATTCCTGTTATACCGCCTGACATCAGACCAATGGTACAGTTAGACGGAGGCAGATTTGCAACTTCCGACCTCAACGACTTGTATAGAAGGGTAATAAACAGAAACAACAGACTCAACAGACTGCTTGAGCTTGGAGCACCTGACATTATCGTAAGAAACGAAAAAAGAATGCTTCAGGAAGCAGTAGACTCCCTGATAGATAATGGCAGAAGAGGCAGAGCAGTTACAGGTCCCGGTTCAAGACCGCTTAAGTCTCTGTCGGATATGCTCAAAGGTAAGCAGGGAAGATTCAGACAGAACCTGTTAGGTAAGCGTGTCGACTATTCGGGAAGATCTGTAATCGTAGTAGGACCTGAACTGAAATTCTATCAGTGCGGACTTCCTAAGAAAATGGCTTTAGAATTGTTTAAGCCTTTCATAATGAAAGAACTGGTCGAACAGGGATACGCTCATAATATAAAGAGTGCCAAGAGAATGGTTGAAAAGGTAAGACCGGAAGTCTGGGACGTTTTAGAAGGTGTAATCAAAGAGCATCCTGTAATGCTCAACCGTGCACCGACACTTCACAGACTTGGTATTCAGGCATTTGAACCGGTTCTGGTAGAAGGTAAGGCTATAAAGCTTCACCCGCTTGTATGTACAGCTTTCAATGCTGACTTCGACGGAGACCAGATGGCGGTACATGTACCTCTTTCGGTTGAAGCTCAGGCAGAAGCAAGATTCCTGATGCTTTCTATCAACAATATTCTTGCGCCTAAGGATGGTTCACCTATCACAACTCCTACTCAGGATATGATACTGGGAAGCTACTATTTAACTCATCCGGGTGTCGATGACAGAAGCACATATGCTGAAAAAGGCGATGGCAAAGTATTTACTAATCTTGATGAAATGCTAATGGCATATCAGACAGGAGTTGTCGGTATCCATGCAAAAGTCAAGGTTAGAATGTATAAAGACAAAGAAGATGAAGGCAAGCTTGTAGAATCAACAGTAGGACGTTTCATCTTCAACCAGGGTATTCCGCAGGATCTGGGTTTTGTAGACAGAGAACAGGACCCATACAGTCTTGAAGTTGATTTCCTGTGCGACAAGAAGAAATTGGGAGCTATTATTGACAAGTGTTACCGCAGACACGGAAACACCGGTACCGTTATTATGCTTGACTATATCAAATCCATGGGATACAAGTATTCCACAAAGGCGGCGGTTACAATCAGCATAAGCGATATGGAAATTCCTGAAGAAAAGGCGACCATAATTGCGGATGCGGAAGCTATGGTAGACAAATACGAAAAGGCCTACCGTATGGGATTCATGTCAAAGCAGGAAAGATATGAAAAGATTATCGAAATCTGGAACAAGGCTACAGACGATGTTGCAGATGTTCTGATGGATTCTCTGGGAACATTGAACAACCTGTATATAATGGCAAACTCAGGAGCCAGAGGTAGTAAGAACCAGATAAGACAGGTAAGCGGCATGCGTGGTCTGATGGCCAATGCTACAGGTAAAACTGTGGAAATCCCTATCAAGGCTAATTTCCGTGAGGGATTGTCGATACTGGAATACTTTATTTCTTCCAACGGAGCAAGAAAAGGTCTTGCCGATACTGCTCTTCGTACTGCCGACTCAGGTTACCTTACAAGAAGACTGGTTGATGTTTCTCACAGCGTAATCGTAAGAGAATACGACTGCGGAACTGATGAAGGTGTAGAAGTGAGAGCCTTTACCGACGGCAAGGAAGTTATAGAGCCGCTTAAGCAGAGAATTGTGGGAAGAACTGCACTTGTTGATATTAAAGATCCTAATACAGGAGAAGTCATAGTAGAGCAGAATGAAGAAATCCTTGAGGATGCTGCTGAAAGAATAGAAAACAGTGGAATAGAAAGTGTAGCTATCCGTTCCGTAATGACTTGTCACTCAAGAACAGGTATATGCGCTAAATGCTATGGCAGAAATCTGGCTACAGGTGAAGAAGTAAATATAGGAGAGGCTGTAGGTATTACAGCTGCACAGTCCATCGGTGAGCCGGGTACACAGCTTACAATGAGAACGTTCCATACGGGAGGAGTCGCCGGAGGAGATATCACTCAGGGTCTTCCAAGAGTAGAGGAATTATTTGAAGCAAGAAAACCTAAGGGTATTGCTGAAATATGTGAAGCTGACGGAGAAGTAATCTCCATAGAGGGCAGAAAAGACAACAAGACAGAAGTCAGAGTCCGCGGCAAAGAAGAGGACAGAACTTATGTAATACCTTACGGAGCAAGACTGAATGTCAAAGAAGGAGATCAGGTATTTGCCGGAGGACAGATTACAAGAGGTCCGCTGAATCCTCATGATATACTCAGACTGAACGGAGTAGAAGGCGTTTATCAGTATCTGCTCAAGGAAGTGCAGAGAGTATATAAACAGCAGGGTGTAGATATCAATGACAAGCACATTGAAGTTATCGTAAGTCAGATGCTTTCAAAATTCAAGATAGAAGATGCAGGAGATACAGACCTTCTGCCGGGCGGACTTTACGGTAAATTTGAGATAGAAGAAGCTAATGCAAGAGCAGAAGAAGAAGGTGGTGAGCCTTGTGTTGCCAACAGAATACTGCTTGGTATAACAAAAGCTTCTCTTGCAACAAATTCATTCTTGTCGGCTGCTTCATTCCAGGAGACCACAAGAGTCCTTACAGACGCAGCTATAAAGGGCAAGAATGACAAGCTTTTGGGTCTTAAAGAAAACATCATGATAGGTAAACTTATACCTGCCGGAACAGGTATGAAGAGATACAAAAATATCGACCTTGATTATGGTGTTAATGCGGAAATAATGGAAAGCTACGAAAGAGAGCAGGAACTTGCGGCTATGGCAGAAGCTGAGGAAGGTTCAGGATACGGCATGCAGGTTTCGGATGAAATGATTCCGCAGACGGAGCTTACAGGTGAAGAAGGTATTGAAGTGGAAATGCCTGAAACTCCTGAAATTGTCGAATTGGATTAGTATAAATAAGTATTAGAATTTGAATTGACAGATAAAACAGTTCCGTGATAAAATAATATTTGGTTTTGTGCAAAGTCGGGCCGGACATAAGTCTGTGCCCGCTTGCTGTGCAAAATAGATAATTTCAAACATTAAGAAGAAAGGAGAAAAAGAATGCCTACTATCAATCAATTAGTACGTGAAGGCAGAACAAGCTCAGTCAAGAAGTCAACTGCTCCTGCACTGAACAAGGGCATGAACTCACTCAGAAGAGTAGCTACTGATACTCATTCACCTCAGAAGAGAGGCGTTTGTACATCAGTTAAGACAGTTACTCCTAAGAAACCTAACTCAGCTCTTAGAAAAGTTGCAAGAGTAAGACTTACAAACGGTATCGAAGTAACTGCTTACATTCCGGGAATCGGACACAATCTGCAAGAGCACAGTGTAGTTCTTATCAGAGGCGGAAGAGTTAAAGACCTCCCAGGTGTAAGATATCATATCGTTAGAGGAACTCTTGATACAGCAGGTGTTGCAAACAGACTGCAGGCTCGTTCAAAATACGGCGCAAAGAGACCTAAGAAAAAATAATAACAGGTGGTAAATAGGGTAGCGTATTCTTTTTTGAAATACATTAGAGAAGCGCTCACGGCGAACTTAAAAGTTTCGTCGAGTACCCCGTCGAAAACTCAGGCCGGCTGAATAATTGCAGAGCTCGCTTGAGAGTAATCCTTATTTAAGGGTGAAGAATAAGTGCAATTAAATAATAATATTGCGCAGACTGCTTTGTACTAGATAAGAAAGAATCGGAGCGGTCTTTGCGAGGAGGGAAGAGAAGTGTCAAGAAAAGGTAATATACCAAAGAGAGAAGTACTTCCGGATCCTGTTTACGGCAGTGTTGCCGTAGCGAAACTTATCAACAGCATAATGCTTGACGGAAAGAAGGGAACAGCCCAGGCAATCGTTTACGGTGCGTTTGATAAGATAAAGGAACAGACAGGCGAAGAGCCTCTGGAAGTATTTGAAAAGGCATTGAATAACATTATGCCTGTACTGGAAGTAAAAGCGAAGAGAATCGGTGGTGCAAACTATCAGGTTCCTGTAGAAGTAAGACCTGAAAGAAGACAGACATTAGGTCTCAGATGGCTTACAAAGTATACAAGAGCGAGAGGCGAAAGAACCATGGCAGAAAGACTTGCCAAGGAGCTTATGGATGCAGCCAACAACACTGGTGCTTCAGTTAAAAAGAAAGAAGATACTCATAAGATGGCTGATGCCAACAGAGCATTTGCTCATTTCCGTTGGTAATAGGCTTATCTTTTTTCGCTCGTCATGGCGCAGAAAGATTAAACATTTTATGAGAAATACAAATTACAGTAGAAGGGAGGATATACTATGCCAAGAAGTTTCCCGTTGGAAAAGACAAGAAATATTGGTATCATGGCCCACATAGATGCGGGTAAGACAACTACCACTGAAAGAATTCTGTTCTATACAGGCAGAACTCATAAGCTTGGAGAGACTCACGAAGGTGCAGCAACAATGGACTGGATGGAGCAGGAACAGGAGCGTGGTATTACTATAACCTCTGCTGCTACTACAGCACAATGGAAAGACACAAGAATCAATATTATAGATACACCGGGACATGTGGACTTTACTGTAGAAGTTGAGAGATCTCTGAGAGTTCTTGACGGAGCAGTTACAGTTCTTTGTGCTAAGGGCGGTGTAGAACCGCAGTCTGAAACTGTATGGAGACAGGCTGAAAAATACGGTGTACCGAGAATGATCTTTGTAAACAAGATGGACATAATGGGTGCTGATTTCTTTAGAGTTGTCGGAATGGTAAAAGACAGACTCAAGGCAAATGCGGTTCCTGTCCAGCTGCCAATAGGTGCTGAAGATAGTTTCGTTGGAATTATCGACTTAGTAGAAATGAAAGCAGAGATTTATAAAGACGAGTTAGGTAAGGAATTCGATATTGTAGATATTCCTGCCGATATGAAGGACCTTGCAGACGAATGGAGAGAAAAGCTGATAGAATCGGTTGCAGAAACTGATGAAGAGCTTATGATGAAGTTCCTCGAGGGAGAAGAACTCACAGTTAAAGAAATCAAGACTGCTATCAGAAAAGAAACTATAGCAGGAAATATGGTTCCTATGCTGTGCGGAAGCGCATACAGAAACAAGGGCGTACAGATGATGCTGGACGCAGTAATCGATTATATGCCGTCTCCGCTGGATATTCCGCCTATCAAAGGTGTAAATCCTGATACAGGAGAAGATGATGAAAGATTGACAAGCGATAAGGAACCGTTCTCAGCTCTGGCATTTAAGATCATGGCAGACCCGTTCGTAGGTAAGCTTGCATTCTTCAGAGTATACTCCGGAACTTTAAAGTCAGGTTCTTATGTATACAACTCTGTAAAAGGCAAAAAAGAAAGAATCGGAAGAATTCTTCAGATGCATGCCAACAAGAGAGAAGAAATACAGGAAGTTTACGCAGGAGATATAGCTGCTGCTGTAGGTCTTAAGGACACTACAACAGGAGATACACTGTGTGACGAAAAGCATGAAATCATTCTGGAATCCATGGAATTCCCAGAACCGGTAATTGAAATTGCTATAGAGCCTAAGACTAAGGCAGGTCAGGAAAAGATGGGTATTGCTCTTGCTAAGCTGGCAGAAGAGGACCCTACTTTCAAGACTTATACAAATACTGATACAGGTCAGACAATTATCGCAGGTATGGGAGAACTTCACCTTGAAATTATCGTAGACAGACTTCTTCGTGAATTTAAGGTAGAAGCTAATGTAGGTAAGCCTCAAGTTTCATATAAAGAAACAATTACCGCTCCTGCTGATGTGGATCACAAGTATGCTAAGCAATCCGGTGGTCGTGGACAGTACGGTCATGTTAAGATTAAAATCTATCCAAGAGAACCGGGTGAAGGATTTGAATTCAAGAACGCTATCGTAGGAGGAGCTATTCCTAAGGAATACATTCCTAAGATTGAGGAAGGTATCAGAGAGGCTATGGAGACAGGTCCTTTGGCAGGATATCAGGTAGTGGATGTAGGCGTAGAGCTTTATGACGGTTCATATCACGAAGTCGACTCTTCGGAAATGGCCTTCAAGATTGCTGCTTCCATGGCGTTCAGAGAAGCTGTTAAGAAAGCGAAACCTGTACTCCTTGAACCTATATTCAAGGTAGAAGTAACAGTGCCTGAAGAGTACATGGGTGACGTTATCGGTGATATTTCTTCAAGAAGAGGAAGAATCGAAGGTACAGATATGAACATGGGTGCAGTAGCTGTAAGAGGTATGGTTCCGCTGTCAGAAATGTTTGGATACGCAACAGACCTGAGATCAAAGACTCAGGGAAGAGGTGTATATGTAATGCAGATGGACCACTTTGAAAAGTTACCTGACAATTTACTCGAAAAAATCAACAAATAACTATTTTAAATAACCTTTTAGGAGGAACGAAAAATGGCAAAAGCAAAGTTTGAAAGAACAAAACCGCATATTAACATCGGAACCATAGGCCACGTAGACCATGGTAAAACAACTCTGACAGCAGCAATCACAACAACACTGCATCAGAGATACGGACTGGGAGCAGACGTAGCCTTCGACCAGATCGATAAGGCACCGGAAGAAAAGGAAAGGGGAATCACAATTTCCACATCCCACGTAGAATACGAGACACCAAACAGACACTACGCACACGTAGACTGCCCGGGACACGCTGACTATGTAAAGAACATGATTACAGGAGCAGCACAGATGGACGGAGCAATCCTGGTATGTGCAGCAACAGACGGACCGATGCCTCAGACAAGAGAACACATCCTTCTGTCAAGACAGGTAGGAGTACCATACATCATCGTATTCTTAAACAAGTGCGACATGGTAGATGACGAAGAACTGCTTGACTTAGTAGAAATGGAAGTAAGAGAACTTCTTGACGAATATGAATTCCCTGGAGATGATACACCAATCATCAGAGGATCAGCACTTATGGCACTTGAAGATCCTGCAGGTCCATGGGGAGACAAGATAGTAGAACTGTTCGAAGCAGTAGACAGCTACATTCCTGAACCGGAAAGAGACAACGACAAGCCGTTCCTGATGCCTGTAGAAGACGTATTCTCCATCACAGGAAGAGGAACAGTAGCAACAGGAAGAGTAGAGAGAG
>UQNJ01000015.1 GCA_900542295.1 uncultured Eubacteriales bacterium | reverse complement strand
AAGTTCTGCATCTGTCTTAACCTTATCCATCTCTGCCTTTGCAGTTTCAACTGCTGTGTTGATTGCTTCGATGTTTTCCGCTTCGGTTATTACCTTTTCCGCTGCCTTGATTATGTCCTTGAGCTCTTTCTGCTGTTCGGCTCTGTAATCATTCATGTCCTTGTAAGCTGCAAGGCTTGCTTTTGCTTCTTCTTTTGCTTTTGCAAGTTCGCTTCCCGAAAGTTCTGCATCTGTCTTAACCTTATCCATCTCTGCCTTTGCAGTTTCAACTGCTGTGTTGATTGCTTCGATGTTTTCCGCTTCGGTTATTACCTTTTCCGCTGCCTTGATTATGTCCTTGAGCTCTTTCTGCTGTTCGGCTCTGTAATCGTTCATATCCTTGTAAGCAGCCAGGTTTGCCTTGGCTTCTTCTTTGGCTTTTGCAAGTTCGTATTGGGAATATGCTTTTTCAATAGCTTTATCTACTCCCCAAACAGCAGCACGATTCTTTTGTCTTTTATTTAATGAATCATACGCAGCTTTTGCCAAATCTATTTTGGCTTTACTATCAACTGTTATTTCACCCAAATCTTCAACCATGGATTTGACTTCTGCCGCTTTGTCTGTAACTTCAATTTCAGTAGTTGCTTTCAAATCAGGCGCACTATTTGGTATAACCGTTATTATAGCCTTACCGGCTTTCACCGGTGTAACAATGCCCTCCCCATCTTCTTCAACAGTAACTGCTGTATCCGGATTAGTTGGATCGTCAGGGTTCATGGCATACCATTTAACTGTCTTATCAGTAGCATCTTCAGGGCTAACTTCAGCTGTTAATTTAACCGGGTCATCAGTAACATCAACATTAACATTCTGCTCATTTATAACTACCCCTGTTGGCTTAACCCTCTTTTGAATCGTCAGATTATAAACTGTAGATGCTTTGCCGTCTTCTGCTGTCACAGTTATCTGTACTGTACAGCTTTTATTTTTATCCACGGCATAAACGCCTGCATATCCACGACTTTGTAATGTACCAGTGGCTATTTTTTCTACATTGTCTCCGGCTTTGATTTCAATTTTTGAATTTGCATTTGCTGTCTTTAACCATACTCTCCAGAACAACTTGTACTCTACATCTGTTGCCTCTGCAATATACTCTGTGTTATCAGGAGTAACTTCAGGAGAAATTTCGAGTTCGTCTTTTCCGGCTGTGTTGTTGGTACTTACAACTATTTTCGAAAGCGACGAGTCGGTGCTTATTTTAACAAGATTTATTTTATATATCTTAGTATCTTTTCCGCACTTTGCTGTAACCTCGACTAATGTTGTTTCTCCGGTTAAATCGATTTTCATGCCCTCGGTGTAATCAAGACCATTAACTGTTGCTGAAATATTATCAGGCACTGTAAGTTCTAATTCTATTGAAGTGGAATTTACCGGCAGCTTGACATCATAATTTAACTTTTTCTGATCAAACGACTCATTCCACATGCCCGCAGTTCCGTTATTGTCCGTGATTTTAATATCCTTGACATATGCATTATTGTTTTCTACAGCCATCACATGGCAGCTATCATTCTTGTAGTACAGTGTTCCGTCTCTATCTGCACATATGGTACTTATACAGTATTGCTGCATAGATTTATCCGGTACAAAAAGTTCTTTACCCTGTGTAAGAGCTGAGGTGGCTTCAGGAGTGTCGTATATATAATATATGCCGCCCGGATTTGCGTTATATGTAAAATATATATATACTCTACCATCAGCGCCGTCTTTTCCGTCATAATCTATATCTTTATAAGCAGTAGTCAAAAGTGCTGCTGCCTGAGGATATCCAGCAATAGGGATTTCATACATGAGTTCCAAATCATCTTTAGTATCATCAATTACAGCAAACACATGTCCTCCGTCAGCGTCAAACTGACCTCCGGTTCCGCTTGCACCCATATATATTTTGCCTTCATATACTAACGGCGTCGATGTAATCATACGATTTCCACCATTAACACTATCTTCTAACTGAAGCTCCTTGTAATTTGACAGATTTCCTTCATTATCTACATCTACTCTGCATACTTTTCCGCCTTTAGTGCAGAAGTAAAGTCTGCCATTATCATATGTAATGGAAGTTCTTATGTCACCCTTTATACCTGATACTTTGTCTATTATGTCACCCGTTTCAGGATTAAGTGTATAGAAAACACCATTAGCTGTGTAATTACCTTCTCTGGTACCATCATCACTTCCTACTGCTATAAACTTTTCGCAGGCATATGCACCTGCCCAATAAAAGCCTCTTTTCGCAACATTGCCATCATCTGCTAATGTGACATGAAGGTCCGGATCGTATTTAATTTCGGGATTCTTATCTATAGATGAGCCTGATGGTTGAAACTGCCAAGTAACTGCTTTTTCAAAACCGCCTTTACCATTCCCATCTGAAATTTTCCCCTCGTCTATGTCTGTCGATACAGCAAAAAATACACCGTCTCTATTCTCTCCTGCCCATGTTCCGGTATAAACATACCCTTTACCGCTTTCTGTTGTTGTGTAGCTT
Organism: uncultured Eubacteriales bacterium; assembly: GCA_900542295.1. Lineage (GTDB taxonomy): Bacteria > Bacillota > Clostridia > Peptostreptococcales > Anaerovoracaceae > Fimisoma. Next base: position 62,471 of record UQNJ01000015.1, on the reverse strand, counting down.
ATAGGAGAAACTGTCTGACCTCCTAATTTTTGTGAATGCCATACACACTTAAGCGTATCGAAATCTACCGCTTGTATGACACCATTAGGCATTTGTACATACAGCATTCCATCTGCGTATATTATGGGATTCATCGCATATCCTACATTGCCCACCATTTCATCACTTGAACGAATAAGTTCACCGGTTTCCTTATTCAATTCGTGTATTTTATTACCTTGAGCAATATATATTTTACTGTTCAAGATTAATGGCGGAGTTGGGGCAGCTCCCCATCCGCTACCGTATTTTACTCCCCATTTCAGCGATGCCGTACGGTCATCAATAGGAGTTTCTCTTTCGGTTACGCCATTGTTTTCTTGATTATTTCTCAAGTTATACCATTCCATGTCAACTCCATGAGGGTCACTCGGCATAGTGCCAAAGGCAAAGGCAGTAGCCGACATTGTACTCAGCAACATGGAAAGAACTATTGCAAGAGAAAGAATCTTCTTAACAACTTTTCCTTTCTTTTTCATTTTAACCTCTCTTTCTACTTTGAATTATATAAAGCTTTTATCTATGAACTGCCCCGATTACAAATTGCATTCGGGCCATGTTCCATCGTATTCATATCCCATCCACAATGTAAATGATAATCTTATTTCATCCCCATCAAACAAATTAAAGGTAGCCATGCCATCCGGATATACACCGTTTACGGCATATACCCACCCGGAATACTTGTAAAAATCTTGCTCTCCCAATGTGTTTTCACTTATAGGAGGTCCGTTTTCATCAGCGTTGATTTCATCAAGTCTTTTTTTAACAGCCGCATTTATTTCCCAACCTTTTGAAATCCCCGGTTTGTTTAGCCTGGCTACATAATATCCCATTGCTATAGTCCCGGTAGTTTGCGGTGCAAATCCTGCTCTTTTTAGATTTCTGTCAATAAAACTTGCTGCATTTTCACCCTCATAAAAAGGTGCCTCTACTTTATACATGGTTCCAAGCCCTATAGATGGTGCGTCAATTACCAGTTTTACCGTACCGCCCTCAGGTCGCTCGCCATTTAAATCTACATTAAATACATATGTTTTTGTAGCTGTATATCCTTCCTCATCTGTCGCTGTCACTGATATTTCGTTAACACCGTCTACCAACACTCCATCTGCTCTGTATGTTACCACACCATTTTTGTCTGTTCCTGAGCTGGATAACCTGCTGCCATTGGCTGTAACTTTTAAATTAAAGGACTTTATTTTTACTTTTTTATAGCTAACTGCTTCAACGCTAAATGTCAAAAAATTGCCTTCCACAGTTGTTATTCCGGATAAACTTGATTTAATAGCCGGGAGTTTTGATTCTTCATCCTCGCCGCCGACATTATCACCTTCACCATTTTCACCTTGGCCTCCATCGCCATTTACGGAACCTTCATCTTCTCCTCCGGCCCCATTATGATTGCCGTTTTCGTCTTTGATATCGTCTGCATTCGATGATGAATTCTTCTCGCCATTATCTGTTTGCTGTATTTCTTGCTGAAACTGCTGCACTTCTGCTTCTTCTTTTTTTTGTTCTTCTTGAAGATAGTTTTGCTCCTGTTCATCATTTAACGAATAATTTAAACCGGTTACCAATATTCGTGAACGATTTTCATTCATCTCTGACAGGTAATCTCCATTATCCAACAAATCGTGTGAGGTCAAGTAGAAAGCAGCACACCCTAATATAAAGGCTATTATTATGAACACGGCAAGAAGTCGTTTATTATCTCTTATCCTTTCTTTGATTCTCATATCTAATACAGCTTCTTTCCTTTCTGTTGAAGCTTGATTGCATCCATAGCAATCAATGCTTTTTCTGTAGCCATAAAATCAGTCTGTTTGTTTTCTGTCACATGGCAAAAACTGCCGTCATCCATAGAATAATCAAGCAATGTATCAAGCAAATTTTTGTCTTTTTTTATGAATCTGTTGTCATTTGTCAAATCTATACCATTTTGGCATAATGCAACTATTGCTTCTGCGTCTGATTCACAGCTTCCAAACCCTCCGTCATCCAACTGCATATCGGCTAACAGTTCTATGTATTCATCTATTTTAACTCTTATATCCTCTCTATCTGTGTAAAAGGACAATCCCAATAATGCCATAGAAATATAGTCGCAATAGTATTGATCATTTCTAACTGCCCCGTTATCGATTTCTTCAATAATGTATGATATATATTCATCTTGATTATCCAATACAACTCCCGCACAATTTGCGGCTGCTAAGGCATATGATGCTGCATTAGGTCCCTGATTTGTTATTATTTCATAATCATCAAGAAATACAGTAAGATCATAGCCTGCAACATCGCATGGATTTTTTCCTATCGCACAAATGCCTATGATTACCCTTGCATATTCAGTATAGTAATTTTCATGTAATATACCTTTTTCATTTTTCACAATTTCTGTTACATTATCGTAGTAGCCGTCAAAATAATCCGAATTTTCAAATATGCCGCTTTCAGCTAATCCCTTTACACTCCATTCGCCACCTACTGAAGCAATTGTAGGATTGGTCACATTATTCGATATGAAATTTACTGTTTTTTCTATATTAGTATCAACTACAGAGTTCTTTGTGCTTTTTGCCCCGCAGCTTGTTACCAATGCTATCAACATTGCAATTATTAAAATAAGCGATATAACTTTAATGTTTTTCTTTTCTATACTTGTTCTTGTATTCATTTCTATGTTTCTCTTTCTTAGCCTTTTTTAAATAACCAAGCATTATTTTTCTATCATTCTCTTCCATTGGATAAATACTATAGGCTGCCTTATTGCCGAGGGCTCTACTCTCTGCAAGCATAGGATAGTTTTTTTCTTCCATGAAGCCGTATATTGCGCTTATTGCTCGTTTGGGATCAGATCTCATAAAAAGCCTACGTCTTTTAATGAGCTCTGCAATACTAAGGGCCAACATTTTTACCAATACAGCCGCTAATAGCAGCAATAATACCGCCGCTATAATAGTGAAAATAATAGTAATAATATTCATATCATGAAAATCATCATCGCCGCTGCTCAGATTATTTTCCTTTGCACTATCGTTTATTTCTTCGGCAAAATTTCGTACAAGACTTTCGTTTGAAATTCCTATCTCCATATCGGCTTCTTCCATTATATTTTTATATTTTGGCGATACTTCTATAGGCACGAATCCTATTCCGTCAATATAAATCTCAGCCCATGCGTGTGCGTTTTCTCTTGGAAGTTCATATGCAACATTTTTCTGCATCATGGATGCGTCCTCCGGCGTCACAAGATATCCCTCCACATACCTTGCCGGTATACCATAATATCTGAAAAGCATTACTGCCGCAGTGGCGAAATGCACATCGTAGCCTTTACCTGAAATGAAAAAGCTTTCCAGTGCGGATTCTCCGTGTTTGATCTTTTCAACGCTTTCTGTATAAACAAAATTTTCTTCAAGATATTTTTTTATATTTTCTATAGTTTCTTTGTAATCCAAATGTCCTTTTGTCTGATCGCCTGCAGTTCCCACAAAATCCCCAATAAGCTTTCTGTCATCAGGCGATATATATTTGAAATTTTGATATATATATTGATTGTAATGACTCTCTGCAATCATATACTGCTTTGTTTCTTGTCGATTTGCAACATCTTCATCAGTAAAAATAACTGCAGCAGTTTCGGTCCAATCTTTAACCGGATTTTCTCCCAGATAGTATGAATACTCATTTAGCCTTTTGAATTTTCCGGGTATAACAAAACTTCCGCCGATACTTCTGCTGTTCTCTATTTCATTTTTTATTTCATAAGGTATGTATGCATATGAAGTATCCGCTTCTACTACCTTTATCTTCATATGTTCCTGTGTTTCTTTCGCATTTTCCGACAGCCTTGCTAAATCGCGTGCATATCCTATCTGTCCCATTGCGTTGAATCCCACGTTTTCAATCTGTGAGATTAAATCCTTGGAAGCATAGTAAGTTCCATTTGATAATCGTTCCCAACAATCTCCTTTGTATATGTCGCCCACAAAGCCTCGAAGGTATGTTGAATGTGGGTCGGACATAGTTATCTCCAATGCAACCCCTTTTATTTCAGGTCTCGTATCTAAGGTCAGATTTCCTGATTCCAATGGATTTTCTCCATAATATATATCATGCAATATGTCTGCCGTATAATCTCTTACATTTTGCACGGTTTCCGAATCATTCAGAATATTTTGGATTTTAGGAATACCTAATATGCTCGCAGATATCAGTGTAACCAAAATAATAAATGTAATATTTGCAAAATTAACGCTATTCTTTATTTTAATAACTAAAACCGCTAATAATATTCCTGTCATCAAAACAGCTATTGAAACGACTCCCAATTGCAGCCCGTGAATAAGGTTCAAATATACTATAGGCAGTACCAATATCCATAGCGGCCACAGCTTTTTATTTGATATGAAAAAATATACACAAGCAGTCAAGACGATTGCTGTTACTGTCATAAACAAGCCGCATGATTCTGCCGCTCCATTGTACTGCGGGACTATTATATAATCGCTGCTCCCTAAAACTTTTGCAATTGCATTCCATACATAAATCAATCCACTGCCTATTGTTCCACCAAACGCATCCCTTAGTTCGTAGTTCAATTTGAATGTATCTATCACACACATCAAAAGTCCTATTACCACTATGAATGAAACGGATACTTTTTTAAAAATTTCGGATTTATTATATGAAATCATTTGGTTTATAAATTTTAACTTCCCCATATTCTCTAAGCTGTTCAACTTCCTTTTCTGCAATATCGCTGTTTGTTACATATATGTATGATGTGAAATTTTCCTCTGTATAGGAGTTTAAAAAATACTCTGCCACCGAGCCGGAATCTTTTCTAAAAGGTGTTGAAAGAAGGTCGATTACGGTTTTTGAAAAATCCTCATTATTACTGATCTTCTTGTATACAAATTTTTCCAAAGAATAATCATACCATCCCATAGAATAAGCATAGCCTTTATTGACGAGAGTATATGATAACGAAAGAAAAAGTTCCGTAGTTTTTTCAATCAAATCAAAGTTCTTTCCATCAAATCGTTTATCTAAAATTATCATAAAACTGCTTTCTATAGGAAAGCTTGGAATTTTCACCATAGTATGACCAAACTTTCCCGAGAGTTTCCAGTGTATACCCCTTATACTGTCTCCGGGGGTATATTCCTTGACGCCAAATATTTCGCTCAAATCTTCTCCCTTTTTAACAAAAGAATATTTATAACTTTCCATGTCAAATTGACTCAATTCTTCATCAGCCATATTAAGTTTTACTATTTTAGGAGCAATAATGTACTCTACATTATTATCCGTTATCCACCGCTTCTCAAACAAGCCTAAAGTGTCTTTAACGAAAATCTGCGATATTGCCGCTTTTATCAGACCGCATCGCATCTTAGGCGCTTTGACATCTACCATTTTCTTCCCCCGAGGATTAAGGGAAGTATCGACAACCCGCTCTACCAATTCTTCGGTAAGTAAATTTTTAAAAAATATTTTAACTTCACATCTAAGAATCGGCATGTAAGAATTATTCTTTGCAGATATAAATATCTTCTCACCGTTTTCCTTTGAATCCTCATATTCTTCCATATCTATAGTTACCTTTTTATTTAATGCTGTAATGGATATAAAAGATAAAACCATATATACTACAGAGATAATTACTAAAAATATCGCAAAGTCGTTTTCAGTGAATAAATATAATATAATATTGCTTACCAAAATTGCCAGAAAAATTTTCAATTCTTTCTTCAATTCTATTCTCGCTTTCAGTTAAATCTTCAGGGCTTTATTATTTGCGGTAATTTCTGACAATATCAAATCTTCAGTGAGTTTTTCAGAATATGCTTTTGAATTTAATATTATACGATGACCCCATGTGCAATTTATATTTTCCAGCACATCTTCAGGTACAACATAATCTCTACCCTTAACAAATGCTGCAGCTTTTGCCATTGAACACATTGCCAAAGCACCCCTTGGGCTTATTCCCAGTTTAATAAACTCATTATCTCTTGTGCTTTCCGAAAGTGTGGCTATGTATCTATATATTTTATCGTCCATGAATATGGATTTTGCCTCGTTTTTCATTTCTACAAGCATTCCTCCGTCTGCAATAGTTTGTATATGGTTCAAAGGTTCTTTTTCCGATCTGTCTTTCATCAACTTTATTTGTGCATCCAGATCCGGATATCCCATAGAGAGCCTAATCATAAATCTATCCAACTGAGCTTCGGGAAGCATTTGAGTTCCGGCTGTTCCCAGCGGGTTCTGTGTAGCCATAACGATAAAAGGCTGCGGTACAAAGTGTTCTTCTCCATCTACGGTAACTTTCCCCTCCTGCATAACTTCCAGAAGTGATGATTGTGTTTTGCTAGAGGTTCTATTTATTTCATCTGCCAAAAAAAAGTTACATATAACTGCTCCTTCTTTATATTCAAATGCTCTTTTTTCTTCGTTATATATAGTAAATCCGGTTATATCAGATGGAACAACATCAGGTGTAAATTGCATTCTTTTAAACTCCAACCCCATCGTTTTGCTGAATGCAAGGGCCAAAGTGGTTTTACCTACGCCGGGAATATCTTCCAAAAGTATGTGTCCACCTGCAATGATTGCCGTAAGCACCTTTTCAACAGCATCGTCTTTTCCTATAATTGCTTTGCATATTTCTCTTTTTATATGCAGTATTCTCTCATTCATATGTAAAAGTTCCTTTCAAAGATTATGGCTTTATAACAAAAAAAACGAATCAAAAAAAATGATCCGTTTTAATTACATTTATACAACACATCTATCTGAGTACTCGCTCACTGATGAAAATCCCCAAGCAAGTCTCCTGACTCGTGCATCAGCGCTTACTTCTGCCTTCCCGAAAATTTATCATTGCAACCATGCAATAAATACTTATTCAGTGGTCTATCGAAGCAGCTCCTCACCTACAGTGGCGGTACCGTATCGGACTTTGACCGATTTCCTATATTAAGTATAATACACTTGAGATTCATGTTATTAACTTGTTTAATAATTATATAATTCTTTTTGCAGTATATCACGTTAAACTTTTTTTGTCAATAACACCTTGTTAAATTGTTTGCTATCTTAAATGACGAAAGCTCAGCTTCTTATAATTAAAATCTTATTATCAGTGAAAAAATGAAATCTTCATTTTTATCAGCCCGGAGGCCATGTAAGTTTTCTTTTTCCAAGAATATGAAAATGCAGGTGTTTTACAGTCTGGAAAGCATCCTCACCGTTATTGCTTACAACTCTGTAGCCGTTTTCAAGTTCAAGCTCTGCCGCAATTTTTTTGATAGTAACCATAATATGTCCCATCAGTTCTTTATCTTCTTCCTTTACATCATCAAGCGACTCTATATGTTTTTTTGGAATCACCAGAACATGTACAGGAGCCTGTGGCTCAAGGTCATGAAAACAAATGAGCTTATCATCCTCATATACCACATTCGATGGTATTTCATGATTTGCAATCATACAAAAAATACAATCTGCCATTATATTTCTCCTTTCATTCCGTCTTTATATATTTCAAGAAGTTTTACTTCTTTAAAACAATTAAGTTCATTGCCCTTGACATAAACTTTGATGTAGTTGTCGGTATACCCCGTTACATAAGGGCCCTCTTGTTCTTCAAACAGTACGATTCGTCTATCGCCGATACACTTGGTCAGAAAACTCGACACAGCTTTTTCCGATGCTGAAGAAATCTCATCCATTCGTCTGTTTTTTATCTCAGGAGGAATCTGATTTTCCATCAGAGCTGCCGCAGTCCTGTCTCTCTTTGAATACTTAAATGGGTGTACTTTGCAAAATCCCGCTTCTTCAATCAATTTTTTGCTGTCACCAAAATCCTGCTCTGTTTCTCCGGGAAACCCTACAATAATATCGGTACTTATTCCGTAAAGTTCATCGGACTTTCGGAGCACCTCTACTATGTCAAGATAATCTTTCCTGTTGTACGGGCGGTTCATCATAGAAAGCACATTATCACTGCCGCTCTGGGCTGAAAGATGCAAATGGTGGCACAGCCTTTCGTATTTTAAAAGTCTTTTGACATAATCAGCATTTACTACCGCCGGCTCAAGAGAGCTCAATCTTATTCTGAATTCTCCGGGAAGTCCGTCTATTGCGGAAATAAGTGATTCCATGCCGTTCTTTTCATCTGAAACCCACATAGGAAATTTATCTTTGAATCCATCTTCCGTACCGTAAAGGGCCGTATTGATTCCGGTAAGGATAAGCTCTTTAAATCCCTTATCAATAAGAGCCTTTGCCTCTTTTACAATTTCACGAGGGTCTCTGCTTCTGACCATACCTCTTGCAAAAGGTATGAGACAATATGCACAAAACCTGTTGCATCCCTCCTGTACCTTTATATATGCTCTCGTCCTTGACTCCATTGAGGTTATTATACCCCTGTCCTGATACTCGCATAATTCTTCATATCTTTTTATATGAGTCTGCGGTTTCTTTTCCTCCATAAACCGTCTTACATAATCTATAATATTGTTTTTTTCGCCTGTCCCTGCAACTATATCCACTTCGGGCAGCGCCATTATTTCTTCCGGTTTAACCTGTGCATAGCATCCGGTAACGGCTATTACCGCATCTGGATTTTTCTTTTTCATTCTTCTTATGTATTGTCTTGACTTTCTGTCGGCAATATTCGTTACTGTACATGTATTTATTATATACACATCGGCAAAATCATTTTCATCTGCGATTTCGGCTCCGAAAGCTTTGAACTGCTCTTTCATCGCTTCCGTCTCATACTGATTGACCTTACATCCAAGTGTGTGAAATGCTGCTTTCATAATATTTCCTTTTAGCTTTACTTTTCGATAATGATATGATGTTATTATAACATATCCCACCTTCTTTACAAATAAAATGTTTATAAGGAGGTTTCCATGAAAAAATTTTGTTTAATAATGTTTCTTTTTTTATCCGCACTTACCGTCAGCGCCTGCTTTTTATTTAGTACTGCCTCGCCTGCATCAGAAAACTCCCCTGTTCTCATACCGGATGTTAGGGAGTCTGTCAATCTTCCTGTCCTTATGTACCACGGCATTACCGACAGCCCCGACCGTATAAATGAATACAATATAAGTACTGAAATGTTTGAATCCGATTTAAAATGGCTTGGCGATAACGGTTTCACATCAATTACGGCAAATCAACTGATAAATTATGTATATTCCGGGGCAGCGCTACCCTCAAAGCCTGTTCTTATCACCTTTGATGACGGATATGCCAACAATTACTCTCTTGCCTATCCTCTTTTGCAAAAATACCATATGAAAGCCGTAATTTCTGTAATCGGTTCACAAAGCGATATTTCTTCTGATGATATATACAGGGATAAATTCAACTCCAATCTTTCATGGGGAGAAATAGCCCTCATGCAATCTTCCGGAGCTATAGAGATAGGCAACCATACATATGACCTTCATTCAACGGATAACGGCAGAAAAGGCGCTATGAACAAAGAGGGTGAATCTTTTGAAGATTATGCTCGCACACTGAAAGAGGATTTGTCTAAAACGCAAGACAGGGTCTCAGCCGCTGCCGGTTCTGCACCCGTTGTATTTGCTTGGCCTTTCGGAGAATATCCAAGAGACAAAAGCGCCGATGAGATTCTTAAAGAAATGGGATTTAAGATAACTCTTACCAGTTACCAGAAGATGAACAAAGTCAGAAAAGGCTTTCCTGATGACCTCTTCGGCCTAAAAAGGTTTCTTCGTACTCCTGATTTTGACATGAATAAAATTATCTGGTAAAATGTCCTTAACCGAGGGGGTGAAGAAAATGAATTTACCGAATAAAAGCGAAAAAACAGCAGACATAACAGTTTCCGTAGATGTTTCCAAAATCGTCAGAAATGTAAGCATAGCAGGAGTTCTTGTTGTGGGCATCATATTCGGATGCAGCACTTATCGCAAAATCTTGCAGTCACAGAAAGAAAAGTAAAATAAATATGCCTGAAAGTCTTTTAGACTATTCTATGAACCCCCTTACCGCATATCCGATAAGGGGGTTCATATTTCTAAATATTGTTTCTTACAGCTCCAACTGATACATTATCATTGCTATTGCCGCCGGGCCGGCAGTTTCTGTTCTCAAAATAGTTTTCCCCAGACTGACTGTGTCTGCTCCTGCCTGTTTCAATTCTTTTGCCTCACTATCTGCAAATCCGCCCTCAGGGCCTATGATTACTGCGACAGTTTTGGGTTTTTTCTCAAAACAAGCCTGCAAGCAGTCTTTGATGGTTCTTCCATCTTCATTTTCATAAGGAAATACAACCAAGTCATGCTCATCCATACGGCAAACTGCTTCTGCAAATTTAACAGGCTTTTTCACCTCTGGAATTATTCCACGCTTACACTGTTTAACAGCCTCATCGGCTATCTTCTGCCAGCGTTGGACTTTTTTGTCCATATTCCCCTTGTCCACTACGACAGTCCTCTCCATGAAAACAGGCACTATGTCATGAACTCCAAGTTCGACAGACTTTTGAATTATTTCCTCCATTTTACTGCCTTTTGGAATTCCCTGATACAGTGTCACAATAAGCTCCGGCTCTCTTGCAAATTTCTGCTTATCCTCTATGAGAAGTACCGCCTCGTCATCACCTATTTCCTCGATTTTTGTACGATACTCCCAAGCTTCCCCGTCGGAAATATCAACTTCATCTCCCACTCTGAGCCTTAAAACTTTCTTCATATGGTGAAGGTCTGTCTTGTCTGACAGATAAATGTATTTTTCTGCTATATCTTCCGGATTTACAAAAAATCTACTCATGCTCCCTCCTTGGAGTTGCCGCTATGGCGCACCACATTCCGTCTTCTCTTATTTCAATTATATCGAAGCCGCCGTCTCTTATGGCATCGCACACTGTCTCTTCTTTCTCCACCAAGATTCCCGACGAAATATATATGCCGTCTTTCTTGATATGCGGCATTACATGGCTGCTCAGGAGCATTACAAGATCAGCCATCAAGTTTGCAACGACTATATCTGCCTTAAAATCTATTCCGTCCACCAGATTGCCGCAGCGTACTTCTATCTTATTCTCACAATTATTAAGAGCTGAATTTTCCTTTGAAACTTTTACCGCCTCAGGGTCTATATCTATAGCCATGATTTTGCCGGCTTCCAGAAGCGCCGCTCCTATAGACAAAATTCCTGAGCCGCAGCCCACATCCAGAACCTCATCGCCTTTTTTCATATATTTTTCCATAAGCTTAAGACAAAGGGAAGTAGTTTCGTGAGTTCCTGTTCCGAAAGCCATACCGGGATCTATCTCTATTACCTTTTCCCCTGCGGCTTTATGATAATTTTCCCATGTAGGCTTGACAATAAGGGTGTCGGTTATATGGGCAGGTTTAAAAAACTCTTTCCACTTATCTTTCCACTGAGAATCATCCTCCACCGAAACCGTGACCTTGCTTTGAGGAAATTCTTCTTTTATTTTCGATGCCAACTCCTTGGCACGGCTCATCTCTTCCTCTCCCAAATAGAATGTAAGCTTAGGGTTCATATCCTGAGTTTCCATAACTTTAGAATCTATATAATCCCACTCATATCCTTCTTTTTTTTCGATTATTCCTTTAAGATCATCAGGATCTTCCACTACGGTCTCTGATATTCCCATGGTCAAAAGAAGTCCCGTCATAGGCTCTATGTCTGTATTTTTGAGTTCTGTCTCAACTTGTATATATCTCATTTCCAATACCTCATTTTGTTATTGCTATGGCTCTTATAGGCGAACCGTCAGCGTTTTCATATTTCAAGGGCAGGCACAAGAATGTGCATAATTTACCGGTTAGTGCATTTAGATTGGTCAGATTTTCTATAACCACCACATCATGATTTTCAAAAAGCCTTTTGTGCAGCGTAAGGTTTATATCTGCTATGGGGTCAAGGCCTATGGTATCAAGGCCTATGCCTTTTTTATTGCTTTCTCTTATGTAATCAATTACTTCATCGGTTACATAAGGATATTCTCCGAAATATTCTTCTTTCCCCCAGTACCTGCTCCAGCCCGTGTTGAAAAGAAGATAATCGGCTTCTTCTGCCTTATCTTTGTCTATCATATCCAAGGTTATTCTGTCGCCTGCCGAAAGCATACGACAATCCACGGTCAAGGCATTGCCTGCAAAATGTGAGATGTCAAATCGGTCAAGGGTGGTTCCTCCGTCATAAAGATGCGCCGGCGGATCCATATGAGTACCTGTATGACTGTACATTGTCATCAATGTCTCCTTAAATCCGTCTTTTTCATATGTGTTGACGGTTTTAAGCTTAGGCCCCTCTGTTCCCGGATATACAGGCATATTTTCGGAGATTTTGTGTGTGAGATCAATTACTTTCATATTTTTTCTCCTAAAGAGTTCCTTTAAATCCGAACCATACTTTGTCGCCGTCGATTATAACCGGTCTTTTTACAAGCATTCCGTCTGTTGAAAGAAGCCTTAGCTGCTCATCCTCAGTCATATCGAGAAGCTTGTCCTTAAGGTTCAGTGATTTATATACCATGCCGCTGGTATTAAACAATTTTTTGATGGGAAGACCGCTTAGTTTATGCCATTCTTTAAGTTCCTCATAAGTAGGCGGCTGTTCTTTTATATTTCTTTCTTCATATGTATAACCGTTTTCATCAAGCCATTTTTTGGCTTTCTTTACTGTAGTACACTTGGGATATCCTATAACAAGCATTTTGTTACCTCCGTTTTCGTTTTATATATAAATTTTAATTATATACTTGTCATATAGTCAAGGGTTTTTTGGTTTAAGTGCTAAAATGGTCGATATCTTTTTACAAATGTCCTTTCATCAGATGTAAAAAGAGACGACTTTCGCCGCCTCTTTTCAGTTTTCAGTTGATTACTGTTTATATTCTTTTCTGTGCTTCTTAATGCTTATGATGCCTATTGCCGCTGTACTCAAAACCAATCCGGCTATCACTGCCGCCGCCCATATCTTATAAGGCAAATTTTCATTCCAGCCTATTATATATAATACTGACGACATCAATACTCCGGTAAGTATAAGTGTCCATAGCTCAAGCACAGCAGAGAATATCCTTATCAAAGTCTTTTCAGAAGTTTCCTTTTCGCCTTGAGTAATTTGGCTTTTTCGTCTTTCATACCACATATATACTCCACCCTGAGCAATGCTAACGAGAAGAGCCGCTGTAATTATTACAGCATACCCCTTGGTATAATCGACTTCCCCATCAACTCTGTACATGGCGAAGATAAGTGGAAATGCTACCACAGCGAAAGCACAGCATCCCTTTATAATGACATTTTGTTTTTTCATCTTCATCCTTCTCCCCCCCATGACTTATTCCTTTACGAATGCATATTTGCAAGCCGGCCGGATAATAAGTTCTTTTTCCCGGATGATAATGATAATGCGTTATTGTTCTTAAATATTTATACCTTGGATTATTAACCATTGTGACATAAAATTCATCCCATGTTTTATATGAATAATGATCATATGCTCCAATTACTGTTGAAATTATTGTATATGCAATACCTGCTGGATTATTAATATGCCAACTCCCAAGGCAACGAAAGCGCTAGCAATCATAAATATTGAACTGCCTGAATATCTATCCCTGACCTCTTTTACCTCGCTTTTATTAAGATATTTTGTTTTATCATAGTCTGGATGTGTAGAATTTTGAAGAACAACTGGAAATTTTGTATCATCACTAAACTTAACGATTTGAGTAAGTTTGTTATCTTCCAACATATAATATGTATCAACTACATTGCCCGAAGCATCCACTGCATTCATATCATCTACTGTATATACAATATTTTTATTTTCATCAATAATCACAACAACATTTCTTATGTCTCCGAACTCTATTTTCTCTTGAACATTTCCATATTCTTCTAAATACTCCTCAATATTCATCATTGCATATCCTTTAGGTAATTCATATAAGAATGTGTATTTTATTGGAGCAGCTCTATTATTTATAGTCATTAATGTTTTAAGTTCATTCAACTCGATATCGTCAGAAATATTCTGTCCAACTTGCACAGTCATTTCATAATTACCTGATGCAGTACTATATAAAGCTATACTATCTTTAGATAAATAACATTTCATCGGCTCACTGCAAACTAAACTTGCTGAAATTTCAGGCGTGCTCGCAGTAGTAACGGAAATTTTTCCTTTGTTTTTAAAAGCGGACACCATTATATCATTGTTTTGAATATAAATTTTATCATATTCCTCCTCTAATTTCAAAAATCTACTATTATTTTCATCACCTACCATATTTTTCATGTTAGCAAATTATGTGGATGTCATTCCAATCACCATACTAATCACTAATATAAAACATATAGTGTTCCTCATAATTCTTCTCATTTTAATCCCTTTAATTCTTTTATGCTCGTTTATTTAAGGTATTTACTACTTCCCCCTCCTTTTTTATCATTACCTTAATATTAAAAAATACAACAAAAGCGTATAGGCAACATTTATTAGCCCCCATACGCTATTTATCCGTCTCAATATATGTCTTTTCTTTTCAGTTAATTAGACAAAATACGTATATAAAACGCTCTAATAAATATTATCTAATTCTCCCTTGTCTAAAAAATATCACATTTTATTAACAGTGGCAACATATTTCTTAGTTAAAAATAAAATCTCACTATATCTCATGTTTGAAAAAAATCAAGCTCATATAAAAACTATTGAAATTTCTGACCGAATTCGAATTATCTCCATAAACAAAAAACGGATAAACCTCTGTCAGGAAGAAGTTCATCCGCCATTTAATATATTCTTGCTATTTAAACATTTCTTTTAATTTTTCTGCAAATCCGCCTTTTTTCTGGTAGCAATCCTCATTGACCACTTTTCCCATCTCGGTGATGGCTTTCTTTTGCTTGTTATTAAGCTTAGTAGGCACTTCCAGATTTACTTTCACATACAAATCGCCCTTTGCTTCACGGCGAAGCTTCTTAACGCCTTTCTCTTTCAGCCTGAACACCGTACCCGGCTGTGTTCCTGCCGGTATTTTGTAGGAAACCTTTCCCTCTAAAGTAGGAACAACAAGTTCAGAACCAAGAGCTGCCTGCTCAAAGCTTATCGGCATTTCAAGATACAGATCGTCGCCTCTTCTTGTAAACATTTTATGAGGCTTTACTGTAATAACTATATAAAGGTCGCCTGTAGGACCGCCGTTGATTCCCGGCTCTCCCTGACCTCTTATAGGGATTACACTTTCATTATCAACACCTGCCGGTATATCTATAGATAACTTGACTGTTTTGCGCACCTTGCCTGCGCCTTTGCAATCAGGGCATGGCTCTTCTATTATCTTACCGCTGCCGCCGCATTGGTCACATGTTGTAACGCTCTGGAACGGACCGAACGGAGTCCTCTGAGTCTGAGAAATCTGACCGCTGCCGCCGCATTTAGGACAAGTTTTTTTCTCTGTCCCCGGCTTATTGCCCTCACCGTTACAGGTGGTACACTTCACATATTTATTTATCTGTACTTCTTTCTTTGTTCCGAATGCTGCTTCTTCAAAGGTGATTGTTATAGCCTTCTGCAAGTCTCTTCCCTTTTTAGGCTGGTTGGCTCTTTTCTGCTGACCGCCGCCGAAGCCGCCGCCGAACATTCCGCCGAACATATCGAAGATATCGTCAAAGCCGCCGAAGCCGCCGCCAAAGCCGCCGCCGCCAAAACCTGCGTTAGGGTCTACACCTGCATGGCCGAATCTGTCGTACTTGCTCTTCTTTTCCGGGTCAGACAGGATGCTGTATGCTTCGTTTACTTCTTTAAATTTTTCTTCTGCTGTCTTGTCTCCGGGATTTTTGTCTGGATGATATTTCATAGCCATTTTTCTAAAAGCTTTTTTAATCTCATCCTCGCTTGCTCCCTTTTTCAAACCAAGCACTTCATAATAATCTCGTTTTTCTGCCATATTAAAACCTCTGAATGTGCATCTGAACCGTCTCAGATGTAATTTAACAATTATCTATCCGGGAGCATTACTGTCCTCCGCGGACACAAGAAAATCCTTCTGTGACTCAACCTGACAGGCAAAGTCACAGAGGATTTTTTAATATCACTACTATTTGTCGTCGTCAACTACCTCGTAGTCAGCGTCTACCACATTGTCGTCAGCCGGACCTGCCTGAGCTTCTCCTCCCTGGTTAGGGTTAAAGCCTGCACCTGCCGCACCTGCTGCTGCCGCAGGGTCTGCACCTGCTGCCTGAGCCTGCTGATATAACTTAGTGGAAATTATGTGGAATTTTTCAGTCAGAGCTTCTGTCTTTTCCTTAATCTGGTCTACTGTTCCGTTGTTTAATACTGCCTGAAGCTGATCTTTTGCATCATTGATTTCTGTCTTTTCTTCTTCAGTCAGCTTGTCTCCAAGATCCTTTACGGATTTTTCAGTTTCATATACAAGAGATTCTGCTCTGTTTCTGATTTCTACTTCTTCTTTTCTCTTCTTATCTTCTTCTGCATACTGTTCAGCTTCCTTAACTTTCTTGTTAATTTCATCTTCTGAAAGGTTTGTTGAAGAAGTAATTGTAATTCTCTGTTCCTTACCTGTTCCCATATCCTTAGCGCTTACATTTACAATACCGTTAGCGTCGATATCGAAAGTAACTTCAATCTGAGGTATTCCACGAGGAGCAGGTGCTATTCCTGTGAGCTGGAATCTTCCCAATGTTGTATTGCCGGCTGCCATTTCTCTTTCGCCCTGCATTACATGGATGTCAACAGCTGTCTGGTTATCGGCAGCAGTGGAGAAAATCTGGCTCTTCTTGGTAGGAATAGTTGTGTTTCTTTCTATAAGCTTTGTAGCAACGCCGCCTAAAGTTTCGATGGAAAGTGAAAGCGGTGTTACATCAAGGAGCAGCACATCATGAACTTCTCCTGTCAGTACGCCTGCCTGAATAGCTGCACCGATTGCAACACATTCGTCAGGATTGATTCCTTTAAACGGTTCCTTGCCTGTAACTTTCTTTACTGCTTCCTGAACAGCCGGAATTCTTGTTGAACCACCAACTAAGATAACCTTAGCAATATCTGAGTTGGAAACACCTGCGTCTGCCATTGCTTTCTTCATAGGTTCGATGGTTCTCTCTACCAGATGTCCTGTAAGCTGATCGAATTTAGCTCTTGTCAGGTCTTCATTCATATGAAGAGGTCCGTCTGCTGTAACTGTGATAAACGGCAGATTGATGTTTGCAGTCTGTGAACCGGAAAGTTCTTTTTTTGCTTTTTCTGCGGCTTCTTTCAATCTCTGAAGAGCCATTTTGTCAGCCCTGAGGTCAACTCCGTGTTCCTTTGCAAAATTGTCTGCAAGGTAGTTTAAAAGAACTTCATCAAAGTCATCTCCGCCAAGGCGTGTATCACCGTTGGTTGCCAGTACCTCAAACACTCCGTCTCCTAATTCAAGGATAGACACATCGAATGTACCGCCGCCCAAGTCATATACTAAAATCTTGTGTGAGCCTTCTTCTTTATCAAGACCGTATGCCAGAGATGCAGCAGTAGGCTCGTTGATGATTCTCTTTACATCAAGTCCTGCGATTCTTCCGGCATCTTTTGTAGCCTGCTTCTGTGCATCTGAGAAGTAAGCAGGAACTGTAATAACTGCTTCCGATACCTTTTCTCCAAGATAGCTTTCAGCATCGTTCTTTAATTTTGTAAGAATCATTGCTGAAATATCCTGTGGTGTATAATCTTTTCCGTCAATTGTTACATTGAAGTTTTCGCCCATATGTCTCTTTATGGAAGATATTGTTCTGTCAGGATTTGTTACCGCCTGTCTCTTTGCAGTTTCTCCCACAAGTCTTTCTCCATCTTTTTTGAATCCCACTACTGACGGTGTAGTTCTCATTCCTTCCGCATTAGCTATAACTGTAGGCTCTCCGCCTTCTAATACTGCAACGCAAGAGTTTGTTGTTCCTAAGTCAATACCGATTACTTTTGCCATTTTTCATTCCTCCTGTTAGTTAGCAACCTTCACCATCGAAGGTCTTATTACTCTGTTATTTAAAATATACCCCTTCTGAAGAACTTCTGTTACTTTTCCGCTTTCGTACTCAGATGAGTCCTCCATCATCACCGCATTATGGAAGTTAGGGTCAAAATCCTCTCCCAATGCTGCAATCTCACTTGTTCCTGCTTTTGCAAGCACATCAAGGAGCTGTTTCAGAATCAATTCCATGCCTTTGACAAAGCTGTCTTCCGCATTGCCTGCGGCCAGTGCTCTCTCAAAGTTATCTATTACATTAAGCAATTCGCTGATGATTTTTTCATTGGCAAATGCATAAATGTCATTCTTTTCTTTTTCTGTTCTGCGTTTGAAATTCTGGAAATCCGCCATCAGTCTAAGGTACTTCGTATTAAGCGCCTCTTCTTCCGGGTCGCTTTTTTCTTCTTGGTTTTCCGTCTCTTCTGCGGTTTCCTGTCTTACCTCTTCCCCTTCGTTTTCCGTTTCAGTTTTCATATTTTCCTTCTCGTTGACAGCAGCTTCGTTTTCTTCTGCTCTCTTCTTGGCTTCGTCACTCATCTTCCTCATTACCTCCGCTTTCGAGCTTAAATGTTTTACTCAAATTATCAGTCAAATATTCAACTATTGATGTAACTTCACTGTATCTCATTCTTGTAGGCCCTATAACGCCTATCTTTCCCACTAATTTGCCGTCTATGTGATAGCTTGCAGTAATAAGAGCGCAATTATTCATTATATCGTCTGCATTTTCCTCACCGATTGTTACGATTACACCATCTTCTCTTTCCATAAGCTTCCTTGTAAAATCCTCTTTCTGACTGAGCATTTCTATAAAGCTCTTGGCCTTCTGCAAATCGTTGTATTCAGGAATATCAAATATATTAGTAAGACCTTCCATATATAAGTTGACATTGAGCATATCCTCAAGAGTTTTCATGAAGTTGGGCATTACATCCTTTTCAAGTCCGCTCATTGCCGCTATATCAGTATAAAAACTTTCTATTATATTGTTTGTGAGAACATCACTTATGCTTCTGCCTTTATAATTATATGTCATTGTCTTTGCAAGAAGCTGCAAGTTTTCTTCTGTATACGGTACTTTTACATTGATGGCTCTGTTGGAAATTTTGCCGCTTTCGGAAACTATCATCATGACTACCGTATTCTTGTCTACAGGAAGCAGATTTATAAACTTAAGCGCATCTTCGTTCTGTGACGGTGTGAGAGCAAAAGATGTTAAGTTTGTTATCTCGGAAAGTACTGTAGCCGCATGTTCTATAGTCTTTTCAAACTCATTGACATTTGCATGAAGCCTTTCTGCTATCACATTCTTTTCTTCACGGCTCAGCTCTTTTTTTTCCATCAATGCATTTACATAAAGTCTGTATGCAGCATCTGACGGTACTCTGCCTGCTGATGTATGAGGATGTGTAAGATATCCCATCTCTTCCAAATCTGCCATCTCATTTCTGACAGTAGCAGGACTTACACCCAGATCATATTTCTTTGATATTGTTCTTGAGCCGACAGGTTCAGCCGTTTTAACATAATCGCTGATTATAGCCTGCAAAATTTTAAGTTTTCTCTCAGTCAGTTCCATCGGCTCACCTCCTTAAAGCTCAAGTCTTTCTTTTCATAAAGAATTTCTACCGGCTTTCGTTTGTTAGCACTCATCCTTTTGGAGTGCTAATCACTATAATTGATTATACCACCGGCAGTATCAAAGTCAACATCATTTTGGAAGTTTTTTGTGTAAATTTTGTGAAATTATATTATTAAATCATATAATTTACTGTAGGCATGGAAAGCAGATATGTGAACTGTAACACTTAGCCGGGCTGAACTGTATGAACCGCCTAACTTTGTGAATCACAGGAATTGTGAATTATGAATTGTGGTCTATAGTCAACTGTGCGGCTTTTTATCAGGAAGAACAAGCCTCGCAAAAGAAAAACGGGACGGCCGAAATCTTTTTCAGCCATCCCTATTTTTGTTGAAGGATCGATATATTAAAGAACCGACATATACTATACAGTATACATTTCACACTTTATTTTATACATTTTACTTTTTGCACTGTACATTTTATATTTTACATCCGGCTCTCAATTCATAATCAAAATCTTGATAGTCTCTTCCAGCAGCTCTACCGCAGCCTCAAGACACTCTTCGTCAAAATCGAATGCCGGGTGATGCAGAGGATTGGTTATATCTGTACCAATTCCTATATAAACACCCATACCTCCCTGTTCCTGAACTTTGTTCATCATAACAGCTGCATCGTCTGTTCCTCCTAAATTTCCTTCAAAATATATTTTTTCAAACCAAGGAACAACTTCAGCCGCCTGCTTTACAACCTCCATAAGTTCATCGTCACTGCAACCGGCAGGTACCTCTCCGTGGTCGACATAGGTGTATTTAAGGTCATAAGCACGAGCACTTCCGTCAAGAATATCAAAAACTCTTTTTGTTAAATAATCGGTAATCTCTTTATACTGCCCCCTGTATTCCAGCTCTATCGTACATTCGGGAGCTATAGTATTCGTACATACTCCACCCTCTATCCTGCCTACATTGACTCTGCAAAGACCTTTTTCATGATGGGCTATGCTGTGAAGATTCAATGCAGCACTGCATGCGGCCAGAAGAGCATTTTTACCTTCTTGTGCTGCTCCGCAAGGGTGAGCTGCCTTGCCGTGAAAAGTAACATCAAGAGCTCTGCAACTCATAAAATCCTTTACTCCGCATGCCACAGTATGGGAAGGTAACGGTACATTTTCCGCTGACAATGCAAGATGAACTGCAATAAAATAGTCTATATCATCAAGATGTCCTTTATCAACTATAGAAGCTGCGCCAAGTGTGGTTTCTTCGGCCGGCTGAAATATAATCTTTATTATGCCTGCATACTGATCGATGTTTTCTGTAATTCTGCGTGCAAGTTCAAGACCTATTGCCGTATGCGCATCATGACCGCACGCATGTGCACATCCGCTGTTTACAGACTTATAGCCATTCTTCTGTGCAGAAGCTTCAATATCACATTCCTCCTCATAGGGAAGGCAGTCTATGTCGAACCTAAGTGCAAAAGACGGTCCCGGCTTTTGTGTATCAATTACGGCAACAACGCCCGGATACCCATCGGTTCTCTTGACATATTCTTCCGATGCTCCTTGCAGAACGGCTCTTTTAATATTATCTTCTCTCCGCTTTTCTGAAAGCTCAATGGGATATTTAAGAGTATCCTTATTTACTGCCTCTGTTCCCATAAACAGCTTCTTTACTCCGTAACCTTCAAGAATCTGTGCAATCCTTGCGCTGGTTCTTACTTCATCCCAGCTCGTTTCCGCATACTTATGAAATTCTCTTCTGTTTTTAATTATCTCGTTCATATATCTTCAAAACCTCTTATGATTTTATTTTATAATTATTAAAGCAGTCTCTGCTTATTTCCATAGATTCTTTTAGAATATCTATACCTCGGTCAATATCTTCTTCCGACACATTTGAAAAACACAATCTTATATATCCGCTTCCACTGTAACCGTAAGGGAAAAACACGCTTCCCGGCATATATAAAAGACCTTTATCTCCCGCTGTGATAAAAAGCTTTTTTTCATTGACATCCTCGGGAAGCTTGCACCATATATACAGCCCTCCTTCAGGTTTTTCAAAAGACAGACCGTATTCTTTAAGAGACAAAAGCTTGCTGTACATCATATTTAACTGTCTTTTATAATGCTCCACAAGTCTTTCTTTTCTTTTCTCCATTTGTCCGCTTTCAATAAATCTGTTCAAAAGCGCATGGGATATTTTGTATATTGTATTCTGCTCGGTTACTATGAGCCTTCCTATCATTTCAACAGTTTCTGCCGGACCTGCTACAAAGGCAGTATTTATACCCGGCAAAAATGTGAGGTTGAAAGTATCTACATATAATACTATTCTGTTTTTATCAAGGGAATAAAGCGACGGCAGCTCGCTTCCCTCATATCTGAAATCTCCCAGAGAATTTTCTTCTATTATCGGTACATTCTTGCTCTTGCATATTTCAAGAAGCTTAAGCCTTTTTTCCAATGTCATTGTTATACCTGTAGGGTTATGCAGGTTCGGCATTGTATATATAAATCGCGGGCAGTAAGTTTCAATAAGTCTTTGCAAATCTTCAAGATCCATACCGTCTTCATTCATCTTTACACAAACTACATTGGCACCTTTATTCCTGATAACATTTACAGTACCTGCCACAACCGGTTCCTCTACGATTACAGTGTCACCGTCACGCAGATATAGGCTCATTATATATCCTAATGCCTGCGTTGTTTCCGACACCAGCTGTATGTTTTTTTCGCTTAAGAATATGTCCTTTGCAGCAAGCAGTTTACATATGTTTCGTTTCAATCTGTTTGCCTCGTTTTCGTCACAGCTGTAAAGATCTCTGCAATTGACAGAAAAATCGTCAGGATCAGGCATATTTACATTTATGCCTGCAAGAGATACATATTCACTTGCAGTCGAACGACGAAAAAGATCTTCAAAAAGAGCTTCTTTTTCCGTATAATTATATCTGCGCATATTTGCAAGAGGGTGAAGTACTGTTTCATAAACCGGTTTTATTACTTCCCGTACAAAATAACCTTTTGGCTTATTTGACACCACAACAAACCCTTCTGCTATAAGCTCCTGATATGCCCTAACCACAGTATTTCTTGATACATCAATCTCTTCTGCAACAGTTCTCTCCGGCGGCAGTTTAAGGCCTGTCGGAAGCCTGCCTGAAATTATTTTTTCCTTTATATTATTCTTAATCTGAATATAAAGAGGTGTGTCGTTGTTTCTGCTAATCGATATCTTCATTAAAATCTCCAATCGCAATCAAGCATAATCAATCCTTTTCATCTGAGTTTTGAGCTTTTCTGTACAGCCCTGCCATCAAAAGACCTGTTATCATCATCATAACTGCGCCTCCACCCTGAAGCATCCATATATATTTATATCCTGCATTTCCAAACGCATCGAGCCATGAACCGCATACATTGTAGAGCCATATATCCGAAGAATATCCGATGGCAGAAGCAACGCCTAAAACAGTCCCGACATAGCGGAAAGGCACTTTTGCTTCTGTGACAGGAGTATAAAGGGCAGTTGAGTTTACATAAGAAAACAGAAGTAATATAACACAGGTAACCATCAGCAGTGTTATCATATTATGCTGTTGAGGCACCATCATGAGTACAACTGTAAACACAAGTGTTCCCAAGCTTCCTGCCATAACCACCTTAGTGGAACTCTTAAGCTTATCTATGAAGAATCCGCCTATCGGTCCCGACACAAGATTCATACCGCTTCTAAGTGTGTTCGTAAGTAGAGCCGCTACTCCCACGGATATTCCAAAAGCATCTGTCATATATGGATTAAGATACGGAATTGTTGACCTTATAAGAAAATATCCCAGTGTAAAAAGACCCAAATACCATGTTATCGGCATCTTTAAAACCTTTCCCACAAGCTTCAGATCAATCTTGTCATCCGCACTTTCTCTTGACTTTGCTTTCTCTTCATCATATGGAACAAATATCCATGTTAATATTCCAAATATTATTGATATCACACAGTATATCATCATTCCGCCTCTGAATTCATACTTCGCAAGGGCGGTTTCCATCATGCCTAATATAAGGTAAGTGCAGGCAACTCCTATAAGGCCGAAAGCGAAGTTGTAAAAGCCGAACAACCTTCCCTGTTCTTC
Source organism: uncultured Eubacteriales bacterium (assembly GCA_900542295.1). Taxonomy (GTDB): domain Bacteria; phylum Bacillota; class Clostridia; order Peptostreptococcales; family Anaerovoracaceae; genus Fimisoma. The sequence continues at coordinate 38,637 of UQNJ01000015.1, read as the reverse complement.
ATCACTCCCGATATTTTTTATAAGCTTGAGAAAAGCGCTCCAATGCATGCAGGTACTCGTTATTCCGAAAATAAAGTACATGATCTTGAGCACCGTAAATGAAGAGGAAAAAGCCACGACAGTTCCTGCTGCTGCCGTTAAGACTGCCGACATGACGACGAGGCTTTTCGGATTGAATCTGTCTGCTATCCATCCGCCTATAAAATAGCCTATAACTGCGGTAATCCCGAAGAAAGAAAGCAGTTCACCTGCCTGACCGTCAGTTATATTATAAGTTTCAAGAAAATGATTATAAAAATCATAGCATGCGTAAGGTATGAAATAAACCACGGTTGTACATGTTGCAATCAATATCATAATATACTTATATATCATGCTGTCTTTCTTTATTGTCATGTCAGACCTCCTATAGATACTTTCTAAACCATTTAACCATTTCAACTATTCTGCGCTCCCTGTTTAGTGGAGAGCCGCTTCTGCAAAGCTCATGGGTTTCACCTTTAACTGCAAATACTTTTGATGTTCCCCCAAAATAGGTTATTGCGCTGTGAAGCTGCAATGCATGGTCATAAGTACATCTGTAATCTTCAACTCCGTGAATGAAAAGAACCGGAGTCTTTATAAACGGAGCATATTTTAGAGAAGAACTATCCCAAAGGAATTCAGGGTTTTCCCAAGGCGTTGTGCCGTATGTATCCTTATTGCAAGGGAAGCCTATGTCCGACATGGAAAAGTCACTCATTAAATTAGATACACATCTGTCTGAAATAGCTGCTTTATATCTGTCTGTATGGCCTATAATCCAGTTGGTTATTATACCGCCGTATGAACCTCCCGTGATACCGATTCTTTCTTCATCTATCCACGAATTTTTCTCTATCGCATTGTCGGTGAATTCCATAAAGTCTCTGTAATCTACAGTTCCCCATTTCGTTCTTATATCGGCAAAATCTCCGCCCTTACCCTCAGAGCCTCTTGGGTTACAGAATATAACACCCCAGCCCTCCTTACACATAACGAACATTTCATGCATTGCAACAGGTCCGTATGCCGAACCCGGACCTCCGTGTATAAACAGAATCGCCGGATATTTTCGATTTTTTTCAAAATTAACGGGTTTCATTACCCAACCGTCTATACTTATACCATCTGAATTGACAAAATTACATTCTTCTATTTCAGGAAAATCAAATTCATCCTGTAATCGTGTGTTAAATTCGCTTATTCTTTCTTCTTCGCCGGTCTTTGGATCCAGAATATAAAATTCTCCTCCGTCAAGCCCCCTCATTGCCGACATATATATCTTATCACCTTCAATAAAGTAATCTAATATCTTGCCGTTCTCTACTGTAAGAGGAATCATATTATCATTGCCAAACTCGGAAAAATACAGATTGGAGCTTCCGCCTCTCGTACTTATATACACAATACCCTTATCTGTTACCGTAATCTTGTTGAGCCATCCGCTCAGATATGTAACATCAGTTAGAACATTATCATAAAAATGAATATCTGCATTCTTGTTGTTTCTTGTAAACTCGCCTGTTTTTAAATTAAGAATGTCAATATATTCATTCTGGTATTCTCCATGTAATGCTCTATCATTTCTTCCAAGCATAACATGTGACGAATCTACCGGCTGAACTTTGGTATATATATATCTGTTGCTTTCATCTATAGCCTCGACCTTCTTGGTTTTGTAATCGATTTTATAAACCTTTCCCTCGGTTCTCTGTATTCCGCCTGACTCAACGCCGTAAAACAGTCCGTATTCATCTTTATATGAACTTATATCAAATACGCTTATATCATCATCTGTGAGGCAGGAAAGTTCTCCGTTTTCATAATAATAAACTCTCCCTCTTTCTTTGTTGCAGTATCCTGCGTCATTGGTCCAGAAAGGGACTTCATCGGCAACAAAAAATCTTTTTTCTCTTTCTGAAATTTCAATATATTTGTCCCAGTCGCCCTCTGCTTCCTCAAGCCAAGAATCACGAACAGGACTTTCACTTGCCAAAAACAGGAAACGCTCCTCGTCTATACAGCAAAACTTATATATGCCTTTATAAATTTTAAACAGTTCTTTATATTCTCCTGTGTTTACATTAAGCTTGCAAAAAACCACAAGAGGTATTCCCTTTTCCTGTTCCTCCCGGTCACTTTCATCTATCGCCTTAGCAATAATTATATTTTCGCTGTCTATCCATTCGTGCATACCTACCGTCTTATCAAAAGTAAGCTGCTTTTTTATTTTCTTCTGCTTCATATCAAACAGATACAAATCAGAAACATACTTATCTTCTTCCATAACTACATCATCTCTTACAAAGGAGAAGAGTCCGTTTCCGTTGGGCTTCATATCCTTAACATTGATGTACTCCTTAAAAAAATCATTATTTATACTTTTTTTCATAAAATCCTCCTCGAATCATGCTAAGGTCTCGTTCTTTCTTTTTATTTTATAATAAAGTCCAAAATAATAAAAGCACATTTTTGGACTATTCCAAAAATGCATTTTGGCACTTTATAAAAGGCTTCCTTTAAGGTATATTGGTCTTATAACTACTGTTCGAGGAGATTTCAATGAAGCGAAGTAAAAGCCGTGATAACAAGCCGGCAATTAAAACCGGTGTTTCATTAAAGCAAATTTTGCTTTTGCTCATCGCAGATATAGGCTATGCGCTCGCATTAAACCTCTTTTATGTCGGAAACAACATTGCCGCAGGAGGTCTTGCAGGAATAGGTACTGTGCTGAACTATTATTTTAACTGGCCGATAGGCCTTTGCGTTCTTGCAATGACTGTTCCAATAGCTGTGATGGGCATAAAAATAAAAGGCAGAACTTATGTATTCATGGCTCTTATAACCACAGCCGTATATTCTCTCATTGTGGATTTATTGTCATTTCTTCCATGTATAACAGAAGATAAAATAGTAGCCGTAGTTTTCGGCGGAATTCTTTACGGTTCTTCCTCAGCTCTTGCCATAAAGGCACGCATGTCAACCGGAGGTACCGATCTTCTTGCAAAAATAATCATAACGAAAGCAAAAACACTGAGCATCGGCTCTCTTTATATGATTATAGACGGTACCATAGTGGTATTTGCGATGATGGTTTATGGTGATATAGGTGCTGGAATATATGCCGTTATGGCTATAGCCATGAGTTCTATTGTAACAGATAAACTTACAAGTGGCTTTAACAGAGCACAGATGTTTTACATATTCGCAGATGAAAATGCAGATAAGATAACAGAAGCGATTTTGAACGATATGAATCGTGGCGTAACATCCATAAGCGGAACCGGTAAGTTTTCAAATTCAACAAGAGAAATTCTTCTTACCGTTGTAAAACCGGGTGAAACGCCTATCTTAAAAGCCCTCGTTCACAGGTTCGACCCTAACGCATTTGTCGTTTTAGTTCCTGCCAATGAAATAATAGGAAATGGATTTGATGATATAAATCTAACAGGAACTATTAACGATTAAATATTAGTTATAGCTTTTAAATTTATGAAAAGGAGACCGATATGAAAAAATCGCACTTAACTCTTGAAACTTTTATCGCTATCATATCATTCTCAATCGCAGGCAGTGTCATCTACGAGCTACCTTACATAAAGTACATTTATTATGATAAGTTTCTTCCTGCTTTTGATATGACCAATGCACAGGCAGGCTTCCTGCTCTCCGCATATGCTATAGGATGCCTTATTCTTTATATTCCCGGCGGAATCATGGCAGATAAGTTTTCAACAAAAAAGATGCTTGTCCTTTCTTTGCTTGGTACAGGAGTTTTAGGCTTTATAATGGCCTTTTCCATGAACTATATTACAGCTTTAATAGTTTTCTTCCTGTTTGCATTGACCACAAGCTTTGTATTCTGGACAGCTTTAAACAAGGGCTTAAGACTTCTTGGCGGAAAGGAAAATTCCGGTTCGACTTACGGATGGTATTATGCGCTTGGTTCAATTATAAGCCTTATATGCAGCGTTATATTCTGGCGTCTTTATGCTTCAAGCGATGACAATCACGAAGCAATGTTCAGAACCATTATTGCAATGTCCGTTGCCGTTATTCTGGCAGGTATTCTCGTTCAGATAACTTTTAAAGAGGATAAAATCGCACTGAGTGAAATAGCAGAAGAAGACAAATTCAAACTCAGCGATGTAGGTAAAGCCATCAGAAATCCTTATTTATGGTGGGCTTCAATAATAATGTTCCTGATTTACACCATATACAGTAATGTAACTTATTTTACACCTTACCTGTCATCTCAGGTCGGTATGGATGTGTCAGACTCAGCTTTCTTAGGAATTATCAGAGGATATGTCCTTTACTTCCTATCACCGTTAGGCGGATATATTGCAGACAAGCTGCTCAAGTCCACTTTGAAACTTTATGGATACGGTTTCATAATTTTAGGTGCATTGTTCTTTATAACTACCCGGATACCTGCGGGCGAAAACAGTGTTGTAATTGCAATAACAATATCCATGCTTGCTTCTGCATTTGCAATGATGCTTTATGGTGTAATGTGGTCTATACTTAACGAAATCAATATCCCTATCTCATATGCCGCAACTGCAATAGGTCTTGCTTCAATGGTAATCTATCTTCCTGACCTGTTTGTTCCTGCAATGATAGGTGGCTGGCTTGACAATTTAGGAGAAGAAGCCGGATATTTCAGAATGTTCATATTCTTCGGAATCTGCTGTTTACTGGCAGTCGTTCTTTCACTCACCCTTGCAAAGAAAGTGAAGAGCCTCAATGCTGCTAAAAACGAAAACGAAGCTGATGCTCAATAATATTTTTCCTGTACATTTATAGAAAAAACTGAAAGAGACGGCTTGTGATGCCTGATACTTGTAGATACAATACGGGCGGCACAAGCCGCTTTTTTATTGTTTTCCCGGCTGTGATTTATAGGTAAAAGCTCAGGGGCAATCCTTATGCACAACTTTTTCATATACCATAACCTTTTCGGTAACAAAAAATTGAGGCTGCCAAAGATTTTTCAGCTGCCTCAATATTTATTACAGAATCATCTATTTTGCCCAGTCTCTGACACGATCCACGGCTTTCTCCCAGCCTTTAAGCTTTTCTTTCCTTTCCGTCTCATCCATATGAGGTTCAAATACTCTGTCAATCTGCCAGTTTTGAATCACATCACCCTTGCTTTTCCAAAAACCTGTTGCCAAGCCTGCCAGATATGCAGCACCAAGAGAGGTGGTCTCTATACATACAGGTCTTTCAACTTTACAGTCTAAAATATCCGACTGAAACTGCATCAAAAAGTTGTTGGCGCATGCTCCTCCGTCTACTTTAAGTGACACAAGGCAGCTTCCCAGATCCTCTGTCATAGCTTTTATCAAATCGCTGGTCTGATATGCCAATGATTCTAAAGTAGCTCTGACAAGATGATTTTTCCCTGCTCCCCTTGTTATTCCAAGTACAGCCCCTCTTGCATAAGGGTCCCAATAAGGAGCCCCCAGTCCTACGAAAGCAGGCACAACATAAAGTCCGCAAGAATCCGGCACTGATAATGCCATAGCCTCAGAATCCGATGATTTTTCGATTATATCTATTTCATCACGAAGCCACTGTATTGCTGCGCCACATACGAAAACAGAGCCTTCTAAGGCATAATTCACCTTGCCGTCAAGTCCCCATGCAATGGTAGTAACAAGACCGTTTTTTGAAAACACCGGTTTTTCCCCTGTATTCATAAGCAGAAAGCAGCCGGTTCCGTATGTGTTTTTGCCTTCCCCCGGCTCAAAGCAGGTCTGACCGAATAATGCCGCCTGCTGATCTCCTGCCGCCCCTGATATTTTAATTGGACCTCCGAATATCGTATCGTCGGTCATACCGTATATGCAGCTTGACGGCTTTGGCTCAGGAAGCATAGAGCGAGGAATATTCAAAATCGAAAGGATTTCATCATCCCAATCTAACGTATTGATATTGAACATCATTGTTCTTGAAGCATTGGAATAATCGGTCACATGAACACGGCCTCCCGTCATCTTCCAGATTAGCCATGTTTCAATAGTTCCGAAAAGCAATTTCCCCTCTTCCGCCTTTTGCCGTGCATCAGGAACATTATCAAGAATCCATCTGAGCTTAGTACCGCTGAAATAAGCATCTATCAGAAGACCTGTCTTCCGGCGAATCATTTCACCATAACCTTCTTCTGCAAGCTTGTCACAGTATCCGGCTGTTCTTCGGCATTGCCATACGATTGCATTATATATCGGAGTACCCGTCTCCTTATCCCATACTACTGTGGTCTCTCTCTGATTGGTAATTCCTATTGCTTCTATATTTTTGTATGTACAGCCTATCTTAAGAAGCGCCTCCTGTGCCACACCCATCTGTGTTGACCAGATTTCCATTGCATCATGCTCAACCCAACCGTCTTTTGGATAATATTGAGTAAACTCCTTTTGAGCAACGCTTATCATATTACCTTTTTTATCGTATATTATGCATCTGGAGCTCGTAGTTCCCTGATCAAGTGCCATAATATATTTTCTCATTAAATACCTCCCCATAAGCTTTCTATACAAAAAGTGCCATTATCTTATTTGAAATATCTATTCCTTTACATGTAAGTGCTATGTGCCTGCTGTCTGAACAGGCATATCCGTTTCTTACATATTCTTCAAACATGCTTCTTTCTTTTCCGAAAACATCCCAGAAATAAATTTTGAATCTTTTTTCAAAATCCTCAAAATCTACACCTTTTTTAGTTCTCAGTGCCGTAAATGTGTATTCCGCAATGCTGTCCATTGCTGAGTTAACATGAAAATAATCTATACAGCCTGCTCCCATTACATCTGAATCTCCCAGCCTTGATCCCTTAGCCATGTCCTGCCTGTCCATTGCACTTATATATTGATTGACTTCACCAACATTGGAAAATCTGACTTTATTTATAAAAGAATGTGCCGAAGCTCCGAGTCCCAAATAATCCGAGAAACTCCAATATTTAAGATTATGTCTGCATTCCCTTTTGGGGAGAGCCGCATTGGAAATCTCATAATGATTAAAACCTGCTTTTTTCAGCATCTCCAATGCTTCATGGTACATGCGTCTGTCCTTCTCTACAGGAGTTTCTTTCATTTTTCCCTCTGAAACCATGTGTCCAAAAACCGTTTCTTCCGAAATTTCAAGACTATAAAATGAAATATGTTCGGGCTTCATTCCCAATGCTTGTTTAATGGTTTTTCTCCACTCTTTGAGAGTAAGTCCGGGCACTGCAAACATCAGATCCATGTTCATGTTATCAAACCCTGCTTGTCTTGCAAGGTCAAAAGTTTTTTCTATATCTTCTGCTTTGTGAATTCTGCCTAATTTTTGCAAAACCTCATCGTTAAAGGACTGGGCTCCTATACTGAGGCGATTTATCCCGGCAGCTCTGTAACCCTTGAGTTTTTCCGGTGTCAGAGTGGCCGGATTGCACTCCATAGTAATTTCTGCATCAGAGGCTATATCAAAATTTTTATTCAGCGATTCCATTATCCTTGCAATAAGCCCCGGTTCCATAAGGCTGGGTGTTCCTCCTCCGAAAAACACAGTATCAGCCTTGAGGTTTTTTCCGTATCGCTCACCATAAAATGCCGCTTCATATATCAATGCTCTTGCATATTCTCTCCGAAGCTTGTAATCATCTAAAGGCAGTGAAAAGAAATCGCAGTAAAAGCATTTTTTTATGCAAAATGGTATATGTATATATATTCCGGCAGCCATTTTTTTCTCCAAATTAAAAAATTGATTATTTGTTTTCGTCATACTTCAAAACAGCAGTAAATGCTTCCTGCGGCACTTCCACGGTTCCGAACTGTCTCATTCTCTTTTTACCCTCTTTTTGCTTTTCAAGAAGCTTTTTCTTTCTTGAAATATCTCCGCCGTAACACTTGGCAATTACATCTTTTCTGTAAGCCTTAACTGTTTCTCTTGCTATGACTTTCTGACCGATTGCAGCCTGAATAGGCACTTCAAACTGATGCATCGGTATTATTTCTTTAAGTTTTTCACAAACAAAACGCCCTCTTGCATAAGCTTTGGACTCATGAACTATCATAGAAAATGCGTCTACAAGGTCTTTGTTAAGGAGTATGTCCATCTTTACCACATTTGAGCGTTCGTAGCGTATAAATTCATAGTCGAGAGAACCATAACCCCTTGTCTTTGACTTAAGTGCGTCAAAGAAATCGTATATTACTTCGTTAAGAGGCATTTCATAATGGAGCTGAACTCTGGTCTCCGTGATATATTCCATGTGAATCATTTTTCCTCGGCGTTCCTGACACAATTCCATTATGCTGCCTACATATTCCTTTGGAATCATAATATCTGCCTTGACCATAGGTTCCTCTATGTAGCTTATTTCCTGAACAGGTGGTAAATTAGTCGGATTCTGTATCATTTCAACGGTTCCGTCTGCTTTTACAACTCTGTATATAACGCTTGGCGATGTTGTAATAACTGCCAAGTTAAATTCACGCTCAAGTCTTTCCACTATGATTTCCATATGAAGCAGTCCAAGAAAACCGCACCTAAAGCCAAATCCCAAAGCGGTGGAAGTTTCAGGCTCGAAGTTAAAAGCAGCATCATTTACCTGCAATTTTTCCAATGCGTCTTTGACATTTTCATATTTTTCTCCCTCTGCCGGATAAATTCCGCAGTATACCATAGACTGAGCTTTTTTATATCCTGGGAGCATTTCTTCAGTAGGGTCATTATCAAGAGTTATGGTGTCTCCCACTCTTGCATCCGATACCTGTTTTATACTTCCGCATATATATCCTACTTCTCCTGCTCTTAAAACCTCCGTTGCAACCGGGCCGGGAGCACATACTCCGACCTCGGTAACTTCGTATTTTTTGCCGGTATTCATAAGCCTTATTATATCGCCTTTTTTGACTTCGCCGTCTATAACTCTTGTGTAGATTATTACACCCTTGTAGTTATCATATTTAGAATCGAATATCAGCGCTTTAAGCTTGCCGTCCGGGTTCCCTGACGGCGGAGGAATAACCTCTACTACTTTTTCAAGCAGCTCTTCTATGCCTATGCCCTCCTTTGCCGAAATCAGAGGAGCCTCTGAAGCGTCAAGCCCTATAACCTCTTCTATTTCTTCTTTTGTTTCGTCAGGTCTTGCAGAAGCAAGGTCTATCTTGTTTAGAACAGGAAGAATTTCAAGGTCCTCGTCAAGAGCCAAATACACATTTGCAAGAGTCTGAGCTTCCACTCCCTGAGTAGCATCAACTACAAGTACTGCTCCCTCACATGCTGCCAGACTTCTTGAAACCTCATAGTTAAAGTCCACATGCCCCGGTGTGTCGATAAGGTTGAGTACATATTCGTATCCGTCTCTGCTGCTGTAAACAAGTCTCGTCGTCTGCAGCTTGATTGTAATTCCTCTTTCTCTCTCAAGATCCATATTGTCAAGAAACTGTTCTTTCATATCTCTATGCTGAACCAGACCCGTCTTTTCTATAATTCTGTCTGCCAGCGTAGATTTACCATGGTCTATATGAGCTATTATGCTGAAATTTCTTATATATTTCTGATAATCTTTGTTTGCCATTTTTTCCTCACTAAAATATAATTATCTAACATTATATTTTAATGTAAATCTATCAGCTTTTCAATGAAAACTTGCAGTCTTTCGCTAATTGTATCTCCTTCATGGTACATATATGCTCCGTTCCTGTCTACAGTAAGAACAGTCAAAGTAATTATGAAAGATAAAGCCGCTATCACAAAAAACAATCTCACATTTTTCAAAGTTTTCTCCTCAGATTCCTATAATATGTACTCCGCACAGATCTCTGCGGTGATTGATTTCTTTTATCTTTGATTTTTCAAAGCCTCTCCCAGAACATTACCGATTATGTCTGCTGTATTGCGGCAGTCCTCTATCTGATTTCTGTTATATCCTATTTCCAGCAAAATATATTGGGAGGAAAGGTCCTGATTATATTTGTAACTTCTCTCTATAACCTTTCCGGTAAACCCGTTATATCTGCTCTTAGCTATCTCATTTAGAGTTTTTACAAAATTCAGATTGGACTGATATGTGGCTGTGCCTGTACTTACTACATAAGAATATTTGGCACATGTTCTGCCGCCTACAGATACGGTAGCTGCCGGAGTTTCAGCGGCTATCGCATCTCTGTGCAAATCTATTACACATTTTACAGAAGGATATTTTTCAAGGAGTTCCTGGGCTGTTGCATATGATCTGCCGTAAGAATTATTATATGAAGGATAATCATGTAAAGTCTTGTCATGTACAACAGCAATCCCCTGCTTTTCCAATGTCTGTGCCAGCACATTCCCTACATCCCTGACTGTATTTTCTTCATCTTTTGAATGAAAATTACCACCTGACTGAGGCAGATAGGATTCTGTCGCATGAGTATGCACTATTAGTACTTCCGGCTCTCCGCTGCTCACATCAGGCTGCTGATTATCAATTTCTGCGGATTCATCCTTTTTTAAATCCGTTATCTCCTCCTGCGGAATCTCGTTGTCTCTTGAATCCGCAAGTTCTATGCCCATTGAGGGATAGGATGCATTTATACACATCACACCAAGATCAGTTGCGGAAACATTTCTGCCGCTGCTTGTGTCTTCTGTCTTGTTAGGATTATTTACATATGCCATACAGAAACAGACTGTACTCAATATATATATAATAACTGCTGACTTTCCCAATAGTCTTTTCATATTTTCCCCCTCGGTATATAGTCTGACCTTAAGAATATATGCCGGGATGAAGTGTTATATTTATGGCATTTGCGATTATGTCCGAAAAATCTTTTATTATTTCGTCTATATCTGTCGAAGTAACTATCATATTCAGTTCTTTATCTTTAAAATATTTATCTATCTTTTTTTCATCGGCAAACTCCGTTGCCTGTGCTGCTTCAATAATCAAATTCCTTGAATCTATTACGGTCGGAACTCCTATGGAAACAACTTTACATCCTAAAGTCTCCTCTGAAATCGCCTTTCTCCTGTTTCCCATGCCGGCTCCCGGTTCTATCCCGGTATCGCATAGCTGTATGGTAGTGCTCATCCTATCTATATTCCTTGCCGCAAGAGAGTCCACAATAAGTACAACATCGGGATGAACCATAGATGTTACTTTTTCTATAAGGTCTGCCGTCTCCATTCCGGTAACGCCTGTAACTGATGGATTAAATCCGCTTACATTGGCCATTTCCCAATCTCCGTCGGCTTCAAACATCTCAAAAAGATGAGCCGTTATCTTAACCTTGTCTACAGTATGCGGTCCAAGGCTGTCGGGTGTCACTTTCTCATTTCCAAGACCGACTACAAGGACTTTGAGGTAATAATCGAATTTTATCATCTTTTTCAGTTCCTCTGCCAAAGTATGAGCCGCTCTTTCTTTGATTTTATCCTTTTGCTCCAATATCCCATCAACTTCTATTGTTATATAAGTTCCCTTAGGTTTTCCGAAAGCTGTTTCACCTTGCTCATCGGTGATGATAATCTCTGTAACGCATATGTCCTCATCCTTTTGCTGCTGTTTTTTTATATATCCTGTAGCTCTTGCTTTTGCTTCTTCAATCAGCTCATGATTTTCTATCGCCAAATCAGTTCTGTACTGCATAAGACACTCCTTATAAAATCTTTATTATATAAGGATTTCCTTATTCGGCTGCCGTTATACGCATTTTTGTTATTGTATCCAACATGTTTTGAAGCTGTAGCGATTGTCCGCTCTCAATAGAGAATTGCCATCCCATCAGTGTTCTTATTTCGGCCTTGCTTGCCGGAAATTGCAGCCGGCGAGACATTTACCTTTGCCTGTCAGAAAATTGCTGCCGGCGAGACATCTCGGAATAATCGGCTTGCAAGGTTTGATTAAGGAGCGCTTAGACTGTAAGTCGTTGTGAACTGTTTAAATGTAAACTGTTGCAGCGTGAACTGCGAGCTGTGAAATGTTGCAATGTCGCACTGTGAACTACGAGCTATGAAATGTTGCAATGTCCCCATTGTTTAATTGTTGTCTGAATTTGTGTTTTGGGACTAAGTCGTCAACAAACAACTGTCGATGCTCATCGAGAATTGTCGAAAGTTGTCACCAAGAAGCTAAAAAGTGGCTAATTTTAAAATTATAACTCAATATGCCAACATTTTCCCCCTAAAATGTTGGCAAAATCTTCAAAAATAGAATAAATGGCAACCAGTCAACATTATATGACAAATTTTGACCGCCTTAGGCAGTGATTTGTTGGCTATTCTGCCGAAAATCACAAACTCAGACAACATTTCCACGACATGGGGTACAGTTCATACAGTTCAAGCAAACCGCAGCCTTAACCCTTGCCATGGTATTTGATATAGAGCACAAAAAAAAACAGGCCGCCGCATTAACGATTTTAATCGCCGATGCGGCAGTCTCTTTTAACATTGCTCCGAAGCTTTCCAAAGCGACTATTTTAAATTATCCCTTTTCTTTTTTCTCTCGAGGTTCTGTTCCCGGTGTAAAATGCTCCGAATCTTCCTGATAAATATCGCCAATGGTAGGCTTCACAGTATGCCCTGTAATTCCCGTGCATGGCTCCCAAATCCTAACTTTGGTCCTGAATATATTGTTTTCTACGGCATATGCTACAGTTTCTCCGTATTCCTCATCTCCATCAAACTTTTTAAAGATAAACAAATTATGTTCTTCCCCGTCATACTCAATCTTTTCTATAGCTATGACTCTATGAAGCCACCCCATTCTCGCAACAGCAATCACATCTGAAACTATGGGTATATTAAGTACAAAGATTATTATAAGAACGGCTATACACCTTTTAGCCATCTCTTCTTTTTATCTTCATTCATATGCATCACCCTCGTTTCAGATTTTAATACAGTTACAATGCTTGTTTAACAAAAAATTAATATGCGTACTCTATTTTGTCAATGTAAAGTTGTCAAGTACACAATATTCATAAATATTTTTTTAATAAAGTATTAAATAATAAAATTTATTTAAGAAACAAATTACTTGTACAATTGGGGTATTCGTCCGATTTCCTATTATTTTTTGTTTTTTGATGTGATTTGATGTCAAAAATCCTGTAATAAATTCCGTGTCGACCGAAAAATTTCAGCCGAAGCAGCATTACAGTATTAACGGATTGCGGCTTGTAAACTGCCCCTCATTATCATAAAGCAAAAAAAACAGGCTGTCATAATAACGATTAAAATCGTTAATCAGACAGCCTCTTAATTCATCTTACGAAATTTAAAGTCCAAGGAACAATGATGCCATGGCAAAATATATGGAAAGTGCAACAGCATCGGAAATAGACGATATAGCCGGATTAGCTATAAGCGCCGGGTCAAGATTGATTTTCTTTACAAGAAGCGGAATCATACTTCCGAGTATCTTGGCAAATATCACTATAAACATCATGGCGCTGCATACTGTAAGAGCTATCATTGTACCGCAGCCATCTATAAAATATATTCTTCCGAAATTAAATAGGCTCAATATCACGCCTATTATCATACCTATTCTTGCCTCTTTCCAAAGTACCCTAGGTGCATCCGACGGTTCAACCTCATCCATGGCTATACCTCTTATAATCAGAGTGGCTGCCTGAGAACCGCTGTTTCCGCCGGTTCCCATGAGCATCGGCATATATGATACAAGACTGATAACTTCTGACAGTTTTGCCTCAAAGCTGGTTATTATCATCCCGGTGAAAATATATGCCACCATAAGTATAAGAAGCCATGGCAATCTGTTGATGGCATGCTGCCACACAGATACATCCAGATAATCTTTATCAGAATCTTCAAAGTCTATGATACCTGCCATACGCTCGATATCTTCTGTATTTTCATCTTCTATTACATCAAGTATGTCGTCGAAAGTGATGATTCCAACAAGGCGATGTTCCCTGTCAACTACAGGCATGGCGATAAATCCGTATTTTTTAAACTGCTCTGCAACCTCTTCCTGTCCCTCGTAAACATCTATCCAGACATAATCGGTATGCATTATATCTTTAATTCGTATATTGTCATCAGATACCACCAGAGTACTCAATGATACAATTCCTATGAGTCTGCGCCCGGTATCCTTGACATAACATGTATATATGGTCTCGGCATCCATGCCTTCTTTTTTAATATATGCAAGAGCCTCTCCAACCGTCATTTCTTTCTGAAGACTGATATAATCGGGAGTCATCAGACTTCCCGCACAATTGTCCGGATAATTTAAAAAAGTATTTATCAAGCGTCTTTCATCCTTAGGCGCTTTTTCCAGAATTTTATCTACCAGATTAGCCGGCAGTTCCTCAAGTATATCTATTTTATCGTCAAAGTCAAGCTGCTGCACAATATAACTCAGCTCTGCATCTGTAATTCCATCAACGATTTTAAGCTGGTCATCGGAAGGCAGATACGAAAACACCTCTACCGATACATTCTTCGGAAGAAGTCTGTAAATTACTATAGTCGATTCAAGGATTTCAGGATCTTCCAGCATTTCCTCAAACATCTCGGCTATATCTGCTTCATTATGCTTCAACAGCTCATCTCTGGCTTTAAAATATTTTTTTTCTTCTATGCAGCCGAAGATTTTCTCTAAAGACTCACTTACAGCCTTCTCCGGCTCTTTTATAATATTTATATCCACCGAAATCTCCTCCTTTCGTTTGTCCCGTCATTCCGGGGCAAAAGGAGATTTCAAATCATCATTTTTCCCGGAATAAAACAGGAGTGTTTTTATAATTGTAAATTTTCCCGTCAGGAACCGTGTCCATGCTTTTACTCCTTTCTGTTTATTCCTTAACTATTCTATTATATATCAATATCGGTATCTTTTGCAAGGCGCAAGTTTGCCCTTTTGCAGCATAAATTCATTTAAGATTTTTAATATTTTCCATAGTAAAATTGAACAAAAAAAAGAACAAAAGAATATTGTATACACGGTGTTGACAAAGCATTTAGATAGTGTTAAATTGAGAATATAAAGATTTGTTGTATTAGTAACAAAATGATAATGTTAAAGAGAAGAGGAGATTAACCATGGCAAACATTGTTGACAAGTACATCGAACTTGCTAAAAAGAGAAATCCAGGCGA
The DNA here is from genome assembly GCA_900542295.1 of uncultured Eubacteriales bacterium. Lineage (GTDB taxonomy): Bacteria > Bacillota > Clostridia > Peptostreptococcales > Anaerovoracaceae > Fimisoma. The sequence continues at coordinate 23,503 of UQNJ01000015.1, read as the reverse complement.
ACCTGAATTTCACCAGACTGTAGAAGAAGTTTTAAAGTCAATTGAACCGGTTTTAGAAGCTCATCCTGAGTATGTAAAAGCCGGACTCATCGAAAGACTCATCGAACCTGAAAGAGGAATCTCATTCAGAGTAGTTTGGACTGATGATAATGGAGATGTTCAGGTAAACAGAGGATATAGATATCAGTTTAACAGCGCTCTTGGACCTTACAAGGGCGGCATCAGATTCGCTCCTAATGTATACCCTGGAATCATCAAGTTCCTCGGATTTGAACAGATATTCAAAAACAGCTTAACTGGTCTTCCTATCGGCGGAGGCAAAGGTGGTGCCGACTTCGATCCTAACGGTAAATCCGATGCAGAAATCATGAGATTCTGCCAGGCTTTCATGACTGAGTTATACAGACATATCGGACCTAACACTGATGTTCCGGCAGGAGACTTAGGTGTAGGCGCAAGAGAAATCGGTTACTTATTCGGACAGTACAAGAGAATCGTTGACAGATACGAAGGCGTACTGACAGGAAAAGGACTTTCATATGGCGGACTTGCAGGAAGAACTGAAGCTACCGGTTACGGTATTGTATTCTTTGCAAGAGAAATGCTGAAACACTGCGGAGAAGAATTAAAGGGCAAGACTGTTGCAGTTTCCGGTTTCGGTAATGTATCCTGGGGTACAGTTAAGAAACTCAACGAATTAGGAGCTAAAGTAATCACTATCTCCGGTCCTGATGGATACATCTATGACGAAGATGGAGTTACAGGCGAAAAAGTTGACTACATGTTAGAACTCAGAGGTTCCGGAAAGAACATCTGCGCTCCTTACGCAGACAAGTTCCCTGGCGCTAAGTTCTTTGCAGGCAAGAAACCTTGGGAAGTTAAGGCTGACCTTTACATCCCTTGTGCTACTCAGAACGAAATCCGTATTGAAGATGCTCAGACTATGGTTGCCAACGGTTGTAAGTACCTCTGCGAAGGTTCCAACATGCCTACAACTAACGAAGCACTTACTTATCTGATGGATAACGGTGTTATCGTAGGTCCTTCAAAAGCTGCAAATGCAGGCGGAGTTGCTTGCTCATGCATCGAAATGGGTCAGAACGCAGGTCACACTGTATTCTCACCTGCTCAGGTTTACGAACAGCTTGAAACTATCATGGTTAACATCCACAAGCACGCTGCTGAAGCATGTGAAAAATACGGCTTAGGCTACAATCTGGTGGCAGGAGCTAACATCGCAGGTTTTGAAAAAGTTGCAGAAGCTATGATGGCTCAGGGTGTTGTATAATATAAACATTTGACCTATACAAAGAGCATGAGGGTTAATCCCTCATGCTCTTTTGATATTATTCCGGTGATTTCCGATTACCACCTTTTTTCTTGAGTATCAGTTACTTTTATGATAAAATTATAATATGTCTTTTCATACGACATAACATTTTTGCAAAATTTTGAATTATTGAGGAACAAATATATGTCAACTAAGTGGAAAACTTATCTGCTTCGTTTTTTTCAGGGAGCGCTCATAGGTACCGGTGCGATTCTGCCGGGAATAAGCGGCGGTGTTCTCTGTGTTGCGTTTGGAATATATGAGCCTATGATGTCTTTCTTATCACATCCACGCAGCACCTTCAAAGCTAATTTTCATATACTCCTGCCTGTACTCTTTGGCGGCGGTGTGGGTTTTGTGCTTCTTGCAAAAGTTGTCGAAAGCTTTCTTGCGGCATCTGCGGTTGCAGCCATATCCCTTTTCTGCGGTCTCATCTGCGGTACAGTTCCGGATTTGATGAAAAAATCTTCTGAGGCAGGATATCAAAAAGGATGGACCTGCCTTATAATTGCACTCTTAACATCTTTCGTGTTTTTTAACATATTGGAAAGCGGAATAGGCAGTTCAGTTGAGCCTAATTTCGGATGGTTTGTTTTTTGCGGTGCCATATGGGGTCTGAGCATGGTGGTTCCCGGATTAAGCTCCTCATCCATACTCCTTTTCATGGGACTTTATCAGCCTATGGCCGCAGGCATCGGTAATCTGAATATGAGCGTTCTTGTCCCGATGATGATAGGATTCATCATTACTGTGGCAGTAAGTGCAAGAATTATGAACCGTCTCATAGAGAATCATTACTGCATATTATCAAAAATAATTATCGGATTTGTAATATCATCCGTTCTTATGATTGTTCCTACATCTTTCACAGGCACAGGTCAGCTGCTTGCAGCTGCCGCATTCTTCGCAGCCGGCTTTGCTGCCGCACGCCTCATGGATGTAAAGAGACAGGAAAATTAAAAATAACCGGCTTAATACTATGCATGATTTAAATATCATTTTAGGCAGCCGGTTTTTTTATGGTTTTATGTCAAAACCCATCAGTTTATTGATGTGACTGGATTTATACATCACTTTCACAAATCGTTAAGATATAAGTTTCATGACAGTAAAAGACCACATCAGTCCTGCTTTTTTATCATACCGATACTATTCTTCCGCTGTCAGTCAAATAAATGTACTTTTCCTTTACCCTCTTACCGTATGCGGCCTCAAGAGCCTTCCCGTAAAGTTCCATCTGCACACCATAGCGCATTTTAATATCATCCTTTTGGGCATTGTAGTTGCCCGTCTTATAATCAAGCAGTACGATTCCGTCATCCTCCTCAAAAAAACAGTCTATAATACCTCTAATTATCACATTACTTCCGTTATGCTCTGTCCGTAAATTAAACCTTTTCTCCTTTTCCACTCTTTTGGCAGATGCAATTCTCTTTCCAATCGAAGAAGAAGCAAATGCCTTAAGCTTTTCCACATCTATAATTTCTGCCTCATCAGGAGTAATAATCTCTCTTTCAGTCATAAACTTTAAAAGACTCAAAATATACGATTCTCCCTCGCCGGCAGCTGAAGCTACGTTCATGTGTTCCAAAACAGCATGGTATATCGTACCACGTGACATGGAACTCATCTTTTCTTTTGCTTCTGCAAATGCAGGCTGCTTCAAATCTTCTATTACCCTCCGGCCGCTGCTGTTGATATCGCTTACCGAATACTTGCTTCTTGCTTTTAAATCATCCTCGTAAGGATACCGGAAGTTCATCATCCTTTCTATTTCAGACGGCACCTTAATATTGCTGCATTCATCCAAAATATGCAGCATGCTTTCTATACTCCGTCTCTTTCCCTTGGAAAGTCCCTTTATTTTTTCATCATCTATAACGCCTATTCCGTAATTTTCACGAATTGCTCTGCCTGTCATTGACCAATAGCTTTCATTTGACGGAATTTTAGCCGATATCTTATCAAGCTCTTTCTTTATATCCGGACATATTCCAAGCAATACAAGCCTATCCATTGCTCTAGTAAGAGCTACATAGAGAATACGCTTTTCTTCATCTGCTTCTTCCTTACGGAATCTTTCTTTTATCATATTTTGCAGCAAAGTTGTCCGATACCAGCCTGCTTTGGGGTCTACTATAGGAAACCCCATGCCCAAATCCTTATGAAATACCGGTGATTTACCGGCAGTGCTGTAATTCAGCTTTCTGCAATATCCTGAAAGTATGACCATCGGAAATTCCAGCCCCTTGGATTTATGCACGGTCATTATACGAACCAAATCGTCATTTTCACCAAGCAGCTTAACCTGACCCATAGTAACTTTCTTTTCCTTGACAGCTTCTATATACCTTATGAATCCATAAAGAGAGCTGCCCGACACCGCCTGGTATGCTCCTGCCTTGTCTGTTAATGCTCTCAGATTAGCCTGCCTTTGACTGCCCGACGGCATAGCTCCCATGGCTATATAAAATCCCGTATCTATCATCAGCTTCCATACGAACTTATCAAGAGGCATTATTTTACTGAGCTGCTGCCAATCTTCTATCTTCTCCAATGACGCTCTGCACTTATAAGACAGCTCTTCATCCTTTCCATTCTCTGCATAAGACAGAAATGCATCATAATATGAAGATTCTCTGAACTGAATTCTGATGGCTGCCATTTCTTCTATGGAAAAACCCAGCATCTCAGAACGCATGAGAGTTAAAAGATGGATGTCCTGTTTTGGGTTGTCTATAACATAAAGAGCCGAGAGGAAAGTGTTGATTTCCATTGTATCGAAAAATCCATCGTTATCATCTATGTATGCAGGAATATTATTTTCACCTAAAATTTTATAGAATATATCTCCGTAATTTCTGACACCACGCATCAATATAACAATATCCCGCTTTTCTAAATGTCTTTCCATTCCCCTTTTACTGTCAAAAATAATATCTCCAAGGGAATCACGAATCACTGCTGCTGCCGCATATGCCTCTTTTTCTGCTTTTATTATGTTTTTAAGTTCTTCATCTATTTCCGAGTTCTCGTCCCACGGAACCTGTGTAAGCAGCAACTTTGGAGCGGCACAGCACATATCGGCATCCTGATTTCCTGCATAAAGCTTTGCATTTTCATCATACCCTGTCATTATATTTTCAAATATGCAATTTATAAAATCAACTATCGGCTGCTTACTTCTGAAATTCTTATTCAAATCTATTTTTACAGAGTTTTTTTCTTCTCCCGAAGCATACATACTGTACTTCTTCTGAAAAATCTCAGGTTCAGCCAATCTGAATTTATATATGCTCTGTTTAATGTCTCCTACCATAAACAGATTATCAGGTCTCCTTATCAAATCCACAAGCGCTTCCTGTATGACATTGCTGTCCTGATACTCATCTATAAATATATGCTCAAAACGATTACGGTAAAAATCAGCAGCTTCACGATTTTTCAATATTGTGTACGCATAATGTTCTATGTCACCGAAATCTGCCAAATTCTTTTCACGCTTTTTAAGACTGTAAATGCTGTCGTAACGCTTCAGCAATTCTTCCGTATAAAGAGCAGAATCATAGGTTTTCGCCATTTCGGCACACACAGAATCAATACTGTGGGAAAAGTACACTTCTTTCAAATTTCTGACAATCTTTTTTGCACCGTTTCTGTTGTCCGTAACGATTTTTTTCAAGGTTTCACCGTTCTCAGCAGCGGCAAAAATTTTGCTGCTCATAGTACGAAGCTTAAAGGTGCCGAGAGCTTCACGAAAATGTTCATAAACATCCTCGCAAGTGTCCGCACCGTAAATAATCGACTTAAGTGCATCTATATGGTCTGCATCGTCTGATGACAAGTCAGCAAGCCCCTCTAAGCTATTCTCCACAGCAATCTTTCTGTTATGCCCTATCATCATTTCAGCAGAAGCAAGTTTTTCTACCGCCAATTCAAATATGAACCCCAATGTTTTTTCCCCACCGGCGCTATCTTCTCCGCAAAGCCTCTCAACGCTTTTTCTTACCCATGCAAAAGGCTCCGGCAGACTTCTTATGGTGTTGTAACAGTTATTCAAAAGTTCCCGGAACCTGCTTTCATCTCTGTCACCGCTGTAGCACTGTAAAAATCTAAAGAACCTTTCATCGCCTTCCTCGAACAGTTCTTCAAGCAGCTGATCCATCGCTTCTCCCCTCAGGAGAGTTTCCTGCGTACTGTCACAAATTTTGAAATTCGGTTCTATTCCTATCAGATAAAAGTATCGCCTTATAACTTCGAGTGCAAAGGAATGAAATGTGCTTATATTGGCTGTTGACAGCAGATTCATCTGCCTTTTAAAAAAGGCTGTTCGTTCTTTTCCGCCTATCAGATTTTCACTGCATTCTGTCTGTTTTTCCGCTTCTGCGGTTATTGCCTTTCTTATTTTTTCTTTCATTTCAGAGGCTGCCGCATTGGTAAAGGTCACTATGAGCATACGATCTATAGAGCTTCCCTCTTCAAGAATCAGCCGCTTTATCCTCTCTACAAGGACAGCAGTCTTACCTGAGCCTGCCGCAGCCGAAACCAATATGTTTTTACCTCTCAGTTCTATAGCTTCCTGTTGTTCTTTAGTCCAATTCATCTTAATGTAAACCCCGTGTTCTTAATATATATCATTTTGATTAAGGCTCAGTTCTTTTATCAATGCGACCGTAATATCTACGGCTATAGCCGAAGCTTCACCACAGTTTTTTTCAAAGTTTTCAACTCCGCTGTGCCTTGCTGTATCGGTTATGCACCTTATTGCAACAAACGGTATTGAATTGACATGGCATACATGGGCAATGCCTGCTGTTTCCATATCTACCGACAATGGTGCAAACAATCGGTTTATTCTTTCTCTTCCCTCATCTGTTATAAAAGATTCACCTGTAACCATTCTTCCTGCGAATGTCTTCCCTCTTGTATCTGTTTTCGATGCCGCAATCAGAGAAAGCTTTATCAGCTCATCATTTGCTTTGAAAAAAGGTGATTTCATCTTCGGGTGAAAGTCCATCAGGTTAGCAGGCAGAACATCGTGATAACATACCTCTGTAGAAATTACGGTGTCAAAGATTTCAAGTTCGGGATTCATTCCTCCTGCGGTTCCTGAATTTATTATAATATCAGCGCCAAAGATGTCTATCAGTATCTGAGATGCTATAGCAGCATTTACTTTGCAGACACCTGAAAACAAGGCTGTAACACTTACACCGTTAATAAAGCCCTCATGAAATTCAAGTCCTGCTCTCTCTGTAACAATGCAGTTTTCTATTATCGGAATAAATGGTCTCAGTTCTTCATAACCGGCACATACGATTCCTATCTTCACCCTTTTTCATCCTTTCATTTAAGATTTTCTTTTTAATACATTATATCATTATATTTCTATACCGTCATTTATTTTCTTATCGAAAGCTTCAAGGGCAGACTGAACACGAAAATTGCTGTTACAATAATACTCGTTTTGTGGTATATTTATTTATAGTGACAATCACAAAAAGCGGCTGTTTTGTGCTGCTTCAAGGAGGAAAAAATGAAAACACCTTTTATGCTTATGATACTTGACGGTTTCGGTATTAACACTGAAAGCTATGGAAATGCCATAGCATCAGCGAATCTTCCGAATCTTAATAGAATATTCAGAGAATATCCGTCTGCTTCATTAAAAGCAGGCGGGCTCGCTGTAGGACTTCCCGACGGTCAGATGGGGAATTCAGAAGTAGGTCATCTTAATATCGGCGCAGGCAGAGTAGTTTATCAGGAGCTTACCCGCATAAGCAAAGCCATAGATGACGGTATATTAAACGGCAATGCAGCACTTCTTAATGCTATGAATCATGCATCTTCAACAGGCGGCGCCCTTCATGTCATGGGTCTCCTTTCAGACGGCGGTGTACACAGTCATATAGATCATATAAAAGCAGTTATAAAAATGGCGTCTGCCGAAAATGTTCCTCGCATATATGTTCACTGCTTCATGGACGGCAGAGATGTCCCTCCTACTTCCGGCATAGATTATATGAAGGATATGGAATCTTTTATTTCAGATATACCGACAGCTTCTATAGGAGTAGTTTCCGGCAGATATTATGCAATGGACAGGGATAAACGCTGGGAAAGGGTAAAACTTGCTTATGAAGCGCTCACATCATGCAGAGGTGTTTCTTCAGCGACAGGTTTTGAAGCGGTTTCAAAGGCATATGAAAATGGCGACACAGATGAATTTATAAAACCTGCCGTATGCGGCAGTTTTCCCGGAGTCAAATCCGGAGACAGCATAATATTCTGCAATTTCCGCCCCGACAGAGCAAGAGAAATAACACGTTGCTTTACGGACCCTGAATTTGACGGTTTTGAAAGGTACGAAAACGGTCAATCGCCTATAAGCGATTTATGTTATGTCTGCATGACTCAATATGACGCAACCATGCCAAATGTGGAGGTTGCTTTTCCTCCATCGGTAATAAAAAACACTCTGGGAGAATATCTGTCTTCTCTTGGTTACACTCAGCTTAGAATTGCAGAAACTGAAAAATACGCTCATGTTACATTTTTCTTTAACGGCGGAGTGGAAAAACCAAATCCCAACGAAGACAGGATTCTTATTCCGTCACCTAAGGTTGCAACATACGACCTTAAACCTGAAATGAGCGCCCCTGAAGTTACAGAGGCTGTCATCAAAGAAATAAAATCGCTTAAATACGATTATATAATTTTAAACTTTGCCAATGCCGATATGGTTGGTCATACAGGCAATTTTGAAGCAGCGGTAAAGGCTGTTGAAGCTGTGGACAAATGCGTGGGAGAGATTGAAAAAGTCATGCTTGAAGTTGGCGGCCGAATACTTCTTACGGCAGATCACGGCAATGCCGACGAGATGAAAGACAGAGACGGCAATGCCATTACATCTCACTCAACCAATCCTGTTCCCCTCGTATATATAGCAGAAAATCCGTGTCCTATTATGACAGGAGGTAAATTATGCGATATAGCACCTACTGTTTTAAAGCTTACAGGAGTTCCAATACCGGGAGAAATGACCGGAAAGCCTCTTGTATAAACTCATAAAATAAATTCATAAAAAAACTGCAAGCTTTCACTTGAAGCCTGAGGTGGCAGGCTTAATGCCACCTCACTTTTAATATACAAGGTTTTTATTTTATGAGCGGTTTGTTTTTCTTATATAAGTGTATATTCACTTTCCGTACCCGTTTTTCAATCCATTTATATCAAACATTCTCACTCATCCTTGTCAGAAGGAAACGGATGCCATGCCGCAGATTCTTTGTGATGTGTAAAGATTCTTTTGATTTTCTGCAATATTCCTTCTATAAGATGAAACCACAGATCTCCAAATATAAACACGATCACAAGAAACAGAAGAAACGCTCCAGTTGCTCCGATAGACATTTTTCACCTCACTTTGTCGCAAAGCGGTTCATAAAGAAGTCGGTAAACGCAGAGAGCTCATCATCCTGAGAAACATATACATACAGCTTTTCATCTTCCAGCCAGTCATAGGCATTTATACCGATGTATCCTTTCTTGTCAGGATAAATAATGAAAGCTTCGGTAGGATACTTATTTCGATATGCTTTCAAAATTTCAGAGCGGCGATAATAAGTCGGATCACCACACCCGGAAAGGTCAGGTACTGTAGGAACGACCACTATCGTCTGAGAATCTTCGTTCCAGCCCACAATTAAGTTGCCTATCTTTGTTTTGCTGCCGTGAACAAAGCCATAGTTGAAACGGCTTACATCCTCGGTATAACCGAAAATCAATCTGTAATCGTCACCGTTTTCTACAACTTGATTAAACAGGACACGCATTTTCTTTGCATTTGCGTTGCTCTTTTCCATGTCAATTTCAGGTTTCTTAAATAACTTGTCAAAAAATCCCATGCTTTTTTCCTCCGTAAATTTTAAATATTTTATATGAGAACGGAGAGCCTTCACTCTCTGTATCATAAATAAATTGGATTTTCATATCACACCGTAACCTTATTTTTACTTTTGCTTTGTTTTAAGATTTATCCTGCAAAATAAATTCAAATTTATAAATTTGTCTTTATTTTGGTTAAAATAAAATCCGTCTGAATATAAGGCCGACATAATATTCGAACGGATTCTCTATATCCATCATTTAAGACGCAGTCTCTGTTTTCATTTTTTCTAAGGCATCAACAATGGCATTTATCTGAAAGTCAATGGTTTCATCGGCAGCTTCGGGAACAAACAGCGGCAGCGTATCCGGAATAGCTCTGCGTACAACCATTACCGTCAGGCTTAAATTCGTAAACAGATTTATCCGTGCCGTATCTTTTTTTATCCCGAAGTTTTCTAAAATTTCTCCGAAAAGGCGAAACTGCTTTTGGCGAAACACTTTATAGCTTTCCTTTGAGAGCCGTTTAAAAAGAAGCTGCTGTTCTTCAATCGTCAAAACAGCAATACCGTTTTTTTCTCCGTAGCAGCAGGTATAGAGAAATTGTTTCACGGCATCACGCCAGCTCAAAGCAGGATCGTTCATCAGTTTTTTTACATATTCAATGATTTTAGGCTGCTGCATATACAGCGTTTCAACTACCAGATCTTCTTTCGTTGCGAAAAAAGAATAAAAGAAGGTTCTTGAAATTCCAACTCTTTTATATATTTGCTCCACGGTAGTATGTTGTATACCCTGATTTGCCATCAGTTCAAGACCAACTCTGACAAGTTCCGTTCTTATGTGTTCTCTGTCCTCCTCGGAATAAGCTACCTTTGGCAAGCCATTACCTCCTCCCGCAAACACCTTTCCGGTAAATAAAAACAATTTTAAAATTTTGGATTTATTTTAACACATAAGGCAGAATAATACAAGACTGAAACACCATAATTTTTGTGTGCTGCCTTAAATGACAATGGTAATTTTTTTATCATAATATTTGTTTTTCTATTAAATAAAAATTTTTTCCGTTCCCATTATCTATCAAAACTCTCTGCTATCTCCATTAGCACCGTTTATATGGTAAACCCACTATGATAAGTTTCATAAAAATCTTTAAGATAACTAACAAAGACCGGAAGATATTTTCTCCAACAATTTTTATTCACATAGCTCTCTGTCGTTTTCATTTTTTCTTTTTAATTAAATACCTTTTAAGTAACACCTCAGTGAGTTCACCGGATAACTGCCTGATGGAGAAACAGAAAGCTGAAGCAATTTAAGACAGCCTTTCCGTTGAAGGTTTGCCTAATAAATACAACCGATTAGTAACAGAGAGGCGGCTTTTGCCGCCTCTCTCAATTCTTTATTATAGTCTTGTGGCGAGCACAAGTTATGTAACAAACAGCCAAAAACAGTTAAAATCATTCATTTATCAACAGTCACGGCAATTTTTACTATCTCCTTTTGTACTATAACCTTTAATCACCAACATCTGATATAGAGCTGTCATTTGCTCTCTCACTCTGCGTTAAGCAAACATTCTATGGCGGCTCTTATATATGACATCGCCTCTCATTTTTCGCTTACTTACTCCGCTCGCAAAACGGCTTCCGCCGTTTTGATTCCATCTACGGCAGCAGAGGTTATGCCTCCGGCATAGCCTGCCCCCTCTCCGCACGGGTAAATACCCTTAAGGGAAAGGCTTTGACAGTCCTTTCCTCTCAAAATTCGAACAGGCGAAGAGCTCCTTGTTTCCACTGCATATACCTTCGCATCGTCTGCGTCAAAACCTTTTATCTTTCTGCCGAACTCCGGCATTGCCCGCCTCAGCGCTGCCACTGCAAAATCCGGCAGGCAGCCCTCCACGTGGGGCGCTTTCCCGTCTCTTAGGGCGCCCCATGTGGCGGCCGGCGGCGCATAGCGGCCTCCGGCCAGGCGGAAGGCAAGCCTTTCGTACTTTTCCTGGAATAAGACTCCTGCCAGAACATCATCACTGCCGAAGTCCTTCGTTCTCACATCACAAAGAAGTGCACTGTTAGCCTTTCCACTGTCACGAGCATGTATGCTCATACCGTTCACAACAACACCGCCCTCCTCAGAAGACGCCGTTATCACCTCGCCTCCGGGACACATACAGAAGCTGTACACACCTCTTCCGTCTTCTTCTCGACATCTGTAACTCAGTTTATACTCGGCAGGCGGCAGTCCAAGCTCCCTCCCGGGTCTGCCGTACTGCGCCGTATCTATCAAGTCTTGAGGATGCTCTATTCTTACACCTATGGAAAACGGCTTCTGCTCCATTTTTATCCCAAAATCATTTAACATTCTGAAAGTGTCTCTTGCGCTGTGTCCTATGGCAACAATCGCTTTACTGCATAGAATTTCATACTCCTCTGCCCCTGCAGCCATGTCTGCAAGCCTTAATGCCCTGAGCCTTTCTCCATCGGTCACTATCCCGACCATCTTGGTGCTGAATCTTACTTCTCCTCCCAGCCTTATTATCTCTTCTCTTATATTTTTCACCGTTCCACGCAAAAGATCCGTTCCCACATGAGGCTTTTGCCTGTAAAGTATCTCTTCCGGCGCACCGAAGCGAACAAGTTCCTCAAGAACTTTCCTTATTCTTAAATCCTTTATTCCCGTGGTCAGTTTACCGTCCGAAAAGGCGCCGGCTCCGCCTTCTCCAAACTGTACATTGGATTCTGTATCGAGTTTGCCGGTTTCCCAGAAGATGCGAACATCCTCAGCTCTTTTATCCACATCACAGCCTCTTTCTATTACTATAGGCCTTGCACCTGCCTGTGCCAAAATCAACGCCGCAAAAATTCCACCCGGACCAAAGCCGACCACTACAGGTCGTTCCTCATTTCTTTCAGAAAAGCTTCCACACTCTTGCGGAAGCCTGTATTCCTCCGGAACAAAAAACTCTGCCCCGGCTTTCTCTATTCTTTTCTTTATACTATCCATATTTGCCGAATCTTTATCAGAAAAATTTTCTGCGATTTCAAATTCTATCGAAAACACTCTTTTTATGTCCGATTTATCCCTGGCATCTATTGACTCTCTTGAAATTTTCCATTCCTTAAGTTTCAGGTCTTTACATCTGAGCTTTTTTAAAACCTTTTCGGGAAGCTCCTTCTCATTCTCCGTTAAACTCAGCTTTATCTGGTTAATCCTGTACATAAACTTCTATTCTCCTTTAAAGTCTGCTGCCATCGCACGACCCGCTTTTATTCCCGTAATCCATGCATTGTTAAGATTATATCCGCCGCACGGTCCGTCATAATCTGTCACCTCACCTGCAAAATAGAGACCTTTTACAAGCTTTGACTCCATTGTAGCATCATCTATCTCTTCAAGGGGGATTCCGCCCTTAGTCACCTGAGCTTCTTTCCAGCCTTTACGGCCGGTCGGAGTCAGAGTGAACATTCTGAGGCCATTTGCAATGGTTAAGATTTCTTCCATCGTCAAAGATTTTGCCTCTCTATCAAGAGCTATATTGCTTCTTTTCAATATCTCATCTGAAATTGCAGTTTTAACCAGTGTTTTTAACATGTCAGAAGCGGTTTTACATATATTGTCCGACTCATTTTTTAAAAATCCCACCAACTCTGCCGAGCTGAAATCAGGCATGAAGTTTATCACAATCTTACATTCCTCCATTGACTTCCCTCTGTCAGCATAACCTGATACAGGCAGTTTTGACGACATGTTCATAATACAGATTCCCGAAATACAGTCCTCTCTGAACTGAATCTCACCATTCTCACAGAAAACAGACTCGCCATGGTCAAACAGCGAAGCCTGCACCTTCGCTCTGGTTCCCTTTAGATTCCTGATATTTTCTTTTATTTCTATCGCAGTAAGAGAAGGAACCATTGGATTAACGGTATGACCCAATTTCCTTGCAATTATCTGCCCGTCACCGGTAGAGCCGTATACTGCAAAAGATTTGCCGCCGGTAGCGATAAGAACTTGCTCTGCAAAAATTCCTTCTCTGTTTTTTCCTTTTTCAACAAAAATGTGGAAACTGCCTTTATCATCATGGACCGCTTCCACACTGTCTGCCTTTGTATTTAAAAGTATTTCAACGCCAAGCATCCTTGCTCTTTTCACAAGAGACTCTGTCACAGCTTTAGCGTCTTCCGAGTATGGATATATTCGCCCTTCATTGTCCATTCTTACAGCTATTCCTGTTTCGGAAAAGAACCTCAGCACTTCATCAGCAGATTTGCACTTCCTGTTGGATAAATTGCCTCTGCCGTTACCGGAGGCACTTAATTTTTTAGCCGGCTCCTTCATTTTTTCTATAATCAGTACCCTTGCACCCGGTGCATTTTCCTTTGCCTTAACCGCCGCCGCAAGTCCTGCCGGTCCACTGCCTATTATGGCTATATCAACGAATTTATTCATACTTTTTCTTCTTATTTATTTTCTTCTGCCGAAGCTTCAGCAGGTTTATTCTCTGTAGGTTTAGGTGCAAGCGCTGCATCAAGTTCTTCCTCCGGAGTTTCCTTTATAACCTCCACTGTTGCCTTGGCTTCTTTCAATACTTTGATAGCCTCTTTTGCCGCCTCGTGTGCCTCCTCAACCTCCTTGGCAGCCTGCTCCAGCATTTCTTCCTTACTCATTATGAATCCTGACTTAGCAACTAAAATGGTTATTGCAACCATGAATATATTAAGACCGTGTACTAACAGACATATTCCCACCAGAATTCCTACAGGCAGTCTTAACAGATCGTTGTTGAAGAACATATAAAGACCTGCTATTACATTAACCAGTCCTATAACTAAGTGACCGTAAAAATAACTGTCCTTAACATCTGCTTTTTCTAATGCTCTTGTCAGGTTACGGATTCCCGTTATCGCTATCCAAAGGCCTAAGACAAGGGGAACTGCTGCATCAGAAGCCAGTTTATTGGATATTATGAGAAATCCAAGAACAAATGTTGTTGCTCCGTCAACTACTACCCATGTGCTGTCTACAGAGTCTTCTCTGTTGCTCTTATAAGACATGCATCCCAGAACTCCCGCTACCATGAACAGTAATCCTATCACAAAAGCTACCGATAAAAACGTAATGCCGTTAAATCCGGCTATCATTGCAACTCCGGCGATTACAAACAAAGCGCCGATAATCATATTTAAACTTCTCAATTTATCTTCCTCCTAAGCCTATTTATTATACATTGCAATATGCTTTTAAGTCAAGTTTAGTGCCGTTTCTTTCACAAAAAACACATATATTGGCTTTGCAAAATGCCCGTTTTCCATGTTATACTCTTGTTAAATAAAAGTGAAAGGCTGTAAATTATGATTGCTTCAAAGAAGGACCCTGTTATACTGCATTGCGATATGAATGGATTTTATGCCTCAGTTGAAATGCTTTCTCATCCCGAGCTTTCAGGAAAGCCTATGGCTGTAAGCGGCGACCCTGACAGCCGCCACGGTATTATTCTTGCCAAAAATCAGCTTGCCAAGGAGCGAGGCGTTGTAACTGCCGAAACCATATGGAAAGCCAAGCAAAAATGTCCTGATTTGCAGCTGGTTCCTCCCCATATGGAAAAATACAAATTCTACTGCGGCAAAATAAACGAAATCTATCTCCGCTTCACCGACATGGTGGAACCTTTCAGCATAGATGAATCATGGCTTGATGTTACTGCCAGTCAAAGCTTATTCGGCAATGGAAAGCAGATTGCAGACACTATAAGGGAAACAGTGAAAAAAGAGCTGAACATGACTCTTTCTGCCGGAGTTTCATATAACAAGGTTCTTGCAAAAATGGGAAGCGAGTACAAAAAGCCTGATGCTACCACAGTTATAACCCGTGATAATTTCAAGGAACTGCTATGGCCGCTTCCTGCCTTTGAACTTTTTGGCGTAGGCAAGGCAACTTATCAGAAGCTTTGTAAACTTGGAATAAAGACAATCGGTGACATAGCAAAATCGGACAAGTCATATCTGCATTCTGTTTTCGGCAAGTCAGGCAGCATAATATGGGAATACGCCAATGGCATAGACGAAAGTCCCGTTGCTCTTTATTCTCATCGTGAACCTATGAAATCAGTCGGAAACGGCGTAACTTTCAAACGAGATTTAGTTTCTAAAGAAGATATTGCTACCGCTGTCAAAGCGCTGTCCGATACTGTGGCTGCACGTCTCAGAAAGTACGGTTACAAAGCTTACGGAATCAAAGTAGATATTAAGGATACCCATTTTAAGGTAATTTCCCGACAGAAGCAGCTGTTTGCACCTACATGGCTTGCAGAAGAAATATGTAAAATTTCCCTCGATATAATTCACTCTTCATGGAAATCTAAATCCCCTATCCGTATGCTTACCATAACAGGTATAAATCTTACAGATGATCTTTCTCAGGAGCAGCTCACCATGTTCGGTGACGATATAGAAAAAAAAGAACGCAACGAAAAGGTAGAGCTTACCATGGACAAGGTGCGTGAAAAGTTCGGAAACGGCGCTATAGGCTTTGCTTCAGTAGTAAACAACGATTTGGGTATTCAGTTTAAGGGCGACGGTGACGGACCTTCCGGCAGAAAAGACATTTGATTCATGTCATTCTTCTATCTCAAAATTTATGCTGCTCATTAAAATAAAAGGCAAGCTCTTTAATATAAAAGAGCTTGCCTTTTTTACTGATAGCTATGATTACAGCCATAATGCCGTCAATCCTTACTGGTTTATTTTGCGTCTTTTACGATATAACTCATAAGCTCTGTCTGTATTAAAGAATCAATCCTGCTTATAAAGAAATTCCCCTATTTAAACTCTGCAACTATGGGTTCTATATATTTTCTGTCTGTCATATCTACGCCGTTTTGTACATGCTCAAGCAAGACCCTGTCTTCATCAGTAGTCTCAATGGGTTTCTTGCTTTTTAGCATATTGACCATCATCTTCATAATACCTGCGTCTATTCCGTGGATGTTCTCAGGACTATATGCGCCCGGGCAGTAATAGCAGGTTATTCCTGCCAGCTTGCGTTTTCCGAAGTTTATTTCCCTCAGCTGCATTCTTGTTTCTTTCTGCATCACATTAAGACCTACAGCAAATACCACAAGCTTTTTGCCTTGCAGGCGCCTCATGTTTTTTTTGATTATATCAAAACCCATTATGCCTCCCGCCTGAACACATCCTCCGAATATCACATTTTCATAATTGTCAAAATCCTTCTTGGAAAAATCCGCTTCCGCAATAACCGGACAGCAAAGTTCTTCTCCTATCCATTCTGCATATTTCTTTGTAGAACCATGTTTACTCTTATAAATCACAACAGTTTTTTCCATATCTTTCCTCTTTTTCTATTTGCTCAGCACTCCTATAAGTCTGTAAAGTTCCTCGTTAAACACGGCTTTCACATTCAGAGCTTCTTCAAGGTCATATGCTGTTATGTGACCGTCGGATATTCCTATCGCCTTGCTCTGTGATCCCTCCATCAATAAATTTACAGCCTTTTCTCCGCACAATGTCGCAAGAAGTCTGTCATTCATTGTAGGGCTTCCCCCTCTTTGAAGATAAGAAAGAACTATCAGTTTTGTTTCTTTACCTGTTTTTTCTTCAATTATTTTAGCCAGTTTTTCTCCGGGAGTAGCTGTTCCCTCAGCCTTTATTATTATGCTGTGAAGTTTTCCCCTGTTGCTTCCTTCTATTATTTTGCGGCATATCATATTTATGTCTTCTTCCTTTTCGGGCAAAAGCACACACTCAGCGCCTCCTGTAACTGCCGAATATAACGCTATGTCGCCGCAATTCCTTCCCATAACTTCTATCACACTTGTTCTGTCATGAGCAGACGAAGTATCTCTTATCTTGCTTACTGCTTCAAGAACTGTACTTACAGCCGTATCAAACCCTATAGTAAAATCTGTATATCCAAGGTCATTATCTATAGTTCCGGGAAGTCCCATAACGGTAATTCCTCTTCGGGCCAGTTCAAGCCCTCCTCTAAGGGAACCGTTTCCACCGATTACGACAAGCCCCTCTATTCCAAATGTATTAAGAAGCTCTGCGGCCTTATCAACCCACATAGGCTCCATGAACCTTTCACTTCTTGCGGTTTTTAAAACAGTTCCTCCCCTATGAAGTATATCTCCTACAGAACTTCTGTCCATTACATGAAGTTCTCCGTCAAGAAGCCCTTCAAAGCCCCTCTCTATTCCCCATACTTCAAGTCCGATGTCTATTGCACATCTTACGACTGCCCTTATTGCCGCATTCATTCCCGGCGCATCTCCGCCGCTTGTCAGCACACCGATTTTTCTCATATTCACCTGCTCCTTTTAAAATTTTACATTTTCTGCGCCCAAAATTGCCATAAGCTGTATCTTAAGAGCATTTGAGGCTTCTACCCATATGTCAGGCTCTGTTTTCAGTATTTTACCGTCAGGCAGATATATAAGCACCTGACAATCCCCTCCATGCCGTTTCAACGTTGTTTTTATCTGCTCCAATGTCATATTGACATTTGCACCGGAAGGAATCTTGACTTTTACCATGCCGGCAGACGACAAGGCTGCGTTCTGCCCTTCTCTGTCTTTTGGCGGCGACTTCTGAGCCTGAGTTCTTAAAGTCCTGTTCACCCTTGAAGTTTGCGGTTTCAAGCCTGTTTCGGCGGCTTCTTCTATTAGCATTATATTATCTGCAAGCAGAGACGGCGCTTCATCCTCTTTAAAGTTTAATGTCCCTGAAACTGCAATGACGGAATCTCCTTGCAGATATTGGGCGCACCTTTCATATACATTGGGGAACACCACCATTTCTGATACTCCGTACAAGTCCTCAAGAACAACAAAAGCCATCATCTTATTACTCTTGGTTATCAAAGTTCTTTTTGATGCCACCATTCCTGTCATCACGACCTTCATACCATCGTAAATGCGGCTTTCTTCCGCTATTCCATGAGAAGGCGTCATCATTTGATTGTCTTCTCCCGCATGATTTATATCCTCGGAAGTAACGGTAGATAAGTTTTCCATCACCTTTGCATAGTTTTTTAAAGGGTGGTCGGTAATATATACTCCAAGCATTTCCTTTTCCATCGCAAGGGAAGTTTCCGCAGGAAACGGTGCGACATCAGGAAGCCTGTTCTCCATGGCTTCCATCATTTCTTCTCCGCCGCCTATATCGAACAGCGACATCTGTCCTTCCAGATTCTTTCGAACACTGTTTTGTGCAGATTCTACCAGTTTTTCGTATATGGAAAGCATTGCCGCTTTATTATCGCTTAAACAACTTAAAGCGCCTGCCTTAATCAGACTTTCCACGGCTTTTTTGTTCACCTGGCCTATATCAAGCTGCTGAATAAATGAAAATATATCTTTTGGAAGACCTTTGCTTTCTCTTGCACAAATTATGGCGTCTATGGCATTTTCGCCTACATTTTTAATTCCTAAAAGTCCAAATCTGATTTTTCCATCTTCCACACTGAACTTTTTCTGGCTTTTATTTACGCAAGGAGGCAGTACCTCAATACCCATTTCGTTGCAATTCCTGATGTACTTAGGTATCTGACCGCTGTCTCCCATTACACTTGTCATGAGAGCCGCCATAAACTCAACAGGATAATGCAGCTTAAGATATCCTGTTTCATAAGCAACCACT
This sequence comes from uncultured Eubacteriales bacterium, assembly GCA_900542295.1. GTDB lineage: Bacteria > Bacillota > Clostridia > Peptostreptococcales > Anaerovoracaceae > Fimisoma. The sequence goes on along the minus strand of UQNJ01000015.1, from coordinate 4,621 downwards.
GCATAAGCTGCCGCATGACTTTTGTTGAAAGCATACTGCGCAAAGCTTACCATATCATTAAATATTTCCTCCGCCGCTGTTTCGGAAATTCCGTTTCTCACACATCCGGGTATCTCAATATTACCCTCTTTGTCTGTCTTCCCGTGTATAAAATATTCTTTTTCTTCAAGCATTACGCTCATTTTCTTTTTGGACATAGCCCTGCGCACCAAGTCCGAACGGCCGTAACTGTATCCTCCCAAATCTCTTACTATCTGCATAACTTGTTCCTGGTATACCAGACATCCGTAAGTTACATCTAAAATATGTCCTAAAGCCGGGTCTACATACTTTATCTTGACGGGATTTTTCTTGTTTTCTATATATTTAGGTATGGAATCCATAGGTCCCGGTCGATAAAGGGAAATTCCTGCGACGATATCTTCAAAGCATGTCGGCCTGAGATTTTTCATAAACTGAGTCATTCCCTGACTTTCAAGCTGAAAAACACCCTGAGTATTTCCCTGTGATATCATCTCATATACGCCTGAATCATCGTATCCCATCTTTGAAAAATCAATTTCTACTCCGTGGTTTTGTTTTATCAGCTCCAGAGCATCTCTTATCACAGTTAAATTCCTGAGACCCAGAAAATCCATCTTCAGCAGTCCGAGTTCTTCTATTGTGGTCATTGGAAACTGAGTCGCAGGACCTTTATCCGAAAGATATAAAGGCACATATTCGTCTATCGGTTCTTTTGATATAACTACTCCCGCAGCGTGAGTAGAGGCATGGCGGGGCATTCCCTCAAGTGACTTTGCCATTTCGATTACTTCTCGTGCCTTGGAGTTTTCTTCATACATATGCTTAAAATCCGGGCTCGTCTCGAGAGCTTTTTCTATAGTCATTCCAAGATCAAAAGGTATTGCCTTTGCTATGGCATCAGTTTCACTGTAGCTGACATCAAGAGCCCTTCCCACATCTCTTACAGCCTGCTTGGCTTTCATAGTTCCGAAGGTTATTATCTGACAAACTCTGTCTTCGCCATACTTTTCAGTTACATAGTCTATTACTTCCTGTCTTCTTTCATAGCAGAAATCTATATCTATATCCGGCATGCTTACTCGTTCCGGATTGAGAAATCTTTCAAATATAAGATTATATTTTATGGGATCTATATCTGTAATCTTCAGACAATATGCAACAAGAGAGCCTGCCGCAGAGCCTCTTCCCGGACCTACCATTATATTGTTTTCTTTGGCATAATTGATGAAATCCCATACTATAAGAAAATATTCGACGTAACCCATGGATTCTATTATACCGAGCTCATAGTCAAGCCTTTCCTTAAGCTCTTGTCCTGCTTCTTCCCCGTACCTGAGTTTAAGTCCATTTTCGCAAAGTTCTCTCAGGTAGCTGCTGTTGCTCTTGCCGTTCGGTGATTTAAACTCGGGAAGATGATAATTGCCGAATTCAAACTCCACATTGCAGGCGTTTGCTACAATTTCTGTATTATCCGCTGCCTCAGGACATGATGCGAAAATTCTGCGCATTTCATCTTCACTTTTAAGATAAAACTCATCATTAGGGTATCTCATTCTGTTTTCATCATGAATACTGGTAGCCGTCTGTATTGCCAAAAGCACATCGTGAGCCTTGGCATCCTCTTTTCTGACATAATGGACATCGTTTGTAGCAACCACGGGTATATCAAGTTCTCTGCTTATCTGCATAAGCTGCGGCCGTATTGCCGCTTCTTCCTCAAGCCCCTGATCCTGAAGCTCGATATAAAAATTACCTTTGCCGAATATATCAAGAAGATCTGCCGCTTCTTGTTTTGCGCCATTATAGTCGCCGTTAAGAAGTCTGTTCTGAACCTTTCCGGCAAGACATGCAGAAAGCGCAATGATTCCATCGCTGTGATGTCTCAGCACATCCTTATCTATTCTTGGCTTATAATAATATCCTTTTATATATCCTGCAGAAACTATCTTTATCAGATTCTTATATCCTGCGTTATTTTTCGCAAGCAAAATAAGATGTCCCTGATGCTTATCCCTGTCAGGTTCTTTATCAGTCATCTTTCTTGCCGCAGTGTACACTTCACAGCCTATTATAGGCTTTATTCCCTGCTTTTTACATTCCTTGTAGAAGTCTATCACGCCGAACATGGCGCCGTGATCGGTTATTGCAAGACTGTCCATCCCCAATTCTTTTGCACGGCTCACAAGTTCTGTTATTCTTGCCGCTCCATCAAGCAAACTGTATTCAGTATGTACATGTAAATGTGTAAATGCCATAGATTTCTCCTTTTTTTTATTTTACCACAGCCGTGGTTTGTTTAAAAGCAACTTTTGGAATGACCGCCTCCAAAGTCGCTTCGTACAGTGTTGAAAACTTTATCTTTATATGTTAGAATTCTAATGAATCCCGGAAGGAGAAGAAACATGAAAAAATTTTTGAAAATCAGCGGTATTACTTTCGGCACACTTCTGCTGATAGTAATCGCATATGTTATATATGTATTTGCCGCATACGAAAGAGTTGAAGACAATGCGAAACTGGAGGTAGTCAGCTCACAGTCTCCTGAAAAGACCGTTCCCACAGGCGAAAAGCTAAGTATAACCTCATGGAATATAGGCTTCGGCGCATATACCGATGAGTATTCATTTTTCATGGACGGTGGGGAACATTCAAGAGGTTTTTCCGAAGAGATAGTTTATGACACAGTTCAGACAATGACAGACGATCTGCAAGAAATGGATTCGGATTTCTATCTTATTCAGGAGGTGGACTTAGATGCCACCCGTTCATACCATATCAACGAATATGACCTTTTAACATCACCTTTTGACAGTATGAGCAAGGTATATGCACAAAACTATGACTCTCCGTATCTTTTTTATCCAATACTTAAGCCTCACGGAAAGTCGGTAGCCGGCATAGTAACCATGGCAGATTATTATATATCCTCATCGCTGAGACGCAGTCTTCCTATTCAGGATGGCTTCGCAAAGTTTGTGGACCTGGATCGCTGCTACAGCATAAGTCGTCTGCCGGTTGAAAACGGCAAAGAGCTGATTCTTGTAAATTTTCACCTCTCTGCATACACAACAGATCCGACCATAGCTGAAAGCCAGCTCGAAATGCTGTACCATGATTTAACTTCAGAATACGAAAAAGGTAATTACATAGTATGCGGCGGTGATTTCAACAAAGATCTTCTTGAAGATTCTTCTTCGATATTCGGTGTTCCCGGAGATGATTACAGCTGGGCAAAAGCCTTTCCATACGATTCTGTTCCAGAAGGATTGAAAGTGATCGCTCCGTTTAACAGCGGCACACCGGTTCCCAGCTGCCGTAATGCAGATATGCCATGGGACCCTGAAAAGAATTTTCAGCTTACAATAGACGGATTCATAATTTCAGACAATGTGGACTGTATCGAATCAGATGTAATAGACAAACAATTTGCATGTTCTGATCACAATCCGGTTTACATGAATTTTATTCTGAAATAGCGTTTGCACATGATAATTTTGACACCAAGGAGAATACTTGAATGGAACACAATTTGAATCATAAGACGAACGAAAAGGTTTTGCCTATAATTGCTGCAATTTTAGGCCACTCTATATGGGGGTTCAGCTATCTCTTTACAAGCATAGCTCTTCAGGAGGCCTCGCCCGATGTTCTTCTTACAGTCCGGTTTTCAATCGCATTTCTTATACTTAACATTTTGCTTTTGACAGGAAAATTCAAATTATCCATACGAGGAAAATCTGCCGGTCCTTTAGCGGCTTTCAGTATTCTTGAGCCTGTTTATTTTTATTGTGAAAGCTACGGGATAATGTACACAAATGTTACTTATTCCGGTGTTGTACTGTCGATAGTTCCTATAGCAGCCATGCTGTTTGCGATCATTTTCATAAAAGAATACCCTACAAAGAAGCAACTGCTTTTTTCCGGGCTTCCTATAGCAGGTGTTATAATGATTACCCTTTCAGGCAGCAGACTTGGCATAGTCCGCCCCATAGGAATACTGCTGCTTGCATTCACCCTGTTTGCATCTGCCGGATACAGAACATTAAACAGAAAGCTTGCCGAAAAATACACTTCTTTTGAACGAACTTATTTTATGATAGGTGTTTCGTGGATAATTTTCGTAATTACAAGTCTCATAAAAGAAGACGGCGACATTTCAAAATTTACAGCTCCCCTTGCAAACCCCCGCTTTATGGTGCCTGTATTGATTCTCAGCGTATTTTGCTCAGTTTTGTGCTACAACATAGTAAATTATGCCGCAGGCAAAATGTCAGTCATGACTCTTGCTATATACGGAACTCTTACAACAATATGCTCCATGTTTTCGGGAGTCATATTTTTAGGAGAACCTCTTACACCTGTATCGTTTATAGGTTCTCTCCTTATAATATTCGGTGTATGGCAGGTTACAAAAGCTGCACCGCCTGATGAAAAGCCCTCCGGGCAGTATGTGGAAGAGCCTCATGCTTCTGATGAATCAGCTTCTATAGGTACTGCTTCAAATCAGACCGTTAAAGACAAAAAATAAAATAAATACATAAAGGCCTATAGGACAAAAAGAGTTGGTGGTACCCTAGTCCCAATAACTAGGGTACTC
>UQNJ01000014.1 GCA_900542295.1 uncultured Eubacteriales bacterium | reverse complement strand
GCTCGAACCTATGACCCTCTGCTTGTAAGGCAGATGCTCTCCCAGCTGAGCTAAGCGCCCTTGCATTCGTAATTGCTCGACACATTTATTTAATATACACTATCGTATCTTATTTGTCAAGAACTTTTTTAAACTTTTTATTTTTCAGTTCTTAAGGTATTTCTACTTAACGAGCCGAAACTTATATTAGCATAACTGCCGATTTATGTCAACGGAAATTTGAAAATATTTAGCATTATTTTTTATCACATGAATATTATATTAAATTTTATTGCAGGAAGCCCCCTATATCTGTTTCGGAGGCTCCCTTTTATTAAATATTGATTATGGGTTATGCAATCTCTACTCGGAATCGTAAAATACCTTGAAATCTTTGTCTACTTCTCCCTTTCCTAAATAGCGTGCATTGTAATCCTTAAGCAGACTCGTAAATTTAGGAGTCAGTATGAACAGCGCAATTATATTTATAAGTATAGGTAATGCAACACCTGCGTCTGATATAAGCCAAACTGTCGTTCCCTGGAACTCATTCACTACAGAAATAACCACCAGCAGCAGTGAAGGCAGAGGATAAGTCCATTTATAGAATAAAAGCGCCCATTTCTTTATTTTAGAGTTACCTACCACATATCTCAGCACTACCTCTATCTGAGCATATAATCCGCTTGAAGTTGTGATACCAAACAGGAATACACCTATTGCAAGTATTATTCTTCCGAAGCTTCCTATACCTACTTCAAAGGCTGATAAAGTAAGAGCCGCTCCTTCCAGTCCTGTATTCCACTGTCCTGTACACAATACTACAAGAGCTGTCATCGTGCATATCACGAAAGTATCTACGAAAACTTCGAAAATTCCAAGCATACCTTGTTTTACGGGATGATCCACCTTTGCCGAAGCATGTATCATCGGTGCAGTTCCCCAACCTGCTTCATTACTGAATACAGAACGGGACATTCCTGTCTTTATAGCTAATTTAAAGCCTGCGCCGGCGAATCCGCCTACTGCTGCCGTGCCTGTAAATGCATTGGAAAAAATCATTCCGAATATGCCCGGTATTACGTCTATGTTTTTAGCAATTATTATCAATCCTCCGATGATGTAGAACATACACATGAAAGGAACCAGTAAAGTAGCCCATCTGCCGACACTCTTCATGCCGCCGCTTATCATTATGTAAAGCAATACGGTAAATACTAATGCACTTGCAATCATTCCTATTCCGAAAGTAGAAGACATCGCTTCCGATACGGTGTAGGTCTGAATATTTATAAAATAACTCATCGAGAAGCCGACTATAAAAAGTGCGCTCAGTACCTTAAACAGCTTCTTTTTACCCAGCTCCATTCCGATACCCTTTTGCATATAATAATTAGGTCCGCCGTAGGCTTCGTTATTTTCATCCTTCGAACGATAATGAACAGCCAGCGTTATTTCGGCGCTCTTTATGACCATTCCGAACAATCCCGAAATCCACATCCAGAATATTGCTCCCGGACCGCCTATTGCAACAGCTGATGCAACTCCTCCTATATTTCCTACTCCTATAGTAGTTCCAAGGGCTGTTGCCATGGCCTCAAGCGGAGATAAAACTCCAGCATTTTCATCATCTTTGTTTTTGCCAAAGAAGTTGTTCCATGCCCTTTTCATGGCCATCTTAAATCCTCTTATCTGGAAAAATCCTGTTCTCACTGTGATATAAGCACCTGCAAGAAGGATAAATGCCACCATTGGTGTTCCCCATAAGTAGTCGTTTACTATGACTGTTATCAATTCTTCAATATTCATTTCACTTCTCCTTTCAGGATAGCGCTCCGTTTTCAAGAACGGACATGACTGCAAAATTTAAAATTGCCGGTGTTCTTTCATATAAGTCTTCTTTGTATACCCTTTCGGTAAGCTTGTGGAAATCCTTTCCCCAAGGGCCTATATTTATGCAAGGCATTGAAGTTTCTTCCATCTCTTTGAGAGGCAGTCCGTAAATATTTCCGAAAAACGGCATTGAACGTTTTAAACTTTCTTCCGTTTCTTCACGCTTAATTACTCCGCAGTAGCTAAGGTCACAAATTCCGGTATAGAAATATTCTTTTGAATATTCCTGACGGAATTCTTTTTTTACAAATTCTTCAAGCATCGTTGAAAATTTGTCCATTTCCTCTTTGTTTCCCGTAACGGCACATGACACGTTCGGATAATAAGGAGGAATCATTCCTATTACTACTCTAGGCGACAAATCGTGAATAAAATCATATACGAAATCAACCAATTCAAAATTTGCCTCTATTAGAGTTTTAACTCCGCTCTTTATTTCATCTCCCAAAGCTTTGATTTTGTCAGCATATTTTCTGTCAAACTCCTCTCCGTACCACTCTTTAGCTTCGCTGCAAAGCTGGCCGAAATCGGAAACCTTGCTTTCCCACGGAAGGCGTCTTTCTTCTTTGCCGGTTGCTTCTGCAAATTTTTCAAAGTTCTGGTTCATATCATCTATAACTTTTTTGAAAGAAGTCTCACATACATTGCGAAAATCTTCCATTACATCCTTAGGGGAGCGGTCAAGAGTAAGAACGCTCAGACACCCCTTTACACTTATTGGCATCGAAACGTCATAAGATTCTTTTCCGTCTCTGAGATAAAGCCATGTCGGCGGCGGAGCTGCTTCTCCCGCTTTTACATCGCTGAAGGAAAAATTAACTTCCGTATTTCTCACAATTTCCGACATTACGTTTACAGGATTCAATCCTTCAAATACTTTTCCTGCATGGGCTAAATATCCTCTGACATAAGCGTAAGGCATCATCTTTCCTATTGTCCCAAGAGAAAATACCCCTGTATCTTCATCCCTGCGCTGATGAGGTTCTGAGTTTATCATCAGCTTGTACTCCAGTCCGTATTTATCCTTGAGTTCTTTTAGAAGCAGCACCGCTGCCCTCATTCCTGTCGAGAGATTCTCTTCGTCAGGTACGCCTATTACTATGACATTTCCGCTCAGTTTATTTTCTGCGGCTCTTTTCCCATATTCGCTGACTAAAGTCATCTGAACAGCTCCGCCGCCTTTCATATCGCAAACGCCTCTTCCAAAAAGCCATTTTCCGCTTTCAAGATCTGCTTTTGCTTCTTCTCCGAATCCGTCTTTTACATTTTGAAGTTTTTCTTCAAGCTCCTGCGGACTGTAAGCAAAGTCTTTTATGCTTTTATAATCCTCTACGGTAACTACATCATAGTGATGTATCATTACTACCGTTTCCGCTCCGTTTCCCTTTGCCATAGCATAAACGACTGCTCTGTCAAAAGCATCATCCTTTATAGGATATGCTCCGAAATACTCCTTATTTGCTGCGAAGTAATCCTGTTTGCCAAAATACTCGACAAAATATTTTTCAGCTGCTCTCTCTGCCGGTGAATTGGAAGTGCTGGCACAAGCTACATATCCCAGCAGTGTTTCTTTTATGACACGGCTTCTTTCCTCATTGTTGTCTGCTCTCATATGTATACCGCCTTATAATCTGTACAAAGGAGCAGTCAAGCATGTAGGACCTCCGGTTCCTCTGTAAGAAACTTCTTTGCCCTCATAGGTATAAACTTCCACACCTGCATCTTCCATCTTCTTTACGATATCAGGATTTCCTGCTATAGTTACGCATTTTCCCGGTGACAGACAAAGAACATTGGAACCTAAATAATCGTATTCTTCATCATTACATTCAATTAGCTGTATTCCTTTTTCGATAAGGTATTCTCTGAAGAATACAGGCATGTATTTTGAATAAACTACTGCCTTATCAGTATCAACAAAGCTGATTATACTCATCAGGTGCAGGCAGCAGTCCTCTCCGTCTCCGTGAGGCATAGGTACGATTATATATTCATCTACTATATCCTTAGTCAATTCTTTAAACTGTCTTATGCCCTCGTCATTTGTTCTGTATCCGCGGCCTATGGCAACAGTCTTTTCATCTATCCACAGAACATCTCCGCCTTCCATTTTTCCCGGAGCTTCTATTACACCAAGAGTAGGTACTCCCAATCCCTCAAGATATTCTCTTGTAGCCATAAATTCCTTGCTGCGCAAATCCTTACCCATAGGAAAATAGATTGCTCCTTTTTCAGTTATTTTAAGGGGATCATGAGCATAGATGGAGTCAAGACCTGTTCTGTCGTCTTGTGGCAGATAATAAACATCTTTTACATTGTCTTTAATTATCTTCTCGAAAACATCATACTCTTTAAGTACTTTTTCATAGTCAGGGCATCCGAAATAGCAAAATTCTTCATATGTATTATTAAGGTTTTCCTGGCTGATAAAAGCCTGTTCAGGTCTTTTGATTAAAATTGCCTCAACTTTTCCTGTCATTGACTGACATCCGAATTTTTCAATAGTTTTCATAAGTGTTACCTCCTAAAATCAAGGTCGCTTTGCGCCTGTATCGTTTTATGCCTAATATAATTGCAAAGTCTGTGCCAAAATTCAAACTCGGAGTGAACTGATTTTGTACATTTGTTGTAAAACGGCATTTTCCTCTGAAAAATACACATTCTGAGAATTTTGATATGCCTTTTTTTCTCCTCTTCATCATTTATTAAATCTTTTAAGAATTTAGCAATTAAAAAAAAATGGCGAAAAAAATCTTTCGCCATTTAGAAAAAAAACTTTCGTTTTGCTATATTTTTATTTTATATTTTCCTAATTTGTAATTCAGAGCCTGTCTTGTTATGCCAAGCTTTTCAGCCGCCTCGGATACGGTATTGCTGTCTGAAGCCGCTCTCCTTATCAATTCCTCTTCAAATTTATTTACAATGACAGGCAGAGACACACCGTCTTCAATCATCCGGCTGTAAAAATCTCTGTCAGGCAATTCCTCTCCGCTTGTATGTTTTTTCTGATATAACATATACTCCGGCAAATCAGCTAAAGTTATCTCATCTCCCGCAACCATATTAAATGCATATTCGATTACATTTCTAAGTTCTCTGACGTTCCCTTCCCACGGGTAGTCCAACAGCGTCTTTTCCACAATGTCTCTGCATTTTTTTACATTTTTCCCTGTAACAAAGTTATATCTCCTTATATAATAGTTCACCAAAGGCAATATATCGCCTTTTCTCTCGGCAAGAGGCGGAAGATGAATCTGTACCACTCCCAAACGATAGTACAGGTCTCTTCTCAGCCTGCCGCTGTTTATTGCTTCTTCCGGAGTTTCGTTAAATGCAGATACCACCCTAACATCTATATTACGCTCTTTTTCTTCTCCTATTCTGCGGATTTTCTGTTCTTCAAGCGCTTTTAATATTTTGCCCTGAAGACCCAAATCCATTGAATTGACTTCATCAAGGAATAAAGTTCCGCCATTTGCAATTTCAAATAGCCCTTTCTTATTTTCGGCGCCCGTATAACTGCCTTTAACCTGTCCGAACAATGTGCTTTCTAAAAGTCCGTTTGGTATAGCCGCACAGTTCTGCGATATAAACGGCTTGTCTCTCCTTATGCTGTGAGTATGTATAGATTGTGCAACCAGTTCCTTGCCTGTTCCTGTCTGACCTGTTATGAGCACAAAAGAAGACCCCGATGCAACCTTCTCTATCTTCTCCTTTATAGCTATCATCTTGGGGTCGTAGGCTATAATATCATCTAATCTATACAGCCTCTTTGTGTCATCATTTGTATGACCGCCTGTTATAATTTCACGCTCTTTTCCCCGCAGCTTTCTTCCTTCACCATCAATATATACAGTGCCTTCGATGGCCCCTACTATTTCTCCGTTAAACTCTATCGGATAGGTGCTGGACATATGATTTAGAGTTCTTCCTACATGATCCGTTAAAATCTGGATTTCATCTATTATAGGTTTGCCGCTTTTGTAAACCCTGTAATGACTGCTGCTCTTTTCAGTAAGAGACGGATAAACTTCAAGGATATTCATGCCCGTATATCCGTAATTTTTAATAGTATTGTCATCTTGGTCAAAGACAGCGGAATATTCGATAACACCTTGTTTGTTTGTTATTATCACTGAGTCGATTTTATCATACATAGCCGATATTTCTTTGAGCGCAAAAGAATACATGTCAATACCTCACTTCTTTTATTCATAACTGTAAGCCGGCTTTGTTAAAGCACGCCTTTTATAAAATTATTCTTCGGTTTAAAAGCATAAGCAAAGTGCAATTAAAGATTTTCCGCATTTAATCACGGCAGCAAGTCTGCACACTGAAAATATCTTTACCTTTAACTTCCATTTTGCCTGAAGTTATATTGTTGATAATAACCCTGATATCTTCTTCGTCTTCCGGCTCACACAAAATATCAGCCTCCACTTTATCGGTATATCTTATATCTCCTATGTGAAATTTTTCTCCTGACAAATTTCGAAGTTTATCAAGATAAGTATAATCAAACTCACATATTAGCTTTAACTTGCTCTCCACATCACAAATCCCGGCTGCTTCAAGACCCAGTTTTGCTGCGGCGGTATATGCCCTAACAAGACCACCTGTTCCTAACTTTATCCCGCCGAAGTATCTCGTTACCACTATTGCAGTGTCGGTAATCCCCTCAGAAGTAAGCAGTTTTACTATGGGAGGTCCTGATGTTCCCTGAGGCTCTCCGTCATCTGAAGCCCATTGCATCTGCATTTTATCTCCTATCACCATTGCCGGAACATTATGGGTTGCATCTCTGTGTTTTTTCTTTATCTCCGCAACAAAACAATCTGCCTCTTCTTTTGAGGAAACAGGTTTAACATATGCAATAAATCTTGATTTTTCTGCAATATATTCGGCACAGGCCTCTTTCATTACGGTTTTATACAACTTCATACTGTTTTAATCTCCTGTAGTCAGCTTCTTTGAGGACAGCTTCAAAATAGGTGCCCTGTTCTTTATAGTCCATCTTTTTTACTTCTGCTTCACTGCAAAGATAAGACGACAAGTCGCCTCTTTCATAAGGAATCAGAAAAGCTGCCTCGATATAATCTCCAAATATTTTTTCTTCTATTTTTTCTATAAGTTTATAGATATTGTTTCCGTATTTTGCCGAAATTTCTATTGAATCACATCCAGGTACAGGAATAATTTCAGAATGCGGCAAGTCTGTCTTGTTATAGACCATTATTTTTTCTTTAGCTCCGGCTCCGATTTCTTTCATTACCTTATCTGTAACACCTATATGAAAGTCATGATTCTCGTAGGATGCATCAACCACATGCAAAAGCAAGTCCGCATAAGTAACCTCTTCAAGAGTGGCCTTAAAAGCCTCAACAAGGGAATGGGGAAGCTTGCTTACAAACCCTACGGTATCAACAAGAATAAACTGTCTGCCGCTTTCAAGAGTTACGCTTCTTTGCTGAACATCCAAAGTAGCAAAAAGCATGTTTTTTTCCAGCACTGTTTTTTCTTCTTTCTTTGTATCCGAAAGAATTCTGTTCATCAAGGCAGATTTGCCTGAATTGGTGTATCCTACCAATGCCACCACCGGAACATTACTCTTTTCTCTTTTTGCTCTCTGAACACTCCTTGTATTTTTAAGTTGAGCAAGTTCTTCTTTTATATCATTCATTCGTCTTTCGATATGGCGTCTGTCTGTTTCAAGCTTCTTTTCACCAGGACCTCTCGTTCCTATACCGCCTCCCAGCCGTGAAAGGGATCTGCCAAAACCAGTAAGTCTGGGAAGTCTGTATTTCAGCTGTGCAAGTTCTACCTGAAGCTTTCCCTCCCTTGAGGTCGCTCTTGATGCAAAAATATCAAGTATTAAAATAGGCCTGTCTATAATTCTTACTCCTATAGAATCTTCCAGGTTCCTAAGCTGCATTCCTGTCAGTTCATCATTAAAAACTACCATGTCGGCTTCCATGGATTTTACAAGTCCGGCTAATTCTTCTACCTTTCCCTTTCCGATAAATGTAGCCGTATTTGGTTTTTCCATTTTCTGAACCATCTGTCCAAGAACAGAAGCTCCTGCCGCTTCCACAAGACCCGAAAGTTCTTCCATGGAATATTCTATGTCTTCATCTCTCTGAACGCCTACTATGATTGCATTGTATTTGTCCTCTCTGAGGACCCTGTTGTTTTCGTCAAATCTAAGCATGTTATCAGTATACCACAATCGCTTGGTTTATACCATATCCCCATTGATTATGTGACATCTAAAATATCCTCTTCAGGTACTACAACATAACTGTCCGGTACTTTTCCAACTATAATTGCCTCCGCCAAAAGTATTCTTCTGTTGATTTCAGATACTTTATCGGTAAAAGGCGCCAGTATATGAACCTGACTTGTAACGGTACAATACACATAATATCTCGTCTGATTTATTCCCTCTGTTTCAAATTCAGTTTCATATTGAAATTTTGTCAGGCTTAGAGGCTGAACCTTGACGGTTATGTACAGAGGAAGCTGAGATAAAATACGACTGCCCGTAAGAACGCCTAAATTGACCTTATGCTCTTCCATATCGGAAAGGCTGTAGCTTTCTTCCAAATTCTGTGTAAAAGACAGTAAAAGCTTATTTATGACCCTTGAATCGGGTTCTACATACTCTATATTACCTTCCGAATCTCTTTCCACATGAAGAATAGGATCTCCCATAGTCTCATCGTAAAATCCCTCCTTCAAACTTCTGTTTATCTTTGAGCCTACGATGTTTACTGCCATAGCTTCAGCCGCAGCTTCGATATTATCTCCGAATGTGTCTTTTATAAGAACTCCACACCCTACGGCGACCAAAACCACCCCTATAATAATCGTAATCCATCTGCGCATAAAAACACCTCCCTGATATACTATGCGTCAGACTCTTTTATGGGTCACGGAAGTTTTCCCGATTGAACCTATACCAAGTTTTTGTATATAAAAATACAGCGCCTTTGTCTAAAGCGCCGTATCTTTTGCAATAAATTTTCTTAAATATTTATTTTTAATCTGTATTTTCGTTCCCTTCATGCCCATGGAACATGAAATTAAAACGCCTGCACTTTCAAGCTTCCTCAAAGCGTTTACCACCAGAGAATTTGTAATATTGTATTTCTTGGCTACTCTGCTGATAACTATCGCTCCCTCACTTCCGTCAAATTCCATAAAGATTTTTCTGACGGCCTCCCTTTCCGAGAAAGAAAGAGATTCTGCCGCAATGCTGACAGCCGTGACAAGACTTTTTTCTTTTTCTTTCTCAAGATTGATGTTACGTCTGATTTCCAATCCGGCAACTGCGGCTCCGTACTCACAGAGTGCAATGTCTTCATCCGAAAATTGTCTGTTATACCTTGTAACGATAAAAGTTCCCAAACGATCGCCTCCGCAAAAACTTGGTACTATACAATGATACTTATCTGCCATAGCATAACCCTCTCCCATTATAGAAAGAGCTTCCCGTCCTGTTATATTTGCTTTTGTCGAGTCAATCCTCATAAAATTATTATTGTGATATTCGGGAATTTTTTCTTCTCCTTTATCATCTACTTCCGTAGAGGTGTCTTCTGCATTGATATAACCTGTCCCCAGAACATTTCCGCGGGCATCGGTAATATATACATTTGCATTTATCACTTCACTCAGTATTTTGCTTAGCTGCCCATATGACAAACTTCCTGTAGTACTTTCGGTAAGTACCCAGTTCAGGCGGCGTATTCTGCTTAATATCTTATCAGACATCTCAAATCTCCCAAGAAAATTACAGTATAAATCTGTCTAAATCCTCTTTTTGAATAGTTTCCCGGAACTTTTCTTTCACATATTCGTCGGTAATCTCTATCTTTTCTTCTTCCATCTCAGGAATGTTGAAAGAAATATCTTCAAGAAGTTTTTCAAGGACTGTATGAAGTCTTCTTGCTCCGATATTTTCTGTCTGCTCATTCATCAGGTAAGACATGGTAGCTATCTCGTCTATAGCCCCTTCGGTAAATTCCACTTCTATTCCCTCTGTTTCGAGCAAAGCTTTATGCTGCTTTATCAATGCATTTTCCGGAACAGTCAAGATATTGACGAAGTCCTCCTTTGTAAGACTTTCAAGTTCAACTCTTATCGGAAATCTTCCCTGAAGCTCCGGTATCAGGTCGGTAGGCTTTGAAATGTGGAAAGCTCCCGCTCCTATAAACAGTATATGGTCAGTCTTAACAGGGCCATACTTGGTGTTGATTACACTTCCCTCAACTATAGGCAAAATATCTCTCTGAACACCTTCTCTTGAAACATCTGCACTTGAGTTCATTCTTGAGCCGGATGCGATCTTATCTATTTCATCTATGAAAACTATACCGTTCTGCTCGGCATTCTGTATTGCTTCATCAGTAACGACATCCATGTCTATCAGCTTTTGTGCTTCCTGTTCTCTTAAAATTTTACGAGCATCCTTTACCTTGCAGTTTTTCTTCTTTGTTCTTTCCGGAGCCATATTGCCGAAAATATTGCCTATAGCTATTGACATCCCCTCATTGCTCATATCCAGCTGATTGCCTTTAGGTATGTCCACTACTTCTATTTCTATATACTGTTCTTCAAGCAAACCTTGACGCAGCTGTTCTCTGACTTGCTCTCTTGCCATCTCCACATCCATGTCCCCTTTGCTTGGCTCTTGATCTTTCGCAGCCTGACCTTCTAAATACTGCTGCTTCTGGCTCTGATATCCACCGCTGTTCATTATAAAGTCAAACGGACTCTTTGCCTGAGAGGCCGGCTTTTTCTTTTTGCCCGGAATTATAGCCTCCACAATTTTTTCTTCTACTATTTTATCAGCTATATTGTACTTTTCTTCCAGTTTTGTCTGTTTTGTAATCCTCATGGATGCTTCAACCAAGTCTCTTATCATTGAGTCTACATCACGACCCACATAACCTACTTCCGTAAACTTGGTCGCTTCTACTTTTACAAACGGGGCATCCATAAGCTTGGCAAGTCTTCTTGCAATCTCTGTTTTACCGCATCCGGTAGGTCCCATCATCAGGATGTTCTTAGGTGTTATTTCTTCACGCATTTCTTCCGAAAGAAGACTTCTTCTGTATCTGTTTCGTAAAGCAATAGCTACAGACTTCTTTGCCTCATCCTGCCCTATTATATATTTGTCAAGCTCCGCTACTATTTCCTTCGGAGTCATACTGTAAACTTTACTGGCCATGCTTATCCCTCCTATAACTTTTCAACGGAAATATTGTCGTTGGTATATACACATATTGATGATGCTATTTTCAGTGATTCTCTTACTATTTCTTCTGCCGTCATATCTGTATGGTTAAACAGAGCATTGGCTGCCGAATAAGCATAGTTTCCTCCGGAGCCTATAGCTACGAAATCCTGATCGGGTTCGATAACCTCTCCTGTCCCGGAAATCACAAGCATGCTCTCTTTATCTGCCACAATCATAAGCGCCTCAAGGTTTCTCATACCTCTGTCCGAACGCCACATCTGTGCCAGATCAACTGCCGCTCTCTTAAGATTACCTGAATGTTCTTCTAACTTCGCTTCAAATTTTTCTGTCAGTGCAAAAGCGTCTGCCACAGAACCGGCAAATCCGGATATAACCGTATTTTTATAAATCTTTCTGACCTTTTTTGCTCCGTTTTTCATTATGGCTGTCTCGCCCATAGTAACCTGACCGTCACCGCCGATACATATATCATCGGGACCTCTTCTAACTGCACAGATTGTAGTCGCATGAAATTCTACCATTTTTAGTACCTCCTAATCTACTGTTCTTTATACCCGCATTTATCATCTGAGCAAACATATTTGGCATTTTTTGAATTCCGCTCAAGCAGAAGGCTGCCACATTCCGGACATTTTCTGTCCGTCGGCTTATACCAGAAGGCTCTTTTACATTCCGGATAATTGCTGCATCCATAAAAAAGCTTGCCTGAACGTCCTCTCTTTGCCACTATATCGCTTCCGCAGTCGGGACACTTAACTCCTATTTTCTCAACTATCGCCTTGGTGTTCTTACATTCCGGATATCCGCTGCATGCCATGAATTCTCCAAATCTGCCTGATTTTATCACCATAGGCTTACCGCAAAGCTCGCAAATTTCATCTGTAATGCGATCCTCCATCTGAACCTTTTCAATGGCTTTGTCGGCAATCTCAAGCTCATCTTTAAGAGTTGCATAAAATTCTCTGACTACTTTCTTCCAGTTTAATGCTTCAAGTTCCACTTCGTCAAGCTTATCTTCCATATCGGCTGTAAACCCGGTATCTGCAATCTCTTTAAAATATTCTTCTATCATTCCCGTAACTAAAAAGCCAAGTTCTGTAGGCATCAATGTCTTTTTCTGTCTCGTTATATATTTTCTTTCAAGGAGCGTTGCTATTATCGGAGCATATGTGCTCGGTCTTCCTATATTTTTTTCTTCCAAATCTTTTACAAGACTCGCTTCTGTAAATCTTGACGGCGGCTCCGTAAATTTCTGTTCTTCCTTTATGCTTCCTGCCTTCAATATCTCTCCTGTCTCTAAATCAGGCAAAATTTTGTCTCTATCTTCTTCAATATTAGACGCATATATTTTCTGATATCCGTCAAACAGAATTTTTGAGCCCCCCGCTCTCAATCCGTAATCACCGTTTGCAATGTTAACCTGCATTGAGTCGAATACTGCCGCAGCCATCTGGCTTGCAACAAATCTTGCCCATATGAGCTTATACAGCTCATATTGATCCTTTGTAAGTGATTCCTTGATTTGCTCCGGGTCCATCCTGACATTGCTCGGTCGTATAGCTTCGTGGGCATCCTGTATATCCTTTTTCTTATTTGTAAAAATATTGTCTGCTGTATATTGCTCACCAAACTTTTCGATTATATATTCTTTTGCAGCCTCTTTTGCCTCATGTGATACTCTTACGGAATCTGTCCTTATATATGTTACAAGACCTAATGTTCCGTATCCTTTTATTTCCACACCCTCATACAGCTGTTGAGCTACCATCATGGATTTCTTAGTCGTAAATCCCAGTTTATTGGCAGCATCCTGCTGCAAACTGCTTGTAGTAAAAGGGGCAAATGGCTTTCTGTGCCGTTCTTTTCTAATTATATCAGAAACCTTATATTCGTTTTTATTCAGATAATCTGCTATTTCATCTGCTGACTTTTTATCTTCAACCGTCAGTTTTTTTCCTTTATATTCTATGAGCTTGGCATCAAAACCTTTCTCAAAGGTTGTAGTTATATTCCAATATTCCCGTGGAATAAATTCTTTTATCTTATTTTCTCTGTCACAAATTATCTTAAGCGCTGCAGACTGTACTCTGCCTGCGCTTAACCCTCTTCTTATTTTTCTCCATAACAGCGGACTTATCTGATAACCCACCAGCCTGTCTAAAACCCTTCTTGCCTGCTGAGCGTCTACAAGTCTCAAATCTATAGGTCGAGGATTCTTTACTGCATTTTTAATTGTTTCCTTAGTAATCTCATTAAATACAATTCTGCATTCTGATGTCGGATCTATCCCGAGCAAATAAGCAAGATGCCACGATATTGCCTCTCCTTCACGGTCGGGGTCGGTTGCAAGGTATACTTTTCCTGCTTGTTTGGCTTCTTTTCTGAGTTCTTTTATAAGATCTCCCTTACCTCTTATAGCTATATACTCAGGCTCAAAATCATTTTCTATATTTATTCCAAGCTTGCTTTTAGGCAAATCTCTTACATGCCCCACCGAAGCGACTACTTTATAGCTGCTGCCGAGATATTTCCCTATAGTCTTGGCTTTTGAAGGCGACTCCACTATCACGAGGGTTTTTTTCCTCTTTTTATTTCCTTTTGCGGAAGTTTTAGTTGATTTGGTTGCCATCTGTCCTCCTGATCCTTGTTTTTACACAAAATATCTTAATATTTTCTTATTTATTCTATAAACAAATATAATAGTTCTTTTTTCAAAATTTTGCAATAAAAATTTTCCCCATGCTGTAAGATAATATTCCTTTTAGCTCCATTACGGAAACAATTCCGCTGACATAAGAAGGTGATTTCCCCATTATGCTGCTTAGAAACTCAATAGACACGTCACCATATTTTCTTATGTTATCCAGAATTTCAAGCTCATCTGCTCCTACATTTTTTTCTGTTGTCAAAATACTTGCAGGTTCTATGTCCATAGCATAAAGTATATCTTCCGTTTTTGTCAGAATTCCTGCTCCGTCATATATAAGCCTGTTGGTTCCCTCGCTGAAAGGGCTGGTTATATTTCCGGGAAGTGCAAATACCTCTTTTCCCTGTTCTGCTGCCTTTAATGCTGTTATAAGGGCGCCGCTTCCTGACATAGCCTCTATAACCGTCACAATCTCCGAAAGTGCCGCAATTATTCTGTTTCTCATTGGAAAATGCCATGGTCTTGCTTCTGTTCCCGGTTTAAATTCCGAAACTACAAGACCCCTTTCACATATTTTTTCATAAAGCCTTCTGTTTACTTTCGGATAACATATATCCGGACCGCATCCCAAAACAGCTATAGTCTTTCCTCCCGCCTTAAGAGCTCCTGCATGGGCTGCACTGTCAATCCCCACCGCCATTCCGCTCACAGTCACCACGCCGTTTTGAGCAAGCATTTCACCTGTCTTAAGAGCCGTCTGCCTGCCATATTCACTGCACTTTCTTGCTCCTACCACTGCCGCCGCTCTATTGGTAAGCAAGCTTATATCTCCTATGCAAAAAAGTGCTTCAGGAGCGTCTTCCATTTCTTTCAAAAACCATGGAAACATATTGTCCGTCTTTTTAATTACCTCTATATTATATGTTTTGTTCATATCTACATGATTCGGCCCCCTTTCAAAAATCTTGTATAATGGGCTGCTGCCGCCAGTTCGCTGACTCCTATAAGATTTCTTTTTCTGAAATCAGCTATCGTTCTTGCAACCTTCAGTATCTTGCAGTATCTTCTCGGACTTATACCCATACTTCTGTATGCACTTTTAAGAAAAGCTTCTCCCTCATCGTTCAATATGCAGAACTCCTTTACTTGCCTGTCAGTCATAAGGCCATTTATGCACCCTCTCTTCATCTGTATATCCCTGACCTCAGAAATTATATCTTTCATATCTGATGAGGTAAGTCCTTTTTTCCCCTTAAGATTTTCATAATCTGTTCTTAATATTTCAATGCATATATCGATTCTATCTGCCAAGGCTCCCGAAAGCTTATTCCTGTATCTTATTATTTCTGACTGAGAACATGTACATTCATGTATTTTGTCTCCCAGATAGCCGCACCTGCATGGATTTGCCGCCCCTACCAGCAGAAAATCAGCAGGAAAGACAACACTTCCGCTGCTCCTTGATATAACTGCCTTTCGTTCTTCTAAAGGTTCTCTCAGAGCCTCAAGAATATTGGCCGGAAGCTCAAGCATTTCATCTATGAATAAAACGCCCTTGTCAGCTAAAGAAACCTCTCCCGGCATGGGAATCCTGCCTCCGCCTATCAGTGCTTTAACGGTCACGCCCGTACTTACATGCCTAAATGGTCTTCTTAACATAACCGGTTCTTTATCAGTAAGTCTGTCGGCATAAGAATATAAGGCAGTGGTTTCTATCTGCTCTTCCCGGCTCATAGGCGGCAAAATCCCCGGTATCCGCTTAGCTATCATGGTTTTCCCTGTACCCGGAGAACCGATCATCAATATATTATGTTCTCCTGCCACAGCTGTCATTATCGCCTCCTTGACTTCTTCATGACCCCTGACATCTTCAAAATCATCAATAATTTGTTCTTCATAATTTTCATATATACTGCTGTAAGGAGCTTTATCATTGCCGTTAATATATTCTGCCGCCTCTTTCAAACTTTTTACACAAATCAGTTTCTTATCAGAACTTGATGTAATCAAAAAAGCTTCTTTGCAATTCGCTTCCGAAGCTATAATTTCTTTTACATTGTCATCTGACATTACAGCTGTAAGCATAGGTATCAGTCTTTTAACAGGTAATACCTCTCCGTCAAAGGAAAGCTCTCCAATGAATACTCTGCCTGCCGTTTTGTCTGAAATAACACCTGACGCACATAAAATCCCAATGGCTATACCAAGGTCAAAATGACTGCCTTTTTTATGTAGATATGCGGGAGTTAAATTTACGGTCACTCTGCTCTTGGGATACTCGAAGCCGCTGTTTAATATAGCTCTTTTGACTCGTTCCGAAGCTTCCTTTGCCGATATATCCGCAAAACCCACTATATTGAAATAGGGCAGACCGCAGCTGACATCCGCCTCTATGTCAACTTCTGTGCCGCCGGTCTTTTCCAAAGCTACAGACTTTATCTTTTTTACCATATTGTCCCTCCTACAGCTCAAGTCCTGTAATATGGTTTGCCAAAATCTCAATAATATGAAATTCCACTGCCTCATATTCTCTTTTATATCGTGATAAGAAATACTTGGCTGTATTTTTTATATGCCTTTGCTTCTTTAAATCAACAGCTTCAGCCGGGCTTCCATAATGTGACGATGTCCTCGTCTTTACTTCGACAAAAGATATGACTTTATTTTTTACTGCGATTATGTCAACCTCTCCGTAAGGACATGAATAATTTCTTTTTATTATGAAGTATCCCTTCGCTTTCAATACTTCTTCCGCAAGGTTTTCTCCTGCATTTCCTAAATTCTTTTTGTCTGCCATTTCTCCTCCGTGACAGATTCCGCTTCAATTATATTTTACAACATTTTACATCTAATGTCAAATTATTCCTGTTCGTTCGCTATGATTTCTCATAATTGATGACTTCACCAAAACCGCATATATCCTAAGCATGTTGAAAAAGAATCATAACTTTAACTATTTTTTAAAACGATATAATAAATTAAGATACCTGCGTATAATCTGCCGCTTACACTGTATTATGCAGAATCCCATTATAAAACCCCATGGTTTTAATAACCACGGGGTGTCGTTACTGTCTCTTCCGGATTCCTTAAAATTCAGCATATGTGAACTGAGGTGCATCAGTTCCCACAGCGAAAATCGTATATCCGTAAAGAAGCATCATCATTATAAAAAATGCTCCTGTATAAATAAAGAATTCCTTATCGACATAACCTTTAATTTTTTTCAAAAAACTTGTAAGCTTCTTCATTTATTCTTACCCATCCTTTTCCTACTGGATGAACCACATCTTCCAAAAATCCCGGTGTATAGCACTGATCAAAGAAATTGCAAATTTCAACATCATATTCCGCTGCAATTTTCTCTACTCCCTTTGAAACCTGTTCTCTGTTTTCCTTAGGAAATCCTGTATAATCATACCACCATCCGTTTACCGGAAGAAGCATGAGCATTGCTTCTATGTCGTAAGCCTTACATACATCCAGGAACAGTCTTAAATCATCATATTCAGGAGAATTCCCGTAAGTTCTGTTTAAATCTGCATTTTTTCTTTCTTTCATGGTCGGCTCAACCTTTTTTCTGAAAATATCGTCAACCATATTAAACTGATTGTTCATCTTTCCCTGCAAAGATGCGTCTGCTTCTTCGGCTATTTTGTCCCAGTCAGGTTCTGCTTTCCTTTTGAGAGGTTTATATTCGTCATTGTTTTTGCCGCCGGCCATTTTCCATAACATGCCAACATTTATATTTTCTTTTTCCTGGGTTATCCATTTATCGAATCTGTACTTAACCCTTTCCTCTAACGAACAATTGCCATCAACAATAAGTTTCTCTGCTGTATTGGCTCTTTTGTAAATCTCAGGGCTTTTCTTCAGAAGATCGTCTGTCCTTTTTATTATTGCATCCTTTGTTTCCTCTGGTATATCCTCATTTGCCAAAAACTCTTCATACATGCTTTCAGAAAATCTCGCCGCAAATCCTGCCGCATCAACACCCTCTGACGCAAACCATGATGGTGAAACTATAAGTACAACTTTCTTTGTCTTGAGCTCCGGAGCTACAGCCGCCAATGTTATGGCATGAGAAAGGCTCTGGTTTTGAGCGGCTCCTACGCACATCACATTTATATTGAGGTCTCTGAAAATCTGAGTAGGATGATAAGGTGATTTCTTGCCGTGATTAAACTCAGATGACCCCATCATCATAAAGGTATCCTCCTCAATATTTGCGCTTATAGCTCTGTATGAAAGATCCTTCTTCGTACTTATCCATGTACCGAACCTGTAATTATTTGTATTGAGTTTTTCAGTTGTAACGATATGGGCTGAAAAAGCTACTCCTATAAACAGAACAAAAGCTGTTATAAAGGCTGTTATCTTTTTCATATTTTGCACCTACATTCTCTTGAGCACTTGTTCTATAATCTTATTAGGCGTATCCATCTCTTCTCTCTTCAGTTCAGACGGGGCCATAACAACTCCAAGCGCATCCTCTATACCTACCAAAAGCTCTGTATAGTCTAAAGAATCTATCAAATCTTCTTCTAAGAGATTTATATCCAAATCTTCTCTTACTGCATCGTCTCCACATATTTCTTCAAGCAGATCAAGTACCGTCTCTTTAACTTTATCTCTCATTTTTCATCCTCCTATATAAATCTTCCTGAAAATATTAAAAATCCGAACATTACTAAATTAAATGTAATTATTCCACTTATTATTCTATACCATTTTTTCTTCTTGTTTTTCTTATAAAACCCGGATTTTTTCTGGTATATCTCTGTTAATGCAAGCAGAATTCCGTGATACAAACCATAAAGTATATAGCACCAATCCAGCCCATGCCATATCCCCATGAGTGTCATGTTTATCATGAATCCTATACTTGCACCTGTCAGCTTATTTTTGAACCATTTACCTCTTATGGCTGCCATCATGAATCTGGAAAACACAAAGTCTCTGAACCAGTGCGACAGAGTTATGTGCCATCTGTCCCAGAACTCCTTTATATCTACGCTTATAAACGGTTTATTGAAGTTTTCAGGCGTAATTATTCCGAATATATACCCCATACCTACAGCCATAAGACTGTACCCCGCAAAATCGAAAAACAGATAAAATCCGTAGCAATACATATAAAGAATTATCGAACCTTCCCAATCGGTTCCTGCAATAGGATTTCCAAGATATGTCATTCCTTGGTAAAGGGCTTCTGCCAGAACAAACTTATACACCATTCCGAGCATAATCTTAAATAATCCGCTGCCTACCAGCTCAAGATATTCATCCTTTGATCTTACAGCATACAAATCTTCGTTAAATCTCCTGCTCCTGTCTATAGGTCCCGATGAAAGGCAAGGGAAAAACAGCAGAAAGTACAGAAAATCAAATGTTTTAACTTCGCTTATAAGCTCGTCATGTATTTCAATTATAATTTGAAGTGACTTAAATGTAAGATATGATATACCTACAAATCCGAATATGCTGTTGCCGAAAACTCCGCTGATTTTAAATGTTATAAGCGGCATCAGCGACAATAGTACCAACAGGTAAAACGCCCATTTGTTCCTGCCCTGTCGGCTGTGAAAACGTAATGACGCTCTTACAACAGCAAGCTCCCAAAAGCAGTACAATATCAGATAAACCATTGTCTGCGGTTTATATATTGTAGCAAGCACTACGAAAACACATGTTACAAAAAAACCGTAATATCTTATGGGTTTTTCCTTGATTCCTAAAATTACGGCCGGAACCATGAGAACGGCTGCCCACAAGAAAAAATACAAACCACCCATCAGCGTCATATGAATTCAGCCTCTAATTTCTTTCTGTCGATTTTGCCGTTAGCCGTTATCGGCATATTTTCAATAAACTTTATGTTTTTAGGTATCATATAAACAGGTAATTTTTCCTTTAAAGCAGTCTTTATAAGCTTGGCTGTAATACCCTCATTACTGCGTTTTACAAAGGCTGTCAGACTTTTTATTTTTTCTCCGTCTGTCTTTGGCAGAACTACAGCCTGTTCCACATCAGGGCATATAATAAGGTTTTCTTCAATGTCTCCAAGTTCTATCCTGTAGCCGTGGAGTTTAACCTGGAAATCTTTTCTTCCTGTGCAAAAATAATTTTCTCCGTCAAAATATCCTTTGTCACCGGTCTTATAAGCCCTTATTTTAGTACCCTCTTCGTCTTCAATTTCGACAAATGCTTCGGATGTCTTCTCGATATTTTTATAATATCCTTTTCCTACTGTGTTTCCGGAAATCAAAATTTCCCCGTCTCTTATAAACAGCCTCGTTCCGTCTTTTGGTTTTCCTATAGGAACATTTTCGTTGTTTGACAAAACCTTTTCGTCAACTTCTATTGCCGTCACTGCTACAGTCGATTCTGTCGGCCCGTATGTGTTGACTATCTTAGCTTTAGGAAAACGTTGCGAAAGTTTAATAACCGTATCTTTTGTAAGCTTTTCACCGCAGAAAAGAAACAGCCTCAGTTCAGGCATAAGATCCTGTTTGAAATTATAATCGGACAGGCACATTTCTGCAAAAGACGGTGTAGAAACCCAGCAATTTATATCACTTTTTTTCATAGTTTCGAACATGGCTCCCATGTCGCTTTGCAAACTTTTTTCCAGGCATACAAGAGTCCCTCCGGTAGCAAGAGAAGTATAAAGATCCATAACTGACAAATCGAATGAAAATGGTGCCTGATTCATAAAAGTAATATGTTCAAGTCCTGTTTTCCCTGCCAGGTTCATGGACCACTCAACGAAATTTCTGAGATTATTCTCAGTAATTTCAACACCCTTCGGTCTTCCTGTGCTTCCGGATGTAAATATTATATAATACACATCATCACCCGATACAGGATTGAGATCCGCAATCTCACGCTCAGTGCTGCATATCAATTCTATAGCAGAAGCGCTGACAATCTCATGGTTTTCTATTGTTAGAGGTTCAAGCGCCAATATGAGCTCATTATCCAGAGCAATGGCTATTTCCTCTATCCTGTCTTTAGGCATAGAAATATCCACAGGACAATATGCACGGCCTGATTTGACGCAAGCCAAAAAACATACTATCATCTGTGGACTTTTGTGACCATAAACCATTATGGGCTTTTTATTATCCTTCAATCTTAAAGAAAGCCATGCTGCCAGATTGTCGGACTGTTTCCAGAGCTGACTGTAAGTCAATTCTCCAAATGAGGCTTTTACAGCCTTTTTTTCTCCGTTGTTTTTTACAACATTTTCAATGATTTTTAATACAGATGTACTCATATCTGTACCCCCCCCCTCATATTTTTTTGTTTGAGCAAGTTCTTGCTCCTCATAAGTGTACTATACGTATTAGTACACTGTCAAGCACTTTGCATAATTATTATGCCATAAAAAAATCATTTTGTGGGGGAAAGTATTACAATGTCATATAAAGTTAATAATATTGAAAGATTTTTCCTTATGCCCTGAGCATAGAGCCGAGGAAAGAGACGAGTCTTTCGCTCTTTGGGTTATCGAATATTTCTTCCGGAGTTCCCTCTTCAACTATGACCCCGTTATCCATAAACAGTACTCTGTCGGCAACTTCTTTTGCAAAACCCATTTCATGAGTAACAACAATCATGGTAGTGTGTTTTTCGGCAAGCTTTTTCATAACGGTTAAAACCTCTCCCGTTATCTCAGGATCCAGCGCCGAAGTCGGCTCGTCAAAAAGCATAAGATCAGGCTCCATTGCAAGCGCCCTTGCTATAGCTATTCTTTGTTTCTGTCCTCCCGATATCTGCGCCGGGTATGCATCGCCTTTATTTTCAAGTCCTACCATTTTCAGAAGGTTTTCTGCTCTTTTCAGTACAACCTCTTTGTCTTCTTTTTTTACCTTGATGGGAGCATAAGTTATATTATCTCTACAGGTCATATGAGGAAAAAGATTGAAATGCTGAAATACCATGCCGGTGCTTCCGTTTAAGATAAGCTCACCGGAGGTTATACTGTTAAGGCCGTTTATGCATCTGAGCAGCGTGCTTTTGCCCGAGCCGGATGGTCCTATTATTGCTACTATCTCGCCCTTTTTCATGGAAAAATCCACATTGTCGACAGCTGTAAAATCACCGTATTTTTTGACGATGTTTTTCATTTCCAATATATTTTCATTTGTCATCACCAGTCCTCCTTTGCATCATATCTGGAGAAGTGTTTTTCCAGTCTGCCCGCTATAATCGTAAGCACAAATGTCATTATCAGATATATTACGGCAGCGTAGAAGAACGGCGTAAGGCTTGTCATCCTGTTTACGGCGCTGTTTGTGGCTTTCATCAGGTCAATTACGGCAATCGAAGATACAAGAGCCGTATCCTTTACGAGAGTTATGGCTTCATTCACCACAGGAGGCATTATTGCTTTCATCGTCTGAGGCAATATAATGTCTTTCATTGTCTGTCCTTTTGACAAGCCGAGGGCATGCGCCGCCTCATACTGTCCTCTGTCTATGCTGTTTATTCCACCTCTGTATATTTCGGCAAAATACGCCGCATAGTTAAGCACATATGTAAGTATTGCCGTGCTCAGAGCATCAAGCGTTATCCCAAAATTAAACGGGAAGAAAAAGTAGAAGAACCAAAGCTGAAGCATCAGCGGAGTTCCTCTGAAAATCCAAACATATATCTTGCACAAAAAGCTCAAGGGTTTGAAGCGGCTGTTACTCCCCAGGGCTATAGGAAGCCCCAGGGGTAAGGATATGACGAGTGTAAATATGAATACCTGCACCGTCGTAACCGAACCCTCGAGCATGAATGGCAAGAATTCTCCGATTCTGTCCATATTCATTATTCCTTTGTCTTAAAAATTTTTATTCTTCACCTTCAACAGGTTCATATACCATTATATCTTTGCCGAACCATTTTTCACTTATTTCGGCTGCTTTACCGTTATCTATAAGCTTCTTAATAGCATCGTTGATTTTATCTCTGAGCTCTGTATTGTCAGAGGCACATCCTATAGTATAGAAATCGTCGCCCAGTGAATAAGTACATTCTTTCATTTCGCCGCCGAGATTATTGTTGGTATATTCACCTAAAACCTGGTCCACTGCTATGACATCCACTCTTCCTGCTTTAAGATCCATAATTGCAGTGTCGTACTTGTCATATTCGCTGATATTATCCTTGAAAGAGTCATAAGCTTCGTTTGCCTGAAGCATCTCGAGCGCTGCCGAACCTGCCTGGGTTCCTATTTTAAGATCCTTGAGCTGATCTGCTGAAGTTACATCCAGATCGGAATCTGCAAGAGACATCAGCACTATCTTGTTATTTAAATATTTATATGTAAGAGCCATTCCCTCGATTCTGTCAGGCGTAACCGACATTCCGTTCCAGAGACAGTCTACTGTGCCTGCTTTAAGTTCAGCTTCTTTAGCTTTCCAGTCTATAGGTTTAAATTCAACTTCTACTCCGAGTTCTTCTCCTACTGCATTGGCAAGGTCTATGTCAAACCCTATCAATGTACCTTCTTCATCTCTGAAGCCCATAGGTGCAAAAGTATCATCAAGTCCGACTACGATTTTATCGCCTGTTTCTTTTTCATCGTTTCCGCAGCCTGTCATCGCAAATACTGTAAATACCATAACGAATATCATGGTCATAACTAATAATTTCTTTTTCATTTCAGTCCTCCTCATTGCTGTTTATCGCTTTATTCAATTAAAACGCTAAATTGTTTATGTCTATACTTTACACTAATAAAGCGAGAAAGTCAAGGGCTTTTTTTAAAAATTTTTCTCATTTGTTTTTAAGCAGTATTCCCAACAAATAAATTATCGTGACGATATTGTACAACATTGATATTTCAATACCTGTCAAAAACAAATTTCTCTATCGCATATGCAACACCATCCTCCTGATTTGTTAGAGTTACAAAGTCGGCACATGCCTTGACTTCCTCCTCGGCATTACCCATTGCCACTCCTATTCCCGCAGCCTTAATCATAGCCTCATCGTTGGGGCTGTCCCCAGCCGCAAGAACATTTTTCTCGTCTATTCCAAGTATTTCGCAAAGCGCTGCTATGGCTTTTGCTTTACTGGTTGTCTTTCCTCCTATCTCAAGATTATGAGGCATTGATGAAGTCACTGTTATTTCACTGTTAAGCGCTAAAAGCTTTTTGAGTTCCGCCTTATCATCAAAATTGCGGAAATGTATATTTATGTTCTCTATCTCTCTTCTGTGTTCTTTCAGAAAACCGTATATATCATCTACGGGATTTCTTGTTTTTACTATATATTTTGCATCCATATAGTCGGAGCCGTTATCTCTTACATCCTCATAAACGGTTCTGTCAATATAAGCTTTTCCACATGTAAACACCTCCACAGGAAATTCCTTTCTGACAGCAAGGAAATCTCCAACCTGCTCAATGGCATTTTCGTCAGGATAATTGAAATAAATCTGCTTCATATCCTTAAGCCTTGTTATATGTGCTCCGTTGGATGTTATTATATATTCAAGGCCTTCTATATCAAAAATTGTATCGGGAAGAGCAGAGAAAACTCTCCCTGTCGCTACTACCACATGAACACCTCTGTTAATTGCTTCTTCAAGAGTATGGCGTGTACGCTCCGAAAGAACTGAGCCTTTTCTCAAAGTAGTGCCGTCAAGGTCAAGGGCTATAAGCTTTATTTTCATTTATTATTCCTCCGCATAATGCAAAAATTCTTCATTATATGTTCTTACCTGCTTCATAGAAGCACTTCCGTCATGACCGGGATATATGGTATAAGAATCAGGCCATGATGATATTATATTTCTGCATGTGTTTATCATCTCTTCTTCTGAACCGCCCTCAAGGTCGGTCCTGCCAAGGTCTGTATCAAATATTGTATCACCTGTAAAAACAACTCTGCTCTCAGGGACTTCTATACATATTGAACCATGCGTATGTCCCGGCGTTTCTAAAATTTTCAGTTCTGTACCTTCAAGCATTATAACATCCCTGTCATTTAGAATTATATCTGTTTTTCCTTTGTAAACCAAGGAATCAGCAAAGCTCATCATTACAGGACAGCTTAACCGGTCAGAAATTTTTGCTGCTCCGCCTACATGATCATGGTGATGATGAGTAAGTATTATCCCTTTTATATTGAGTTTTTCTTCTTCTATATACTTTATAAATTTTATCGGGTCATAACCGGGATCTATTATATAACAATCACTGCCCTTCCGTAAACTTATAATATACCCGTTACTTTCGAGGCTTCCTCCCACAAATCTCTTTATTTTCAATTGAGTTATTCCTTTCCGCCTGACATAAAGATTGCATAAAGGGTTGTAAAAATTTTTATATATGCTACAATTATGATACAACATTTTTTCTAAAATGTCTTTTATTTTGCAATTAAAGAGGTAAAAAAATGAAAGTTGCCATAGTGGGCGCAGGAAAATTAGGAATAAAGGTTGCTAATGCTTTGCTTGAGGGCGATCACGAAATAACGGTAATCGACATATTGGATTCCGTTCTGAACAGAATATCGCAGCAAATGGATGTAATGACCGTAAACGGAAGCGGAAAGAACATCGATATATTAAAGCAATGCGAAATAGATAAATTCGATTTTCTGCTTGCTTCAACCGACAGTGATGAGGATAATATGCTGATAGCATCCTTTGCAAAGAAATTGGGCTGCTCAAGAGTAATAGCAAGAATAAGAGCACCGGAAAACATGAAGCAAGTTGATTTTATTAAAGAAAATCTGAATATAGATCATGTGGTAAATCCGGATTATTCCATTACTATGGAAATATATAAATATCTTGTAGAGAAATACACTCTTACCAACGGAATCTTTTCCAGCGGTAAAGTTGCCATGGTACAGTTTTCTGTAAGGAAGATGAAAAAGTTGGCCGGACTTTCCATGATAGATGTCCGCAAAATCTTTCCTAACATGCTTATTGTAGCAATTTCAAGAAACGGTAAAATAATAATCCCTCACGGTCAAACCATCATAGAACTTTCCGACACTATTTATCTTATAGGTGAAAAAACTGAAATTCACGATCTTCACAAGAAAGTTTACGAAAAGGGTAAATATACCAATCTGCAAAAGGTAATGATTATCGGCGGAGGGAAAACAGGGTTTTATCTTGCAGACAAGCTTTCTGAGTTCGGTATAGCAGTCAAGGTTATCGAGAAAGATAAAGACAGATGCTATTATCTCTCCACACATCTTGATGATGTAATGATTCTTCACGGAGATGCTACTGATACCTCACTGCTCGAGGAAGAAAACTTAGATGAGATGGATGCATTTGTTACAGCTACAGGGCTTGATGAGGAAAATCTTCTTCTTGCTCTCATGGCTAAACAGCATGGTATAGAAGACGTAATTTCCAAGGTGAGCCGCCAAAGTTACAAAGATCTTATAGAAAAATTGGGAATAGATATGGCGCTGAATCCTCTTGATATAGTTGCCAGCATTATACTCAGGTATATACAAGGTTCAAAGCGAATAGTATCTTCACTGCTAATACAGGGACAAGCAGAAATAACCGAAATAGTAGCTTCAAACACAATGAAATTCACCAATATTCCTTTAAACGAGCTTGATTTGCCTGACGGTGTAATAATAGCTGCAATACACAGAGGAAATAATGTGATAATACCTGACGGCAACACTACTATCCTTGCAAACGATAAGGTCACAATATTCTGTCTTCTTTCAGACCTTGCAGAACTTGAGGCTCTTTTTAAACAAAAAAAGGGATTCCATATTTAATAACAACAGAAAGGCTTTCTAATGTTTCAGAAAATTGGAACTGTTCTTAAGATTGAGGGAATAATGTTTATGGTTCTGGCTGTGTCCATGACTGCCCCTCTCATAATAGCTCTTATAAATAAAGAAACTGCCGCTATTCATGCTTTCATTGCAGTAATAGCGGCATGCGTTATCATAAGCTTTATAATACGCAAATTTTTCTATTCCGTCCACTACAAGCTCAAAGGAAGGGATGGTTTTTTTATTGTTGCATTAAGTTGGTTTTTAGCATCAATAGTGGGTGCTGCTCCTTTTATCATATCCGGGGCAATTCCCGGTTTTTTCGATGCATTCTTTGAGTCAGCTTCAGGGTTCAGTACTACCGGAGCTTCAATACTTACAGATGTGGAAGTGCTTCCGCGCTCTATCCTGTTCTGGCGTTCTTTTACTCACTGGTTAGGCGGTATGGGAATAATAGTATTCATCACAGCACTTATACCTGCCTTCGGCATAAATGGTCAAATAGTCGCCAATGCCGAAACAACAGGCCCTACAAAAAGCAAAATTTCAGCTAAGTTTTCCGACAGTTCCAAAGGCGTATACTTTGTCTATATAATCATGACTGTCGCAGAAGTTATCCTTTTAATGTTAGGCGGTCTTCCAATATATGATGCACTGGTTCACACTTTCGGAACAGTAGGAACCGGAGGACTGTCAATATATAATTCAAGTATAGCTCACTATGATAATTTGTATGTTGAAATTGTAATTGCAATATTTATGTTTCTTGCAGCTATCAACTTTAATTTGTTTTATCTTATTAAAAGACGCGGTGTTCTTCAGGTTTTTAAGGATGAAGAAACAAAGTTCTATACTACTGTAACATTAGCTGCCGGCTTTCTTATCACAATATATAATTTTGCATTTGACAATTTTTCTCATTTCGGCGAAAAACTTTCAACCGCATTTTTTCAGGTTATATCAATTTTAACGACTACAGGATATGCAACCGATAATTACGACGCATGGCCTACTTTCTCAAGAATGATTATATTTTCTCTTTTTTTCATAGGCGGATGCTCATCGTCTACCGGAGGAGGCATAAAATGTGTGCGTGTTTTAATCGGCCTTAAAATAGCAAGACGCAGTATTTCCCTAAAAATACATCCAAACAGGATAACTCCTCTTACATTAAACGGCACTGAACTGGGAAGCGGTACTGCAATAAAAATATCAAATTTTATTTTTACATATATATTTACAATTTTTGCAGGAACTCTGCTTATTTCTCTAAACGGATTTGATTTTATAACTAATCTGTCGGCAACAGCATCCTGCCTTGGCAATATCGGTCCGGGCTTTAATCTGGTGGGTCCTGCAATGAATTATTCGATATTTTCACCGTTCTCAAAGTTTATATGCTCAATGCTCATGATAATAGGAAGACTTGAACTTTACACGGTCCTTGTATTATTTTCAAAAAATTACTGGAATTCCAACAGAGCAAGATAAAAGAGGTTTTTTATGGGACTTAATATTAGAGCTATATTAAAAGTATTTGGTATAATGACCTTGATAGAAGGTTTATTTATGCTGCCCGCATCAGCAATAGGGCTTTTCTATGAGGAGTGGAACGCCGTCGGATCATTATTCACAATTTCCATAATATGCATCTCTATAGGTTTTGTACTTATTACTCAGCTCCGCTTTGATAAGATTATTCTCAGAACAAGAGACGGATATTTTATGGCCTTTGCCAGTTGGGTATATTGCTCTATCTTAGGCGCTATGCCCCTATATATATATGGAATGTATGGAATGGATTTTTCTTTCATAAATTGCCTCTTCGAGTCTGTTGCAGGCTTTTCAACAACAGGATGCAGTGTCTTGGATATAAACACACTGCCTAACTGTATGCTTATATGGAGAGGATTCTGTCACTGGTTAGGCGGTATGGGAATATTGGTTCTCCTTATATCAATATTTCCTCTCTGGGGAATAAATAATCAATCCCTTGCAAAAGCTGAATCTCCCAGTGCAGACTCAGTAAAAATGGAGTCCAAATCAACTGACATGGGAAAATTTCTTTATTCCTCTTATTTAGCTCTGTCAGTACTTGAATTCATACTTTTGCTAATAGGCCCTATGGACTGGTTTAACGCACTTCTTGCTACATGCAGCAGCATAAGTACAGCAGGACTCATCATAACTCCCGATTCCGCATGGATGTATCAAACTCTTTATTCACGAATTGTAATAATGATGTTTTCGATACTTTCATCACTTAATTTTGTAATTTATTTCCTTGCAGCAAGAAAAAAAATTAAGGATATATTCAAAAACAACGAGATCAGAACATTTTTCGTCATAATAGGAATTGCTACCGCTCTTGTAGCACTAAGCCTGCGGCTAAGCGGAACATACAGCAGCATATGGCAGGCTGTAAGAGATGGATTGTTTCAGGTAGTTTCTTTCGTTACGACATCAGGATATTATGTATGTGATTATACATCCTGGCCGGCTTTTACAACTACAATTCTTATAATCCTGCTATTCATAGGCGGATGTTCTTTTTCCACTTCCGGCTCACTGAAAGTTATCCGTGTTATGGTACTGTTCAGACTGATAAGACGAGGATTCTTACAGCAAATACATCCCAATGTTGTAAAAGCAGTTATGTTAGATGAAAGAACTCTGGTACCTGCAAGAATGGCTTCATCAATTGCTTCTCATACCATATTGTTCTTTATAATATTTATTTTAGGTTGTGTTTTACTTTCATTTAATAATTTCGATATAGAAACAACTGTAACTACTTCAATCGGTATGTTTTCAAACACAGGAATGGCTCTTGGCATTCCCGGAAGTTCCGGTTATTTTGGCATGTTTAACCAGTTTTCACAGATTGTAATGTGCTTTCTTATGATTGCGGGCAGGCTGGAAATTTATGCTATGGTAATCTTCTTTGCAAAATCCTTCTGGAAGCCTGATACAGCAGTTCACATCTAATTACTGCTGTGACATTCAACATTAAAAAAACATATTTAATAAAATTTGCAAATTCAGGGCAGTATATATTTACTGCTCTTTTTATTTAAAATTATACAACCTGCAAAATTTTTTGTTACATATGACTTTTAGGAGGATAAAATGCTTGTTAAGGATTTAATGTCTACTTCAATTATTTGTGTACAGCCGAATGATACTTATGAACAGATAAGCTTCATAATGAAATGTGAAGATA
Source organism: uncultured Eubacteriales bacterium (assembly GCA_900542295.1). GTDB lineage: Bacteria > Bacillota > Clostridia > Peptostreptococcales > Anaerovoracaceae > Fimisoma. The sequence goes on along the minus strand of UQNJ01000014.1, from coordinate 37,534 downwards.
TCGGCATAGTGCCGGTATGCGACATACAGAATCATCTTCTTGGCGTAATAACCGACAGAGATATGTTGATTCGCCGTGAAAAAGGAAAAACAGCCGAAACTCTTATGACTCCTTCTCCAGTTACTGTCAACGCAGGAGATGACATACATCAGGCTGCCTTAAAGTTTTCAAAGTATGGCATACGTCGTCTTCCTGTTATAGATGGGGAACGTCTTGTCGGCATGCTTACTTTCAAAGATATGGCAAAGAAAAAATTTCTCACGGCTGAAATCGGTCACATTATATATAATATATGTAATCACAACAATTAAAAAGTGTTTTAAATAACATGTGCCCTCTTTCCCTTACTGTTCAGGAAAGAGGGCACATGTTAAAATCTCTCTTTTATTCATTGCTCTTGTCGTCATCTTTATTTGTATCATCATTCTTTTTCATATCATCATCTGCCTTATCCGAGTCGGTTGCATCACCTATTACGCCTCCATCCTCAGGCTCTACAACTCCTTGATTCAAATTACTTGAGTCTCCTTCCCGCTCCTCTTCGGTTCTCATATCTGTATCATCCTCTATCATATCTTTCATGTCTTTTTCATCTCTGCTGCTGCATCCGGTAAGACATGCCATAACAGCAATCATCAATGTCAAAAAAATAATTATAGGTTTCTTTTTCATAAACAACTCCTTTCTTATTATATATTTTGGAGATATTTTCGTATATTATACATATACAACAAAAAAATACCCGAAAGTATTTAATTACTCTCGGATATTTTATGTAAACTTAATTTTATTCTTCTGAATCGTCTTCCATCACATCTTCTTCAAAAGTATCTTCTTCTGATTCAGGCATAGCCTGTTTAAGACTCAAGCTAATTCTCTTTCTTTCAGTATCGATATCGAGAATCTTAGCTTCTACATCTTGTCCTAATTCAAGTTCTTCTGCTATATCTGAAACTCTCTTGTTAGCAACTTCTGAGATGTGAACAAGACCGTCAAGACCCGGTTCAAGTTCAACGAATGCACCATATTCTTTTATCTGAACAACCTTGCCGCTTACAACCTGTCCAACTTCGTAATTTTCATTGATTACTGACCAAGGCTCAGGTGTAGTCTGCTTAAGTCCCAAAGAAATCTTGCCTTTTTCTTCGTTCATGGAAAGAATCTTAACTTTTACCTTATCACCTATCTGAAGAACTTCCTTCGGGTGTTTGAGTTTTCCCCATGAAATTTCAGAAATATGCAGCAGTCCGTCAATTCCGCCAAGATCTACAAATGCACCATAGTCTGTAAATCTCATAACAGTACCTTCTACTACATCGTCAACATGCAGAGAATTCCAGATTTCTTCGATTTTTCTCTGTTTTTCTTCTGCCAAAACTGCCTTATGAGAAAATACAGCTCTGTTTCTTCTAAGGTCAACTCTTGTAACTTTTACATCCATTTCCTGACCTATGAACTCTTCTGCATTTTCAACAAATTTATCGGAAAGCTGTGACATAGGAATAAAGCCGGTAATTTCTTTGTAAGCAGCGATAACGCCTCCGTTCACCTGTCTTACTACTTTTACATTTATAACAGTACCGTTTCCGTAAGCTTCGTTGATTTCATTCCAATGTTCATTAGCTTCTAATTTCTTCTTGGAGAGTAAAATCACACCATCACCGTCATCTGTTTTGATGACTTTTGCCTGGATCTCATCGCCTTCCTTAAATAAATCTGTCAGCTTCTGGTCTCCCTCTACCGTTACTTCTTCTTTTGGAATAACTCCATCTTTTTTGCAGCCCATGTTAACAATAATTTCTTTGTCAGTAACCTGATGTACCTTACCGTTAACAATCTCGCCGACACGAGGTAATCTTAAGGATTTTTCGATATCATCCATTAAGTCCATCATGTTCATTTCATTTTTTTCTGTGATGTTTTCACTCATCGTAGCAATAACCTCCTTAATTACGCATTCAGGTGTCGAGGCACCTGCTGCAACACCTATTTTATTACATTTTGACAATTCACGCAATGGTAAATCTTCGATTTTTTCAACAAAAAAGGTATTTTGGCATATTTTTTTTGAAATTTCATATAATTTCTGCGTATTGGAGCTGTTCTTGCCTCCTATTATTACCATGGCCTCACATTGCTCAGCAAGCATGCTGCAATCTCGCTGTCTTTTGGCTGTTGCATTGCATATGGTGTTTTTAACAGTAAAATGCTTTTCTTTATTAGAAAACACCTCCACTATGGAGTCTAAAAGTTCTTTTTTAATTGTTGTCTGACATACTATGAACAGATTATCTTCTTCCACACTTTCTGCTTTTTCTGCCGAATCAACTATAGTTGAATTGCCACAGCACCAACCCTTAATTCCCTTTACTTCCGGGTGATTTTCATCACCAACAATTATTATATGATATCCGTTTTCAGAAGCCTCTGCTGCCAGAGTATGTATTTTTTTAACAAAAGGGCATGTTGCATCAACTACATTAAGCCCGTTTTTCTTAGCCTTGTCCCAAAACAATTTACTTTCCCCATGGGATCTTACTATTATAATATCATCTTCACCTGCTTCATCAATATTTTTAAGTATATCCACTCCCTTTGTCCTCAATTCCTCAGTTACCAGACGATTGTGAATCAACGGCCCGAATGTATATATTTTTTTTCCATGCTGATTATTATTGATTTGTTCCTCTGTTTTGTCTATAGCTTGTCTTACTCCAAAACAAAACCCTGAATTTTTTGCTCTTATTATCTCTATCATTTCTTCTTCAAACTTTCCAAATATTTTTTAAATGAACTTTCTGAACCGTTTTCCGTAGGGTTATAATACTTTACGGCTTTTTTATATAAATTGTCCGGCAAATACTGCTGCTGCACATAACCGCCATAATCGTGAGGTAATTTATAAGTCAATCCTATCCCCATTTTTTTTGCCCCTTCATAATGGCTGTCTTTAAGATGCATCGGAACATCATCTATGATATTGTTCCTTATATCCTCCATGGCTTTACTATATGCTGAAATAACTGAATTTGACTTTGGTGCAGATGCCATCAATATTACTGCCTGACTCAGGTTTATTACCGCTTCCGGAAGACCTACCGTCATTGCTGCCTGAACACAGGAATTAACAATTGAAATGGCCGACGGGTATGCAATTCCTATATCCTCACTAGCTATCACAAGAAGTCGTCTTCCTATTGTCTTTATATCTGCTCCACCATCTATAAGTCTTGCGAAATAATGTATTGCAGCATCCGGATCACTGCCTCTTATGGATTTTTGAAGTGCGCTGAGCAAATTATACTGATCGTCTCCTTTATCATAAAACCCAACTTTCCTTTGCATAGCTTCAGCTACAATTTCTTTATTAACTTTCTGCCCTATTTGCATATTTTCAGCTATAAAACCAACAGTATCGAGTGCAACCCTTGCATCGCCGCTTGATAGTCTGACAATCATCTCTATAGCCTCATCCTCCCACATCAGCTCTATAGCGCCTACGCCTCTTTCCTTATCTTCTATAGCTCTTTTTACTATGTCCTTAAGACTATTTTCTTTTAGCCGCCTAAACTCATATATATTTCTTACTCTGCTTATTATTGCATTATTTATAGCGAAATAAGGGTTTTCAGTTGTACTTGCTATAAATTTAATTACACCCTCTTCTAATGCCTTCAAAAGAGAGTCCTGCTGCAATTTATTCCATCTGTGAAATTCATCTATATAAAAATATGTAGTCTTTTTTTCAAGTCCGTAAAACCTTGTATAAGCCGACTGCAACAATTCTTTAAACTCCTTTGTGCCCGTAGTTGAGGCGTTGATTTCATTAAACTCACTGTCCATCTCACGAGCGATAATCCGTGCCAAAGTAGTTTTGCCTGTTCCCGGCGGACCGAAAAAAACAGCTGAATCAAAAGTTTTGTTTTTTATGGAATTATAAAACAATGAGCCCGGGTACAAAAAATGCTCCTGACCCGAAAAGTCTTCAAGTTTCTGAGGTCTCATTCTTGTCGAAAGCGGAATCATATTTCCTCCTTTAAAAAGAAGCTATGAAAACATCTTCCACTTCTTTATCTTTAATTCCGTTCAGTTCTTCAATAGCTTCGTCTTTAGTTTTTACTACTGTGCTTATAACTTTGTAATTATCGTCTTCTTGTACTACTTTAGTTTCTATTCCTTTTGCTTGAAGTTCTTCTTTAAGCTTTTGTGCGGCTTCTTTTGATGTAAAAACACCGAATTGCAGCGCATACCCTTGATCAGGCGCCGAATCGGACCCTGTTTCTTCTGAATTTTCGCTACCCTCGTTATCTGCTGCTTTATCTTTACTATCGGTATCTTGGTTACTGTTATCTACAGTGTCATCTTGTTCTGCCTTGTTATTTGCTATTTTAATAGGGCTTTCATCTGCATCGTATCCCAAAAGCGGTCCTATAACAAACCTTGCTGTAAGGTATCCTAAAAGCACAGCTACTATCATTATACCAAGAACCATTGTAAATTTCATCTTAGAAATTTCATTAGGGCGTTTTCTTTTTTTTACACGCCTTCTGCTCATTTGTCCCATCATAATAAACCCTCCTGCTTATTTATATTGTATTTACCGGTATTGGCTAATATTACTTCAAAGGATTATTATTTCAGTGTATTTCGCACAAATTCACTTCTCTTTTGAGTTGAAAAACGAAAGCTTTCATTTTTGTTATGCTCAAGTTTTCAGTATCCGCCATCTGCCCGAGCATCTCAAGATATAATCTGCCGTTATCGGTGGTTAATGATTTAAGGTCTCTTATAAAACAGGATAATTTCTTTTCGGCCTTTATCCTGTTTCTGTCCGGAACATATGTAAACTTTATGTTTTCAAAATTTTCTTTTATATATACAGTATTTATATCCAATACAAATTCTTCCGGGAATATAAGATACTGATTGCACTCTTCCATAGCCGATATTGTTTTCTCCACTACAGTCAGAACTTTATCAGCTTCAAGTCTTTTACACTCTGCAATCCTCTTATACCCTGCAGTAGAATAAAAACCTGTTATTTCACTTCCTTTTTTCATAATGCTTATAGGTAATATCCCTTTACACACTCCATCTGTCAACACATCTATTTTCTCCTCATAGCTTAGCTGTTCTTCTTTAAATTTAACTATGACTTTATCAAACATTTGCAGCACCTCCACATATTTTGCACGGCAAATATCTCCTTTTTGCGGCTTCTTCCTTTTCTATCTCCTGTTTGTATTCGTTTTTATAAATTTCATTAACATATCTGCAGGTTTTACTATGATACCTGTTACCGTACTTGGGAAATATAACTACTTTGCATGTAGGCCTATTTTGTTTAAACTCTGCTTCATCAAGATTTTTACCTATATTCAGAGTTCCGGTAAATCCTCGTGTCAGCAGCTTTTCTTCAAAGCTTATCTTTGCGTCTCTAACTACAGCATTAACTACATTGAAATCCGCCTCTGCTTCAAAAGCAATTAAATCTGTCATTCCACCGCTGCTATACAGGTAACTGAACCTCGTCACACGGAAATCAACAGGATTTTCTTCTTTTATCCTGTCTTCCGTCTCTTTGCAAAGGGAAACAGAATTTTTATACTTATAAGCTTCAAGGTCCATTTTAATAACATCCTGAGCTGTGGAAAAACATATATTTTCACATATTCCCGTTATTCTTATTATCAATATCAATGCCGATACACTCAGTATTAAAATCGGCAAAAATATTGCTGCCTCAACTATATAACTGCCTTTTCTGTCAAAGACCTTTTCTTTAATAATGCTCGTCGAACTCATATTTTCTTCCATTTACCTTAATCATATATTCCAGTCCCATACTGTACTCTTTCATTAAAAAAGTCTCATTATACACAAATTTCATGTTAATCTGTATCAAATCCATCATGCGCAGCAATTTGGTATTTTCTGAAATCCCGCAAAGAAGTATTTTAAGGTAGGAATCATAGTTTTCACCGGCAATAATCTCAGGAGAAACATACTTGCTTTTTTGTCCGTCATCAAAACCATTCTTTCCTTCTGTACCATTTCTCTTGCTTCCGAAAACATTTTCTGCCGACAGAGCCCAATTGGAGTCATTCTTAAGAAGCGGAACTGTCTTTTTATCATATAATATTTCCATATCGTTCTCTGCCTCAGCATATGCCCATATTTCAAGAATTGCAGCCTGGGTAAGCACCGCAGCTGTCCCGGGAGTAATTGCGGTTGCTATTGCCATTGCGGTTTCTCTTTTCTCATCACAGGTATAAAGGTAATATAAATTTAACATATTTCTCAGACGCTTTATCTTAGAAGCAGTGTTTTCCCTTGATTTTTCATCATCAGGCTTTCCACTTATAATATATTCGGTTTCACATCTGAAATATGTCTCCTTTAAATTCTTATCATCAAGATAATTATTAAAAAATACGGAAATATACCTGTCAACCGCAGCATTACCCATAATATCGTCTATACTAAAACCTGCTTTTATCTTATTAACCAAGGCTTCTATATATCCGGTTTCTGCCCTCCCGTAAGATGGCAATCCTTTTTTTATCCAATTGCTGCTTATATATCTGTCAGAAGTGCTTCCGGATGTTTCTTCAGTGTTTCCGTTTTCACTGTCACCATCCGGCTTTATTCCGGATGCAACTACCTTTTCAATCTGCTTTTTTAAATTTTTCGGTTCAGTCATCAAATACTTTTCCAATTCTACATATGATGGCGGAGATTCAATATAAGCTTTTTCCCTGAATGAATAATCCTTATATTTATCTATCTTTTCAGCCACGGAAACATTATTTCCTTTAAAGGCTAAAATTCCGTAACGCTCCTTCAGCATAACATCATATTCTGCCAAGATGCTTTTTCCCCACAGTCTTCCAAAACTTTGAGTTACACTTTCTATGGCAATATTTCCTGCTGAATCAGCAGCTGCTGCCAAAAGTACAGTTATAGATATGAAAATCATTACTGTAAATACTGTGAAAGAACCTCTTTTGTTTTTAAATCCAGTCAATAAATCTATCATACCGTCTTATGACCTCTATCTGTTCACTGCAATCCCAGCCTGACACGATTTCAATATGTTCCTCCGCCTGCTTGTGTACACTACTGTAAAATGTCATTATCAAACCGATCATGCCTATTATTATCAGACATGTAACAGGCATAACAATAGATGCTTCCACATAGATACTGCCGGTTTTATCGAATAAGCTTTTTTTAAAACCTGCTTTTGTTAAGACTTCCAAAAGTATCATTTACAAATTCTGTTATCTCTGACTTGAAAATAAGACCCAAAGTTACTGCTATGGCTACAAGTATTGCCACCTGTACCATTTCCATCCCCCTTTTATTGTTCAATGACAATAAAACCCGTTTAAATCTCATACTTTACCTCCTTTAATTTATATACATCTGCAACATGGCAGGTGCTGCCGTTATAAGTATAAGGGCTATAAGCAATAGTCCAAGAGGAAAGCTCATCTTGCTTTCTGACAGTCTTATCTTTTCCAAGGCTATGCGCTTTCTCTCCGCCCATAGATTTTCTCCCTCAGCAGCTAATCTGTCCCACAGCTCTGTTCCTCTTTGCCCGCTGTCTGCAATTATCCCAGCAACTCTTGAAAGCTCTTTCACCCTGCTGTCTTTCCCGAATCTATAAAACCCTTTCAATATACTTTCTCCGGTTTTTAGAAAGTCATCATATATTTTAATGTACGATATAATAAAAACATTATAATGATTTTCATCCATATTTTTATAACTTACAGCTATGTATATCATGGCTTCTTGCAAAACCATGCCGCTGTTCAGAAGCAGTAACAGCTGATTTATGAAAGATGGCAGTGCATATATTATATCGCTGCGCCTCTTTTCTTCTTTTTTTTTATCTTTATATTTCAATTTTGTTCACCCTTTCTATAGCAATAAATCCGGAAGCCGTAAGAGCAAGCGATACAGTTGAAACAATTTTCCCTGCATTTGTCTCATACAGCGGAATCATATAAGAAGGTGAAAGTAGTTTTATAGCCAATATCATCACAATCGGCGCAAGTGCAACTATTTTACTCTCAAATTTTTTCTGTGCTGTAATACTTTTCAATTCTCTCTCTATGTCAATTTTATTTTCTATTATTTCACTTCCCCTATCTATTGCCGCCGTAAAATCTGCTCCCGTTTCTTTGCATGTCTTGCATACCATCATAAAATCTCTGACATCGTCCAAGTCACTTCGCTCTGCAAAATCCTTAAAAGCATCTATATCAGAAATATTGCTTTCCCTCATCTTTTTACTCATCAGCTTCAGTTCTTTAATAATATAATCATTTTCATCATAAGTTCCTCGCCAAAAATTTATAGATTCATCTATTGCCTGTCCAAGACTTCTTCCTGTAGAAACTGCCGACGACAGTGAGTAAAGCAGATCCTTAAATTGCATAAGCAGTGTTTCTTTTCTTTTTGCAATCAAAAATTCTTTATATTTGTTTTCAGAAAATGTCAGCAGTATTCCTATAATAATTCCCGGTATTAAATTGTCGTAGAATATCCATCCTAATAATATACCTGCACCCACAGCAGACAACCGGAATACAATTTTTTCATAAGCTGTCAGCTTTAATATCCTGTAATCCATCTTTTCCTTTCATCATGCTTATATATTCTTCTGCATTATCATCGGTTATAAGTTTGTCATTTTTAATATACATGAGTCTGCGAAGTTTAAAATTACCTCTATCGCAATCTTCAAGTCTGCTTATCTCAACTATACGTCGTTTCTTTCCTATGCGTTCTATGTGCACCATTACATCTATTGCTTCGGCTATCTGCGCCCTTATAGCTTCAATATCCATGGATACTGCCATTAAGTACATAGTTTCCAGTCTTTTGAGCATACCATCAACTGAGTTACCGTGCCCTGTGCTCATACTGCCCGAATGACCTGTATTCATTGCCTGAATCATATCAATCACCTCATGCCCCCGTACTTCTCCTACTATTATTCTATCGGGCCGCATCCTCAAGCTTGTTTTTATCAGGTCTGACATGTTCACTTTACCCTTGCCTGATGAGTTGGCTTGCCGGCACTCCATCTGGACTATATTTTCTATATAATTGAGCTGAAGTTCTGTAGAATCCTCAATTACAATAACTCGCTCTTCCTTACCTATAAACTGTCCCAAAGCATTCAGCAGCGTCGTTTTTCCGGAAGAAGTCCCGCCGCTGACAAATATATTGTATTTTTTGCATACAAAATGAGTAAGCATCAAAGCCGCATCTTCTGTCAAGGTTCCGTTATTTACTAAATCCTCCATTTTCATATACCGCTTTGAAAACTTTCTTATAGTCATGGTCGGACCCTTTACAGCTATGTTCTTGTACACCCCGTTTACTCTTGATCCGTCCGGCAGCCTTGCATCTACAATCGGATTCAGCTCATTTATTTCTCTATGTACCTGAGACGCTGTATTCTGCATTATCTCCTCAAGTTCCTCGTCAGACTCAAATGTCATATTATAACGGTTAATATTGCCATCCTTTTCAAAGAATATCTCTTCATGGTTATTTACCATGATTTCAGTAACATCTTCATCTTCCATAAGTGGTGTCAATATACTCATATTTTTTCTGAGACGCAAAAATATGCTATATATAAGTTCTTCTATATCATTTATAGGTATTATTTCACTTTCCGGAAAGGAAAACGCCAAATCGGAAATTATATCCATAGCTTTGCAATCGTCCATTTCCAAACTGCAAGCAATTTTTTGCCTGGCATTGCTTGTAACCTTATCTTTAAGTGTTTTATATTCCACTTTTTCTCTTTTTATGTAATTATTTTCCATTTCATTTATATAATAAAACAGCTGCAATTAAATTGCAACTGTTTCCGTTCGACAATTACCGACATTGAATTTTACATTAAATATCTTTTTTAACCTTAAGATATTCTGCTATACTTTCTACAGATGATAAGAATCTTCCTGTCATTGACAGTTCTATCTTATCGTTATTTATAACGAAACTTTCATTATCTTCCGGTACATGTAAATCATCAGCCTCATTCTTTGAAAAATTATATATGGTCACTCCCTTTTTCAATGTTTTTATTTTCCTTGCATCACGGCTGTTTATAACTTCTATCTGTATACCGCTGTCACAGCAGCCTCCGTAAGAATCCGCTACAATGTATGATATATCTTTATATTCAAGAAGTCTGTTGATTATAATGCCGTTATCACATTCGTATTCAAAACTGTTCCTGCCGGATTGGGGGCGAAAATACCAGACTCCCCATTTGTCTTCTTTTATAAACTCATCTATAGGAAATATCCCCGGTATTTTTTTAATCTTATATATGAATTTTCGTTTTGATGATAATTGACTGAAATCAACATCGATATAAAGTTCATAATCATCATATCTTCGCAGATTAAGGTATATTACTTTGTTTTCTGACGAGGCAGCAAGAACTCTCGCTGCTGCAATTGCTATCGAAGTCACACCGCTGCCTCCGAAGTGAGAATAAAATTCAAGCAAAGCAGGAGTACCTTCTTCGCAGGCAGCAAAAATTTCGCCTGTCATCTCAAAATATACAGAAGCCATTTTTTTAATTATTTCTCTTATAGGTACCCCTTTTATATCTTCTTTTTTTAGAACCAGCGAGCCGTAAATATCAGCATCGGTAAGTAGTATGCCGTTTAATCCGCTCTTAACTGCTTCTTTTGCCCCCGAAATCTCTGATAAATTTATCTTGGGGCACTCCCGGCAAATTCCTGCCATCAAAGCTCGTGCGTACTCTTTGTTTTTCATAAAAACAGATGCAAAAAGCGTTTTCATAAGCTCCTTTCTCTGTTTCCCTTTGTCTGTTTTACTTTATCATGCTCCTTAATTTTTTAAGCGCCGATGCCAATGAACCTATTTCATCCATCAATCCCATTTCCACCGTTTCCGGCCCGAAAAGAAGAGTTCCCACATCGTTTGACATATTGTCTGTGCAGTTCATTTTAGCTTCAATTTCTTCTTTTTTTGCATTAGAATGTTCAACTATAAAATCTACAACTCTTTCCTGAGTTTTTTTCATATATTCAAATGTCGCCTCTGCTGTTATCAGCGTTCCGCTGGTTCTTATAGGATGCAAAGTCATGGTTGCAGACTTTGCAACAAAAGAATAATCTGCTGATACTGCAAGAGGAATTCCTATACTGTGACCCCCTCCTATGACTAACGAAACAGTAGGTTTTGAAATTCCTGCAACAAGTTCTGACAAAGCAAGCCCTGCCTCCACATCACCGCCTACAGTATTAAGAATCAGCAAAAGTCCTTTAATTTCCGGATTTTCTTCAACTGCTATGAATTCGGGAATAAGATGTTCGTACTTAGTAGACTTGTTGTCCTGAGGCAGCACCGTGTGACCTTCTATACTTCCTATTATACTTATATATTGAATATCACTTTTGAATCCGCTTCCGCTGCTCAGTATTCCCAGCTCCTTGATTACATCGGTTGTATCGATGTCAGTCCGGTTTTTGTCCTTTTCTTTTTCTTTGCTCATAATTAACATCCTTTCAAAGTAGAATATATTACATTTATTATTAGCAAAGGAGATATTATTTATGCTGCTAAGCGAAATCGGTGATAAAGAGATAGTTGATATCGTCAGGGGCAGTATGCACGGCAAGCTGTGGGATGCAGAAATGATTTTTGATGAACAAACAGGTCTTATCAAATCACTGCTCATTCCTGATCTTGACGGAGGGCTCGGCGGAAGATTTAAAGATGAAATACAGCTTCCATGGAGCTCCATAGTAGTCATAGGTGAAGACATGATAATATTCAAATCGAATTAAATATGCATGCCTGTTATATCACTCTTTATATTAAAAAAGCCTCATTTTGTATTCCATCTTATCATTATGGTAATACACTGAGGCTTTTTATTCTACTTATTTCTTTTTAAAATGCAAATTTTGATACTTAAATGCAGTTTTTTGACACTTTGCTGTATCTGGCTTTACGATTATTCACTGCGCTTTTTTATTTTATTATATTTACAGTATAATTCCCAAATACATCGACAGTCTTTACACATATATTTTCATTGTAACCTGCCGGAAGCAGTTTTTCACAGCCGGACTTTAAAATTCCTTTTTCCTTGAAAAAAATCTGCTCCGGTCTGAAAATATTCCCGTCATAGCAAAAATCCACACTCCAATATTCTATAAATTGTAACGGATATGACATATACATTGAGCTGAGAGATTCCTTACCCTTTTTATCAACTTTCTCCGGTATTTCATCTATAGAGTAGTCCTTAAGATTAATTTTTATCAGCTCTTTATCGGAACCTGCTACTTCGTACCGTTCAGACTCAATAGTCACATGACCGCCACAGCGGCTTTTCTCATTATCTGTATTTTCCAAAACTCTTATAGGAACGTTATCTCCTTGCACTCTTTTCAAAGAAGCTGACACAGCAAGCGGACTTCCGTCACAGCTTATCCATTTTCTTCCCATCCTGTCTGCTGTCGCTGCAAGAGTTCCGGAGCCACAGAAAAAATCGGCGCATAAATCACCTTTCTTTGTAGCTCCTGAAATTATACGCTCCATAAGAGCCTCAGGCTTCTGCGTTGCATATCCTGTACGCTCCGAAGAAGTTCTTCCAACCATGTCCACATTCCATACATCCTTCATAGTAACCATGGTATACCATCCCAATTCGTCCTTATATTCCTTTACTCCTTTAAATCTATACGGCTTAAAGCCTCTGTTATAAGATTTTTCTTTGTCGGGTGCAAAGTAATATTTTTTACTCTTTGAGTAAACCAGAATAGTATCATGTTTTCTCGAAAAATGTCTTTTTCCAGAACCGCCTGACTTATAATGCCATATTATTTCATTTACAAAGTTATCTTCGCCAAATATTTCATCCATAAATATTTTGACATAATGAACAACATGCCAGTCCAAATGTACCCACACGGTGCCCTCTTCTGAAAGTAATTCCTTCATTAAAATCAGGCGACTGCACAGCATTTTCAGATATCCTGACATATCACCCTGCCATATGTCATCGTAAGCAAAATATTTCGCCGAACATTTTTCCTTTCCGTCAGGAGATTTGATATTTATCACTGCATCATATGCCGCTTTGCTGAAAAAAGGCGGATCTATATATATGAGATTTATTTTGCCGGACATACTTTTTTCATCAAGCAAATACTTCATAAATGCGGCATTGTCTCCAAATGCCATTATGTTTGTATCTTCTTCAGACTCTTCACCATGCGATATCCTTTCACAGTTTATTTCCTCGGAAATCTTAAAATTTCCTGCCTTTATTTCTTCGCTTATCAGCCTGCTCTCATCAAGTATTTCCGTAAATTTTTCTATAAAGCTCATAAATTTGCACCTTGCCTGAAATGTTATTTTATTACAGTATTATAACACTTTTCTTCATCCCAGTGTTTATATATTTTTTCTGTTTCAACTCTTCTCTTTACCTTCTGCGTAGTAGTCTTTACCATCGGCTCATCACTTATGATGAAATGATTTATGTGCTTATATTGAGGCAGTATATTGTTGACAGCAGCCAAATCGGCAGCAAATTTTTCTGCGATCTGTTTTTCTGATTCCTCACCTTTTCCGTAAGTTTCAGTGTCATATACAATCTCACACCAAAGCACCAGCTCATTATGCTTTTCTCTTGTAAACATCATACATTCTGTAACATATGGCAGTTTAAGTATAAGTTCTTCTATTTCCTCAGGGAAAATATTTTTACCGTTTTTAAGAACTATTACATTCTTTTTTCTTCCGGTAATTATAAGATTTCCCTTGTCATCTATTCTGCCCAAGTCACCTGTATGGAACCATCCGTCAACTATAGCCTTGGCAGTTTCTTCAGGCTGATTATAATATCCTTGCATGATATTAGGCCCGCATACAACTATTTCCCCGATTCCGTTTTCATCTTTTTCTTCAATGCGGACTTTCACTGATTTCATAGGAGTTCCTACCGACCCCGGTGAAATTGCCCAAGGTCTTTCGGCTGTAAGTACAGGCGATGTTTCCGTAAGTCCGTATCCCTGTATCGTATCAATTCCAAAATTGTTAAGACCTGCTGATACGGCAGGATCCAAAGCAGCCGCACCGCTTATTATGAGTCTCAGGCTTCCTCCCAATTTATCTATTATTTCACCGAAGATTTTTCTTCTCTTGTCTATTCCTATCTTTCTAAGGAAATTGGAAAGTTTCAGACCTGTATTTACAGTTTTAGTCTTGCCTTGCTTTTCTATCTGCTTCATAACCTTATTGTAAAGGTTTTCTACAATAAGCGGTACTCCCACAAATACGCTTACGCCATACTCCGTAAAGTTTTTCTGTACATATTTAAGTCCATCGCAAAATACATTGTCTGCCCCTGAAGATAAAAACACAAGGCAGCCCACAAGGCCAAAGCTGTGATGAAAAGGTAAAAATGCCATGTTTACATCTGTAGGATAAAATATCTCCATTTCAAGCATATCTCTTATATTAGATGCAATATTGTCATGGCTCAATATTACTATCTTGGAGTCACTTGTAGTTCCCGATGTGAAAAGAAATACTGCTGTAGCTTCTTTCTCAACGATTCTGTCTGTATAACATTTTTCCCCGTTTAAAACAGCATTTCTTCCTTCACTTATGATTGTATCCAAAAGACTGTTTTTTCCGCAAATACTTATAAAATCAACCTTATCTCCATGAATCGGTTTTATGTGGTCAACGATGTTCTGAAATTTTTCATCATAAAACATAACTTTTATTCCACTTCTCAAAACACATGTTTCCAATTCAGTTTCAGTAAGACCCTTGTCAAAAGGAACTGCTGTGTTCCCACCACATACAGCAGATAAGAATGCCAGGAACCAAGGATATGAATTTTCTCCTATTATACCTATCCGGCAGTTATCATATCCCCTTTTACATATGCCTGTACCAAAAGCTTCTATCTCATCTACGAGCTCAGAAAAAGTTTTCCCCTGAATTTCTCCGTTCTTTTTAAAACGAAATGCATATCTGTCCGGAAACTCTCCGGCCGCATTGTAAATCATTTCTTTTATAGTTTTGCCCCTGTTAACATAGGATGCTATTTTTCCCATAATAACATATTCTCCTTTAAATCAAGTATTACTTACTTAGTATTCCATACTAAGTCATTTGTTATTATATACTATTTACGCTTCTTTGTGTGATACTTATGTGAAAAAAACACCGGAATAAGGTCTTCTCTGCCAACCTTTTTTAATGCTGCTTCAACTGTTCTTCTGTTTTCTTTTTTATGAAAATGAATCAAAGCTCTCTGCATCTTCTTTTCTTCCATGGTTTTTGCCACATATACATTTTCCATTGTAAGAGGATCAAGCCCTGTGTAATACATACAAGTCGCCAGCGTACCCGGCGTAGGGTAAAAGTCCTGTACCTGATCCGGAACAAATCCATATTTTTTCAAGAAAAGAGATAGTTCACAAGCATCCTCAAGAGTACTTCCGGGATGACTTGAAATAAGATAAGGTATAAGGTATTGCTTCAATCCTAATCTCTTATTTGTCTCTTTATATTTTCTTGTAAACTCAACAAAAACTTCTTTTGACGGCTTATGCATACAGCTAAGCACATTATCTGAAATATGCTCCGGTGCGACTTTCAATGTACCGCTGACATGATATCTGCATAGTTCTTCCATAAATCTATCACAGTTCGGGTCTGCAAGAAGATAGTCATATCTGATGCCTGAACGGATAAACACCTTTTTAATCTTATCTATTTTCCGTATGCTTCGTAAGATGTCAAAGTATTCACTGTGGTCCGGCTTTATAGCTGCACATACTCCCGGAAACAAACAGTCCTTATCTGTGCATACACCTTTTACAGTTTGCTTCTTGCATGCAGGACCTCTGAAGTTGGCAGTAGGGCCTCCAACATCATGTATATACCCTTTAAAGTCTTTCTTTTCTGTCAGTTTCTCAGCTTCTCTTATAAGTGATGCTTTTGTCCTTCCTCTAACCTGCCTTCCCTGATGATAAGTCAATGCACAAAAACTGCATCCCCCAAAGCATCCCCTTGAACTCACTATGCTGAATTTAACCTCTCTGAAGCCCGGAATTCCTCCCATATCCTTGTATATAGGGTGCTCTTCATTTTCAAATGGCAGTTCATATATTTTGTCAAGTTCTTCAGGCTCTAAAGGTGGCTGTGGTGGATTTTGTACAACCCACACAGTGTCTGTATATCTTTCAATCAGCCCTTTAGCCGATATGGCATCGTTATTCTTAAATTGTATTGCAAAACTCTCAGCATATGACCTTTTATCAAGAGTGATGTCATCATAGTCAGGTAATCTTATAAAATCATTTCTATCCGGCATTTTCTTCGCCTTGTAGCATGTACCTCTGACGCTTTGAATTTCGCCTATTTCTATCCCCGAATTCAGTGCATCTGCTATTTCTGCAATGGCTCTCTCTCCCATGCCGTATATAAGAAGATCTGCCTTTGAGTCAAGCAGAATCGACCTTCTGACTTTATTGCTCCAATAATCATAATGTCCCAGCCGTCTTAAACTTGCTTCTATTCCCCCTATTATTATAGGTACATCTTTATATGCTTCTCTTGCTCTGTTGGCATACACTATTACGGCTCTATCCGGTCTTCCTCCGGCTTCTCCTGCCGGCGCATATTCATCCTTTTTTCTTTTATTTTTAAACACCGAATAATTGTTAACCATTGAATCCACAACACCGCTGTTTATCAAAAACCCAAGCCGCGGCTTACCGAAGCGTCTAAAGTCCTCTGCTGATTTATAATCCGGTCTTGAAAGTACCGCAACTTTATATCCTTTACTTTCCAAAAGTCTTCCTATTATAGCCGTGCCAAAGGAATGGTGGTCAACATAGGCATCTCCTGTTACAAGAACAAAATCGGCCTGTTTCCACCCTCTTTCTAACATTTCTTCTTTTGTTACAGGTAAAAACATGTTTATGCGTTCTCTCCCTTGAGTTTGAATTTCAGAAAAAGAGTGCGGTCTTATCCGCACTCCCGTTGCATTATCTTTGTCCCTTATCGTAAGGTATTCCCTCCGCCTTAGGAACTCTTGATTTTTTAGATGTAAATGCTAATACTATAAGAGTTATCAGATAAGGAAGCAGTCTGTACACATATGGACTTATTCCTATCTCTGACAGTAGATATACTCCATCCCCGTTGATATCAAGGCTTGAATATGTTGCAGCTATGCACTTGAACAATCCGAAAAGGATTCCTCCAAGAGCTACATTCAAAGGAGTCCAGTTACCGAATATCATTACGGCTAATGCTAAAAATCCGTATCCTGCAACTTCTCCTGTTGATGAGCAGTTTGCAGTAGTTAAAGCATAAGTAAATCCTCCTATGCCTGCAAGTGCTCCTGAAATTGTAACACCTGCATATCTCATCTTATATACATTGATTCCCAATGAATCGGCAGCCTGAGGGTTTTCTCCGCATGAACGCATTCTTAATCCGAATTTTGTCTTATAAAGGATTATTGACAATATTATAAAAATAGCAAGACATATATATGTTGTCAGATAAACCTTGTTTATAAGCAGATTTCCTATAAATCCAAAATCATGGTCTCTTTCAAGTCCGAAAGTACTCGGCTTTATCATAAACCATCCCGAAGCGTCTCCCTGAGCCATTCCAAGAACATTCTGCTGTGCTATAAGGTTGATAAAAAACAGAACTACCGCAGGTGCAAGCATGTTCAATGCCGTACCTCCTATAGTCTGGTCAGCCTTAAGGTTAATTGCCGAAAACGATAAGAGAAGTGAAAAAACTGCACCGCAAACAGCCGCAAACAGCAACGCAAGAAGCATCAGAATCTGTCCCTGTTCCTTCTGAAAGACATTTCCCTCCTGCATAAGTCTTACAAAAAGAACACCCATAAATGCTCCGAAAATCATTATACCTTCCAAAGCCAGATTGATGACACCGCTTCGTTCGGCAAATATACCGGCTAAAGCCACTATCATCAGAGGAATCGCATAAAGCATAGTCTGTTGAATCAAAAATACCATTACTTATTTCCTCCTTCCTCGGATGCTTCCTTTTTCTTCTGTCTATTATTGAGGAACATCTTTATTATCATCGCAAACGCACTTAAGTATACTATAGAAGCAATAATAATGTCCGTAATATACTCATTATAAGCAGTTAATGTTTTCAGCTGCATGCCTGCAATGTTAAGCATAGACATAAAGCATCCCGTAAACACCACTGCTACCGGGTGGTTAGATGCCAGCAGAGCCACCGGTATTCCGTTAAAGCCTTCCGCCGGAAGAGCCTGATATGTAGTCCAGAAGAATTCTGTATTTCCTGACAGATAATACAGTGATGCACCTGCTGCTGAAAGGGCTCCGGCTATAGCCATTGAATATATTATATTAAGCTTATCGTTTATTCCTGCATATTTTGCTGCATGACGATTGCTTCCGCAAGCTTTAAGCTGATATCCGAAAGTAGTCTTTGACATAATTATATACATCAATACAGCTATTATAATCGCTATTATAATTCCCCCGTTAACCTGGGAGCCGGGAAACAGCTTGTCCAGTCCAAAGTCGAAAGTTTCAACTCCATTAGAAGCAGTAGGACGAATATACCCTACCTTTCCGCCTTCTGCACTGTTTTTGAGCGTATCCCTCACATCAAAGAACCATGTTACAAGATTTGCTGCTATCCAGTTGGTCATTATACATGTGATTACTTCGTTTATATTAAGATAAGCTTTAAGGATTCCCGGTATTGAACCCCAGAGAGCACCTGCGATAATTCCTGCCAGAAATGCTAAGATCCATACAATCCATGCAGGTACCGTCTCTGTAGGAATTGTTAAAGCAACATACAGAGTTGCTGTAGTTCCCATGAGATACTGTCCCGGTGCTCCGATATTAAACAAACCTGTCTTAAATGCAACAGCTACGGAAAGACCCGTCATAATAAGCGGTGTGGCTCTAAAAAGCAGATTCCCCATATTAACAGGGTTAAATCCGAAGGATAAGTCTCCACCGTCTCTTCCCGTGCTGAATACGCCTAAGAATACAAGCTTGATACCTTCCAGAATCCCTTTTCCGGTTATTTCAGGGCTTGTCAGTCCTACTATAACTATTATAACCGTTCCGACCAACATTCCGATAAGAATTGAAATAATGGCGGAGATTACGCTTTTGCTGCCGTCTTTTGCATAAAATTTCTGTTTCCCTGTTTTAGGATCTATTTTATACATAAGTTACTTCACCTCCCTATCGTCTCGTTTAGCTCCGGACATATAAAGTCCCAGCTCCTGAGGATTGGTCTTTTTAGGGTCAAGTTCTCCCACTATTTCACCTTCATACATTACAAGAATTCTGTCTGAGAGGCTCAATACTTCGTCCAGTTCCAATGAAACAAGCAGGATTGCCTTGTTGCTGTCTCTTTCCGATACAAGCTGCCTGTGAATATGCTCAATAGCTCCCACATCGAGACCTCTTGTCGGCTGTACCGCTATTATAAGAGGTTCATTTCTGTCAAGTTCCCTTGCTATTATAGCTTTCTGTTGATTACCGCCTGACATACTCCTTGCAACTGTTACCGCTCCCTGACCTGAACGTATATCATAATCTTCTATCAGATGCTCTGCGTACTTTCTTACCTCATCAAACTTTATAAATCCATGATTTTGAAATCTCTTTTCTCTAAACTTCTGAAGTACAAGATTTTCTTCAAGTGTATAACCTAAAACAAGTCCGTGCTTATGTCTGTCCTCAGGAATATGGCTCATTCCTGCCAGACTTCTTTTTCTTATACTAGCACCGGATATATCCTTTCCGCAGAGTTCTATATGCCCTGCCGAAGAGTTTTCGAGCCCTGTTATTCCCTGTATAAGTTCTGTTTGACCATTTCCGTCTATACCTGCTATGCAGACAATTTCTCCCTTTCTTACATCAAAGGACACATTCTTCACTGCATCGTTTTTGTGTATCTTGGAAGGAACGCTCAGGCCCTTTACAGACAGCACAACATCCGAAGGCTTTGCCTCTGTCTTATTTACTTTCAGCTGCACCGGTCTTCCGACCATCATTGTTGACAGTTCCTCTTTAGTTACATCTTTTGTGTTGACAGTTCCTATACACTTTCCTTTGTGCAAAACCGTAACTCTGTCAGAAACGGCCATGATTTCATTTAATTTATGAGTTATAAACAGGATTGACTTTCCTTCATCAGCGAATCCCTTCATTATTTGCATAAGTTCATCAATTTCCTGAGGTGTCAAAACGGCCGTAGGCTCATCGAATATAAGGATTTCATTATCTCTATAGAGCATTTTGAGTATTTCAACTCTCTGCTGCATACCAACTGTAATATCCTCCACCTTAGCGTCAATATCCACCTTAAGTCCGTATTGCTCTGTTAACTCAAGAACTTTTTTTCTGGCTTCTTTCTTCTGTAAAAAGCCCATCTTTGTAGTTTCAGCACCTAAAACAATATTATCCAATACAGTAAAAACATCAATCAATTTAAAATGCTGATGCACCATACCTATTCCCAAGGCTGTAGCATCATTAGGATTGCTTATCTTTACTTCTTTTCCGTCTTTAAGAATGGTGCCGGCTTCCGGCTGATAAAGTCCGAAAAGAACGCTCATCAGCGTTGATTTTCCTGCACCGTTTTCACCAAGCAACGCATGTATTTCGCCTTTTTTAAGCTGAAGCGTTATGTCGTCATTTGCCACTATACCCGGAAATTCTTTCCTTATGTGGTTCATTTCTATTATATATTCTGACATAATTTTTTCCTTGTCCTATAATTCACAAAAAGGGGGAAATTTGTTTTCCCCCTTTTTATTTCAATTTTAAAACCTTTGTTTATTACTGTCGCAAATTATTTAACGAAAGTTATGTGTTCCCAATCAAGAGTGCTTGGATCTGAAACTTCCTTAGATGAAATTTCAATTTCTCCGCTCTTAACCTTTTCGAACAGAGCTTCATAATCTTCTACTTTCCAGTTTTCAAGCTTCCAAGTGTCTGTAGGGATTCCTACTCTGTCATCAGCAGCTCCGAAAACAGTAACCTTGCCGCCGAAATCAGCCCATTTGTCTTTGTAGAATCCGTCAATAACATCCATGGTTGAACCTGCCAGATCCTTCATAGCGGAAGTAATAACTGTGTCTGACTGACCTGACTGGTCTACGTCAACACCGATTACATAGGCATCGTTTGCACCTGCTGCAGCAGTTCCTGACTGGAACATGCTTCCGCCGCACATGAATACTGCTTCTGTACCTTCGCCGTACCATCCGTTAAGCATAGCCTGAAGATCCTGTGAAGGTGAGAATGTTGCGCCGTATTCCCAGCTGTATCTCATTTCTACATTAGTGCCTTTTTCAGCTGCACCTGCTTCAACTCCCTGAACAAATCCGTATCCGTATCTGATACAAGCAGGGTTTGTTCCGCCGCCGCCGCCGGAGAATCCAAGTTTTTCAAATCCTTCCATAGCTGCAGCATAACCTGCCAGATATCCGGCCTGTTCTTCTTTGTAGCTTACTGATGCGATATTATCAACACCTTCGATACCTCCATCAACAAAGATGAATTTTACATCAGGATAAGCTGCTGCTGCTTTTTCAAGAGCTTTCTGCTGCATAAAACCTGCTGCTACAACAATCTTTGCACCTGCTTCTGCAGCAGCTGACATTGCGTTGTATCTGTCATCGTCTGTTGCCTGGTTCCCGTTTGCAGGCTGATAATACTTATAGGATTTTTCATTCTTATAAGCATAAGCCTTTACACCGTTCCATGTAAACTGGTTGAAAGAACCGTCTCTCAGCTGACCAACGTCTGTTACGAAAGCAAGTTCATACTTTCCGTCTTCAGACTCCATAGTATCAGCTATGTCATCATAATTGATTTCTCCTTCTGTCTTTGCATCTTCACCCTTGCCTCCGCAAGCAGCCAAGGAGAATACCATTGCAAAGATCAGCAGTAATGAAAGAAACTTTTTCATTTTTTCCCTCCTAAGTGTTTTACAATAACTTGTTACTTTGATTATATAATAAACCTCGTGAAAGTAAAAGCCCTTTTTGTATTCTTATGAAGTTTTTGTCAAACTTTTTTGAAGAAAAAAAGTAATTTCCTTTTTTTGGAAGCTTCTTAACAGTTTTTCTGATTATTACCCCTTATTACCCCGCAAAAATTTGTACCCAGTATGGTGTTCCTGACCTGCTGACTGCATATCCAACTCCCGACCTGCTGTATTCTCCTTTCAAAATATTATCTCTGTGACCCCTTGAGCTCATCCATGCTCTCATAGTGCTTTGTGCCGATTTCTGACCCATCGCTATATTTTCTCCGGCAGTCTTGTATGAATAGTTATGTTCCTGCATCATATCGAATACCGAACCATAGAACGGTGAGTTATGTGAAAAATATTTATTATCAGCCATATCTTGTGCCTTAAGCTGTGCTATCATGTTAAGCTTTTCATCCATCTTTAGCCTTTGAATTCCTCTGCTTGTCCTGTGAGCATTAACAATCTTAAGAATCTCTGTTCCTTCAGACGAAAAATTCTGTTTTGCTGATGCGTTTTCGGCTTCAAAAAAAATTACCGCCATAAAAAGCATTGCAATTGTCACAATCAGTATAGTTTTTTTAATTTTCATATTTTCCCTCCTATGTACTTTCTTTTAAAAATACTATAACCTGCTGAATCTGCTTATGTAAATGAACAAAATATGGAGATCCGGCCAAATACTTACTGATAAACCTTATACTGCATGCTTCATAAAAAATGACGGATGTCTGATATGTATCCGGTTTTCTATATGCCCGGATACATATCATTCAATCCGTCGTCTTATCTGCTGCATTCTGCTCTTTTATATCCTTTATCCTCGCCCGGAAGACCATATTCTTCTCCCTGTTCTCTGTTAGTAGGCTTTGGATCGTTTTTTTTAGTCACGTTCATACCCTCCCTATCTGTAATTTATCTCTTCTTTGTATTGCATCACCTTTTGTGCATAAGGAGTTATCTTTCCTAATGCACACATCTTATCTGCCATATTTTCACCACCGTTATATGCCATAAGTGCCCATTCGATTCCCTTTCCTTTTTTTATAAGCTCAGACAAAAGATCTGCACCAACACGAACATTCTGCACCGGATCCCTCAAATCAGTTACTCCCAATCTTTCCATTCTTGACGAATGCCACTTCGGCTGTATCTGCATAAGGCCTATACTGTTTTCTTCATCTCCCAATATTCCCGCATCAAATCCCGACTCATGCCTTATCATTGCCAAAATCAGCTCCATTTCTATGCCGTAAAAATCGCATATCTCTTTAATATCCAGCTGCAATTCATCACTAATAGGAACATCATAATATTTGAATGTATTTTTTGTGATTTTGACAGGCATTTCTTCCATCATACCTCTTATGTTGACTATAGCCTGTATAATTCCGCCAAAAGTTTTAAAATCGCTGTCAACCGCCTCTTCTCTGCTTTGAGCATGTACATCTTGCGTATGCTCAATAACTGCTGCGGTCATAAATCCGATAATTGTAAAAACAATCATAGCTTTTATAAATAACGGTCTCAAAATTTTTCTTCTAAATTTTACTTTTCTTTTCATAAAATCCCTCTTAACAGACCTTTCTCTGTTCTTTAAGTTAATTCTTCCCTGTACCGAAACATTTCATTACTAAAATGTAAATATTTACGGCACATATATGATATTGGTCTTAAAAGAGGAAAATTATACCATACCGATTCGGATTTATATATATCATTTAATTATCATATCTTAAATTATTGGTATATAATGCAAAAACAAGAAGCCTTCTTTTTCCTATCAGTAAATAGGAGTAAGAAAGGCTTCCTTTAAATTTAATATTTAATTTTTAAAGCTGCATGCCGCAATATATTCCTCTGCATAGTGAGCTGCCACCGCACCGTCTGCAACAGCAGTAACTACCTGCCTCAAGGCTTTGGTTCTGACATCTCCTACGGCAAATACTCCTTCAATATTTGTAACTGTAGACTCACCCGCAATTATATAACCACCTTCATCTAAATTAACCTGCCCTTTAAACAGTTCAGTCGAAGGCTTTCTGCCTATACTTACAAATATTCCGTCACAGCTTTCTTCCGTAATTTCACCGCTATTCACATCCTTCAGCTTTACTCCTGTCAGTTTTTCTTCTCTGATAAGCTCCGACACAACGGTATTCCATCTGAATTCCACATTTGGAGCTTTTTCAAGCTGCTCATGGTATATCTTTGTTGCACGCAAAGAATCTCTTCTGTGTACAAGTATTACTTTTTTACATATTCTTGAAAGAAGCAATGCATCGGCTGCGGCAGTATTGCCTCCTCCGGCTACAATTACAGTCTTATCCTTATAAAACATTCCGTCACATACGGCACAATAATTTACGCCTCTTCCGACAAGCTCCTCTTCGCCGTTCACACCTAATTCTCTCGGAGAAGCTCCCGTAGCTATTATTACAGCATGTCCTATAAATGTGCCCTCACTTGTCACTACCTTTTTTTCATTTCCTTCCAGCGAGACACTGTTAACTTCTGCAATTTCAGTTTCGGCACCGAATTTTTCTGCGGCTGTCTGCATTTTTTCTCCAAGGGAAAATCCATCCACACCATCTTCAAATCCCGGATAATTATCTATTTGAGAAGTCAGTGCCATCTGTCCTCCTGCCGAAAGTTTTTCTATCACAAGTGTCTTAAGACCTGCTCTTGCCGCATACAATGCCGCCGTATATCCTCCGGGACCTCCTCCCAGTACTATTACATCATATATTTTATCCATATTCATCACCTATCTGTTTAAGTTACTGTTTATAAATTCCTCAAGCTTTGCTTTTGAATCCGGCGCTACCATGGAATCTACAGCTTCTCCGTCTTTGTAAAAAACAAAGGTCGGAACAACTTCTATCTTTTCTTTCTCTGATATCTGAGGTTCATCATCTATATTTACCCTGCCTATATCCACAACTCCGTCATACTGTTCCTCTATCTTTTTCAATGCCGGTCCTATTCTGCGGCAATATACACACCACGGCGCCCAAAACTCCACCAGTGTGGGAGGCTGTCCTTTTTCTGTCATCTTTTCAAATAATTCTCCGTTCATATCTACCATACTCATCGCACTCTCTCCTTTTGTATATATATTTTTATTTTACCCCCAAATGACAGATTTTAATAAAACGATTGACATCTGCAGCTGAAATTTTTTATACTTACATTAAAGAGAGGTTTATATTATGCAGATTTTTGATTTTTTCCCAATATGGAGCATGCTCACCAAACAGCAGCAAGATATAATTTCCAGCTCAACACTGAAAAGAACCGTAAAAAAAGGCACTGTAATCCATAACGGTTCTTCTGATTGCAGCGGTCTTGTCCTCGTAAATTCAGGACAGCTTCGTGCTTACATACTTTCAGATGAAGGCAAAGAAATTACCCTGTATCGATTGTTTGAAATGGACATATGCCTGTTTTCTGCATCATGTATGATGCAGAATATACAGTTTGAAATTTTTGTTGAAGCTGAAAAAGACTCAGAGCTGTTTGTTATTCCAACAGAAGTATATAAACAGCTTACAGAATCATCGGCTCCTCTGGCTAATTATACCAATCAGATTATGGCCGGCAGATTTTCCGAAGTTATGTGGCTTATAGAGCAGCTTATGTGGAAAAGCTTCGATAAACGTCTTGCAGAGTTTTTAGCAGAAGAGTCTATAATAGAAGGTACTCTGTCCCTTAAAGTAACCCATGAAAAGATTGCCAATCATTTAGGCACTGCTCGTGAAGTTGTAAGCCGAATGCTCAAATATTTTCAGAGCGAAGGCCTTGTAACGCTGTCACGTGGAACCATAGAAATTACCGATTTGAAAAAGCTCAGAGAGCTTTATGAATCCTGACAGTATCTTAGTTACTTTAAGCAAGACTCTGCTGCCTTATACTTTTAAGTATACAAACAGCAGAGTCTTATAAATTTAATCCACTTATTGTTTTTTCATAATACTTTACTATACATAAAGCATCTCAGAGGAACATCTCCTTTAGGCATTTTCATTATGATATCTTTTTCTTCTACTCTATCGAATCCTCTGTGTTCATAAAACTGATATGTGCATCCGTCGTCTGTAAAAAGATACATGGTTTTTCCTTTTTCTTTTTCTTCAAGTGCCTCAAGCAAAGCTGTTCCTATGCCTTTTACACTGCACTCGGGATCTGATACCAGAAAAAGTATCTCTCCGTCAGCTTTATGAGATTTCAAATAATGTTCCCTCTGTTCTTCTGTAGTTTCCTTGTAAACACCCTCTCCCGCCTTTAGAAAAGTCTTCTGAAAAAGATCCACCATCCTAACATAAAGCTGCTGAAAGAAGTTCTGTTTTTTCTTTTTTTCTACCTCAACCTCAGCCAGCAGTACTCCGACGAATTTGTCTTCTATTATATGCTGCAAATATCTGTGTTGCCCGGTTCAGCTCCATATACCAGAAATATTTTCCATAAGCCTTCAATGCCCATTTATTATCTATATACCAGTCGCAGCTCATACCCTTTAATGCAAACATTATAGCTTTTTTGTAATCTTTTTTTCTTATATCTTTAATTTCTATCTCCAAATCTTCACATCCCTTTGCTTCATTATAAATCAAAAGAAACTCAGCTGATCTGTTTCAGGAAGTCCCTTAAGAACTCCTCTTGCCTTAAGAGCTTCTATAGAAGTCTTGTTTATCTTTGCTCTCTTCATTATCTCTTCTATGGTGTCATACGGCTTGATTTTGTATTCATCTACAAGAGATCTGGCAGCAGTTTCTCCCATTCCGCTCAGAGCCATGAAAGGCAGCAGTACTTTGCCATCGGATATTTTGAACTTTCCGGCCTCTGATTCTCCAAGAACCATGTCCTTAAACTCATATCCCCTTGCGTACATTTCATAAGCCACCTCTAAAACTATCAGCTCGTTATTTTCCTTTGCCGTAGCTTCTTGACCCTTTGCATTTATCAAATCTATTTTTTCTAAAATCGCATTTTTACCCTTAAGTATGGTATCTGCGTCAAAATCACTGACTACGCTGCTGAAGTAGGTAGCATAAAATTCTCTCGGATAATATACTTTATACCATGCCATTCTGAATGACATCATGGTGTATGCAACAGCATGAGCTCTTGGGAACATGTACTGAATTTTGATGCATGAGTCTATATACCACTGAGGAACACCATGCTCCTCCATTACATCAAGCTGTTCCTGCTTCAGCGGCCTGTTCTTTCTGACATCCTCCATAATCTGAAACGATGTCTTGTTTTCTATGCCCTTAAGCATCAAATAGTTCATTATATCATCTCTTGTGGATATTACCTCTCTCATGGTAGCTACGCCGTCTCTTATGTAGTCCTGGGCGTTGTTGAGCCACACATCTGTGCCGTGGGAAAATCCTGATATTCTTACAAGGTCGGCAAATTTATCCGGCTTTGTATCGTCAAGCATCTGCCTTACAAATGATGTACCAAACTCCGGTATTGCGTAAGAGCCGTGCTTGAATTTATAATCCGGGTCCTTAATATCCAGAGCTTCTATACCGTTGAATATGCTCAGCACCTTTCTGTCCGTAAGAGGCACTGTCAGAGGATCTACTCCTGTCATATCCTGAAGCTGCCTTATCATTGACGGAACATTGTGCCCCAATATATCAAGCTTAAGCAGATTTTCATCTATCTTGTGATAATCGAAGTGAGTAGTTATTATATCCGACTTCGTATCATTTGCAGGGTGCTGCACGGGACAGAATTCATAAATCTCGTGGTCATCCGGAACTATTACGATTCCTCCCGGATGCTGACCCGTAGTTCTTTTTATCCCTGTACAATGCTGCGTAAGCCTGTCTGCTTCATATTTATTTATCGGTATTCCCTGCTCGTCATAAAACTTTCTTACATACCCATAAGCGGTTTTATCGGCGATTGTTCCTACAGTACCTGCCTTAAACACATTTTTTTCACCGAATATCTTACCGACATATTTATGTGCCACCGGCTGATATTCTCCTGCAAAATTCAAATCTATATCAGGCTCCTTGTCACCGTCAAAACCAAGGAATGTAGCAAATGGTATGGTAAAGCCGTCTCTGTTAAGCTCCGTACCGCATACCGGACATTTTTTCGGAGGCATATCTATTCCGCAATCATACTTCTGCATATCTCCGAATTCAAGATATTTACATTCAGGACATATGTAATGCGGATCCAAAGGGTTTACTTCCGTTATTCCTGCCATGGTAGCCGCAAGCGATGAACCCACCGAGCCTCTGGATCCAACCAGATACCCGTCTTCCAAAGATTTCTTGACAAGCATCTGAGCTGAAACGTACATCACCGCATATCCGTTGTTTATTATGGAATTCAGCTCCTTTTCAAGCCGTTCTCCGATAACATCAGGGAGCGGATCGCCGTATATACTGTGTGCTCTTTCCATACATGTTTTTCTAAGCGTATCTTCGGCGCCGGCTATTTTAGGAGGAAACTTTCCCTTCGGCACCGGAAGCAGTATATCAACTTTATCAGCAATCATATTTGTATTTTCTATTACAACTTTTCTTGCCTGTTCTTTTCCAAGATAAGAAAACTCTTCCATCATTTCGTCGGTAGTTCTCAAATAAAGGCCCTGACCGTTTTCTGCGTCTTTAAATCCCTGACCTGCCATTATTATATTTCGGTATATGGCTGAAGTGTCCCTGTCATAATGAGCATCAGTTGTTGCAACTACCGGCTTTCCCATCTCATCCCCAAGCTCGACTATCTGCCTGTTTATGTCTTTGAGATCATCTATGCTAAGTCGTCTCCTGTCGGGGTATTTGCCGCCTTCTGTTCTGTCCTCTGTCAAAAATCTGTTGTTTATTAAAGGCTGTATTTCAAAATAATCATAAAATTCTGCAATTTTTTTGATTTCTTCATGAGATTTTTGTCTGTAAAATGCCTGATAAAGTTCCCCCGCTTCACAAGCAGAGCCGATTATTATGCCATTTCTGTTTGCTTCTATAACCGATTTGGGAAGTCTCGGCCTCTTATAGAAATAATCCAGATGAGAGAATGATACAAGTTTATATATGTTTTTCATTCCCTCCTGAGTGGCTGCCAAAAGAATTATATGATTGGTGGGCTTACTTTTGTAATCTATGTTTCCTTCTTCATCTACCAGACCCTCATCATCGAACACATAGCCTTCCATTCCATATATGACTTTAATGTCCTTCCCCTTATCACGAAGCTTCTTTGCGGCTTTTGCAGCATCAGGAAATGCCTGTACCACACCGTGATCTGTTATTGCTACGGCAGGCTGACCCCAAGCTGCTGCCTGATTCACTATATCTGCCGGTTCGTTTAAACCATCCATAGCACTCATCTTTGTATGAGCATGTAACTCCACACGTTTTCCGTCCGGCCATGTATCCTGTCTTTCTTCTGCCTTTTCACCTTTCTGCAAATCTTTTATCATTACAACATTAAGATTTTCAAAAGTATCCCACTGTACCTCGCCTCTGATTTTTACCGCATCTCCCTCAGCAAGCAGACTTTCTATTTCCTTCTGCTTTGCAGATGTTATGAAGGCTTTCGTACATATGGTCGTTGTATTGTCGGTCAGAAGCAAAGTCATGAGAAAATTTCCACTCTTTATAAGGCGGTGAGTTATCCTGAATACAGTTCCCTCTACTACCACAACTCCCTGAGACGGTTCTATATCCCTCAGTCTTGTTGTAGCATCGGAGCTGATAGGCTTTCCCATTATCCGGTTGCCTTGTGCAGGTTCTTCTTTCTCTCTTCTTCTGCCGCTCCACCTTTCCTTTGGCTGAGACGGTTCAGACTTTTGAGTGGATTCATTCTTAACATTGTCCGTCTTGCACTTGAGATGCTTCTTGTACTCTTCAAGAGAACGCTTAATATCTTCATCCTCTACTTCTCTGAAAGCCTTAACACTCTTTTGAAAATTATCCTCGTCATTCTTAAAGATTACTTCCGTATCTATATTAAAAACTGACTTTAAAAGAGTTTTGAACTGTTTAGCGACATGACTGTTGAGCAGGTCAACTGTGAAGCCACCTGCGGCATATATAGTTAAATTTTTACCATCAAATATGAATTTATCCTTTTGGACTGCTTTTGTAATTCCTCCGTATCCGCCATTTACTATTTCTATCATATGAGGAATAAAAAGTTCTATTATTTCCTCTTCTGTAAGCAGGATGTGGTCATATGAAAAATTTATTTCCACGCCGCTTACCATATCTCCAAGTTTTTGTCCCACTCTATCCTTTATATCGTGGCATGCGTCAAGAGGCATAACAAAATTAAGGGTCATATCTAAAGATAAAACCCTTTCTTCTTTTTTTATGCATGCCTTTCTCAAGTCGTATTTCAATTCATCCTGAGAAAGGTGCCCCACATGATATCTACTTAAAACATCTCTTATTATTTCTCTCATTGTCGATTAGTTTAAGCTCCTGCAATAATTTTCAACTATATTTAGAAATTCATCTGAAAGATTTTTTTCATCTACAGTCTTTAAAATCTTTCCCTTAGCAAATATCAATCCTTTTCCGTCACCACCGGCAAGACCGAAGTCAGCTTCCCTCGCCTCTCCCGGTCCGTTAACCGCACATCCCATTACAGCTACTGTAATTCCGCTTTTTCCTTTTGCTTCAAGCTCCGCCTCTATCGGCGAAAGCTTTGCTTCTATTTCTTCTGCAAGAGCCTGTAAATTGATTTTAGTCCTGCCGCAAGTCGGACATGACACAAAGTTTATTGCAGATTTTTTCATTCCCAGACTCTTTAATATTTCCGATGCGAATTTCACTTCCTCAATGGGATCTGCTGTCAAAGATACTCTCATTGTATCTC
Organism: uncultured Eubacteriales bacterium; assembly: GCA_900542295.1. Lineage (GTDB taxonomy): Bacteria > Bacillota > Clostridia > Peptostreptococcales > Anaerovoracaceae > Fimisoma. The sequence continues at coordinate 6,550 of UQNJ01000014.1, read as the reverse complement.
CTATTCCCTCAAGCAATAATGAGCCAAGCCCGATTGCAGACTTGAGCTTGCCTCTCTTGGGGGTTCCTGCTTCAGTTATTCCTATATGTATGGGAACATCTGTTGATTTTATAAGAATCTTATGAGCATTGTAATTCATCGCAACATCCGATGATTTGATTGAAACCACCAGATTTGCGTAATCCATATCCTCTATATATTTTATGTTTCTGACTGCGCTTTCTGCCAGTCCCTCTGCTGTAACTCCGCCGTATTTTGACAGAATATCTTTTTCAAGAGAACCGGAATTAACCCCCACTCTTATTGGTATCTGCCTTTCTTTTGCTTTGTCTACCACAGCCTTTATTCTTTCTGTACTTCCTATATTTCCGGGATTTATTCTTATCTTGTCTGCGCCTGCTTCCATTGCGGCGACAGCCAGCCTGTAATCAAAATGGATATCTGCCACTAAAGGCATCCTGACCTGCTTCTTAACACGCCCAAGAACCTCTGCTGCTTCCATATCGGGCACGGCTATTCTCACAATCTGACATCCTGCATCCTTTAATCGGGCAATTTGCTCAATTAAAGCTTTTTCATCTCTTGAGTCCACATTGGTCATAGACTGAATGGAAACAGGAGCTCCGCCGCCTATAATAATATCTCCGCATCTTACTTGTCTAAAACCCATTTTACTGTTTTCCTCCGTCTTTTTATTGATTTCATATACAAAAGTCGTTTTAAAGTCACATGAGAATCGGAATTTATCTATGAATATACATTCTTATCATATCAGATTCATCATCACCTTGAACCATTCACAAAAATTTCCAGCCATATTTTTCATAGAAACTTGTATGTTCTGTAACCAAATAAATTGGGCTTATACCCTTGGATTTCATATCCTTTACAACTATATCAAGTAACTGACCTGCAATTCCCTGACAACGATATTCCTTTTCGGTATATACTGCACATACATTGGGCGTAAGATCCCTCCTGCTGTGAAAATCATTTTCAATTACTCCAAGTCCGCCTGCAATACGCTCTCCGTCTAAGCAAAGATACCATCCATATTCTGTTTCATTATTAAGATAGGCTTCCATACACTCAAGATAAGCGTCTTGCGATACTTTCCATCTATCATGAAACCATGCGGCAGCTTCTTCTTTTAATTCCGGTTTTTGTCTTAAAGCAACATAGGTATATTCTTTCATGTTCTGCATCCTCGGCTTCCGGTTTCTATCCAAAAATCCTGACTATATCATTAAAGGTGACATATATCATCAGAGCGAATAGCAATATTATTCCTACAAAATGTATCGTTCCTTCTACCTTTTGGCTCACCGGTTTACCTGTTACAGCCGTATAAAGCACAAATATTATCCTGCCTCCGTCAAGAGCCGGAAGCGGCAGCATATTCATTATAGCAAGGTTCATACATATAAGCGCCGTTAAAAATCCGTAATACCAGAATCCGTACTGTGTCGTTTCACTGACCATCTGTACCATACCCACCGGACCGCTTAAATTTTCGGTACCAAGCTTACCTGTGAACAACTGTCCCAGCACATCAAACATATCAACGGTCATGTTCCATGTCGCCTTTGTTCCTTCAATAGCAGCCTTCAGCGGACTATGACTTATAGCACATTTTATTCCCACTACATATCTGCCGCTGCTGTCATACTCCGGCTGCATAACAAGGGATTCAGTTTTTCCGTTGCGGTCAACTTCTATTGTTACGGCTTTTCCCTCTGCTTCACTTATATACTTTGAAACATCTCCCCATGATTCGACCTTTTGATTATCTATCTCTGTAATCTCGTCACCCTGTACAATGCCGGCCTCAGCAGCAGGGCTTCCCGATGTTACTTCATCAATTGTTGTCGTTGTAAATCCAAGTGTTCCCGTGACAATTATCATAATAATCACGGCGCATACAACATTCATAAAAGATCCTGCTGCCAAAATAACAATTTTTTGCCACGGTTTTTTATTTGTAAAAGCTCCGGGTTCGTCAGATTCTTCATCCTCACCTTCCATGGCGCAAAATCCTCCTATGGGAAACAGTCTTATGCTGTATAGAGTCTCACCTTTCTGTTTCTTCCATATTGCCGGACCCATACCAAAAGAAAATTCGTTAACTCTTACTCCCATCCTTTTGGCTGCTATAAAATGCCCAAGCTCATGTGGAAAAATCATTATACAAAATAATAAAATAGCAAGTATCGCTGTCGTCATAAATCCCCCTAATCACTCAGCTTTCTTAGTCTGAAATTATACGAAGTACCTCCGTACGTGCATTTCTGTCTGCTTCTAAAATATCTTCTAATTTAATATTATATGCAGGTTTGTGCAAATCAAGTATTATTTGTATGTACTTAGGAATATCTGTAAATTTTATCTTTCCGTTTAAAAATAATTCTACTAAAACTTCATTTGCCGCATTCATTACAGCAGGGTATGTTCCGCCTGCTTCCGAAGCCTCATAGGCTATTCTTATACACTGGAAAACTTCTAAGTCAGGCTTTTCAAATGTCATTTTTGAAGCTTGTCCAAAAAAGTCTATACTGTCTTTCGGGTTGTACAGCCTTTGCGGATATGCCATTGCAAAGCTTATAGGTATCCTCATGTCTGCCACTCCCATCTGACCGATTACTGCCCCATCCTCAAATTCAACTGCCGAATGCAGTATACTCTGAGGATGCACCAATATGGTTATATCCTTGACATCCACATCAAACAGCCATTTTGCTTCTATAACCTCAAGACCTTTGTTCATCATGGTAGCAGAGTCTATAGTAATCTTTTTCCCCATACTCCAGTTGGGATGCTTAAGTGCCTGCTCCAATGTCACATTGCTTAGCTGTTCCTTGGTAAATCCCCTGAAGGGGCCTCCTGATGCAGTCAGAAGTATTTTCTTTATCTTTCTGTTCTGATTACCCTCAAGACTTTGAAATACAGCACTGTGCTCGCTGTCAACAGGAAGTATTGAAACTCCCTTTTTCAAAGCTTCTGCCATTATAATCTCTCCGCCTGCCACAAGAGTCTCTTTGTTAGCAAGAGCAATGCTTCGCCCCTCTTGTATGGCATAATAAGTAGGCTCCATTCCACGCATACCCACAAGAGCATTCATTACAAGATCAGATTCTATTTTTGCTGCCTGAATAAGACCTTCACGACCCCAGAAGAATTCGACATTTCTGTGCTTCTTTGCAAGTTCTGCCGCATCGCTCTCATTTGCAGTAACTGCAATTTCAGGATTAAATTCCTCTATCTGTCTTGAAAGAAGATTTACATTGCTGCCGCATGTCAATGCAGCCACGCTGTACTCGCTTCTGTTTTCTCTGATTATTTCCAAGCATTGAGTCCCTATGGACCCGGTGCTTCCCAAAAGTGATATTTTTTTCATTATATGCACCTTTTCTTCCTTAGTAAGTATCTTTTATCCCACATTTATAAACAGTATACAATAATATACCATAGGCGCAGTAAAAAGAACGCTGTCGAATCTGTCTAAAATGCCTCCATGCCCCGGTATCAGATGTCCGTAATCTTTAATTCCCATCTGTCGTTTAAACGCCGATGCCGATAAATCTCCAAGCTGTGCAAATATACTGCCCACAAGTCCTATTATCAGTGTCATTCCAAAGGCCTCAGGCAAAGCGAAGTAGCCGAAAAGGCCACAGAATACAACGCTTCCCACAACGCCTCCGATTGCTCCCTCTATACTTTTTTTAGGGCTCAGATGAGGACATAGTTTATGTTTTCCTATAGCCATTCCCGTAAAGTATGCCATTATATCGGTTCCGAATGCTGCAAGGAACACAAGCCATATGAGTATTCTATGCTGCGACTGATCTATAAGCACTATGTGATAAGAGAAAAATACAACATATAATATTCCCAAAAGAGTTGCAGTCATATCTTCAAGCTTTCTTTTCTCAACATTAAAACCGTAGACCATGCTTGCAGCCACTGTAAGCACCAGCCATATCATAGTAATTCTCATGTCTCCCGGGAAGAGGGCATTAGCACCGTAAAGAAGGGCCGTTGCGGCATAAGCTATGGGATAACTTGGTTTTGTTCCCGACGCTTCAAACCCTTTATAAAATTCTCGAACACCTATTACAGCAACTACTAAGGCTGCGCCCCATATAAACCATCCTCCGAGATAAACAAGCGCAAGCAGCGGCAGCATAATACATGCCGATATTATTCTCGTCTTCATATCATATCTCCTTTTAACTGTTCATTTCCCTTTTGTAAAATTTCCGTCTTTAATTCATCTGCCGCCGAATCTTCGGTTTCTTCTTGTATATTCTTCTATTATTTTTTCGAACTCATCAGGAGTAAAATCCGGCCAGAGAGAATCACTGAATGCGAGCTCACTGTATGCGCTCTGCCAAAGAAGAAAATTTGAAATTCGTTCCTCTCCGCTGGTTCTGATGATTAAATCAGGATCCGGTATATTACCGTTTTCATCGCCCGTATACAGATATTTTGCAAAATATTGTTCGTCTATATCATCCGGCTTGATTCTGCCCTCCGCCGCCAGCTCCGCCAATCGCTTTGCTGCACGGACTATCTCCTGACGGCTGCCGTAGTTGAGAGCTATGTTAAATCCAAGGCCATCATTGTCTTTAGTTGTATCTATAGCTTTATCTATGCTTATCTGTGCCGATTTCGGTATACTGCTGCGATCTCCAAATACCGATACCTTTACATTGTTATCATTCAGCTCCTTAAGCTCACTTGCCACATATTTTACAAGAAGCCCGAATATACCTCCAACCTCTTCGGCTGAGCGCTTCCAGTTTTCGGTGGAAAATGCGTAAACAGTCAGATATTTTATTCCCAAGATATCTGCCCTCTTTATTATCTCCTTCATAGCAAGCATGCCGGCATTATGACCCGATAACCTGCTCACATTGTTCTTCACAGCCCATCTTCCGTTTCCGTCCATTATTACGGCAACATGTACGGGCAAAAGTTTATTTTCCGTCATCTTCTTCTCCTGCAAGTAATGTGAATTGTTTTTTATCCTTTTTTATAAGCAGTGTGGCTGCCATGGTAGCAGCCACACAAATAAATCTTGATTATACTTCTAAAATTTCTTTTTCTTTTCCGGCTATAATAGTATCTATTTCCTTAACAGTCTTTTCTATAGCCTTCTGAATATCGTCGAGCGCCTTCTTCAGTTCATCCTCTGTTATTTCATGATCCTTTTCTTTTTTCTTAAGGTGATCATTGGCATCTCTTCTTAAGTTTCTGACTGCTACTTTGCTGTCCTCACCCATCTTTTTAACAGTCTTTGTAAGTTCTTTTCTTCTTTCTTCTGTAACCTGAGGAATAACAAGTCTGACACATTTTCCGTCATTTGAAGGGTTGATTCCTATGTTTGCAACATTGATAGCCTTCTCTATCTCTCCTATTGATTTCGGATCAAAAGGAGCAATCAAAAGAGTTCTGGGATCCGGCACGGAAACATTGGCAAGATTTTTAAGCGGCGTAGGCGAACCGTAATAATCAACCATAACTCTGTCAAGTAAAGCCGGATTAGCTCTGCCTGCTCTTACGGTATTTAACTCCTCTTTTAAAACAGCGATGCTCTTTTTACTTTTTTCCTCAAGATTCTTTTTGATAGTTTCCATATTGGGCCTCCCTATTCTATAATTGTTCCTATATTTTCTCCTAAAATAGCTTTCATAACATTGCCTTCCTCTGCAATGGCAAATACATGTATCTTAATGTGATTATCTCTGCAAAGAGTTGCCGCTGTAAGATCCATCACCTTCAAGTCTTTTTCAAGCACCTCCATGTGTGTCAATCTGCTGAGTTTCTGTGCATCCTCATGTACTGCCGGATCTTTGTCGTAAACAGCATCCACATTCTTAGCCAGAAGTATAACTTCCGAATCTATCTCTGCCGCACGAAGAGCCGCAGTTGTATCTGTAGAGAAAAACGGATTTCCTGTACCTGCTCCGAATATTACTATATCTCCGTGCTCAAGCTGACTCAAAGCCTTTCTTCTTGCATACGGCTCTGCTATTTCCCTCATCTCTATGGAAGTCTGCACTCTTGTAGGCACCCCTAAAGCCAAAAATGCGTCCTGCAAAGCAAGAGAGTTCATAACAGTGGCAAGCATTCCCATGTAATCTGCTGTCGCTCTATCCATATCTTTACTGGTTCTGCCTCTCCAAAAATTTCCTCCGCCCACGACTATGGCAACTTGAACACCCAAATCGTGTATCTGTTTAACTTCTTTTGCAACTTTTTGAGTCATAGCTTCATCTATGCCAAAATGTTGTTCACCTGCTAAAGCCTCTCCGCTTATTTTCAGCAGCACTCTGTTGTATATAGGTTTCATATTCTTACCTCTCATTGTCAAATGATTGCTTTACCTCTGTTATACCGCCGCCAAGTCAGACAAAGCGATTCAATAAACGCCTCATTTCGCCGTGCGGCAATTATATATAATCAGTTGCGTTTATTATACCGCCGCCAAGTCAAACAAAGCGATTCAATAAACGCCTCATTTCGCCGTGCGGCAATTATATATAATCAG
>UQNJ01000013.1 GCA_900542295.1 uncultured Eubacteriales bacterium | reverse complement strand
CGTCCCGATAGGTCAGTAAATCTACAACCGCATAATAGGCTCGTTCATTCTTCATACGTATTTCAAAACGGTTCTTAATCTCCGTATCTTCAATCTCTGTGCCATTCTTGACATACTGCTCATAATTCTTCTGATAAGCACACATATATAATTCGCTACTTGTTGAGCCTAAATATAAGGTTTCGCCTGTATTCTTCGGTGTATCATTACCGCATTTCTCCGTACCGCTGTAATCTTTCTGCATACGGAAGTAGGAAATACATTCGCCTGCCTTGTATTTTTCCTTTAATTTTGGAATATCTAATATCCCTACTCGGTCATTGATAGCCAAGTCAAGCCGTTTCATCACACCGCCAGCCGTCATACAATCCAGCATGAAGTCATACCATGAGCGTTCCTGTGCCAGCAGATAACTTTCCATTTGCCGACAACCTCTGCCTTTCAGTTCCAACAGAACCCCTAAATGCTCCTGCATGGAACACATGATGTTGATGTCGCCAAGCACATATTTGCTTTCATAGCCGTATTTTCCATAATCTTCATAAAGCATATAGTCTGCTTTCAGTTGTAATACATCACGGATAATCTTTAATGCGTCCGTAGTAGGAAAACGGACACGGAAGTAATCAATCAGCAAAAACAACGGTTCTTGCGGATTAAAACGCTCAATCTGTTTTTCTAATGTTTCTTTTAGTTCTTCCGTCAATGGAAGTTTTTCTTTTTCAATGCGGTTATAATGCTCTCGACTGATACCACAGGCAACGGCAAGTCTTGTTTGTGTAACTCCGTATTCGTCACGTTTACGTTTTAATTCTTCAATAAAATCTTTATCATTCATTCTTTAATTCCTCCAATCAAAAAAAGGCAACTACCGTTTACTGATAATTGCCTACATTTCTACAAAAGAAAAAGACAATCAATTTCTTATTTGAAATCAACTGTCTTTCTTAATGTTATATTCTATTTTTCAAAGTGATAATAACATAATTTATATCACACCATGTAAAATGCGGTTTTGCCTTGTAAATACAGCGTTTTCCGCTTGTTAGTGTATTTTGTCTCTTGTTTTTTGTGCCCCCCTTGTTAGAATAACGGGGGCTTGATGTTCGCTCGCAAGCTCGCTCAACTGCCGAAGTGAACCAGCCACTAAAAACGGCGGAAAAATCTAAGAGATTTTCCCACCGCCGTGTCTGGATCACTCCGCCCGTTTACGAAAGTTTCATTCCATCAAATATACTTATAAACTGGGAATTTATCCATCTATACTCGCATAATAGAATTCTGTGAACAATTCTCCAAATTCAACAGAAATAATATGAATATCATCTAAAGTTTGCTCGCAATATACAATCATACTCCTATCTAAATCTATTTGTGGTTTACCTAATGCCTTTTGAATGATATCAGTATCTGATACACCAAACATTTCACTTATATCTGGCAATAAGAAATTAACGATATCTGATATTTTAGATTCATATATATTAGATAAATCTTTTGCAAGTTGTTCATAATTATCTTCTACTTTTTCACATATGAACTTAATACCATTTAATTCAGCATAGAATTCATCATATTTATCATCATATATAAATATTGACTGTTTCTTTTTAAACTTATCAAATAATCCCATACTCAACACTCCCTTTCAAGTTCATAATTTATCGTTTTCTCTAGTATAAATTATATCACGCTAGAAATGAATAGTCATTCTTTTTCAGTTATCTAATGAAAATTTATTAGATATAGAAAAAGACACTATATTTCAAGTGTTATTCTCATATACACCAGTATTCTGCAAGCAGGTAAACACAGATTATTTCTTAATATCCTTTTGTTTTGGAAACTCCCGTTTCCCATTTGCTGACAGCTTTATCCGATACCAGCAATCTTGAAGCCAGATCTTTCTGTGTCATGGATTTTTCTTTACGAAGCATAGAGATAAACTCTCCAAAACTTTTCTTATCAATTTCAAACATAACCATCACCACCTCTGATTGATATCTTTATTTTATAATTTCATTACGATTTTGCCAACCGAGAGGTAGTAGAATCGGCCATTCTACCATCTTTTTATATGAAATTTTCGATAATAAAACAGAGCTGATATAATTCCGGGAACAGCAACACACATCAAAACAGCTCCGACCGTCAATGCTTCAAAATCTTTTACAAATGGCACTGCTCCAACATAAAACACACCTACCGAAATCGCAACAATACCAAGGATCCTATGTGCTACATTCCATGTTTCCTCATCCGCCACCGTCCATGGAAGTCTTAATCCTGTATGTCTTGTAAATGGTAGCCTCGGTGAAATATACCCCATAAATAGCAAAACTGCACTCACTATAAACGCAGCAAAGTATTTTTCTCCTGCCGGACCGATCTCCACCATACCTGTTCCTGTAAGGACTGCTCCTACAATGCACATGCCGATCACAACCATGTTAAAGATTGTTGTCTGGCGAAGTGCTTTCAACTTCAAATCCTTTGTTGTTACAATCGTAAGTGCTGCCAGATTCTTATAAAGAATCCAAAGTGCTGCCAGAGTACATACTCCTACTACTAACATTTGCGTAAGTTCGTTCTTGATTACTGATATGAATATCAGAGAAATGATGACCAGAAACAAGATTTTTCCTCTGATCCTGTTTGCCTGTTTTACCAAACGTTCCTGTTCACACATTCCTGCAAGTTCTTCATTGACTCTTGCAAGTTCATCAACCAGATCTTCATATACCAAAGATTCTTTTTCTTCCACCCCTAATAAAGTATTTACCGAAACTTCCAATACCTTTGCTAAATAGATCAATTCATCCGCATCCGGAACAGACAGCGCATTTTCCCATTTTGAGATGGTCTGTCGTACCACATGCACCTCTAACGCCAGTTCTTCCTGGCTCATTCCTTTCTTCTTCCGAAGAGTTTTTATTCTTTCACTTAGCATACTCTTTGCCTCCCTTCGGAATCATTGAAACATGTTTGTCATGCTACGGTAAAGCAATGCTAATTAACATGTGGCTTTTTTCGTACCAGATTATAATTTGTATCGTAATATAAACCCAATTCTGAACAGATCCTTTGATTCATGATTGTCAGAGCGTCATGATATTTCTTATAATCCGGTGATAAAATTTTCATGTTTGGAATAAAAATATCGTTATATCCTTTATCCTGCAGTTCCTTCATAAATTTTCGTTGTGATACATATACCGGATGAAAACGCATCATTCTTTTTATGCGATATCCTTCTAAAACATTCTTTTTTAACTTCTCATATTGGACTTCATCCGCATCCAGATACAACTTCATCTGCGCATCCACCTTAGCAGCCATTACTTTCGGTGATACGGCTTTCTGAAAACGATATGAAAACCAACTGAATAACTTCATAAATATCGGAATCCTGATTTCTGTATTATCCCAAAACTCACAGATTGTGTCATACGCTTTTTTCTGTTCTGACGTTTCTATCCTTCCTTGCAAATAAGGTTGAAAATGATGTAAAAAATAAAATCCGTAAAAACCCGGCACTGCATCCTTGATTGCTTCACCAATTGATTCATATTGAATTTCTTCTGATAAATTCTCTACATTTCCTGTCGTAATGAATGTTTTTAACTCTTCATATTCCGTTGTTCTTTCACGAAGCTCTCTTTCTTTTTCTTCAAGGATATGAAACAAAATATCCTTATCCTGTTTTTCCAACAATTTTTGAATATCTGAAATACTAATTCCAAGTTTTCGATATACGGAAATCAAACGGAGCATTTCCATATCCTTCTCCGAATAATTTCTGTATCCGTTACTATCTTTTGCAATTTTAAGAAGCCCTTTTTCTTCATAAAATTTGATTGCTCGTTTTGTAATATTAAGTTCTTCTGCTATTTCATGAATGGTCATATGTTCCACCTCCTGTATATAGCTTAATGGTATACGCAACGTACAGGTCAAGCAAAACAAGCAGGATTTTCTGATTATTTATTCCTGAAAATCAATTTGCGTAATATGGCCCCTATGATCATCCCTATACTGGATACAACCAAATACCACACGGAATGAATCAATGCTGTCTCATTATAGTAAATAAATACGGATGGTACAAATGATATTGCTGTGATAACAGGATACAAATATTTCATCTTTTTATCTGATAGGAAACCAATCACTGCAGAAAGCAATAATGTTGCAAGTATAATCAAAACAACAATTCCCATTGCATCCGTGGTTAAAACATATGAAAAGACTATTTCTTTCTTCTCTCAATAATAACTGATGATATAATCGCATATATCACCGTTATCACGGCAACCGCAATAAACACATAGAACAGCCACCCCGTCTGCAATACCATATCAACTGCGTTGATCATCCAGATAATGCCAAGAAGCAGAAATATAACACCAGACTGTTTGTAATGTGGTCGTTTGTCCATACTTTTACGATCTTTCTTTGAAGCATAAATATAAGCATTGTTAAAAAGAAATCCTTTTTCATGGAACTGTAAATAACTAAAAACAAAGCACAGGATTGCAAGCAGTCCCAATATAATCATTCCCATGATATTTCCCATTTTTTTACACCTCCAATAAATTTCTATTTCATGGCCACAAATTTTGCATCCTCTATATCAAAATAATCATCCATATTACTACTCAGTCCGCTTGCTTTCCACGCCTGGTCAAATGTGATCTCTTCTATATTACTTAAAAAGACAAACGTACTGTCTTTTGCTGCATTGTTCATTCGACCCGTAATTTCTAATCTGTACTGATATGTTTGCTCATCTGTCCGCCATGTACCATCACTCATTTGATAATGCTTGACCATAACAATCAACTTGTCATTATCAAGATACTCCTCCACAAGATCCGCATCTGTCTTTTCATATGTTTTAACCACGGATACATCTTGTACCTGTTCCGATCGAATCCATTCACCAGTTTTTACATCTTTCTGCAGCACCAATTCATACCCACCGTCTGCACGTTCAAAATAGATTTCTGTGTCATTCTCATCTAAAACTAATGTAAATTCACTTTTGGCACCAAAAGAACTATTCAGTCCTCCAAAAGTAGAATAAAATGTAAGATAATGCGGTTTCACACCACCACCGTTATCTTTAAATCCTCTTGTGTATCCCATTGAAGAGGTAACTCCTGCTTGAAAAGTTAGTGTTTTGCCATCTTCGGATACAGAATATCCGCCCAACGCCACATCTGTTCTCTTCGTAAATCCGGTTCCTATCATAAATGAAAGAAACACTGCAACTAATATAGCTATTATGATTAAAATTCTTCTCTTCTTCATATACACGTCCTTAGTTATTCCACTATTTCATCGGATACTGTGAGCGTAATCACAACACCGGCATTGCAATCCATCGTTCTAAAATCCTCTGTAACATTATAGTTTTCCATACTGCTTGTCTCCGAACCAATCTTCATCCAAATCGGAGTCTCCTCATTTAATACAAGTTGCGTTTCTCCTTCTACCCTTGAACCAATAATTGCCACAGAATTATCAAAAGAGACATTTAATTCCGGATATGTATATTTCACATGACCACTTTCATCCATTGAATACAGTTCATAACTATTCTCTGTTAATCTGATTGCAATTCGTCTTTCCAGCGCATCCACTGGTCCCGACGTTTTCCCATTTTCTTCCCATATTCCGTCACGATACACCCATACAGTTATTGTTTCTGATTTTACTGTTTCATCGAGAACAATATCAAAAAACTGTACTTCATCATCAAATAGTCCCAACACCTCACGGGTTTCTTCTGTAAACTCACTTGGTTTAATGTACATTACTTTCTGCTCCGTCTTTTCACACGCAGATAAAACTAATACCGATATAATTACAGTTAAAACGCTTGCATATTTCCGTAACTTCTTCATATTCACACATACCTCTTTGTCAATCCATACTCTTATGCCCACATAAATGTTTTCACAATCCACATAGTCAATGTTACATTTAACAAAATAACTGCAATGCAATATGACAGCTTTGTAGTTATTCTTTTAAAATTTCTGGCAATAACAATGCTCCATACAGACAATCCAATTGTTAATGACGAAAACACGATCAATCTTAAATCATTGGCATTAAAAGGAATATTAAACATATTAGTTTGTGTGGAAGGCACACAACCGCATCCGAATATATCTACCAAAATAAGACTATCTAAAATATTATAAATTGGTATAAGTATCGGTATTGTAATAAAGGGTAATGCCGCAATTATTTTCTTTTTCATATATCATCTCCTAGTCAAAGAATCTAAATCTCTTTTTCAAAAATCAAATCAAGCTCTTGTGTATGACCTGTTCCTCTTTGTTTCGTTGGTATATATCCTACATATCTCCATCCATCAGAGGCTCTTCTGTTTATGATTGAGCGATAATCATCAATACTGTAAATATTACCAGAACCAAATCCCCAACCACCAAAATCACAGCTTACAGTTTCATATTCATATCTATACATTTTTCATCCTCCACTTCAATAAATCTTTATCTATTGATTACAGGCGAAACCACCGGTTTCCCTTCTCTGTCTAATAATGGTGTCATTCCACCAGAATAACCACTTGCATGGTACAAATAATTCACACCAGTTTCTTTATCAACCCATATTTCCATAACATTCATTGAACCCTGAGAATACACTTTTTCAAATCTATCATTCTTACCCATTTATATTTCCTCCACAAAAATGTTAATCATCAATATTATTTGTTATATCGAACACACCGACAATTTTATTACAGTTTTTACACAAGAAGGCATTCGGCACTTTTGTTTGACTGAACAAAACGCTCGACTTCCCAATCGTACGAAGTCCAGCATGCACAATCCTCTTCAATCCTTTTTTCTGAAATTCTTCCATTGGTACCCATCCGGGTGCGACACCATCAATGACTAATCCGCCTTCTATCATTTCGTTATTGCAAATCGGACACTTCATAAAAACACCACCTTCAATTCAATTTCTCACTAGATATTATTCATAAGCCAATCTTTCAGAATTCCACAACATTCTCTAAGTACATTATTTGGAAGATATAACACATTCGAATCTGCAGCTATACCACAAACTCCTTCTAACCCCTGTACTTTTGCAATCTGAACAGCTCTAAACACATGGAAATTATTTGTTACTATACCAACACCATTGTACGATTCTTCCATAAGTATCTTGCTGTTCTGAATATTTTCGACCGTACTCGTTGATTTATCTTCTAAAACAATTCTATGTTCGTCTATGCCCTTATCCAGAAGATACTTTGCCATTCCCTCTGCTTCTGAAAATGGTTCATTTGTTCCTTGTCCACCAGAAACAATACATATCGTATCAGGATTTCCATTCAGATAATCAACTGCTGCATCCAAACGATATTTCAGAACAACGCTTGGCCCATCTTCTCGTACCTGAGCACCTAAAACAATAATGTAATCCAGATTTTGGTTACCTTTTGAAGAAAAATCTCCCATAATCATTCCACATAATATTACTACTACAGCAATTCCCACTCCCATCATTGTATGAAAAATTACTTTCATTTTTCTGCGTGTAGTAAAAAAATCTGTATGTACAAGGGAAGTCCAGAATAGGAAGAACACACCAATTACTTCCCATATGATCCAAAATCCTGTGCCTGAACCAACCTGAAGAACGAGTATGCCATATAAAATTGATAGTACACCCAACACACCTAAAATGGCTTTCTTCATTTCTCTCACTGTTCCTTTCACGTTACTTTCTGTTTCTGATACATTTTACGACCTGATAAATGCCAACCAAGGTCATCAAAATTGGAATTATAATCCACAATCCATATGAACTTACTGGTTCTTTGTACATGAGCAATAAGAACCCTATTCCAATTATCGCAATCACAGCACCTGCATATAAACCAAGCACATCAATCTTTAACTTGTCAAAACAACCTTTCAATGTTAATGCTGCCAACACAAATGCCAATGATCCGAAGGTAAAAATTATTCCCCCAAGGATTAATCCAAAATTAGCCTCTTTGATGCCAAATACCAAAAGGAAAATACCTGCCAGTAATGCAATGGCAACCAATAACGCACTAACTATAAAAGCAAATGGAAAAATAGATTTACCATCTTTTTCTCCGTTCTTATCCAAAAATCTTTTCCTGATCAGAAAGATTCCAATAAGCCAAAATGGTATCGAAAATATCAGCAGACTATAATTTTTATCCCTGATAGATACATAACCGGCAAATATCAGAAATCCAATAAAGAACAGTAAAAATCCCAAAGTAAACATTTTGCCAAATATGAACTCCATTTTTTCTTTATTCATGATTCTTGCAATACTCTTTCCCACCATGGAAAGACTGCAGATCAAAAATGGAATAAAGATAATCTTCGGGCTCGGAGATTTTATCATAAAGTGCAATAACAATACTGTGGCAAATAATGATGTAATTAAATTTTTTGTTGCCAAACTTCTTTTCATACAAACGCACTCCTCGTCAACTTGGAACTCATCACTCTGATAAACCAAATCTTATTTATATTCTGTCATCCTATGTAAAGATACAGAATATATCCAAGCACTAAAAATATGGGAATTGCACATATTACGCCTAAACCAAAGCATATTTTTCCTAATAATTGCATCTTATTCGTATTTTGTTCTCTGCTCTTTCTTATTAAATTAATTGCCGTAATTATCAAAGCAATCATAAGTACAAAGAGTGCAATTATTAAATACCAAAACAAAATAATATTAGGTGCATTCTCCATAATCAATATCTCCTCAATTTATATTATACCTCTTCATAAAACTGATTCGTATAGCCAGCCCATTCATGTTCGTATGGATTGCGTTCCGTACCAGACACTTCTCTATAAAACGCTGCTGTTGCCGCCTGCTTATACGGTGTCAGCCAAAGATTGCCGATTCCCAATGTGAACGCACATAGAATACTCCAGCCAATAAAGCTAAATTGCAAACAGAATAAACGCCATTTGTTCCCATCCATCATCTGTTTTGAACGGCTAATTGCCTCACTTGCTGACAATTCCGGATTATCCGCAAGGATGTACTCCGTCATAGCATAACTGTAAGAAGCGATAATTCCAGGAATAATGAACAACAATGACCATAAAAGAATGTAAATGCTTTGGAGAAATCTTGCAGTTGCAGTTGTCTTCCAATCTGAAAAATACGCAAACAGATTCTCAAAAGAACCTTCTAATCTATCGACTAAGTTTAAATTGAATTTAGCATATCCGACCTTGATGATACTTCCTAAAATAAAATATACCACGCCCATGATCAAAGCAGCGATCATGATATATGTAAAACTTCCTACCAGAAATGCTCCGATATCTGAATTAAGACCACCGCCAGTTGAAAAAATCGTCTGACCGGCAAATTCAAAACTTGCATCGGCACTGGAAGCATCAATATTTATTTTCACTTTCGGTCCCATATCTTCTACAGCACCTAACAGCGTTGCTACTAATCCCACTAATACTGCAATCTTCCATTTCCCCTTCAAAGCGTCTCTTGCAATACTTCTAAAATCTTCTGCCAATCTCATGACTCACCCTCTTTTCTTATAGATTTCCGATATTTCTTATGACACTAAAAACTGCACAATATTCCAGTCGCATATCCAAAAACAGAAAAATACCAAAATAATCATGATACCAATACAAATCCATAGATTTTTCTTATTTAACGAATATGCATATCTTAAAAATCCCACGATAGGCAGTAACACTATAAATAACCATAATGCAAGTAAAAATACTCCTATTATAACAGCAGTCCCTTCATCCATGGAATAATCGTATTTATATATCATTCCGGTAATATTTAGAAAAATCATCGTTAACCAGACCGGACTGATCAAGGTGGTGAACGCACACCACATACCCCAAATTATATTCGTAATTTTTCTCATATAACTCCTTCTTAGTTACTCATTGTTATTCTCAGAAAACTGTATTTCCTGTCTCACATCTTCCGTTGCAAATACCCACCATTTTTCATTCATGAATATTTCAATGGTTCCTTCCTGTGGACCATACTGATATCCGTAACCTGTTCCAAAGTTTGATTCTCCATCCTGTGTAGGTTTCTTTGTTCCATCCACAGAAGATGTAATTTCTCCGTCCATGACACCGCATCTTGCTTCTACACTGCTTTCCATTCCGGTATCAAGATATAGTTTTCCATCAACCATAACCATAGGTATCATAGCCCATTGTTCTTCTTCATTAACAACGCGGATACTATATACATCCTGCAATCTCGCCGGATCACTTTCCATGATTTCACCACTATGGATGATTTCAATGATATCACCCACCTCTGGTTCTAAAGAAGGATCCAAGTGTTCTATTTTAACCTCAATCCTATCAGAACTACGAAGTTCCGGACTGCCTTCAACTGGCTCTACCAGGTAATGATTATCAAAAATTTTCAATATCTCAGTCTGAAATATGGAATCAAGACTACATACCACAACTTTATCTTTGTTATTGCAGCTTACTTGAAGCTGGGTATGTTCATCAATTTTCCAGATCCATGTGTTTTCAGATTTTACATCCGGACCTTCCCACACGTCATCAAGTTGATAATTTCTATATCCAACTAACAAATCATTGATATCTGCTTCATCCATTTCAGCAATGGATTCTAAAGACGGCAGATTGTCCTGACTTTTTCTAGTATGATATCCGATAAACCATGCACAAACTGCAAGTACAACAATCAATAATATAATTATCACAATTTTAACTTTTTTCTTCACAACACTCCGCCACCCTTCTCTTTTACTATTTACGTTTTCCTTTTACAAGCAGATAAATGTTTTCACAACACACATCAATACTTCCAGTCACTACAAAGCCACGCAGAAACGTATAAATATCTACTTTATCTCCTGTAACCTCCATCATAAAAAACACGATAGCCATAAGCATATATATAATTGCTCTGACAATACTTCCATTTGACGAAGCACCTTGCATATGCTGAAAGACCGGTATTACCAGAAGAAATCGGAATAGCAGCCATACATATAGGCCATAAAACATATACGTTATCCTAAGACTCCATGGAAACGAAAATTCCGGATGTGATACTGCAACTCCTACAAAAATAACCGCAATAAGTAATAGAATGGTCCCAAGGATTATGGATGTTTTCTTTTTAATCATACAAATCACACTCCTCACAATAATTGCTTTTGTTACTAAATAAAATGAAAAGCAATCGGAACAAGCAACACTATAATTGCACCTATTACACTTACTGTTATCACTTTTTTGAACTCTTTCTTTTGTTGTTCGGTCATTTCTTTATACCATGTCATAGAGCTACACCTCCTAAATCAACTTCACTTGTATATCCGGTAGTCACAACTCTTTTCCTGTATTTTACTCTAATGTTTCACTTTGAAAATTAATATCATAACCATCTATGGATAGGATCAATGTCGGTGTTCTGCTTCCATCATCACCTTTGGTGATAGATGTTACTGCCATCCCTGTACCGTCTTCCGAATTGAGCGTATAAATAACAGATTCCTTATCCTCTTCCATAATTTCATATGTGCCGTTATATTCTGTATTGTTCGTTACATCTACAATTATGTATTTTCCATCAGAAGCCACACAATCCAGATCTATTTCTTTAATACTTTCATCTTCCTTATGTGCCTCGTAATGTTCCGGAGCACATCCTAAGACCCTTCCATCTTCACTTAATAAAACAAATGTCAGATTCCAATCATGTTCTTCGATTTTTACGGTTTCCTCTTTGGAACAACCAGTCATTCCTGCCAATAATAAAATCACTAAACTTGTTAATAAC
Organism: uncultured Eubacteriales bacterium; assembly: GCA_900542295.1. Taxonomy (GTDB): domain Bacteria; phylum Bacillota; class Clostridia; order Peptostreptococcales; family Anaerovoracaceae; genus Fimisoma. Next base: position 57,380 of record UQNJ01000013.1, on the reverse strand, counting down.
AATTTTTTCATCTTTATTTAATCCTCACTCTGCAATTCAACTAAAACAATCTCCGGTCGATTATTTACACGAAATGGCAAAATACTATTTCCAATACCTCTGCTTACGATCATATCTGTACTTTTTTCTGAATAAAGACCAGCATCATATTCTGGAAATAATCCCTGATTCGGTGCTACAACTCCACCAACAAATGGCAATCGCAACTGCCCGCCGTGTGCATGACCACTAAATACCAAATCAGCTTCACACTCTACATAAGTGTTAAATAATTCCGGACGGTGTGCAAGCAGCACTGTGTATATATCTTCGTCAATGAGTTCTAATAACACATCCTTTGTAACCGTCTCTGAATCTCCAAAGAGATAATCCGTAGCAAAACTCGGATCTTCTATTCCAGCTATTGCAATCGTTTCTCCGGATTGTTCCAGCAAAACACATTCATTCTGTAATACATGCACTCCTGTTTGCTGAAGTCCATTTATCAATTCCTCATATTCATCTATTCGTGCTTCGTGATTGCCTGTTACATAATAAGTTGGAGCAATCATTGTAGCCTTCTTGGCAAACGTAATACCAATTTCAATATCCGTTCTTCGAGAATCAACCAAATCACCTGTGATCAGAATGATATCTGGTTCGCACTCTTCAAGCATAAATAATAACTTCTCATTGTCTTCTCCAAATTCAGCATTATGCAAATCTGATATTTGTGCGATTCGGAATCCCGAAAAAGCGGATGGTATCCTATCATTTTTAATTGTCAGTTCACTTATCACCAATGCAGTATTTCCCCATGCAATCCAGCCTATGAGAAATGCACACAACACGAACACTATACTGATAATCTTTCTTCTTTTCATCTATTAAAACTCTTTCAATAATTCCTTACGCTTCTCATCGTATTCTTCTTTAGTAATCAAGCGCTGTTCATACAAGGAATTCAATTTAATCAGCTTCTCTTCAATATCTTCTCCATCATCATAAGCATTCGGTATTTCCATACCATCTTCGATAACAATCTCATGTGTGGCAACACCTTCATCTGAAAATCCATTCTTGTAATTAGTAAACGCGATCATCGCTGCTACTCCTGTCCATATAAGGCCAAACAAGCCAAAGGTCGGAATTACCACAAATACTCCTAAGATTACAAATAAAATACCTACAATAAATCCCATCTTAGATTGTGTCTTTCCTGGTTTCACTTTTATTCTCTTAGGTGCCATATCAAAACCTCCTTACAAAATCCTTTCGCTACATTTTTCTCTTTAATTCATTCAGAATCTGTTCAACTCTGATAATCGCATCAGACACCTGTTCTTTTGCTTCTGAAATTTTTGACTGAACCAGATAGTCTGCCACAAATCCATCAAAGAAGAAATCTGCAAAAGAAAGAAAACTTCCTACTTCCATTCTCAAATCCAATGGAATATTAACGTCTTTCAATTCTCTTTGAAATCGTTTCAGATCGGATTTTGCTGCTTCCATCAATTGCTGAGCATCGTCCATTTTTGAACGTTTCATTATGGTAGAAAACAATCCACCTCCAAACATATCAAACAATCCCCAGTTGCCTGCGCTATTCAGTTTTTCCTGTGCATTTCTAAGACTGGACAATGCACGTTCTCCAGCATCCAATGCTTCTTTCATTTCTCTTCTCATAATTTCGTTGCTCATATTTCCTCACTTTCCGCAAGCTTCATGTGGCAGCTACTTATATAATAAAAAAAGACTCTTATCATGACGTCTGCCACAATAAAAGTCTTGCTATCTCATTTGTTACGGATACCTTTCGGTATCGATTGTCGGTTGCAAACCCATCCTTTCGGATGTTCAGCTACTCCCTTTTATCTGTACAACCTTATAATAGCATTATTTTATTCCACCGTCAAGGACAGCAGACAATCATCATATAAATATCAAACAAAACAGCTTCATTTCAAAATATCCCTCATAAATTGTCACACACTTTACTACTTTAATTCTATCACGCATATCACATCTGTACAATATATGATATCCTTAAGATTTTTTAAAGAAAAAAGGATACACAGGTAGTTTCACCTATGCATCCCACTTTATATCAATTATCTTGATTATGTCGTACATCAAAATACTTCACAAACATATTCAGAGCATCTTCCGACAATCTAGTTGTCTTCATCATTTTTTCTATACTGAGTCCTTCCACGCAATGTTTTTGATAAACATAGGCAGCAACGTCATACGATTCCAATATAAGTCGAGCCAACACCTCTCGAAAACAATCTACATACTGAGAAAATACGTCATCTTCTCCTACATTTTCATATTTATCAAGAATAGCCTCCACCGCCTCATAATCGGCTTTCCCATCTTTTTCAGTTCCCGCTATAGCTTCAATTTGTTTCAACGCATCCTTACGCTGTTCCGGATTCATTCTTGCAATTAACCAAATTACTTCTAAAGCTGGCATTTCAATATCTTCTGGTAACGGTGGTAACTGAATATACTTTACATCTCTTCCCATAAAACTCTCTCCATTTCTTTATGCTCTAATGATTTTTCGTAAACCACTATTTGCTTCTTCCAAAAGTACCTCTATAAAGGTACCTGCAAACAATACGACAAAAGCCAATACTGCAATCACAATTAATGCAACAACATTGGCCCATTCCTGATATGCCAGAAATAAGATCATTGCAACCACTACACCAATACCAAGTAGTCCATAACCTAATCCATATATTACAACTAATGCTTTTACTACCAGCCACATCATTGACGTAAACAGTAGCACAGGAATCGCCAAGATTTTTCCAATCCATTTTAAAATAATCATTATGCCTCCAATCTTGCCATAGTCATATATGGCATGTCATGATTCACTTCTGCACGATAGTAACTATCCATTGTAGATGGAGCATTAAACAATGCAGCCAGCAAATATTTCTTTATGTTCTTCACTTTGGACGTATTGCTCTTGAAACAATCCATCACATACTCGATATGAGAGTAATTTAACTTTAAAAATTTACTTTTCACAAGTGCAACAGGATATGTATTACTTGCAATTACCATAGACTCGTTTTTATTCAAGACAGTCTCCAAAATCAACTGCTTGATTCCTTCAATAGTTTCTATTTCGTATGGGTAAGCTACCAGAAGATCATCAAAAGAAATATTCTCTTTGATAATTTCATCGTAAGCATCCATTTCACTCATCATATCACAATCGTATCCCATGTTAGCATCTTGCATTTTTGCAGATATGATATGATTCGATTTAATATTACTATCTTCAAGATCATTCTCTTTAGTATTATTAATAAGCGGTGCCAAATCAGACACTTCTTGAGGTGTCCATACGGAACCTCTTGAAGTTCCCATATCATCACTTCTTGAGGTGTCAAAATCGACACTTCTTGAAGTTCCCGTGTTAACACTTCTTGTTGTATTCGCAGAATTCTTAATATTAGATTCTTTACCTTTCGCTGATATTTTTCCGTTTTCAATTTTCGATGCCACAATCTCAAATCCATCAGAAGTTCCCTTTTCAGAACCTCTGGAAGTTCCAACACTTTCATCAGCATCAATTTTAGTGCAATCTTTTTGCACTAAAAAACTTTTTACATAAAGGATGCTCGGCAAACCTCGACCACGCCTTTTCTTTTCCACAAGGCCAAAGTTCTCTAATTCGGCCAAGTATTCAATTGCTTTCTTTTTTGAAAATCCTAAATCTTCTTGAATTTCCGCAATCTGATAAATAATATAAACTTTATTCTCTGAATCAAACCAACCATTTTTCATAGATAAACCCATGCGATCAAGCAAAATACCATATAACATCTTTGCCTGTAGAGACAGAGAGGAGAATGTCTTCTCTGTCAACATAGCTTTCGGTATTCTTATAAAACTGAATTGGTCAGCCTGAGAACCATAATAGTAATCAAACTTCATATTATTCACCTGCCTGTCTTTGTTTCCATTCTTCCAGAAGTGTCACAATCACACCTTCCATCTCAGAAGCAGAATAATGAGCTGGAAAATACTTGTACAATTTCTTTTCAGATAAAGTCACTTTCTTTGATGGAATTCTTCCTTTTAAGTTTGCATTTAACACTTGTATCATTTGCATTTGATTAACTGTATTCTGTTCCAAATGCTTTCTGAGTCCGGCAATCTGTTCTGGTTTTACAACACCATTTTCTCTAATGTACTCATATAGCCACTTCTGTATCTCCTGATCAATATAAGAAATCTCTACGGCTATGGTAAAACCTAATTTCTTTTCATCAACCATATCCAATAGTTCTGTGATCAGCTCCGTTAAACGAATACATCTTTGAATAGAACGAGCACTTTCCCCGACCTCTAACGCCATCATTTCATCCGAGCGTAAATGTGTGCCACTTTGGCACGAATTATTTTTTGTTGGTCTTCCTGCTTTTCGTTTCATTGCCTCCAGCATCATTCTGTATGAAAATGCTCTTTCACTAGGCAATTGTTCCTCTCGCTGAATATTTGCATTAACCATTGCAATGGTAGCTTCGTCATCATCCATCTCTTTTACTATGGCTGGAATTGCATCTATTCCAATCATACTAGCCGCGTGCATTCTTCTGTGGCCAGAAATCATTTCATACTGGCCATCCTCATCTGTACGAACAGTTACAGGCGTCAATATCCCCTGTGTGCTGATGCTCTTGATTAATTCCTGCATCTTTTCATCATCTCTGACCTTAAACGGATGATTTTTAAATGGACGTATATCATCTATCGCAATAGTAACTACTTCCTCGTAATCACCAATCCCCATAATTTCTTCATATGATACTAATTTTACAGGTGTTTTACTTTTAGCCATTCTTAATTACCTCCTTTGCTAACCAATCGTATCCTAATGCTCCAGGATTATTTTTATCGTAAGCAAATATACTTACACCATCCTTAGGACACTTTGCAATAGGATTAGAACGGGGAATGGAATGTTCAAATATCTTGATATGCTTTCCATAAGCTTCACTTACTGCCTTTTTATATTCTTTTGAAGAGTTATACCAGTACGGATCCTTTGTAAATAAAATTCCTTCAATCTCAATTCGAGGATTATATCTTTTCTTCGTATTTCTGATTACTCTTAACAGCTCGACCATACCATCCAGCGCATAATACTCTGGTTCAATCGGTATCAGAACACTATCAGCCGCAGCCATTGCATTTACAGTCAGCATTCCCAAAGAAGGCATACAGTCAATTACGACGTAATCATATTCAGTTTTTAAAGTATCAAGATATTTTTTCAAAATGCTTTCTCTTTCTTCAACAGTTATTAAAGAAATATCTGTACCTGACAATAATTTATTTGATGGAATAACATCTACGCCCTCATCATTCTTGATGACAGCTTCATACGGATCATATTCCATCTCCATAATCACATACTCCATCATTGTCTTTAAAGTTACCTTTGTGGTTTTAGAAATTCCAAGACCTGTAGATAAATGGCCCTGCGGATCTGCATCTACCAGCAATACCTTTTTTCCATTCCTTGCTAAAGCTACCCCTAAATTAATACTTGTTGTTGTTTTCGCGACTCCACCTTTCTGGTTTGAGACTGCAATCACTTTACCCATACGGATACCTCCTAATCAAATTAATATAAGAAATAAAACTATAACGCAAAAAAGGACACCTTCGTTTTATTGAAAGTGTCCTTAAAAGTACAATATTTGATTAGTGTGCGCGTGCAAATTCGTATATTTTTCGTATACGCTTCATAGGTCAATTACGTACATAGACGTATTATTCTGTACTATTCATACAAAAATTGTTGCACTTTTGTTGCAGTACGCACTATGATTGGAGCCGAAAACCCTTGATTTTACTGGGTTTTTACTTATCCAGGGACTTCATCGTCGGGAATAATATAATATCTCTAATGCTCGGTGCATCACAGATAAGCATTACCACTCTGTCGATACCTACGCCGAGTCCACCTGTCGGAGGCAAGCCTACTTCAAGGGCATTTACAAAGTCCATATCCATTGGATGCGCTTCGTCATCCGCTCCGGAGTCAAGCTGCGCCTGCTGCACGGCAAATCTTTCATATTGATCTATCGGGTCATTAAGCTCGGAGAAAGCATTGCACACTTCCCATCCGTTTATATATCCCTCGAATCTTCTTGTTATTCTTGGATCATTTGAATCTCTCTTTGAAAGAGGTGAAATTTCAACAGGATGTCCCACTACGAATACCGGTCCGTCTAGATACCCGGGAACATCTTCGCAGTATTCCTCAAACATTTCAGCTATAATTTTGCCTCTCGGCATATCCTTAACTTCTTCAAGATCCATTCCGTATTTGACAGCAGCCTCTCTTGCTTCTTCATCACTGTCTATCTTATGGAAATCAACTCCTGTTATTTCCTTTACGGCATCGGTCATATCAAGCCTTCTCCAAGGCGGAGTAACATCAAACTGTTTGCCCTGATAAGTTATTACAGGAGTTCCGTTTACCGCCACAGCGGCTTTATATACCAGCTGCTCGGTAACATCCATTACACTTTCCATATCACCGTAAGCCATGTAACATTCCATGCTTGTAAATTCAGGATTATGGTTTCTGTCCATTCCCTCGTTACGGAACATTTTTCCCATTTCATAAACCCTGTCAAGACCGCCTACTATCAGTCTCTTGAGGTAAAGCTCATTGGATATTCTCAGTTTCATATCCAAATCAAGTGTATTATGATGAGTATTAAAAGGTCTCGCATTAGCTCCGCCTGCAATAGTAGTCAGTATAGGTGTATCAACCTCCAGATAACCGTAATCTTCCTCCAGAACTCGCTTTATTTCTTTAATTATTTTAGCTCTCTTTACAAATGTTTCTTTTACTTCGGGATTCACTATAAGATCCACATATCTCTGTCGATACCTTAAATCCTGATCTTTTAAGCCATGCCACTTGTCAGGCAGCATCTGAAGTGACTTTGACAACAGAACTACCTTTTCTGCTTTAATAGATACCTCTCCGTGTTTAGTCTTAAATACTGTGCCTACAACACCAACTATGTCACCTATATCATAAGACTTAAACCATTTGTATTCTTCTTCCCCTATAGCGTCTTTTCTTACATAGCACTGTATTCTGCCCTGCTTGTCCTGAATATCTATAAAAGAAGCCTTTCCCATGTTTCTGAATGCCATGATTCTGCCTGCACATGAAACTTCCTGATCTTCCATAGCAAAGAAATTGTCCTTTATATCCTTGCTATGTGCAGTCACATCCCACTTTTCCTGTAAAAACGGGTTTCTGCCTGCATCCTGTAGAGCTTTAAGCTTTTCTCTTCGTATCTTTCTAAGTTCGTTTAAGCTTTCTTCGGAGACTTCTTCTTGTTCAGCGGAAGTCGCCTTATCTCTGATTTCTTCTGTACTCATCTTTTTATCCTCTCCGCTCTCTCACTTATTTTGTGATGTCGACAATTTTGTAGGTCAATACTCCGTCAGGCACCATAATATCGACTTTTTCTCCCTTTTGCTTGCCCAGCAGGTGTTTGCCTACCTCTGATTCATTGGAGATCTTTCCGGCAAAAGGATCTGCTTCTGTAGAGCCCACGATTACAAATTCCATTTCTTCACCTGTAGCAGTGTCCTGTACCTTGACCTTGAGTCCTACGCTGACTCTGTCAATATCCATTTCGCTTTCATCGATAATTTTTGCCTTACGAATCATATTTTCAAGCTTGAGAATCTTTTCTTCAAGCTCTGCCTGCTCATTCTTTGCGGAATCATATTCGGAGTTTTCCGAAAGGTCACCGTAAGAAATTGCTTCTTTCAGCCTTTCCGAAACTTCCTTTCTTCTTACGGAAACAAGTTCCTCATGCTCCGCAACTATCTTGTCATACCCTTCTTGGGTTAACAGTATTTCTTCTGACATTCCTGATATCTCCTTTCGACTTTCTTTCGAGCCGTGCCTAATATTATACTGTAAAAGCTTGATTTTGTCAATGTTTGGCAGCGCCTCGCACTCTCTTGTTCTCCACACCGGTTTCTAAACAAAAGCTATATGTACATTTCTGCAATTGGTTAAATATACAACAGTTGCATAACATACATCGAAAGTCATTATATCTCCTATCTTATAATCTTTTTCAGCCTCTTCAACATCTATTATCGTATGGTCGCTTGAAGCCCCAAGAACCTCTATTCCTTCTTCCAGAGGTATAAGCTCGCAAGGGTCGCCATAATCCACCTTACCCATAGCAAGAAGTGCTCTCTTTCTCATTCCTCTGTCCACATACTCAGGAGTATGACCAAAAGCGTCTACCGTAATGGTTCCCACAGGATATGATGGCTTCGTCTTAATTTCAATAACTTCTGCTTTCAGCCTGAAAACATCCTGATAAAGTTCTGACATGTCGTATCCGTAAAATACATCCAAGTCTCTTGCAAGTAGGATTCCCTCTCCTACTCTGAGAAGATTTATTCTCTTTGGAATATCTTTGTCCCATACTCTCATCAAGCTACTTGTTGCCCCGCCTGAAATGTATTCCAGTTCACGGTCCAATCTTTCCTCTATCCTCTCCGCAAGTTCGACTAACTCTTGGAGCTTCTCTGCTGTAGGAGCGATAGAGCCGTAGCATCCTAAATTTGTTCCTATTCCGACAAGCTGAATATTTATCATTCTGTTTTCAATATATTCAGCGATTTCAACCATTTCATCCTTATCCCAGAATCCCTCTCTGAGATCTCCAAGATCCGCCATAAGAATAACTTTATGAAGTTTCCCCTGGCGTTTAGCCTCTTCGTTAAGCGCCTTTATCACTTCAAAGTCACTATTGAGACTTATATCTGCAAGTCTTATAACATCTTTGATTTCGCTGAGCATAGGAACTCTTATAAGCATCATAGGTTTTTCTATTCCTGCATTGATAGCGTCCTCTATCTGCTCAAGCCTTGATGAAGCAATAAAAGCTGCGCCTCCTTTATCAAATGCCTGCGCCACTTCCGGAATTCCTGTTGCACCTTTGATTACGCCTGCAACCTGAATGCCGCAGCTTCCACATCTTTCAACAATTCTTGATACATTGTGCTGCAAATGAGCAAGATTTATTTCAAGCCTCGGGTATCTGTTTTCCATTGTTTTCGTCTCCTTATTTTATGCGATTATGCGATTTCAAGAGCAATTTCCATCATAGCAGTAAATGTCTTCTGTCTTTCTTCAGCCGTTGTGGCTTCACCGGTAAACGGATTATCGGAAATTGTACAAATTGCGAGCGCATTCCTGCCGGCTCTTGCTGCATTCATGTATAGTGCTGCAGCTTCCATTTCGGTTGCCAGAACTCCCATTTTTTGCCATTTTGACAGGCTTGCCGCATCATCATAAAATGCATCTGATGAATATATATTTCCTACTTTAGGATCTATTCCGATTTTTTTTGCAGCCTCAACGGCCTTAGTCAGAAGCTCATAGGAACAAATCGGTGCATAAGTTCCCGGCAGTTCAAACTGTGCGGCATAATTGGAATTGGTACATGCCCCCATTCCGATTACCACATCTCTTACCTTTAATGACGGATCAACAACTCCGGCTGTTCCGACTCTGATTATATTTTTTACATCGTAAAAATTAAAAAGCTCATATGAATATATTGCCATAGACGGCATTCCCATTCCGGATGCCATTACGGATACCCTCTTTCCTTTATATGTTCCTGTGTATCCTTGTATTCCTCTTACATTGTTCACAAGCTTTGCATCTTTCAGGAAATTTTCCGCTATAAATTTGGCACGCAGAGGATCTCCCGGCATAAGCACCGTTTCTGCAAAATCTCCGGCTTTAGCTTCTATGTGCGGTGTAGGAATATTTGTCATAATTCTTCCCCTTTCTTTTATCGTCATATTTTATCTTTTAAATTACACTATTATTTCTATTTTACAAAATTTTTAGATTTTTAACAAGGGTTTTAATTTCAATCTTTTCATTATTCTTCCGTATTAAATAAATATCTTCCCTCATATTCATGTTTAAGAATGGACATTAAATGAACATCATAAAGCTTGCCGTTTTTTCTGCAATTACTGCGGAGCACCCCTTCGTATGTAAATCCCAGTGAAAGGTAAAGACCTGCTGCCGGATTACCTGTATAATGATCAAGATAAAGCCTCTCAAGTCCAAGTTCTTCAAAACAATACTTCATAACAGCAATCATGGCTTCCTTACCATATCCCTTGCCGCGTAATTTTTCATCGGCTATATATATACGCCACAGTTCAGCCTTAAACCCCTCCTCAATGTCAGCAAGTACTATTCTGCCTATTCTGATCGGTTCTCCTGAGGTTTTAAGCCATATTGTAAACTGCCGTGACTTAGGATTGCTATCATCTTCAACAAACTTTCTAAAAACATCTTCATCCGGCTGATCATTTCTTATGCTGAAAAATTCAGTAACTTCCGGTTTTCTTTCCCAAATACAAAAATCAGGAATATCTTCCCATAGGGAATTCTTTATAATCAGGTTTTTAGTTTCCATGGTATTAAATTTCCTCACTTTCATATTATATTAAAACTGCACCCTTCAAATACGGTGTCAAACCTGCATATCCCTTTATATCTGCAAAATGCACATGCCGAGGTTTCTTCGGTCTTCATGGGATGAATATCTATTTTTCCCTTTGCCAAATCTATACAAGCCTGTCTTATTCTGTCAGCTGCGGCCGATTGCAGCTCTGCAAACTCTTCTTCTGCCATAAGTCCGTTTTTACCTGTATTCCTTATTCCGTCTGCCGTGGCTCTTATGGGCACTATTTCCGAGTACCCCTCAAAGTTCCCTGCTATATCTTCTATTACCTCAGGTTCCTCAACCATTATACCATCTAATTTAAAAGACTTTCTAACTTCTTTCTGCAAAGTTTCTTCGTCTACTTCTCTGCCTGAAAAGTCCACAGATGGTTCTTTTATTTTAAAATAAAACACCCCCGCAGGTTTTCCCTTTTCTCCGCATGCCGCCTCCAGATAAGTCATCAGCTGAAGGCGATATCCCGCTGCGGCTTCTTTTACATCAAAAGTCTCTCTTCCCGTCTTATAATCCACTATTTTGATGCGGCCGTTTTGAAGGAAATCAACTCTGTCGATTATGCCTTCGATATAAACCTTTTCTCCGTCGATATCTACTTCCAACGGCGGAAGTTTTCCGTTTCTGCCAAATGATATTTCCGGCTCAATTCTGTCTATTTTCCCGGCTCTTACCTGTTCAACAACAGTCCAGCATACTTGTGAGCAAATCTTCACTATACGCTTTTGCCTGTATTCCTCAAGGTTTCCGGAATTAAACAGCCCCTCTCTGTACAGAACTGTAATCTGCTCAATTTCCTTTTCAACCATCTCACAGCATTCTTCTTTTGTCAAAGTCATCCAATGAGATTTTGAAGATGTAACCGGAACACCGTCTTCTGTAAGCTTTTCTGTCAGTGCCATAAGGCAGCGATGATATATATCTCCTATTTCTCTCGGTGCCGCTTCAAATACTCTGCGTTCCTCCGGTCTAAAACCGTAACTCACAAGATGTGAGAAGGGACATCTTGCATATCTTTCAACTCTTGACGGACTAAGGCTAAGCGCCTTATAAGGATTCTTGTTAAAAAGCGCCGACGACGCCTCTCTCCCTAAAGCTTCCTGCCTGTTAGTGAACGCTATACTGTTCCTGATTTCGCCAATATCTTCGGGGTGATTCTGCTGAAGCCATCCGATCGCTGATTTCCATCTATGCTCCACACCATCTCCTTCTCCTGCTGCCAAAATCTTGCGGCTTATATGCCTTCTGCCGCTGAGCATGGAGTTTATAAGAAGTCCGTCATCATCTCCATTTATTAAATCCCTTGATACCTCAGCCTCGGGAAAAAGTTCCTTTATTTTCAAAAATATTCTTGAAGGTCTGATTTGTCCTCCTGCTTCATCTGTCAGGCTGTAGCTTATCCACATATATTCGGAAGGTGAAGACAAAGTTCTGTATATGGCAAGCCTCTCTTCCATAAACCTAATGGAATCCACCTTGCACAATTCCTTTCCATCATTCCTGAACAATTCTCTCTCCTCTGCCGAAAACAGACCCTGAGTAGGCTTCTCCTGCGGAAGAATTCCCTCATTTGCACCTATTACTACAAGAGCCTTTATCCGACCGCTTCGGCTTCTTTGAATATTTCCAAGAACCAAGCCGTCTTCAGTAGGTGGCAGCAGACCTATTTCAACTTGCCCAAGACCTGTAACGAATATATCTCTGAACATTTCGGCGTCGAAGCTTTCCTCTCCCATTATCTCATACATCTGATTGAGAATGTCGGCAATGCTCTCCCATATATGAGCCGTCTCTTCTGCAAGCTCAAAGAAATTTTTCTGTTCCTGCTTTGCAATAAAATCCAAAATCCTGTCACGAAGCTTCAGCTCCGTGCAAAGATAATTATAAAATGATTCTATAAATTCCCCCGTCGTCTGACTTTTAAAAACTTCTTCTAAAACTATAACAGACGCAAGTGCCTTTTTTCTTAATTCGTTTATATGCTTCAAACCCTCTTCACCGTATTCTTCTTTTCCACGGCGGAAAGGCTTCTTCCACATATTCCCCTTAATCTTATACTTTATAGCATAGTTCTCAAGGTCTGCGACTTCATCGTATTTCAAATCGCCAAATCCGGATTTAAGCATGGAAAGGACCTTGTCCGAGCGGTAATTTTCAATCACAACGTCTATTAACGATAGGATATGTTTAACTACAGGATTGGCCATTATATCACGCTTAGTATCAGAAAAAAGCTCTATCCCATATTCTTCAAAAACTTTTTGTATTATCGCCCCTCTGCCCTCCAAATCGTTGCAGACAAGCCTTATGTCTCTGTATCTCAAGCCTTTGTCACGAACAAGATGAAGCACATATGCCGCAGCGCTCTCCGCCTCGTTATATACTCCTGCCGCTTCTGTGAGAGTAAGGCCCTCATTATGAAATGATTTTGCCGACGGCAATGTATAAAGCTCTCTTTCAATATGTCTTACAGCTTTTATCTTATCGCTCCGCTCATATGTATCGGGGATTTTAAACCTTTTGTGCGAAACGCCAAGAGACTTCGCAAGCTTTTCGGCATTTTCCATCACCATTCCCGTAAGTTCAAACAAATCACGGTCGCTTCTTTTATCATCCCATGTCAATACAAGATTGACATCGCCGGCATATGTCATAAGCTGTCCAAGCAATGCCATGGTCTTTGGTGCAAAGCTGTCAAACCCGTATACCCATATGGAATTGCCACAGACAAGAGACGATTCTTTTATCTTCTCCAGATATAAATCTATATAGTCTTCCGAATCCGTATATTTTCCCTTTATTTGTTTCTCGTATTCGCTAAAAAGGATGTAGATGTCCTGAAGCTTTCCCGAAGTATAGGAGTCGGTCTTAAACCGCAAAGACATTTCTTTCAGATCGTCTGAACCGCAGTCATACTGCTTCATTTCGGATATGAAATTATTTACGGCGTCAAGAAACGATGACTTTGTTTCCATTCCTCTGAATACTTTCAAATCTTCCCGTCGTTCCCTGGCACTCTTGTACAGCAACATATGACGGCCGTATTTATTGATAAAATTTCGTCTGTTTCCGCCTATTTCCTTCAATATATTGTTACCGAGACTAGTTGCAGAAACAATTTCTATATCCATGAGCGACGATACACCAAGATGACGGAAAGCTTGTTTTTCCGCCTCTAACGTATATTGATCGGGCACCATTACAAGTGCCCTTTTGCCAAGCTGTTCAAATATGAATTTTTCTTTGTCAATATTCTCTCTTCCGTAAAAAATGTTGAGCATTACATCTCCTTAAGAATCTCCATCAGATCCATAGGTCTTTCTATCCAGTAATCAACACGGCACTCTCCTACATCACCGTTTTCAGCCGCTGCTCTCCATCCGACAAGTACAGTTTTTACGCCTGCATTGTTTGCGCTCTTCATGTCAAAAGAACTATCGCCTATCATCAATGCACAATCTTTGTCTGTATCCAGCTTTTTAAGCCCCATAAGCACCGGTTCCGGATCGGGTTTATGCCTGTCGGTATCGTCACAGGTTACAACTCCGTCAAAATACTCTTCTATATCGAACTGTTTAAGGTACCGCATTGTGGATTCTCTCGTTCTTGAAGTAACTATTCCTATTTTGTACCCCGCTCTTTTAAGTTCTTTCAAAAGAACAGGTATTCCGTCAAAGACAGTCACAAGTTTTTCAGCCATGTCTGCCTGCCTCTGTCGATAAACCGAGGCGCTCTCCTCGGGATCTATATCTGGGAATTCTCTTGCCATAGTGACAAGAAGCGGTTCTCCGAAGCACTTAGTGATATGCTCAACAGGCACCTCATCAAAGCCGTAATGCTTATATGTATACTGCCATGCTTCTATGATGACATCGTTTGTGTTTATAAGTGTTCCGTCAAAATCAAATAAAATAGATTTTATCATGTTTCTCCTCTATAGCTTCATTGTCAGACCTATTTTCATCTTTTCATGGTCAATAGATATAATCTTCACTTTAACCGTATCACCTACGGAAACCACATCTAAAGGATGTTTTATGTACTTATCGCTCATTTGCGATATATGAACCAATCCATCATTTTTTACACCTATATCGACGAATGCCCCAAAATCTACGACATTTCTCACTGTTCCGGTAAGCTCCATGTCAACTTTAAGATCCTCAAAGCTTTTAACATCATTTCTGAATATAACAGGAGGTGCGTCTTCTCTCGGGTCTCTGGCAGGCTTCTTCAATTCCTCAATTATATCCGAAAGTGTCATTTCGCCTATGCCCAGATCATCCGCCATCTTACTTATACACTTTGACAACGTCTTTTCACCGTAAGCCTTTTTTATCTTTTCTTCGACTGTCTTGTCGCCGCCTCTGCCTATGGAGTCTTTTTCAATCTCTAACTTTTCCATCATGGCTTTTGCTGCGTTATATGATTCAGGATGTACGGAAGTAGCATCCAGAGGCTCCTTCCCTCCGTCTATACGAAGAAAGCCCGCACACTGCTTAAAGGCCTTTTCACCAAGCTTGGGAACTTTCATAAGCTGTTTTCTGTCGGAAAATCTGCCGTTTTCCTCTCTGTACGCAACTATATTCTTGGCAATGCCCATGTTGATTCCGGAAATATATGAAAGGAGTGATGGTGATGCAGTGTTAAGGTCAACTCCGACTCTGTTTACACAATCTTCCACCACATTAGTAAGCGCCCCGGCAAGCTGTTTCTGGTTCATATCATGCTGATACTGTCCTACTCCGATACTCCTCGGGTCTATTTTTACCAGTTCGGCAAGCGGATCTTGAAGTCTCCTCCCCAATGACATTGCTCCTCTTGTGGTAACATCAAGCTCCGGATATTCTTCTGCCGCCAGTTTTGATGCCGAATAAACAGATGCTCCCGCCTCATTAACTATGGTGTACTGTATCTGATATCCGTTCTTCTTTATAAAGTCTGCCACTACCTCTTCTGTCTCTCTGGAAGCAGTTCCGTTTCCTATGACAATAACATCTACGCTGTATTTTTCAATCAGCTTCTTAAGAACCGCTTCAGTGCCTTTTATGTCATTCTTGGGCTGAGTAGGATATATTGTGGTATATGCCTTAAGCTTTCCGGTTCCGTCAAGAACAGCAACCTTACAGCCTGTCCTGTATCCCGGGTCTATACTCAAAACATTTTTGTCTCTTACAGGGGGCACCATCAAAAGACTTTCAGTATTTTGTGCAAATATTTTGATTGCTTCTGTCTGCGCCCGTTCCGTAAGAAGATTTCTCATCTCCCTTTCAACAGAAGGTGCCATAAGTCTCTTATATGCATCATCTATCGTTGAATCAAGCATATCTTTAAATATTGACTTAGTGTTTGTTATTATATCCTTAGCTATTATCTCATGTATCTTGTCCTGATCCATGACAACTTTAACCTTGAGTTTCTTTTCTTTTTCACCTCTGTTTACTGCAAGAACTCTATGATTTGGAATCTTGCATATTGCTTCGGTTCTGTCATAATACATTTCATATACAGTTTTTTCTTCCGGATCGACAGCTTCTGTCTCTATGGTTCCCGAAGCAAAAGTTTTCTCTCTTACTTTTCCGTTTATTTCAGGATCGTCCGCAATCATTTCGGCTATTATATCCAGTGCCCCTGCCATAGCCTCCTCGGCAGTGCTTACCTCTTTGTCCGGATTTATAAATGCTGCCGCATCATCCAGTGAGCCGCCCTCCGTCTTCAGCTGTGCGTATATTATCATCGCCAGCGGTTCAAGTCCTTTTTCTTTCGCTTTTGAAGCTCTTGTTGCCTTTTTCTGTCTGAACGGTTTATAAAGGTCTTCTACTCTCTGAAGAACTTCCGCCTTTTCTATTTCCGTCTTAAGCTCGCAGGTCAGCTTGCCCTGCTCGTCGATAAGCCTTAAAACCTCTTCTTTTCTTTCTTGTAGATTTCTGAGGTATTTGAGTCTCTCATCCATATCTCTCAAGGTTACATCGCTGAGACCGCCTGTCACTTCTTTTCGGTATCTGGCAATAAAAGGTATTGTGTTTCCTTCGTCAATTAGCTCCACCGTATGCTCAACCTGAGATTCTTTTATTTTAAATTCTGCTGCTAATTTTTTAATAATGTCCATATGTTATTCCTTATATTTGAGTTTTTCGTTTATAAAATAGTCAAGGTCCCCGTCAATTACAGCCCCTACATTTGATGTTTCCGCACCTGTCCTGTGATCTTTAACCATAGTGTAGGGCTGAAAAACATAAGAACGTATCTGTGAACCCCATGTATTCATGGAATAATCCCCCTTAAGTTCTTTAAGATTTTCCTTGTGCTCTTCTTCTTTTAGTTCAGCCAACTTGGACATGAGAATTTTCATGGCCGTTTCCTTATTCTGATGCTGGCTTCGTTCATTTTGGCATGTAACTACTATATTTGTCGGCAAATGGGTAATCCGTATTGCAGAATCAGTTTTGTTGACATGCTGTCCGCCTGCTCCACTGCTCCTGTAGGTATCTATCCTAAGATCTTCCGGATCTATTTCCACCGAAAGGTCTTCTTCTATTTCGGGAACCACCTCAAGCTGAGCAAATGACGTCTGCCTCTTGCCTGCGGCATTGAACGGTGAAATTCGCACAAGCCGATGTACTCCCTTTTCATTTTTAAGATATCCGTATGCGTTCTCTCCTTCAACTATAAGTGTTGCACTCTTGATTCCGGCTTCCGTATCATCCTGTAAATCTATAAGCTTAAGGGAATATCCTTTTTTCTCGCACCATCTTGTGTACATCCTCAGCAACATTGATGCCCAGTCCATGGCGTCCACGCCTCCCGTACCTGCATGTATTGATATGATTGCACCGCAGCCGTCATACTTTCCGGTCAGCAAGGTTTTTACTCTCATCGCTTCAAGCTCCTCCTGCAAACCGTCAAACATGCTTTGTATTTCCGATGCCATCGCCTCATCATCTTCTGCTTCTGCCATTTCTGTAAGTTCTTCTATATCCTCAAGAGTTTTTTTCAAATCATTGTACCCGTCCAAGGTGTTTTCCATTGACTTTTTTTCTTTCATGATTTTCTGAGCATATTCCAGATTACTCCAAAAATCCTCTTGTTCTATTTCTCTGCTGCTTCTTTCCAACTCCGCTTCAATCTTAGGCAGGTCAAAGAGAGTCACCGACTTCTTTAAGTGTGGCCTTCATCTCAGGAAGGGAAGCTTTTACATTATCAAGCTGTATCATAAGTCTCACTCCTTTTCTCAGAATAGCTGCAAAAATATTACTTTGCATATGCGCAGCCGTTGACTTTTTATTATACACTAAATTCTTTGGAGTTTCAATGTTTTAGACAAATAGAGACCTGCTGAAATTTATCTCTGTGCCGCCGCCTGCTTCCGGTTAAGCAAATTCCGAAAACATAAAAACATACCCGGAACCTGCATAGCCTGCACGGTCCGGATATGTTTTCTTAACCACATTCTTTATTTATCCGCCGAAACCTTTATACGATATAATTTTTATTTATAGTTCTTATATCGGTGATTACTGCTATAAGCGTTATTATCAAAGCGAATATTATCACAGCTGCCTGCGAAGCCGCTGAGTTTCCAAAAGCTCCTGTCATGCCATTCTCTATAAACTTGACGGCAAATATCAGAACGCACATTACAGCACATCCGCTTATCATGGCTTTCCCCTTTCCTTCACGCCTGTTTACGCAGTCCATGCTTATAACTGCAAAGCTTACTGACGCCGTCATAACAGCAAGCAAAAGCGTAGACAATACCGCAGCAGCTACACAATCCATAAGCCTAAAAGACTGTGCCCTCATTCCCAGAATAACAAAGAATCCCGCATAACTGCAAATTGCCGTTTTAACCGCCAGCGACATGTTAAGTGAAACAGGAACGCTCTGGTAGAAATATGCTGACCTTTTGTAAAAGGTGTCAATATAAAGCCTTTTCATCACCCCTGCCAGCATTACTGCTCCCACTACAGAGAACCTTGGATCAAATACCACAGCGGCAAGTCCGCAGGCAACAGCTCCGTGAAGAAGCCAGCCGGCGCACTTTATATTCATTGATATATATTTCTTTAATATATTATTCCCCACGAAATCACCCCCTGTTTGCGACGCTGTCATTGAAGAAGATAATATTTGTTCAGAAGATTAACAATTCCTTTAAAAAGTATCTCAACTGACACCACATTTACAATACATTGCAGTAAAGACAGCCATACGGAATAATCAATTCCAAGACGGGCAGTTATTGTGCCTATACCGTCAGTCAGCACTACGGAAAGCACTATACACAATATTATCGCCACAAAGACTCTTACAGATTTGCTGGCATTTCCCTTTCGAGAATTGGCAAACACAACACCGAAAAATATTATTGCTGCTCCGACTGCCGCACCGGTAACAGCTTTCAGAAGTTCTACAGGAAGTACAAACTGCATCATATTCACATCAACTGCCCCTGTAATTACACCTACCAATGTAGTTCTGCTGTTGCTCATAACATCTGTTATCATTGAAAACATCCCATCTCCGGCAAAGATCAATATAAGAATTGTAAAAACCGACGCTAAATTGTATGCAAGAAGCATAATCCACGCAGCAAACAGCTTTCCCGCCACAATTTCTTCCGTATTCACAGGAAGCGAATTGTACAAATAGGCGCTCTTGCCGTAAATACAGTCCCAAAACAGTTTTTTATATGCCCTCATAACCACAAGCAGAGCAATCGTCGGAATCAATATTATTATGAATGCCAGCAAAATATTTGCAAGGCACAAAAGGCTTGCCAGAGCCATAACCGCCGCCGCACCTATTTCACCGCCTATCATTTTAAGATTAAGCTTGATATATTTATCTATCATCTCGAAACCGCCCCCTTCAAATCAATGAGTGCATATTTCATCCCTTTAATGACAACAGCATATCCGTTTTCGCTTTTATATGCTTTGTCAAATATAAATCCGGTCAAGTCGTTAAATCCGCTGTCTTTGAATCCGTATTTATAATCGTTTTTAAGACTTTCGACAGAAGCTTCCTCTATGCTGCCGTATCCCCCGTCCTTGTGCCTTGCAGTCAGCGCAGACCCATCTTCAAAGTCCATAAAGCAAAGCTCTTTGTACTCTTTTGCGTTTTCCAATCCTCCATTTTTGAAATCTGCATATTTAACATAACCATAGGACTCACTTCTGAAAAAGGTCACATTACCGGCTGCACCTATGAAAGCATTCCGGTTGCTGTCATTCTCACAGCGATAGACGACTTCACCATCTTCATCGACAAACATAGACCCTTCTTTCTGAACATAGATATACTTTTCATATCCCTCGTAATAAGAGAATTCTCCAACCTCTTCATTCTTTGTGAAATCGTCATTAAGAATATAAAAGTTCATTCTCAAGAATGCTGCATTCGGGTCTTCAGGTACTCCTACAATCCATCTGCCTGCGCAGTATCTTTCTATAGTTTCATGAGGCTCAAGCTCACATGCGATTTCACCTGTGTATATATTTATTATTCGCTGTATCCCTTGTTTTTCTTCTACTACATATCCTGATTTCATTGATGGAAAAGCTCTGTCGCAATCATTGTTCTCATACAATATGTTGCCGTCTGAAGAAATAATGCGATATGAATTCTCCTCTTCAACCAGCACATACTTCCCATCTCTGTCATATCGCATAGAGTAAGCATCTTCACACCTTTCGATAATCCCTTTATCGGTCAGCTGGCCTTTTTTCAAAAGCCTGTCTGTATCTGCGGCTATATAGCCTTTATCCGCTTTCAGAACTACCATATCTCTGCCGCCCTCATCCACATAATCAATGCCATCCAGAACAGCCGTTTTTCTTGTCTCAAGATCTATAAGCTCCCATATTCCATCATTGTTTTTACCGGCAGCAAGATTGTCATCACCGTCAATCAGCTTCAACTCTCTATATTCCCCAAAAGAGAGAACCACATCTATCCCTTGTGATTTAAGTTTCTCAAGGCTTTCATCAGGAAGGTTCATTCTTCCTGTCAGCATCCGGCTTGACCCTGCAAGAACAAGCATCGCCACCACAATTACAAGAAATAAAATTTTAAAATATTTACTCTTAATCAAAACCTTTATCATGGCTACTCTCCTTTAAATATACTTATAAGAGCATCCTCCAAAGTTCCGCCGTATGCTTCCCGTATCGTATCACTGTCGTCATATACCGCAACTCTGCCATCCTTTAGGACTATTGCCGAATCAAACAGTCTTTCTATATCTCTTACAAGATGTGTTGCAATCAGCATAGTGCCCTCAGGGTTGAAATTTTCTAAAATAAGATCCAGCACAAGTTTTCTCGCTTCCACATCGACTCCGCCTATGGGCTCATCAAGAAGATACAGCTTTGCTTTTCTTGACATCAGCATTGAAATCTGCAATTTATCTATAACCCCTTTTGACATTTCTTTAGTCGTTGCATTTTCGCTGATGTTAAAATTCTCAAGAAGCTCTCTGCATTTTAATTCATCGAAATCTGCAAAAAACTCTTTATATATACTTATAATCTCTTCAACAGTCAAATTTTCCGGCAGACCGTCTCTGTCCGGAAGATAGGCAACTTCCGCACGGCTCTCCGCCGTTCCCGGACTCTTCTCGTCAATCAGCACGCTGCCCTCATAATCAGCACAGAATCCTGCCATTATCCTAAGCAATGTACTTTTACCGCTTCCGTTCGGTCCCAAAAGTCCTATTATCCTGCCTTTGGGAAGCTCAAGATTTATTCCGTCAAGAGCCCTTTTAGTATTGAAAAACTTGCTTAGATTTTCAATACGTACCATTACCGGTTCACCTACCAATTTTAAATTTTTCCTGTTCTCCTTGCCGGTATCAATTACTTCTTTCATTTACCCCACCTGCTTTTCGTCAACTGATCCAAATGCGGCTCCGTTTTTTCTTTCTTCTGCTTCCGTCTCACGGAGCCGTCTTAGAAAAAAATCCAGCATTTCTTCTTCAGTGAATCCTAAAGCTGCCATCTCTGCCCTGAATTTATCCGCCGCTTCATTGGCGATATTTCTTCTAAGCCCCTCTATTGCAGCTTTATCAGAAGTCACATACCTGCCTTGAGTCCTTTCAGACTCAAGCAGCTTTTCTCTCTCCAGTTCTGTCAACGCTCTCTGCATAGTGTTGGGATTTACCTCAAAATCTGCTGCCAACTCTCTTACAGAGGCTACCCTGTCTCCCGGTCCGAGCTCTCCGGAAGCTATACTCTCCCTTATCTTGTTCATAATCTGAACATATATGGGAAGATTCCCCTCAAGTCTCTTATCCAAAACCTTTCACCTCCCGTTGTTTCTATGTGGTATTATTTCCTTTCCACATGTATTATTGTATTATTTAATTAGTACAATAATACATTTTTATTCCTTTGTCAATGGTCTTTTAAATGTATACAAGATTTTTGCAGAAATCTCACAATCAAAAACCCATGCAATATGCTCTCACGAGCCTTGCATGGGTTTGAAATATTCAAAATTTACTGCTCCATATCCTTTTTCATGCAGCAGTTTTTGTATTTTTTACCTGATCCGCACGGGCATGGGTCGTTGCGGCCAACCTTAGGACTCTCTCTTCTGAAAGTCTCCGGTTTCTTAGGTTCCTCAGGTTTAGGCGCCTGCTTAGGCATTCTTCCGCCGGCAGACTGCTGTCCGGCCGATCCGTTATCGACAAAATCGTCCTTTCTTTCCTGTCCTCCCGACATAACCTGTCGCCTTTCAATGCCTGTTCTCAGAGTTACATTATAGCAGTATCTAACTGCTTCTTCTCTGATTTCCGCAACCATGGCCTCAAACATATCAAAACCCTCTGAGGCATATGCATTGGCAGGATTGATCTGACCGAGAGCCCTCAAGCCTATTCCCTGCTTAAGGTCATCCATGGCGTCTATATGTTCCATCCAGTGATTGTCTACAACCCTCAGCAGAATCATTTTCTCCACGTCACGCATACGCTCATCGCCGATTTCATTTTCCTTAGCCTTATACATATCACGGAATATTTTCAAAGCGTCTTCAGTGAGCTGCTCTTCCTTCAATGCAAGCTTTTCCTCATCGGAGTAAATAAGCCCCTCAAAAGACCCCGTTATCTGCTTCAGATTTTCGTTTAGCATATCAATATCCCATTCCTCCGGATACTTGCTTGCTATAGTCACAGGCTGTACAGTAGTTCTGACAAGATCCTCCATCATCTCCATAATATAATCCTTTATATCATCTCCGAAGAGAACCTTACGGCGTTGGTCATATATAACTTCACGCTGTTTATTCATAACATTGTCATACTGAAGCACATACTTTCTTATTTCAAAGTTTCTGCTTTCCACCTTTTTCTGAGCATTTTCTATACTCTTGGAAAGCATTCCGGCAGCTATTGCTTCCTCGCTCATACCCATCTTGTTCATGAGACCCTGAATTTTCTCGCCTCCGAAAAGTCTCATTAAATCATCTTCCAGAGAAATAAAGAACTGTGTCTGTCCCGGATCGCCCTGACGACCTGCTCTACCTCTCAGCTGATTGTCTATACGTCTTGACTCATGCCTTTCCGTACCTATTATGCAAAGCCCGCCAAGTTCTCTTACTTTCTCCTGCTCTTCTTTTCTTTCTTCGCTGTACTTTGTAAGAAGCTCCTTGAACACATTTCTTGCATCATTCATTACAGGATCTGTGCTGCTTACAAAACTTGTTGCAAAAGAAATCTGTTCCTGAGAATACTCAAGCTTTTCCATTTCACGCTTTGCTTCAAACTCAGGATTACCTCCTAAAATAATGTCAGTACCTCTTCCTGCCATGTTGGTGGCAATAGTAACTGCCCCAAGTCTTCCGGCTTCTGCTATTATCTGAGCTTCCTTTTCGTGCTGCTTTGCGTTAAGTACATTATGCTTTACTCCTCTTTTTCTGAGCATTGCACTGAGGAGTTCTGAATTTTCTATCGAAATCGTACCTACAAGGACAGGCTGTCCTGTAGCATGAACTTCCGCAATTCTTTCTATTATGGCTTTGAACTTTGCATTTAATGACGCATATATTGCATCGTCAAGGTCCTGACGGGCAATAGGCTTATTGGTCGGTATTACAACTACATCCATGTTGTAAATTTCACGGAATTCTTCTTCCTCAGTCTTTGCCGTACCTGTCATTCCCGCAAGCTTATTGTACATACGGAAATAATTTTGCAGCGTTATGGTTGCAAGAGTCTTTGATTCGGAGCGTACAAGCACACCTTCTTTTGCCTCTATAGCCTGATGCAGACCGTTGCTGTATCTTCTTCCGAACATGAATCTGCCAGTAAACTCATCTACGATGATTATTTCTCCATCTTTAACGATATAGTCCACATCTCGCTTCATTATGTTTCTGGCCTTGAGAGCCTGAATAACATGGTGGTTGTACTCCATGTTTTCCGGGTCGCCTAAGTTTTCTATGCCGAAGAATTTTTCGCACTTGGCTATACCGTCTTCAGTCAGCGTTACCTTCTTTTCTTTTTCTTCTATTGTAAAATCTTCTTCTTCCTTAAGTCTCCTTACACACAGGTCGGCTTTCTTGTACAAGTCGGTGGAGGCATCGCCTCTTCCTGAAATTATAAGCGGCGTTCTGGCTTCATCCACAAGAATGGAGTCCACTTCGTCTACTATGGCAAAATTCAGTTCTCTCTGCGAAAGCTGTTCCTTATATGTGACCATATTGTCACGCAAGTAATCAAACCCGAACTCGTTGTTTGTTCCGTAAGTAATATCGGCAGCGTAAGCCGCTTTTTTTTCATGGTCTTTGAGTCCATGTACTACACAGCCCACTGTCAGCCCGAGGAATGTGTATATTTTACCCATCCACTCTGCGTCACGCTTGGCCAGATAATCGTTTACTGTAACTACATGAACACCTTTACCCTCAAGAGCATTGAGGTATGCTGCAAGAGTTGCCACCAAAGTTTTACCTTCACCGGTTTTCATTTCTGCAATTCTTCCCTGATGAAGAACGATACCACCTATAACCTGAACTCTGAAATGTTTCATGCCTACGCTTCTCCATGCACCCTCACGGCATACAGCAAAAGCTTCAGGCAGAATATCGTCAAGGCTTTCTCCTCCTTTAACTCTCTCCTTAAACTCAGCAGTCTTTTCTCTGAGCTGATCGTCAGTCAGGGATGACATATCATTTTCCAGTGCCATAACCTTGTCGGCTATTTTTTCCACTTTTTTTACTTCCTTGGTATTCATATCACCAAGGATTTTTTCCATAAAACCCATTATTTCCCCTTTCTAATCTTCCTCAGGCAGGTCTTCCACCGTCATATTTATTTCGAGAGACTTTCTCTCATCTGCTTTTGTAACAACAACTTCAAAACGCTTATAATCAGCCTCGTATACAAAGCTGTCTCCGACTTCCGGCAGTTTATCTATCTGAAGCACTACCCAGCCGTTTACTGTAGTGGCATCCACTTCCTCTTCGACATCAAAGTAATCGAACATTTTATCTATGTTTGTATTGCACAAAACTCTGTAAGTTCCATCCTGCTGGCAGACTATGTCCTGCAAAGCCGCCGCATCATGCTCATCATATATCTCCCCGACAAGCTCTTCTATGATGTCTTCCATAGTTACAAGACCATAGGTGCCTCCATATTCATCCACAATAATAGCAATATGTGTTTTTGCGGTCTGTAATTTTTTCAGCAGCTGAGATATCTTCATACTTCCGGCAACGAATATTACAGGTTTTACATATTCCGAAACAGAGGCTCTGCTGCCCTTGATATAATTATGAAAATCTTTCTGATTGAGCACACCTATTATGCTGTCAAGGTCATCATCATAGACAGGAAGCCGTGAAAACCCCGTATCTATAAAAATCTTTGCTATTTCATCTTCGGGAGTATCCATCTCTATAGCCTTGATATCCACTCTCGGAGTAAGAACATCAAGAGCTTCAAGTTCGTTGAACTCTATAGCATTTTGGATAAGCTCGCTTTGCTCAGTATCTATGCCTCCTTCAGTCTCAGCCTCTTCAACTATTGTAAGAAGCTCATCCTCGGTTATAGGTCTTCCCGAATCCGTATTGAATATCTTTGCAAGCAACTTCTTCCACATGGAAAACAGCCAGTTTATAGGTTTCAGCAATACTATCAGAACCCGTATAAAAGGTGCCGAAAACATCGCAAACTTTTCAGGGCTTTCTTTTGCAAGACTCTTCGGCGAAATTTCTCCGAATATGAGAACTACAACCGTTGCCACAGCAGTTGATATGGTCGCTCCGTAATTTGGGTACAGCCCAATAAAAAGCACTGTCGATATGGATGAAAGCATTATGTTGACCAAATTATTTCCTACCAGAATCGTTGACAGCAGATTATCATAATTTTCTGACAGTTCCATAACTTTTCTTGCTCTGTGGTCACCATCGTTTGCCATATTCTTTATTCTTATTTTGTTAAGAGATGTAAAGGCAGTTTCCGTTGCAGAAAAATATGCCGAAAACACTACCAGTACAACTATTGCTGCTATACTGTATATCACACAAAATCCTCCGCTTAAATGCATATAAAGAATTATATCATGAATTTTATAAACATTAAAGTCTTGTGCATATTTTGGTACCTATTTTAACGGCGAATTTGCATTTGCTTTACCATTTCGACATCTTTCTCCTCAATTCGACCGCCGGCGCCAAGGGTTTGTCACCCTATATTTATATTTAAGTTGACATTGCGGACATTTCATTATATAATTCTGGCATCAAAACAAAAAAGGAGAATGTCATGTCTACAAAATCAGACCTTTTTAATATACTTAATACAACACAGGAAAAATATTTATCGGGACAAGAACTTGCCACGCAGCTCGGGCTTTCAAGAAATGCCGTATGGAAGGCGGTAAAAAGCTTGCAGGATCAAGGTTTTGAAATAGAATCAAAATCAGGTGTGGGCTACAGGCTTGTGAAAAAAAACGATATTCTTTCATCCTCTTACATAAAAGACGAATGTAAAGTTCCATGCAGAGTTATCGTTCTCAACGAGGTGGATTCAACCAACAATTACGCAAAAACTCTATCTGACCTGTCAGTACCTAATATAATAATTGCGGATACTCAAACAGCAGGAAGAGGTCGTCTCGGCCGCTCATTTTATTCGCCTCAGGCAAAGGGGCTTTACATGTCTATTGTCTTTGAGCCAAAATTCAGCCTGGATAAATCGATGCTTGTGTCCTCACTTGCCGCACTTTCCGTATGCAAAGCATTTGAAGAGGTTACAGGACTTGGCCCCAAAATAAAATGGGTGAATGATATTTACTTGAATAATCGTAAAGTTTGCGGAATACTTACAGAAGCCGAAACAAATTTTGAAACCGGCAGCATAAGCCGTATTATAGTAGGTATAGGAGTCAACTGCTTTGAACAGACTTTTCCGGAAGAAATCCGAGAACGAGCAGGATACATACAAAATCCGCATAAAGAATTTACAAGAAACCGACTTGCTTCTGCAATAATAAAACAATTTTTCGATACAGTAAACAGTTCCGACAAACGCATGCTGCTTCGAGAATACAAGTCACGCTCCTTAATACTCGGCAAACCTATTCTTGTATACGGCACTTCTTACAGTGCATTGCCGGAAAACGGAGGTCACGGAATAAGAGCAAAGGCCGTAGACATAGATGATAACGGCGGTCTTGTTATAGAATACACCGATGGCATACACGCAAGGGAAATGGATACCATAACAAGCGGAGAAGTTACAATAAGAAAGGATTGGTTATAAAATGAAACGCCCTGAAAATACTAACAGAACTTCAGATACTGCACTTTTAATGTTGTCCGGATTATTTGCTGCACTTACAGCAATATGCTCATGGATAAACATAAATCTTCCCTTTACTCCTGTTCCTATAAATTTAGCGCTCATAGGTCCTTATATGGCCGGCTTGATTCTCGGCTCCAAATACGGAGCTTTGAGCCAGATTGTATATGTACTGCTGGGAATATTGGGAATTCCCGTGTTCGCCGGATTCACCTCCGGTGCCGGTGTTCTGGCAGGACCCACAGGAGGCTTCATAATAGGGTATATTCTATGTGCTCTTATATGTGGTCTACCTATGAGAACGAGAAATTCTTCTTCTCGCTTTCTTCTTATGATTTCAGGTCTTTTTACATGTTACACCTGTGGACTTTTATGGTTCATAATCAGTACCGGTACGCCTTTTTATGCTGCAGTTACGGCCTGCGTTCTGCCATTCCTTCCAGGTGATGCAGTCAAAATAATTTCCACGGCAATACTTGTAAAGTATATTTCAAAAGTGCCTATGCCAAACTGACAAGCAGTACAACCCCACCCTTTTGCAAAATATGTCAGAATACACAAACTTCTGTATTTTTTCTGCTTTTCATGATATTATTATCATGAAAATGAAGAATGGAGGCTGCCGCATATGTTGGAAAACTACCTTGACATTATAACAAATATAGAAAACTATGTGGATGGTATCATAGTTACAGACAAAAATGCCAATATAATTTACATACATAAATACTGGCCTAATCTTATGCCTCTTCCGGAAAAAGATATGATTGGCAAAAATCTCTTTCAGGTATATCCAAGCATGAGCCCTCATAACAGCACCATAATGAAAGCTCTAAAAACCGGTGAGGTTACTTTAAATAACCAGGATACACTTACTACCTCAGAGGGTCAAAGCTTCAAAATGGTAGATGACACCTTTCCTATAAAGGAGAACGGTCTTATTATCGGAGCAGTATGCATAACCCACTCTCTGTCACGCAAACAGACTTTATCTATGCTCGACATATCCACCGGTGAAGATCATTTTGTAAAAAACCTTTTTTCTACTGCGGATATTATCGGAAGAAGTGAATCAATTCAAGTACTTCGCCAGCAGATACATAAGGTGGCACAAACTTCCTCTTCTCTGCTGATCTACGGCGATACGGGCACCGGTAAGGAAATGGTCGCCCAGTCGGTGCATTCGGGAAGCAGCCGCAAAAGTAAACCCTTTATAACACAAAACTGTGCTGCAATACCGGCAACACTACTGGAAAACATTTTTTTCGGAGCAGTAAAGGGCAGCTATACCGGAGCCGAAAACCATGCCGGTATATTTGAAATGGCTGACGGCGGAACAGTATTTTTAGATGAAATAAATTCTATGGACATCGGGCTTCAAGCAAAACTGCTCAGAGTTTTAGAGGAGAAAAAAGTTACCCGAATAGGCTCTGCCGAATCAATAAATGTCGATGTTCGAATAATAGCCGCAATAAACAGGCCTCCTCTTGAATGTATAGAAAACGGAACTCTCAGAGCAGACCTTTTTTATCGGCTGGGAAGCGTAACGCTTACAATTCCGCTGCTGAAAGATAGAGCAGATGATATAGATCTGCTGACTAAATTCTTTATTGATAAATACAAAGTAGCAATGGGAAAAAACATAATCGGAGTTTCACAGGATGTCATGACCGTATTTCAGAACTACTCCTGGCCGGGAAATGTTCGTGAGCTCAAAAATGTCATCGAGGGTGCGTTCAACCTTTGCGATTCGACAGTCATAGGGCTTGGTGATCTGCCGTCATATATGCTGTCAGGTATGGAGGTCAAAAAACTGGTCGCAGAAAACCAAGCCGACATAAAGGATATACAGTGGCTCGGAAGTCTTAAAAACAATATAGAGGCCTACGAAAAAACCCTGATTACAAATGCAATAAAATCTCATAAAAATCTTTCTCAAGCCGCTTCATATTTAGGAATAAGCCGTCAGAGCCTCAACCAGAAAATAAATAAATACAAAATTTCCGTTGTAAGAAATTCGTTTGTCATAGAAGACTGATAAATATAAAACCGCTGCCGGTAAGCTTCACTCTGAAGCGAAGCCAAAAGCAGCGGTTTTTGGTTTTATCTGCAATATACCTGTTTTCCGTCTATATAAGTTTCATCAACTTTTATACTGTCTATTTCATCAGAAGGCACTTCAAGGATATCTCTATCCAGAACTATAAAGTCTGCCGCATATCCCGGTTTAAGAATTCCTGTATTCTCAAATCCAAGCATAGGTGCGGATTCAGCAGTATAAAGTCTGATTGCAGTTTCAATATCAACCTTGTGGCGTCCTCCGCAGTCAGTTCCTTCCCATGCTTTTCTCGTTACCGCCCCTTTAAGGCATACAAAAGGGTTAGACGGTTCCGCCCATGCAGTTGCCGGAGCATCTGTACTGAAGCTCATTCTTACGCCTTCACTCATCCAATCTGCTATCGGGTAGTTTTCCTTGGTTCTTTCAATTCCCATATTGGTCAAATAACTTTCTATCTCTGCATACAAGAAAATAGGCTGCGTAACAAAGGCGATACCTGTTTTTGCTGCTTTCTTTACGGCATCTTCCGTTGGCATTGCCACATGTTCAAGTCTGACATAAGGCGCTTTCCCGTCTGTCCATGGTTTTTGCTTCCATGTATGCTCAACAGCCCTGTCTATAGTTTTAGCCCCCATAGCATGTATAGACAGCTGACATCTGTTTTCTTTACAGAATGAAACAGCATCTTCTATATCCTTTTCACTGCATACAGGCATACCATATTCTTCCTTTTCTCCAAGGTATGGTCTGTCGCACCATGCAGTACGCCCTGATACGCTTCCGTCTCCTATAAGCTTGATTCCGGCTATTCTGAAACGTGAATCTTTATCTTGATCTTTTGCGGAGATTGTAAAGTCTTTTTTGTTCTTCACATTGTCCCACATATAATAGGCCGCAAATTTTACCTCCGTTCCCTTTTCTATCGCAAGATCATATACATCATGATAGTCACAGCTTATAAACTCACCCATATCTGCTCCGGTAGTAACACCCTGTGATATTAATATGTCATTCAGATATACCAGATCATCTGCCATATCTTCCGGTGTTTTTTCCGGAATCACACCATCGAGTACATTTCTTGCATTTTCGTAAAGAATACCGTTAGGTTCACCATTTTCATCTCTGCCTATTTTTCCGCCTTCCGGATCGGGCGTATCCGCTGTAACTCCGGCCAATTCAAGAGCTTTGCTATTTACTGCGCATACATGACCGCATGTTCTTTTTATAACAACAGGAGAGTCGGCACACCCCCTGTCAAGATCATACCGGTTAGGAGCTTTCTGCTCTTTTAGCTTGCCCTCATCATATCCCCAGCCGAATATCCACTCGCCTTTACTTTGACTTTGTCTTTTCTCTCCTATTTTTATTATCAGCTCTTCTATTGAATTTACCGATGGCGGCAAAGCAGAAATCTGGCGGCAGCAATCCGCAAGCATAATTGCGTGCATGTGACTGTCAACAAATCCCGGCAGTACTCTCCTGCCTTTAAGATCTACTGTTTTATCAGCAGCCGGAGCATCTGACAGCATACCTATCCATGATATTTTACCATCCTTTACAACCATAGCTTCTGCGTATGGATTATCATTATCAGATGTAAAAAATTTACCATTCTTATATAAAACTTCGTATTTATTCATCTTATGCCCTCCCTACTTCTGATTCTTCTTTAGCCAATTTAATGCAACATTAGCATAAAGAGCCGTTCCGTAAGGAAGTACATCTTCATCTATTATCATATTAGGATTATGCATCGGGGCAGCAGTCTCATCACCTAC
Source organism: uncultured Eubacteriales bacterium (assembly GCA_900542295.1). GTDB lineage: Bacteria > Bacillota > Clostridia > Peptostreptococcales > Anaerovoracaceae > Fimisoma. The sequence goes on along the minus strand of UQNJ01000013.1, from coordinate 26,168 downwards.
ACCTAAAGTAACAAACATAGCCGGCACTTTTTCGCCCACATATCCAAAATCTTCCGTTCCCGCCATACATGGAATTTCGTTCACATTTTCCGAGCCTGCAACTTCTGCGAGAAATGGCCGTATTTCATCGCACAACTTTTCATCATTATAAGTGGAAGGTGTATGGAAATTTATCATCTCATAATCGCCTCTCCACATTTTTACAGTATGGTCAATCACTTCAGGTATTCTTGAAGTAAGATGCTCTGTAACTTCTCTGTTGAATGTTCTTGCCGCTACCTGCAAATCCGCCGTATCAGGAATTACATTGGCAGCTGTTCCTCCTCCGCATTTGCCTGCTGAAAGCGCTACAGTTTCTCTTGGATCTATCTCCCTTGAACTCAGAAGATTAAGAGTTGTATAAAGCTGATTAGATATCATAAGCGGATCTATACATTGATGCGGAGTTGAAGTATGTCCTCCCTTACCTTTTATCTTAATCATAAAAGTATCCATGGCAGCAGATGTTATACCCGATGTATATCCAACTGTGCCCTTCTCCTGATTAGCCATTACATGAATCGCAAAGGCAGCATCTACACGAGGATTTTCCATAAGTCCGTGTTCAATCATAAGCCTCGAACCACATCCGCACTCTTCACCGGTTTGAAACATAAGCTTAACCGTTCCCGGTAAATCGTCTTCCATATCTTTTAGTATTGCAGCAGCACCAAGAAGCATTGCTGTGTGTGCATCATGTCCGCACATATGTGCAAACCCCGGTTTTTCAGAGGCAAAATCTACAAGCCCCTCTGTTTCTTGCATCGGGAGTGCATCCATATCTGCACGCAATAAAATACAGGGTTCACCTTTACCTATAGTAGCAACTACACCTGTAGACGCTTCCATGTCAGGGAATCCTGCAAAAACAAAATTATTTCTTAAATTTTCATCCAGCGGTCCTCCACAGATTTCAGATTCTATTCCCATTTCTGCAAGCCCTTTTTGTACATATCCGGCTGTTTCAGGCAAATAAAAACCTACTTCAGGTCTTCTGTGAAGTTGATGTCTGTCTTTTAATATCTGTTCCTTATTAGCTAAAGCAGCTTCCAAAATCTTCATAAACTTACCTCCGTAAAACGATTTTGTAATAAACTCGTTAAAATATCAATGTGCTCAAGATTGATAGGAGCTGGAAGCATTCTTTAGTTTGGTTTGCATTATAGCACGAATTTTTTTGCAATGTCAAGCGGAATTTTTTGTGCTTGACAAATAAATTTTTTAATCTAAAATTATCCATAACATGAAGCCATTTAAAAATGTTCCGTCAGAGGGAGCAAAAAGGAGTTTATTATGGACACTATTTTGTACAACGGCAAAATCTACACACAGGATAAAGCTTATCCGCACTGTTCTGCCATTGCAATCAAAAACGGAGTAATCGCAGCTATGGGCAACGATGATGAAATTCTTGCTTTATCCGATGGCAGCACTGAGAAATTAGACTTAAATAAAAGACGAGTACTTCCCGGCTTTGAGGACACACATCTGCACTTACTGTTTTACGCAATACAGGCAAGTGCGGTAAACTTATCCGGAGCAAGAAGTCTTGAAGACGTAAAAAACTTATGCAGGGAAAAAATTCAATGGGCAAAGCAAAGCGGCAAATGGATACAGGGAGTTTCTTTCAATCAGGATGATTGGGATGTCAAGAAACTACCTACAAGACATGACCTTGACCAAATTTCCAAAGAAGTCCCGATTTCAATAAGGCGAGCTTGCTACCATATTTCCGTATGCAACACTAAAGCTCTTGAAGTTCTCGGCCTGACAAAAAACATTTCTGATGAAGCAAAAATCAATATGGGCTTTGATGCCGACGGACAACCTGACGGTTTAATCAAGGAAGATCTCCAGAACTTAATCACAGAAGCACAGCCGCTTCCGACAAAAGAAGAAATCAAGGAACTAATACTGCTTGGATTGAATCATGCTGCCGCAAAAGGTATAACTCAGGTGCACAGTGATGATTTTATGGTTTTGCCCGGCGATGACGGCGAAACTATAATGAATGCATATAAAGAACTTGCCTCAGAAAACAAGCTTCCTATAAGAGTTTATCAGCAATGCCTTCTCTGGGAAGATAAAAGCCTTGAGCGTTTTCTGGAAAGAGGACACAAGACGGGAGATGACTACGGCTTTTATCGTATAGGTCCTTTCAAAGTAATAGGAGACGGTTCTCTCGGTGCTCACACTGCATATATGAGAAAGCCTTATCTAAATGATAACGGTACCTGCGGTCTTGCCCGATACACAGATGAGCAGCTTCTTGAAATCTGCAAAACCGCCCACAATAACGGAATGCAGCTTGCAATACATTGCATAGGAGACGCTTCTCTCGAGCAAGCGTTAAACACACTCCTTAATCTGCAGCTCAACTATACTCGTACAGACTGCCGGCATGGCATAGTACATTGCCAGATAATGGACAACGAGCAAAACGATATGTTTCGCAGGCTAAACCTGCTGGCATACATACAACCTATTTTCCTTCGATGTGATATGAATATCGTCGATGACTGTGTAGGCTCTGAGCTTGCAAAACAAAGCTATAACTGGAGACGCTATGAAGATGCAGGTGTACACCAGAGCGGAGGTTCAGACTGTCCTGTTGAAGAATTTGACATTCTGCCTAATATTGAGTATGCAGTCACACGAACAAACCACGATACAGGCAAATCATGGTATCCCGAAAACAAACTTACCCTTGAAGAAGCCATTAAGGTATTTACATATGAAGGTGCCTATGCGTCTTACTCAGAAAACCGCAGAGGTTCTCTCACAGTCGGCAAGTATGCTGATCTTGTGGTTCTTTCAGAAGATATCTTTGAAGTACCTGAAAATCAGATTCACAACATCAATGTAGATCTGACAATGGTTGGCGGAAAAATTGCTTATATGAGATAACCATTTAAAAAATCATTCAATGTCATAACTTTAAAATGCACAGTGTAAATAAAATTTTACATTCTGTGCATTTTTCTTTACAAAACACTGTAACAAAAATTTACAAGTCCGCCGATTTTTCTATTTTACGAAACAAAACCTTGAAATTTCAACGTTTTCACTTTTGGCACAGCTCTTGCTTTATATTGGGTTGTAAGATTCAGCATCTTATGTGCTCAAGTAAAAGATAGAAGTTTGGAGATTTTAAGAAAAGGAGGGTGCGCACATCATACTTTGCGCAAAATCAAAATGACTGAAACACTAAACAAGAAAAAAGGCTTTGAAATGCCTCATGTCTTTGTCATCCTGCTCATGATAATGCTTCTGGTTACAGTTATGTCATACATAATACCGAGCGGAACATTTGACAGAAGCGAGGGCAATGTTGTAGACCCCAACACTTTCCAGTTTATTGAAAATGAAAACCCTATAAGTTTTCAGGATTTCTGGTCAGCTTTGTATCAGGGCTTTGTAAACGGCTCAACCATAATGGGTTCGTTACTGCTTAGCGCCGGAAGCCTCGGTATACTAAACAGTACCGGCGTGCTGGAAATCGGCGTAAAAAAACTCACTCAGGTAACTAAGGGAAGAAATCTTATCGCTATTATAATCTTCTATCTATATTTCGCCGGAATGAACATCCTCGGCGCAGGAGAAGGTGTTTATCCGTTTTTCCCGATAGTAACCGCATTGATAATCTCCCTTGGCTATGACCGCCTTATGGCCGCCGGAACAATTATGTTTGCTGCAACAGCAGGATTCGCATGTGGTATGGTAAACATGTTTACCACAGGAATCTCACAGCAGCTCGTAGGTCTTCCTATGTTCTCAGGCATAGGATACAGATTGGTTGTATTTATTGTATTGGGATCAATCGGACTTATAAGCATACTGTTATACGGAAGAAAAATTAAAAAGGACCCAAATAAAAGCTATGTCGCCGAAGAATACAAAAAAGACCTTGCCGAAAGCGAAGCTAAAAGACAGGCAGGAGAAGAAAATAATATAGTCTTTACATGGAAAGAAGGACTTACGCTAATATTATTCCTTGCTCTTGTAATATTTATCGCCTACGGATGTCTCAAACTGAACTTTACGCTTGCCCAGTTTGCAGCTTATTATGTAGTATTTGCTATAATAGTTGCCTTTATATACCGCATCAACCCGAACAAGTTCTGTCAGATATTCGTTCAGGGTGCATCTCAGGTTCTTACTGCTGCTTTGGCAATAGGTCTGGCTCAGTCGGTAATGGTTCTTCTGACTCAAGGTCAAATAATGGATACTCTTGTTTACTATATGGGTAATGCACTCCAGGGAAAGAGCGCTTTGATAACACTGCTTCTCATCTTCCTGTTTGTAACCGCTTTCAACTTCTTAGTTGTTTCCGGAAGCGGAAAAGCTTTGATGATGATGCCTATAATGAGCCCTTTAGGCAAAATGCTCGGAATCAATCAGCAGGTTATGGTTCTCACATATCAGTTAGGAGACGGAATAACCAACATGTTATGGCCAGGCGGCGGACTTGTGTCCTGTTCTCTGTGCGGACTCAACTACGGCACATGGATCAAAATGGCATGGAAGACTTTCGCAATCATGATAGCTGCCGGTTATGTCCTCATCTGCATAGCAAACGCAATAGGATACGGACCATTTTAGTTGTGCATGATCCATACAAACAATGCTCAACATTAAAAAAACAGCTTATTGCTTTAATTAGCAATAAGCTGTTTTTATTTTTAATAATATGCGGATACTTTTTCTCTTATAATATGCATTACTGCTTCATACCCGCCAATACATTTCCAGTCCTGTGCCAAATGAAACCGTATAACTTCATAAAGCCATTTTTCATATTCTTCAATTGCCTGATTAAATCTCAGTCCCCTTTCCTTTAGACGAAGGACATCATATTCAGCAAATTCCGCCTTTACTTTACACCTCTGTCTTGCATGTCCTTCTTTTCCGTCAGGAAAATCCATTACCGCTATTTCGACATAATTGTGAAAAGGCATATCAGGTACAAGCTTTATCTCTTTCATATGACTTATTTTACGCTTCCGTCAGAATTAAATACAGGTAATTTTTCCAAATAAGTTATATCGTCTCTATCTGCTGCTTCACCCTCTGCAAGTACAGTCATTCGTCCAACTATATTACCGCCGACTTGGTTTACCAATGTCTCTATAGCCGTAAGAGATTCACCTGTACTGATAACATCGTCAACGATAAGCACTTTTTTGTCTCTAAGCTGATCGGCCTCTTTCTTTCCGATGCAAAGCGTCTGCACATGATCTGTAGTTATGGAATCTACCTGAGTGGTGATTATGTCCTGCATATACAGCTTAGGCCCTTTTCTTGCAACCACATAATCATTGTTGCCTGATTGTCTCGCCATTTCGTATGCAAGAGGAATTCCTTTTGACTCTGCGGTTATAATTATATCGAATTCCGGTGCTTTTTTTAAAAGCTCTCCTGCGGCGGCCTTTGTTATCTCTACATCGCTGAACATTATAAATGCTGCAATATACAAATCGTCTGTTACTTTACAAAGAGGCAGCTGTCTTTTCAGACCTGCTATAGTCATTTCGTAAAACATAGATATCTTCCCTTCCTTAATCAAAGAAATTTACAGTTTAATTATACTCCCTATCTCAGATTATATCAAGCTATAGAGTTTGAAAGCTTAGTCGTACTGTATATGAATCTATATATTTTAAATCCATAACTTCGATCGATATGACAAATTCCATGCCGATTCTGCCGTAAAAAAGGCGGCTCAATAACCATGAACCGCCTTATATCTTAATTTTATTACATTGTTATAAAAATAAATTTCAAGCAGAAAAGCAATCCGATAACTGCGACCATAATGTCTTTTTTCTCAAATTTACCTGTGAAAATAGTTATCAAGGTGTATGCTATTGAGCCTATTCCTATACCGTTTGCTATTGAATATGTCAGAGGCATCATTATAAGTGTCAGGAATGCAGGAGCAGCAGATCTCATGTCTGACATATCAACATTCTTGAAGTTTCCTAACATCAGTACACCTACATATATTAAAGCAGGAGCCGTTGCACAGCTTGGAACTATGCTTGCAAGCGGTGTAAGGAACAGACATACAAAGAAGCATGCAGATACAACCAGACTTGTCAGTCCTGTTCTTCCTCCTGCTGCAACACCCGATGCTGATTCAACAAAGGTTGTACATGTTGAAGTTCCCAACACAGCACCTGTAACAGTTGCTATTGAGTCACATGCCATGCATTTGTCAAGATCCTCAGGGTCTCCGTTTTCATCAAGCATTCCAGCCTGAGACGCAGTACCGTATAATGTTCCTATGGTATCAAACATATCAACAAGGCAGAATGTAACTATGTACATGATAGCGCTGAACACTCCGCCCACAAATGCAGGGCTGAAAGCATGCTCCCATGAAGCACCCTTGAATACAGCTGTAATTCCAACATCTGCAAAATCTTTAAAGGATTGTCCTATCTGTGCAATATCAAACGATGGAACTGTTCCTGTAACAACATAGTAAAGCACAGTTGTTGCAAGAATTCCTATTATTACATTACCCTTAACATTGAGCTTCTGCAAAACAACGATAATCAAAAAACCAAGTAATGCAAGAAGCGCCGGCATTATTGTCATTATTCCGTCACCGTTTATCGCTCCGTGAATATCAACAAACTGAGTAAGCGTATACTGGTTTGTCTGAATGATTCCAACGTTCTGAAATCCTATATATGTAATGAACAAGCCGATACCTGCCGGTATTGCTTTTTTGAGACAATCTGGCATTGCCTTGGCAATATACTGTCTTGCACCTGTCAGGGAAAGCACTGTGAATATTATACCTGAAATCAGTATTATTACCAGACCTGCCTGATAACCCTGAACTGCGTCTCCACCGGAAATCACCTGCGGCAACACAAAACTTACAAAGAAGAAGGAGTTGAGTCCCATTCCGCAAGCCTGTGCAAAAGGCTTTTTAGCATAAAGAGCCATCAGCAGCGTTCCTATTGTAGCTACCAGAATCGAGGCAACATATACTGCATTCCATATGTTGTCCAAACCTTCTGTAAATCCGGTTACCTGATTAGGATTTACAAATATTATATAAGCCATTGCGAAGAAGGTTGTAAAACCGGCCATTATTTCGGTTTTTACAGTTGAGCCGTGCTCAGAAATCTTAAAAAACTTGTCCATTATCCCTTTCCTTTCCAATTAAAACTACTACTTGTCAACAAAAAATAAAGACAATAATTTTATAACATTTTACTGACTGTTTTTCAATCTTTTGTATGTTATTTTTGCGAACATTTCATTATTCTACAAACTGTTTTGCCTTTTGACGGCTATTTTACGAACAAAAAGGCGAACCTTCGCCGCAAAGGTTCGCCTTTTATATGTTTCGTTATCAAATCCAACTTTTCTTTTCAAAAAATTTTTATGCTTCTTCACATGTTTTCATGGCTTCAAGGGTTTCACTCAAAAGTTCATCCAATTCCCATCCTAACATCTCCGCACCCTTAATTATAACTTCTCTGTCACATCCTGCGGCAAATCTCTTATCCTTAAATTTTTTCTTGAGAGATTTAAGTTCCATATCTTTGCAGCTTTTTGACGGTCTCATAAGAGCCGCCGCCCCTATAAGCCCTGTAAGTTCATCACATGCGAACAACACTTTTTCCATTTCATGTTCAGGTTCAACATCGGAACACAATCCATAACCATGGCAAACCACCGCATGAATCATTCTTTCGTCAATACCTGCTTCTCTCAAAAGCTCCGGAGCTTTTTTACAATGTTCTTCCGGCCACATTTCAAAGTCTATATCGTGGAGAAGTCCTACCGTTCCCCAGAAATCAACTTCATCACTGTAGCCTAATTTTTCTGCGAAGTAACGCATAGTTCCCTCAACCATCTTGCCATGGTGAATATGAAAATCTTCTTTGTTGTATTTTTTAAGCAGTTCCAAAGCTTCTTCTCTTGTTATCATAGTTAATTACGCCTCTTTCTTTTTTCTTTCAGGCAGCTGAGAAATTATTACAGCTGCAAATATTATCGCACATCCGGATAATTCTCTTGGTGACATGGTTTCACTTAACAGGATTGCTCCGCAAATTACCGCAAATACAGACTCTAAACTCATAATAAGTGACGCTACGGTAGGTTCTGCATGTTTTTGTGCAACTACCTGGAAAGTATAACCTATTCCGCAGGAAAGCACTCCGGCATATAAAATCGGCAGCCAACAATCAAGGATAGCTCCCATATCAGGATTTTCAAAAATTAACATACATACCAGACCTTCAATGCCGGCGGTAAGAAATTGTATACACGAAAGTTTAACACCATCAGCTTTTGTTATAAAATAATCTACCGTCATAATATGTATTGCAAAAAATACTGCACAAAGCAATACAAGTGAATCGCCGAAAGTAAGTCTAAAAGATGCATCGGTCATGCACAACAGATAAAGACCTACAGCGCCCATAACTACGCACAGCCACATTATCGGCCTTACCTTTTTTCTCAAAAGTACGCTCAAGATAGGTACGATTACTACATAAAGCGTCGTAATAAAGCCTGCCTTTCCTGCCGTCGTATAACTTACTCCAAACTGTTGGAAAGAGCTTGCCACAAACAATGCCGTTCCGCAGCAGATGCCGCCCACGATAAGAGTTTTTTTGTTTTTTGCCTCTTCTTCTGTACTAATCTCTGTAGTCTTTGCAGATGTTTCTTTTCCTCTGCTCATAAACAAAATTACAGGTATCAGCACCAATCCGCCTATCAAAGTTCTTATACCGTTAAAAGTGAATGGTTCAATATAATCCATTCCGCTTTTTTGTGCAACGAAAGAAGATCCCCAAATAAAAGCTGTGATAAGAAGCAAGATGTTGCTTTGCATTTTTTTGCTCATAATTATTCCCTCTTCTCAGTTAAATTAAGCCACATAATAATTTTATCAAAAAATTATCATTCATGCAACATTGGGATTCCACGGCAACTACCTTTTTTTCACTTGGGTTTTATGGTATAATAATTAACAGTGTTGTCCAAGTACGGCAACAAAATAAAAGCATTTATTATACACTACAGGAACCCGATTTATGTTAAACATCAAAAACCGATTATATATCGCAACTTTTCAAAAAAATGCAATAGAAACAGCTGCCGAATATGGAGTCGGTATTGAATATAACCATACCTGCATTTCAGAATCTCTCGACCCGTCAAACAGGGAAAACTTGCTGTCTGAAATGCGGCAAGACTTTATAAAATCAGGCAAGCTCCGTGCATTTCTTCATGGGCCTTTTACTGAAATATATCCGACAGGAATTGACCGCCGTGCACGTATTATGGCAAAATCCCGCTTGGAAGAAGCATATGAAGTATGTTCCTCCATAGGTGTTAAAGATATGATAGTCCACAACGGATGGCTTCCTTTCATATATTTCAAAGAATGGCACGCAGAAAAAGGCGCAGACTTTTGGCAGGAGTTCATGGCAAACAAACCCGAAAACTTCAACATTTATATCGAAAATGTACTGGAAGATGAGCCTTATATGCTTCTTGATATGATGAAAAAAATTTCAGATAATCGCATAAAGCTATGCCTCGATACCGGTCACGCAAATGCAATGACACAAAAGAATATTTCCGTGGAAACATGGATCAAGACCCTTTCGCCTTATATAGGTCACTTCCATCTCCACAACAATTACGGTGACAAAGACTCCCATGGGTCCTTCGAATCCGGCTCAATGAACATGATTTCAATTTTTGACACCATTGAAAATTACTGCAACAGTAATGTAACATTTACCATTGAAGCATTTGAATGCCTCGAATGTCTGAAATGGCTGTCAAAATATGGTTATATATAATTTCAAGGAGGGTATTATGCAGCAACTTTTGGATCAAATTTTATCAGAAATTTCAGAAAACGGTACTTTGTACGAGGAGTCGTTGGCCTCAGCAAGAGAACGCCAAAAAATCCTTGCAAAGCCTACAGGTGCTTTGGGAACACTGGAAGACATTTCAATTCAGATGGCAGGAATAACCGGCAATGTTAAAAATGAAATAAAGAAAAAAGCCATCGTAATCATGTCTGCCGATAATGGAGTAGTGCAGGAGGGCGTTGCATCTGCACCTCAATCCGTAACTTTATCTCAAACCATAAACTTTACACGAGGTCTAACAGGAGTAAGCTCTATGGCCAAATATTTCGGCATAGATCTTTTAGTCATAGATATGGGAGTTAAGCTGCCTATCCCTGAAACTCTATATACAAATTCCCCTATCGAAAACGGTAAACTTACTAAAAAGATTTTAAACAGAAGTCTCGGAAAAGGCACAGGAAATCTTGCCGCAGAGCCTGCCATGACAAGAGAACAGGCTGTAAAAGCAATTCTCGAGGGCATATCCGCTGCAAAAGCGGTAAAAGATTGCAGCTATGACATATTAGGTGTCGGAGAAATGGGAATCGGAAATACCACTACAAGCTCATGTGTCCTTGCTGCTCTTACAGGAGCAAAAGCCTCAGATGTAGTCGGAAGAGGCGGCGGATTAGGTGACGAAGGACTTGAAAAAAAGATAAAAATTGTCGAAAAGGCAGCATCAGAGTGTCAAGGCTGCGACACTGTAGATATTCTCGCAAAAGTCGGCGGATTTGATATATGTGCAATGACCGGTGCATTTTTAGGTGCGGCTTTATATCGAATTCCTGTGGTAGTAGACGGATATATATCTGCCGTAGCTGCTCTAAGTGCAGTAAAACTTGCTCCAAATTCTGCCAACTTCATGTTCGGCTCTCACCTTTCAAAAGAGCAAGGGTATTTAATAGCCGCAGATTCAATAGGTCTTAAGCCTTATTTTAATCTAAAAATGAGACTCGGTGAAGGAAGCGGATGTCCTATAAGCTTCAATATCATCGAAACTGCCTGTGCTGCAATGAGCGGTATGGCAACTTTTGAAGAAGGCGCAATAGATGCAGACTATTTGGCTGAAGCTGAGAAAGGAAACTTCTTTTAATGAATATTTTCATAAGCGGAGGCTGTAAAAACGGCAAATCTTATCATGCTCAGGAGCTTGCTCGTTTTATGGCCGAGGAGAAAAATCTTCCGTTGTATTATTTAGCTACTATGCAACCTTCGGATGATGAGGATATGTTGCGTATTGCTCGCCATATCAAAGAGCGTGAAGGCTGGGGATTCGATACAATAGAGCAAAGTACAGATATATGCGCCTGCCTCAGCGGAGTCACTTTGTCCGGAAGGCCTGTAAGCAGCAATGGTGTATTTCTTTTGGATAGTGTTACGGCACTTTTATCAAACGAAATGTTCCGACCTGACGGTACTGTCAATCTGGATGCACCAGTCAGAGTCTCAATGCAGCTTTTGGAGTTTGCAGAGCGTACCGGAAATACAGTTTTCGTTTCCGACTATATATATTCTGATGCGTTTATATATGATGAACTTACAGAAAAATACAGACAGGGTCTTGCTTATATAGACAGATGTCTTGCCGATATATGCCGGCAAGTTCTGGAAGTTTCTTACGGATTCGTAAATCACTACAAATAAAGGGGGAATTTAATGAAAATTATTACAGGATTATTTATGGCTTGGGGAAACTTTTTAACAATCCCTTGTCCCTTAAAAAAATGGGACAATGATCTTAAAAATTATATGCTGGCACTTCTTCCAACTGTAGGAATGATATTAGGCGCACTGTGGGCTGCACTGTCCGTAGGACTTGTATGGTTGGGGTTTCCCTATTTGGTGCTCTCATTCCTTATAACTTTTATACCTTTTGCATTATGCGGTTTTATGCATCTTGACGGCTTTATGGATTGCTGCGATGCGATAATGTCACGAAAGCCTCTTGAGGAAAAGCAACTCATTCTAAAAGATTCTCACTGTGGTGCATTTTCAGTCGTCAGCCTCGTTTTTATGCTCTTGGCCTATTATTCTTTCATGTCAACAGCAGTAAGCGTAGGGATAGACTTTATTGATTTATGCATAATTCCTATCATAAGCAGAGCTGTTGCGTCAGTCAATGTACTGCTCCGAAAACCTATAGGTCACAGCCAGTACGCACAAGGTGCCGGTGCTGAAGATAAAAAGCAAAAGAAAAAAGCAGTCCTGATAGTTCTTATTCAAGTAATCATATATTGTGTGATAGGCGGACTTCTGGCAACTTATCCGTTGCCTTCCGCTCTTGTAGCTGTCACCACCGCAATATCGACTTATTTTGCTACTGTTTTTGCAAAAAGACAATTAGGCGGCATGAGCGGAGATATCGCCGGATTCTCTATCGTATGGGGAGAGCTTTTCGGAATATTTGCGATGTTCATTCTTTAAGGAGGTTATTTATGATTTTAATTTTCGGCGGTGCATATCAGGGCAAACTGAATTTTGCAAAGCAAAAATTCGGCATTACGGATGAAGACGTTCATATATGCTGCGAAGGCCGGGGAATCCCGCATGATTCAAGGGCATACTGTAATATTGAAAAAGTGTTTTTACAGTTAGTAAAACAGGATATAGATGTTGTGGAAGCTCTTAAGTCTCACAAAGACGAATTTAAAGACAAAATAATAATAGTAAACGATATTTCTCAGGGTATAGTCCCTGTAGATAAAACTCTACGGGCATGGCGTGAGGCGACAGGAAGAGCCATGATGTATCTTGCAGGCGAAGCAGAAGAAGTCTACAGAGTATTCTGCGGCATAGGTCAGCAGATCAAGTAAGGAGCGATTATGATATCTTGTATTCATTTCATACGACACGGAATAACTCAGGGCATATTAAATAAGTGGTACTATGGGTGGGAAGACCTTCCCCTTGTTGAAGAGGGGCTCATTGAAATCGAAAATTTCAAGGCAGAAGGAGTATATCCCAACTCAGAGGGCATGCACTTTTACTCTTCCGGCATGTTAAGAGCCAATCAGACACTCGAAACCATTTACGGTTCTGTTCCATATAAAATCATATCGGATTTGAAAGAGATGAATTTCGGAGAGTGGGAGTGCAAAACTTTCAACGAGCTAAAAGAACTTCCCGGATTTGATGAGTGGATGAATGACAAAACAGGTTCATTTACCTTTCCCGGCGGAGAATCTGCAAACAGCTTTTCTATGAGAACAGAAAAAGGGTTAAAAGAACTGTTGGGATATCACCGACTACTCGAACTTTCAAACCGCCACAGCAAGAAAGACTGCATTTCGACTGTAGTCTGTCATGGCGGTGTAATTGCCGCATGTATGTGTCATCTTTTAAAGCTTTCACCCTCAGTCTTTTGGGAATGGATACCGGCAGCCGGCAGAGGCTACAGTGTATACTTTGAAAACGGCGAAGTGACAAAATACAAGCAGCTGTAAAATACAATAAAAGGGAGCCTATTTTTGAAGGCTCCCTTTACCTTTTTAGAACAATGGCACTACTGCTCCGCCATAAGTCTCTTCCATGAATTTTTTAACTTCTTCTGACTGTAAAGCCTTAACCAAAGCTTTAATTTTATCACTGTTTTCATTTCCTTTCTGAACAGCAACTACATTGGCATAAGCCTCGGCAGCCTCAGAGTCATCAGCTTCAATAGCAATTGCATCTGCCAGCTTAAGACCTGCGTCTATGGCATAGTTGCCGTTTATAACAGCCATATCAACATCTGTCAGCACTCTCGGGAGCTGTGCTGCCTCCATCTCTACGATTTCAATATTTTTAGGATTTTCGATGATATCAACCTTTGTTGCAAGGAAGCCTGCTTCAGGGTCAAGCTTTATCAGTCCTTCTGCTTCAAGAAGCTTCAACGCTCTTCCCTCATTTGTACCATCATTTGGAACAGCTATCTTTGCACCCTCTCCAAGAGAATCAATAGAAGAAGTCTTTCCCGGATAGAGCGCAAACGGTTCGTAGTGAATGTTTCCCGCACTTACAAGCTCAGTTTCGTTTTCTTCGTTGTAATTATTAAGGTAACTTATGTGCTGGAAATAGTTAGCATCTATATCTCCTACGGAAACTGCCTTGTTAGGTAAAATGTAATCGTTATATTCTACGATTTCCAGAGTATAACCATCCTCTGCAAGTTTCTCTTTGACAACTTCAAGAACCTCTGCATGAGGAGCTGGTGTTGCACCTACTTTAATAACCTTTTCATCATCATCCTTGCTTCCGCAGCCTGTAAGGGCAAGCACAGAACCAAGAGCTAAAATCAATACCAGTATGCTGACAATTTTCTTTTTCATCTTTCTTCTCCTTTTATATTTTATTTTAATCTCTTATCTAACTTTTTCGCCATCATCATACCTATTTCCTGGAAAATCTGTACGATAACAACGATTATGACTATTGTAACAAGCATCACTTCATTATTGTAACGGTAAAGTCCGTAATTAGTTGCAACGGCTCCAAGTCCGCCTCCGCCTACAATTCCGGCCATAGCAGAATACCCTAAAATAGTTGTAACAGAGATTGCCGCACCTATAAGAAGTGATGGCTTTGCCTCAGGAATCAGAACTTTATATATTATCTGCCATGAGCTTGAACCCATAGACTGAGCCGCTTCAATAACACCGTGATCTATTTCGTTAAGAGATGACTCTACCATTCTTCCTACAAAAGGCGCCGCCGAAACTACAAGGGGCACTATTACCGAAGTAGGTCCTACCATAGTTCCGACTATTTTCATAGTAAAAGGCAACATCCATATAAGAAGAATCAAGAAAGGTATGGAACGAAACACATTTACTATGACTCCCAGTACCGAGTTTACTGCCTTGTTGGGACAAACCCCGTCCTTACTTGTAATATTAAGTACTATACCTATCGGAAGACCCAGAACATATGCAAGAATCGTAGATATTATTACCATGTAAACGGTTTCCCACAGTGCCGTACCCAAAAGTTCTACCATTGCACCATTAAACATTCAAACCTTCCTCCTTGTATTTTACTTTTTTTGAATCCAAGAAAGCCTTTATATCGGCAACCTTTTGTTCGTCCTCAGGCATCTGAATCAACATCTGTCCGTATGCTACACCCTCAATGTTTTTTGTATTTGCACCCAGAATATTCACATCAACACTGCATTGACGGCTTAGTGCAGAGATTATCGGTTCGAAAGCAGATGTTCCGTCAAATACAAGTCGTAAACATCTGAACCCGTCTGCTTCAGGAACTCCCTCATTTTTAGGCAGTATCAGCTGTTTGGCGATATGTGACTTCGGAGCTGTAAAAACATCTTTCACAAGACCCTCTTCCACAATATTGCTGTTATCTATTACCGCAACCTTGTTGCATATCTGCTCTATTACTTTCATCTCATGGGTTATGATAATAATTGTAACTCCCATAGTCTTGTTGATTTCTTTGAGCAAATTCAATATTGATGCAGTCGTAGTAGGGTCAAGAGCACTGGTTGCCTCATCACAGAGAAGAACTTTAGGGTCTGTTGCAAGAGCCCTTGCTATAGCTATTCTCTGTTTCTGACCTCCGGAAAGCTGAACCGGATAAGCGTTTTCCTTTTCTGAAAGGCCTACTATATCAAGCAGCTTTCTTGCTTTTTCTTTAGCTTTCTTTTTATCCACCCCTGCTATTTCCAAAGGGTAACATATATTTCCAAGTGCTGTTCTCTGGCTCAGCAAATTGAAATTTTGAAATATCATAGACATAGACTGTCTCTTTTTCAAAAGTTCTTTATGACTTATTGTCCCCAAGTCTACACCATCGAATATAACCTGTCCTGATGTCGGTTCTTCAAGGAAATTTACACACCTTATCAGAGTGCTTTTCCCCGCTCCCGAAAGTCCTATGATACCAAAAATATCGCCGTCTTCAATAGTAAGATTTATATCTTTTATTGCTTCAACTTTAGTTTTGCCGTTATCATAGACCTTGCTCAAATGTTTCAGTTCTATCATTTCTCAGCTTCCTTTCTAAAAAAATAAGCAGGAAGCGTTTACTTCCTGCTTATGTATCTTCTAAAGTTCCTATAGAGAACCCACTCTTTGAAAGTATCATAAGTCTTGAAGCAACGCACGAGAAATATTGCACATGGCCATATCCATGCACATCCCCATCATCATCATTGCTCCATAGATACTGTTCTGCATTGTGAGTCTCCTTTCCTCAAAATATATTAATACCATACCCTAAACAGTGATATCCTGTCAACACTTTTGTAGTAAATTCATAAAATTTTTCCTGTCAGAGTGTAAATTACAGTGAAATATCATAATTTTCAGCAAATTCGAGAATAAAATTCAGGATCTCCCGGCAGTTTCCTTTTGTAACCTCTATATTAAGCGGCATTTTAGGGTCATGCAGAGATTTTCTGAGAAGACACCAACCCTTCAAGTTTTCTCGGTCAAAATTTATTCTTACACCTTCGTAATTAGGCTCTGACAAAAAAATCCCTTGTTCTTTTCCCTTTTGACTCACCTGCACTCTCAGGTCTTCAATGATTTTCTCAGCATAATCACCAAAATCATCACGATTAACGGAAAATCTGTATTCAACCGACTCAATAGGTTCTTTAAGACTGCTCAGCACAACATCAAGACCTACCCCTGACTGTTTCAGCTGAGCTGTCTTTATGACTATTTTAGTGGCAAGATAAGCACCGTCGTCCAAGAAATAATTATCCTTGTATGCGGCATGACCTGATGTTTCTATGGCAAGCTGACTGTCCGTTCCCTGCTCGTTCAGCTCTATAGCTTTATTTATGACATTTTTATATCCTCTTTTAAATCTCAGGTGCTTTAGACCTAAACACTTTTCAAGATATTCAGTAAGCTGGTCGCTGGTTATGCTGTCTGTAACAACAGTTGTTCCCGGATGTTCTGCGGCAATCAGCGCCGCCGCCATAGCAACTATTGCATTTCTGTTTATCTCTTTTCCGAAAGCGTCAACTGCCGAGGATCTGTCCACATCAGTATCAAATATAATTCCCAAGTCCGCATTGTTTTCTTTTACCGCACGGCATATTGAAGCCATAGCCTCTTTGTTTTCGGGATTAGGCTGGTGATTGGGGAATCTGCCGTCAGGCTCAAGAAATTGGCTTCCCGATATGTCTGCTCCCAGTGGCTTCAAAATATTATATGCGTAAAATCCACCTGCACCGTTTCCTGCATCCACTACGATTTTAAGTCCTTTAAGCGGCTCCTCACCGCCCACTTCTTTCTTAATCTTATCACGAAGATAAGTCGCATATGTATCCATAAGATCTGATTTTACCGAACTTACGCAAGGCTTGCCATTCTCCGTAAATGTTAAATCAAGTGTTTCGGCAATAGAAATAATTTCTCTGATATCTGATTTATCAAGGCCTCCCTCTTTGCTAAAATACTTAAATCCATTTCGGTTTTCAGGCAAATGGCTTGCCGTTATCATTATTGCGCCGTCACATCTTGTATCATCAAAAACTGTGGACATGAACATCGCAGGAGTTGATGCAAGGCCGCAGTCAAGCACCGTAGCTCCAAGCAGGGTAAGCGCCTCAACAGCAGCGTTTTTAAGAGGCTTAGCTGTCAGTCTGCTGTCGTGGCCTATGGAAATCTTCAATTCCTCTACAGGCTTGTTTTCTTTTCCCGAAAGCCATTTTGCAAATGATGCAGTCAGCCTCAGCGTTTCCTCTTTTCCGAGGTTTACCTCTTCTTTACCCTCAAGAGCTACTCCTCTTATATCACTGCCGTTTTGAAGTTTGCTGTAATTTAACATATTATCTCCTTATCATATAAAGATTCTTACTATTCCGAAGAACGCAAAACATAATAAAAACCATATCGCTGTAAACAGAGGGCAAATCTGCCCCATGATGTTCCCGGGCTGTGCTGAATAATCCCATACATGCCAGCCAAACTGCACATTAACGATTATTCCCACAAAAAATTCATACACCGTTACCACCAAGGCTCCGACAGCAGCAGCCGCCGTTAATGGAATATTCATAAGCCATCCGTGCAGCATAAACAATGTAAGCACGCATGCACCTCCTGTTATTACCATAGTCCAATGGGTGTGCCCTCTGAAAAGAGTCTCCATTAGCCCATAAGCAGTTCCGCCTAGAATAAAAACTAAAATTTCTAAAATTCTCTCACTCATAAGATTATTATGAGTGCGGTTTTTTCAAATATACGGTCTAAAGAGCTCTTACTATATCGGTAATTTTATCCTTGGTATCATCCATTATTTTTTTAACATCTTTTCCGATTATGTCAAGTTCTTCCGCTGCGGCAAAATATGTTTTTTTAAGGCCGAAAAGATTGCAGCAAAGACTCTTTACATATTCATATCCCAAATTAAAATCTGCAATCGCACTGCCGGAAGTTGTAAGATATATGAGTTTTTCAGCTTTGCACTGTCCCTTTGGAATACCCTCGGGGGTGTATATAAAGGTAAGTCCTGTCACAGAACAGCGCTCCAGATAAATTTTCAATTTAGCCGGGAAAGATAAATCCCAGTAAGGTGCCCCTACCAGTACCATGTCAGCCTCTATAAATTGCTTCGCAAAAGTAAACTCCTCATCGTCAAAATTGCCTGCGGAAATCATTTTATCCCTATTTGCAAGACTCGTCTTACTGTGCGGCTCTATGTTTAATTCGTCTAATTTCAGTTCTTCGATTTCCCAAAATTCTCCCTGCTTTGCTTTTTTGAACTTTTCAAGAAAATCCTTGCATAATTCGTATGTTCTCGATTTTTCATCCCTTATGCATGCATTTACAAATAAAAGCTTCATTTAATATATCCTTCCTTCTTCTTCTCCGTTCAAAATTCTCTGAGCTCCTTTTGCCAGAGCCTCAAGTTCGTTCTCGCCGGGCATAAGCACAAACTCGCCTATGTGACCGGCATATTCTCTGACCATTCCCGTAAGCATCTTTGAATGGGCTGCTCCGCCTGTCAGAATTACAGCGTCAACATTGCCCCTAAGAGCCACTGACATTTCTGCTATTGCCTTTGACACCTGATATGCCATGGCTTCGTAAACAAGCTTTGCCTTTTGATTCCCCCCGTCTATCATTTTTTCAACTTCTCTGCAATCGGTAACTCCAAGGTAAGACATCAACCCACCTCTTCCGCTAATAAGTTTCCCTATCTCTTTTTCCGTATACCTGCCCGAGAAACACAGTTTAGTCCATAGTATAAGAGGTATTCCGCCTGTTCTTTCAGGCGCCATAGGTCCGTCATCATATGTTGACTCATCTATTATCTTGCCGTTTTGATGAGCGCTCACAGATATTCCGCCACCTAAGTGGGCAACTATCAGATTCAACTCTTCGTATTTTCTGCCTATTGAGTTTGCATAATTCATGCCCTGCGCTCTCGAATTAAGCACATGGCAGCATCCGTATTTTTCTACTCCGTCAAGTCCTGTTACCTTTGCAACCTCAGTCAGCTCGCATCCCATTGTGGAATCATATATAAATGCCGGTTTTCCTAAAGGCTCGGCAATACTGTATGCCAGCTCTGCACCCATGCTTGAAGCATGAGGCGGATTCTCGGGGCTTCTCATAGCTTCACACAGCTTTGGTGTTACCTTATATCCACCTCCGTGAAGACCTACAATCATTCCGCCTCTTCCAACTGCTGCCGACAGACAAGCCATCTCATAGCCGTGTTTTTTCATGCTTTCTCTTATCAGCTCTTCTCTGAATTCCATCTGCCCGAAAATATCTCCCATACTTTTGAGTTTTTCCGGGTCATGCGTTATCGTTTCTTCAAACAACACCTCCAAGTTCCTGAAAACCGCTATTTTAGTGGTTGTCGAACCCGGATTGATTACAAGAATGTCTGTTTGTTTCATTTTATATCATCTCCCTGAGCATTTTTATTTCTTCACCATAACCGGCAAGGCTTTCCTGCGGAGTCTCCAGCACACACGGGAGGCCTTGTATCTTAGGGTGATTAAGTATCTTTGCAAAAGCATCTTTTCCTATATATCCTGCGCCTATGATATCATGTCTGTCCTTGCGGGCACCCATAGGATTTTTACTGTCATTTATATGGAGAGCCTTAAGATATTTCAGCCCTATGATTTCGTCAAACTCGCTGAGTACACCGTCAAAATCGTTGACAATGTCGTAGCCTGCGTCATGTACATGACATGTATCAAGACATACTCCTATTTTATCCTTTAGACTTACTTTGTCTATTATCCTTTTCAACTCTTCAAAGCTTCTGCCTATTTCGCTGCCCTTTCCTGCCATTGTTTCAAGAAGTACCGTCGTCGTTTGCTCCGGTCTCATTATATCGTTGAGCATTTCGCTTATCATATCTATTCCGGCATCTACTCCCTGTCCCACATGGCTGCCGGGATGAAAATTATAATAATTGCCCGGTATGTATTCCATTCTTTCCAAATCGTCTGTCATTACCATATGTGCAAATTCTCTTGTCTTTTGTTCCTTTGAACAAGGGTTCAATGTATAAGGCGCATGAGCTACGACTTTTCCGAATTTATTCGTTTCGGCAAGCTCAAGATATCTTTTTACATCCTCCGGATTGATTTCTTTCGCCTTTCCTCCTCGTGGATTTCTTGTAAAAAATTGCAGTGTATCTGCATCTATTGAAACGGCCTCCTTTGCCATATTTACATATCCTTTTGAAGAGGTCAGGTGACAACCCAAATAAACCATTAAAATTCTCCTTTACCTTTTTGCTTATTATACCACAATCTCCTACAAATAGAATTCATTATTTTTTCTCTGCTCGCAGGCAGGCCTTAGCTTTTCAATCAGTTTGGACAGTTATTCATCCGGCAAGCTCCTGCTGTTAAAAGGACAAATTTTAATACAACGCATACACCCTATACAAATGTCTTTATTCGTACTTCTGCCCCGTTCTCCTACTGCTCCTACCGGACATTCTCTCTCACAAAGTCCGCAACTGATGCACTTCCCCTCGTCTGTCAGAACAGGCACATTACCGCCGTGACGCTCCTTGTACGGATGGTTCCCCGGTAATAAAGGCTTGCATGTATATCCCATTTTAATCTTTTCTGCTACTTTTTCAGCAAAATCGTCAATCTCTTCCTTATCGTTGCTGTCAGGCCGGCCCTGACCGAATATATGCATTATGTTATGCTCCGTAACAATGCAGCATCCTGCAATTACCTTAAACCCCCCTGACTCAGCAATATCAGAAAGTTCTATGAGTGCATCTTCATAATCTCTGTTCCCGAAAGTTACACATAGAATCGCCGGAGTATTTCTGCCTTTAATTTTTTTCAGCCTTTCTGATGCTGTCTCCGGCACTCTTCCACCATAGCACGGAACCGAGAATACAACTGCGCTGTCACTTGTTATATTTATTTCCTCGGAAATTTCTTTGCATAAGTCAACTGTTTTTTTATCGCAGCCGAAAGCCTCTGTAATTTGTTCTGCTGCTGCCATTGTCGATCTGGTAGGACTGAAACATATGTTGTAAATCGACTTCATGGTTTTCCCTCCTCTTATTATAACTAAAGTCCCCTACTAAAAGTCTTAAGAATCTTCATATTTTCATTTTCTTTTTTTTATCCAATCCGTAACCGCAACTATCAATAATCCTATCACTACAATCCCGATTACCGCTGCAACCGAAATCCAAATCGGCGAAAGAACCCATACCCACGGCCATTTTATATACCCCATCAGTTTCAATGTGATAAAGACAATCGTCAGAGCTCCGGAAAATTCCATACCTGTATTTTTTACAACTTTGCTTCCGCTCAGCCTCCATACGCTAATCCTGATTGCAAAGCTCAAGAGAAAAAACAACAGTCCTGCTGAAATCATAACTATAGATGCTGTTATACCAAGACCGCTTACTGCCGAAGCAAAAATAAATACTATTCCCACAACTATTAAGACCGCAGTAAATATATTTACAGTTTTGCTTACAACAGATTTTTTTACAAATTCACTCAATACCTGATCGGTCTTTTCAACTGCATTTTCTGCGGATATCCGCTCGCCGTTAAACAGCTCCGTCAATGTTATTTCAAAGATTGCACATATAGGTTTATATAATGAAGGATCAGGCAGACTTTTGGCGGTTTCCCATTTCGACACAGCCTTACCTGTTATGCCAAGCATTTCTCCAAGCTGTTCCTGCGTCAAACCCCTTTCCCTTCTGAGCTGCGCTATAAATTTACCTATTTTTTCTTGATTCATTCTTCTTTCCTCCCTTTTACAGAGAAGATTTTAATATATTATCATAGTGTTATACATCCACCAAAGGTAGAGCAGGATAATTTCACATTTATTTTATCACAACTCAGACTTGAATTTCAATCCGGCACATATTTTGATCATTCCTTTACACACCCTTGCTTGCCAATTTAAAATATTTTTGTTACGATAGATATATATTGGACTCTAAAGGAGGTATATCATGGCACAGCATCAAATCATAAAAAATCATCCGCTGCTAAACAGCGACGGGCATCTGATAGAAGCAGGTTATGCCAAAGAGCTCCTGCTAACCTATGACAGAGCTGCAATTAAAGCCTGTAAATTCAGAATAAAAGAATGGGATTACTATCTTATAGCCTGCGACGATTTTGCTGTCGCTCTGACTATTGCCGATAATTCGTATATGGGTCTGGATAGTATTTCCTTACTTGATTTCAGAATCCCATGGCAAAAGACAACAAGTCCTATGTCCGCCTTCACAATGGGCAGACGTAATATGCCTTCCTCCAGTGTGTCAGGAGATGTAAAAAGCGGCAATAAGAACTACAGCATTGAGTTTAAACATAACGGCGACCACAGGCTTCTTACATTTTACATGAAAAAATTTGACGGGGATAAGGCTATCAAGGGTCAAATCAGGCTGCAATGTCCAGAAACAGAATCTATGGTTATTGCAACTCCGTTCAAAGAAAAAAAGACTGCCTTTTATTACAACCAAAAAATAAATTGCATGCCTGCCACAGGATATGTGGAGTTTGACGGCAAAACATATGAATTCAAGGAGGGCGAAGCTTTCGGCGTTCTCGACTGGGGAAGAGGCGTATGGACATACAAGAATACATGGTACTGGGGAAGCGCCTCCGGCCAAATAGGCGGAGTACCATTGGGCTGGAACATAGGGTACGGCTTCGGTGATACTTCCGCTGCCAGTGAAAACATGATATTCTACAACAATAAGGCCCACAAGCTCAGTCAGGTAAGCTTCAACATACCTATGAAGAACAAAAAATATGTAACAAGAGGCGGATGCTGCGGTCCGGCCGGCAAAGAAGCCTGCACCGCAGACATGATAGAAGATTATATGAGTCCCTGGACCTTTACCAGTGACGATGGCCGCTTTGAAATGGATTTTATGCCTATAATTGACAGAGCGTCTCTTACCGATGCAAAAATCATTTCTTCTGACCAGCATCAAGTCTTCGGAAAATACAGCGGCAAAGTAATTCTTGACGATGGCACTGCTATCGAAGTTAAAGATTTTCTTGGTTTTGCAGAAAAGGTTTATAATAAATGGTGATAAATATGAATGTGTCCTTTGAAGATGTAAAAAATAATACAGATATAAAAACCTATATTTCCAAGGCAGACGAGTCGCTCCTTGCCCTTGGCTACACGGAGCACAGCTTTGCTCATGTGCATAAGGTATCGGAACTTGCCGGCAGAATTCTAAAGATTTTAGGTTATGACGACCATCAAATCGAGCTTGCCAGAATAGCCGGATACCTGCACGATATAGGTAATATAGTCAATAGAGTCGACCACGCTCAAAGCGGTGCGGTAATGGCTTTCAGACTGCTTGACAGAATGAATATGAAGCCGGAGGATATAGCAACTGTCGTTACTGCCATAGGCAACCATGACGAATCAACGGCTTTTCCGGTAAATCCTGTTGCAGCAGCACTAATAATAGCAGACAAAACCGATGTTCGCCGCTCCCGTGTGAGAAACAGGTCTCATGCACAATTCGATATTCATGACAGAGTAAATTATTCTGTTACGGCGTCGGAAGTTCATATAACCGCCGACGAAATCAGCCTGACACTGACCATAGACACAGCAACATCAACTCTTCTTGAATATTTTGAAATATTCTTGGGTCGCATGATATTATGCAAAAAAGCTGCCGAAGCGCTTAATGTAACCTTTTCCCTTATTATAAACGGTCAACAAATGATGTAGCAAATTATCATTTTTTTGTTAATTTTTTGCCTTGCTATGGTATAATTACTTTAGATTTAAAAAGGAGGTAGTTTTAATGTACTGCACTAAAAAAGTTTTAGACGATCTTATCTGGGTAGGAGCAAACGACAGACGCCTCTCGATGTTTGAAGGCGTATATTCTGTTCCTCGTGGCGTTTCATATAACTCATTCCTGCTGCTTGATGATGTAAATGTCCTTTTTGACACTGTTGACAAAGCTGTCAGCGGCACATTCTTTCAGAATGTAGAACACGCTCTTAACGGAAAAAAGCTTGATTTCGTAGTAATTCAGCATATGGAGCCGGATCACTCCGCAACTCTCACAGAACTTATGCTCAGATATCCGGATGTCAAAATAGTATGTAACCAAAAGGTTCTTACCATGATAGACCAGTTCTTTAATATAGATCTTTCCAAAAAGGCTTTCATAGTCAAGGAGGGAGATACTCTGAACACAGGTCATCATGTGCTTAAATTTATCTTTGCACCTATGGTTCACTGGCCGGAAGTTATGATTACTTATGACGAAACTTCAAGAACCCTGTTCTCTGCAGATGCTTTCGGAACTTTTGGCGCAATGAACGGAGCAATTTTTGCTGACGAGGTGGACTTCGACAACGAATATATGGACGAGGCTCGCCGCTATTACTGCAACATCGTAGGAAAATACGGACCTCAAGTTCAGTCCATGCTGAAAAAGGTTCATGGTCTTGACATAAAAATGATTTGCCCTCTTCACGGCTTCGTATGGAGAAGAAACTTAGAAGATTACTTTGATAAATATGTAAAATGGAGCACTTACACTCCGGAAGAAACAGGTGTAATGATAGCATATGCTTCCGTTTACGGCAACACCGAAAACACTGCCGAGATAATCTCATCTCGTCTTCGTGATATGGGAATAAAAACAGTCATGTTCGATGTTTCTGTTACCCCTGCTTCAGAAATCATAGCAGCTGCATTCAAATGGAGTCATCTGCTGTTTGCTTCAACCACTTACAATGCCGGTATTTTCGTTTCAATGGAAGAGCTTCTCAACGACCTTGCGGCTCATAATATCCAAAACCGTACAGTTGCATTTGTCGAAAACGGTTCATGGGCGCCTACAAGCGGCGGTCTTATGAAAAAGATTATTTCAGAATGTAAGGATATGACCATATTGGAAGAAACCTTAACTCTGAAGTCATCTCTGAAGCCTGAACAAGACGAACAAATAAACGCTCTTGTAAATGCAATTTCAGCTACTATCCCTCGTTTTGAGAAGCCTGTTTTGGATGAAGCTGCAATGGCAGAGGCCACAGTTGACCCAACTGCATTCCAAAAGCTGTCGTACGGCTTGTTCGTTCTCTCTGCAAAGGCGGACAGCAAGGACAACGGCTGTATCATCAATACTGCCGCACAGCTTACAAGCTCGCCTAACAGAATCAATATTGCTGTAAACAAGGCCAATTACACTCATGACATGATTCTAAACACCGGTATATTTAATATATCTGTTTTAGCCGAGGACACATCTTTTGATACATTCAAGCGTTTCGGATTTGCCAGCGGCAAAGACACCGACAAGTTTGCAGACTTTGAAAACAGTGTTGCACGCAGTGCCAACGGTCTTTTGTATGTCACAGAGGGAACTAACGCATTTATGTCGGCAAAAGTAGTGGATTCTTATGATTACGGTACTCATACCCTATTCATTGCCGAGATTACGGAAGCCGAAGTTTTAAGAGAAGAACCTTCCGTAACATATGCTTACTACTTTGAACATATAAAGCCGAAGCCTCAACCTAAAATCGAAGAGGAAAAACACGGTTATGTCTGCAAGATTTGCGGATATGTATATGAGGGCGACTCTTTGCCTGATGATTTCATCTGCCCGCTTTGCAAGCACGGTGTGGATGACTTTGAAAAAATTTAAAGCTATGACAAAAAACGGACATGACCTATAGGTCATATCCGTTTTTATAGGCCTATAGGACAAAAAGAGTTGGTGGTACCCTAGTCCCAATAACTAGGGTAC
>UQNJ01000012.1 GCA_900542295.1 uncultured Eubacteriales bacterium | reverse complement strand
TTGAATTTCAACGATTATAGCGGCTTTTACCAACTCTTTTTGTCCTATAGGCCTACATAAAAATCTCCTGTACTGTCAAGTATCAGGAGATTTTTTATTTACAGGTACGGTTTAAGATAATAATAATAATCTCTGTCAATAACAAGTGCAGAATAGGCGAACATATCCGCAACCTTTTTATCTGCAGCCGCCACATATTCATCGTCTTTCCCTTCAAGGGATTTCCGGCTTCCCCTTTCGCTTATCCAGTCCTTATCCTTAAATACAACAAATCCCTCACTTTCGGAGAAAATATCTTTCCCCATTAACAGCCTTGAGTCGTACTCTATGCCAAACATATTACATAAAGTAGGTAATATATCCATATTGCTGCTTAGCTTATCCACTGTCTCAGGCTCCATGTCCGGTGTCCACAGCAAAAATGTACTTTTGTAAAGTTCATATTCTTCGTCTGTCTCATGCCCTCTGAATTCGCTTATTTCAGATGCATCGAGCCCATAGGGATAATGATCTCCGGCCAGAGCTATCACGGTATTGTCAAGCTCCCCGGCTTCTTTCAGCCTTTCAATCAAAAGTTCAATTGCCTTGTCCAGCTCTATGTTAGCCGCCATATATGCCTTACATGCATCAGACAACGGCATATCCTCTACTACTTCCCTGTTTTTTATCGCCATGTCATCATCATAAAAGTTGTACTCAAGATGTCCGCTGACTGTAAGATAATATACACTGAACGGCTTTATCTCACCGTTTTCATCAGGTGTAAGGAAATCAGAAGTCGTCTTGTCTATCATTTCAAGATCTGATTCGGGCCATGTCTCTTTGAATGAATATTCTCTACCCTGTCCCTTAAAATCATATCCCAGGTTTGGATGGGACTTATCTCTCTGATAATAATAAACACTGTGATTATGATATGCTTTTGCATCATATCCTATATCTGACATGCTGTGAGCAAGTGTCAGCGGCAGATAATTTTTTGACGATTCTTTCATGGACCAAACGCCCGGTTTAGGTATAAGTCCCAGAAGGTTGACATATTCTCCGTCTATTGTACTTACTCCCCACAGCGGATTATAGAAGTCAGTAAAATTGAAACCTTCTGTCTTAAGCTTATACAAGGTAGGCGTATATTTTTTATCTATTGCAAAATCAGTGAAGCTTTCGGCAGTAATAAATATCAGATTCTTTCCTTTAAATATGCCTGTTTTATCGTTCTTTTCAGTAGGCTGCCTGCTTCCGAAATATCTATGCATGGTTTTTATGGTGCTATCCGTCTCTTCTTTTTCTAACTTTTGAAAATCCAGGTTTCCTATCACATTATCCCGATTATCAGTACTGCAATAGTCGGCTTCAGCCTCCACCGAAGGTTCATATCCTATAACAAGCTTAAGGCAGTCAATCTCCATAGCTCCTATAAGTCCGAGGCTCTCTACACTTTCCCGTATTTCTCCTATGCCGTAAATATTTTGATGAATAGATTTTGGATTGGAATTTTCAGGTATCCCTATAATAAGACTTCCAAGAAAAGACAGCAAACAAATTGCTGCCATAATTGCTGACGGGATTTTTTTACTCTTGCAGCAAATATTTTTTGAAAAAACCTTTTTCCTGTTCTGTCTTGCTATAGTTGCTGCTCCCACAGCTATGATAAGCAGCAGGGGAAGTTTTTCATTCCAAATATTTATCAGGATAACATCCATGAATTCCGTGACCTGAGCGCTGTTAATCATAGAATAAACAGTAAAAAATGTACCGAATAAGGCATAATATACCTCCTGTGCCGCAAACATGGCAGCAGTAAAGCCCATAGCTATTCCATATGCTATTTTCCCGCCTCTATCCGGTAAAAATATCCTCAGAAAAGTCATCATTGCAGCAGAAGAGGATGACATCAGAGCAATTACAAGGACTTCCCAAAACCAATATTCTGAATCTTTAATCCCTGTCGTAAAAATAATGAATAATATCTGCAACAAAATAAGTGCTGCAAAATTTTCGGCAAAAAAAATAAACTCTCGTTTTTTAACTTTCATCTCAATCCCTTTCATATCCCCTGTTATGATAACTAATTATATTATAATTTTAAAATTCATTCAATAACCTATCACAAATCTTAAGTATCAGGCATAGAATATATCAGTCCATGGAGGTGAACTATGGCATTAGATACAAGAGAGCTTTTCGCAAGGCTAATCCAATGTGAAGCCGGAGGCGAAGGTGAACAAGGTATGGCGGCAGTAGCTACCGTCGTAATGAACCGGGCCACCGCTACAGAAGGAGAGTTCAGCCGCATAGGCAATGGAGGTGATGTAAGAGCCGTAATAACACAGCCCCACCAGTTTGTATGTATGCAGGAATCTGTCGCAGGTTCATATAATTCACAGAATGTATATAACATGCGTCCCCTTGATATACACTATCAAATAGCAGATTGGGCTATGGCCGGCGGCCGTCTGGCAGGTATAGATAATTCATTGTTTTTTTTCAATCCTTACAGTTCTTCCTGTCCTAAAAATTTTCCAACAAGAGTAGGCGTTCTCCATAATCGCATAGGGGATCATTGTTTTTATGCTCCCACCGATTATTATGCCGATACTTGATTCACCCAAAATCAAACCTGGAGGTATTTTATGGCACCATGCTGTAACAACATTGTTACACCTCGAATGATAAAATCCGGTAATGTTTCAATCGGAGATCAGATACAGCTTGATGAAGAAGTATACGAAACAGTTTCAGATTCTGCTCCTGATGCTTCTTCTAAAAAGGAAGAATCAAGCGATGATTTAAAATACGGAGTTTCAAATGAAGAATACATAACAGCAGGTGAACAGTCAGAAAGTTTTTCAGATATAGAAGGAATCACCGGGGGAGTAATAAACAGCCGGGTATCCGGGCAGGAGACTGAGCAGCAGACAGAAAACATTTCCGGAACTTCATGGTACAAATCTCCTGTTTATAGAATCAATGCAGCAAAATCAGAGGATTCGCAAGTTTCTCCTCTTCCGTATTCCCAGATGACATCCTATATGAGCAATGTTTCAATGGGTGGTACTGCTGAAAAGCCTTCTATTATAATGCCTCAGGCACCTATGACGCCTGATGGATATGATGAAGAAATAGACTACGATACAGTTCAGGCTCTTAACGGTTTTCTGAGAACTCAAATAGGCAGATATATGAGAATCGAGCAGTTAGTAGGTTCAAATACAGTACAAGACCGTTACGGATTCCTTGTAGGGGTGGGAAGCAACTATATAATTCTTCAAGAGATAACTACAGGAAACATAATGGTACTTGATATATTCTCTGTAAGACTTACTTATGTCTACTACTCTCCGCCTGTACTGCCTAATCTTTAAAAGGGAGAACCTAAGCGGTTCTCCCTTTTACTCTATAATATTCAGTTTATCTCCAAAACTCTATAATCTTTATCTTCTACAGTTTTCTTTAAAACTTCATCCGAAAGCTCGGATCTCAGCTTTACTACTGCCATCCCCTCGCTGTGACTCACTTCTGCACTGTCAACCTGAGGAAGTGCCTCAAGGGCTTTTTTTACTGCTGCCTCACAATGAGCGCACATCATTCCCTCAATTTTTATTACCTTATTCATCTCTTTATTCTCCTCCTTTTTCGTTAAAATATTTTTAATCTTATGATCCTTAGATGAATCATACATTTTAAACAAATTCAGCCTCAATGCATTTGAAACTACGCAAAAGCTTGAAAGGCTCATTGCCCCAGCTGCGAACATAGGATTCAGTTCCCATCCCAAAATTGAAATAAACACTCCTGCGGCAAGGGGTATGCCTATAATATTGTATATAAAAGCCCAGAACAGGTTTTCATGAATATTACGCAATGTCGCTCTGCTTAACCTTATTGCCGCCGGTACATCAGCAAGATTACTCTTCATTAAAACTATGTCGGCGGCATCTATGGCAACATCTGTTCCCGCCCCTATAGCTATGCCGATATCTGCTCTTGTGAGAGCCGGAGCATCATTTATGCCGTCGCCTACCATGGCAACCTTTCCTCTCTCCTTCAATCTGCGTATTACACTTTCTTTCCCTTCAGGCATAACACCTGCAATAACCTCGTCTACGCCCGCTTCACCACCTATTGCTCGTGCCGTTCGCTCATTATCGCCTGTAAGCATTACTACACGTATTCCCATGTTTTGCAGCTCTTCAACGGCTTTATGACTATCTTTCTTGATTACATCAGCTACCGCAATTATTCCCAAAAACTCTTCTTCCGAAGCAAAGAAAAGCGGTGTTTTACCTTGGTCGGCAGCCTTTTCTGCCAGAAACCTCATATCTGAAGGAACCTCGGATACGGAACTTATAAAATTATAATTACCTCCGTACAAATGAATTCCCTTACTGTTGATTGCTTTAAGCCCATTTCCGGGAAGAGCTTCAAAATCGCTGACTTCTTCTATATCGGGTCTGGCTTCGGAAGTTTTTCTGAGTACAGCCTTTGCCAGTGGATGTTCACTCTTTGCCTCAAGAGAACAAGCAATTCTGATCAGTTCTTTTTCACTTACCCCCTGAGCTGCAAATATGTCTGTGACCTCCGGTTCACCGGATGTTATGGTTCCTGTTTTATCAAGTACAACTATCCTTGTTTTTCCGGTTTCTTCAAGAGAAACCGCAGTTTTAAAAAGTATACCGTTCTTCGCACCTATACCGTTTCCTACCATTATTGCTACAGGAGTTGCAAGACCAAGAGCACAAGGGCAGCTTATCACAAGAACAGAAATTCCTCTTGCAAGTGCAAAGCCTATACTTTCTCCCAAAAGAAGCCATACACCTATTGTTATAAGTGAAATACCTATGACAACAGGCACGAAAACTCCCGAAACCTTATCTGCAACCTTGGCAATAGGTGCCTTGGTTGCTGCCGCATCGCTTACCATCTGTATTATCTGGGACAGTGTCGTATCTTCTCCGACTCTTGTAGCCTCACATTTTATAAATCCTGACTGATTCAGAGTTGCCGCTGATACGCTGTCTCCTTCCGACTTATCCACCGGAATACTTTCTCCCGTGAGCGCCGCCTCGTTTACAGCACTGCTTCCGTTTATTATAATGCCGTCAACAGGTATATTTTCTCCTGGCTTTACAACAAATATATCCCCCTTTTTTATTTGTTCCACAGGCACTTCTCTTTCAATGCCGCCGCTAAGAATCACCGCCGTCTTTGGGGCAAGTTTCATTAAGCTTTTCAGCGCATCTGTAGTCCTGCCTTTAGATCTGGCCTCAAGCATCTTTCCTACTGTTATCAGCGCAAGAATCATTGCAGCAGATTCAAAATAAAATTCATGCATATAAGCCATTACGGCTATGCTGTCTCCTCTCATCTGTGCGTCTGTCATGGCAAGAAGTGCCGCCGTACTGTATACAAAAGCTGCTGTAGCTCCAAGTGCCACTAAAGTATCCATATTGGGAGAGCGATGCCACAGGCTCTTGAATCCGCTTACAAAAAACTTTTGATTTATTACCATTATTATACCCGAAAGCAGAAGTTGTATTATTCCCATTGCCACATGATTTTCTTTCAAAACATCCGGTACAGGCCATCCAAACATCATAACTCCCATGGAAATATACATCAGTGCTGCCAAAAATACGATAGAATATAAAAGTCTTTTTTTAAGTGCCGGAGTTTCTCTGTCTCTCAGCATATCCTCATCATTGGAAACACCACCGCCTGCCTTGCCGGCAGACACCTCTGCTTTTCCATTTTTAAGAGAAGCTCCATATCCTGCTTCTTCTACAGCTTTTATTATATCCTCCGCCGAAGCGTCGCCTTCTATGCCCATTGAGTTGGTAAGCAAGCTGACAGAACAGGACTTGACGCCATCTACCTTTGAAACAGCTTTCTCCACTCTTGCACTGCATGCAGCACAGCTCATCCCTGTAACACTGTATTGTTCCACGAAATCACCCCTCTCTATTATCACTTCATCAATTTTTGCAGTGTGACAACAAGTTCGTCTATTATCTGCGTATCGCCGTTTTTTATATCTCTCACGACGCAATTTTTCATATGATTTGCAATAAGCTCTCTGTTAAAAGCATTCACTGCTGAATTTACGGCTGCTGACTGTATAAGTATGTCATTGCAGTATCCATTTTTTTCAATCATTCTACGAATACCTCTTATCTGTCCTTCTATTCTGTTAAGCCTGTTAATTAGCGCTTTCTGCTCATCAGGACTTCTCATCGTATGCTTTTCACAACATTTAGTTTTCTCTTTATCGCTCATTCAATTCACCTCATTTGACATTTATACTTTTCAGCCTATAGATTTTCAGGATGTTTACAATATACCCCGTATGGGTATATTGTAAACATCCTGAAAAGCCTTTCACCAAAATAAAAATCCCGCACCATAAGATGCGGGATTTTATAAATTTATTTCTGTTCTTTGTCTTTTGCCAGCTCTGCATAACGCTTAATCTTCATAGTACTGGTCTTTTCAAATTGTTCCTGCTTTATTTCAAGCTTCTTAACAGTTTTGTAATTGCTAAGCTTACGATTTACTTTCTTTATCTGTTCCCAGATTACCCTGTAGACATCTTCTTCTCCTGTAACTCCGTGAAGCTCCTCGATCTTTTCATAATCAGGAATTACTCTTGCTGTAACCACAAGCTCTTTTTCTCCCAAAACTTCTTTGCCGTAAACCATACACTCGGAAATCTCTTCAACATTGGAAAGCAGAGTTTCTATTTCTTCAGGATAAATATTCTTGCCGTTTTGTGTAACTATTACATTCTTGCTTCTGCCTGTTATATAGATAAATCCGTCTTTGTCCATATAACCTATGTCTCCGGAGTTGAACCATCCGTCTTTGAGAACGGCCTCCGTTGCTTCCTGATCCTTATAGTATCCCAGCATAACGGTCTTGCCCTTGATGAAGATTTCTCCCTCACCTTTCTCATTAGGCTCATTTATCTTTATTTCATCCCAGACTACAGATTTTCCGGCAGAACCCACTCTTGTATCCCAGTCGGGAGTAAGAGCCGCTATAGGCGCTGTTTCGGTGAGTCCGTAGCCCTGCAGGAAAGTTATACCTATATCCTCAAGCCATTTGCCCACCTTTGCATCTATAGGGGCAGCAGCCGAAACTACTATGCGAAGATTTCCTCCAAGGTTTGCATATATGTCCTTAAATACCTTTCGCTTAACATCTATACCGAGGTTTTTAAGACCGTTGCTCAGAGAAATCATCGTTTTAACTGCGGTAGTCTTTCCGCTCTTTTCGATACCCTGAATTATCTTTTTGTAAAGCGACTCAATAAGAAGAGGCACTGCTATTATCGCTGTAGGCGCAGTCTCTTTCATATTATTTGCAATATGTTTTAGACCCTGGCACACCACCACAGAGCAGCCGCAAGCCATCGGAAGCAAAAATCCTATGGTTGACTCATAGGTATGGTGCAGAGGCAGTACCGAAAAAAGTCTGTCATCAGGATTTAGCCATACATACGGAGTAACGGAATTTATATTGTAAGCCAAATTGGTATTTGAAATCATTACACCTTTAGCCGCTGAAGTTGTTCCGCTGGTAAAAATGAGTACGGCAAATGCATCCGGGT
Organism: uncultured Eubacteriales bacterium; assembly: GCA_900542295.1. GTDB lineage: Bacteria > Bacillota > Clostridia > Peptostreptococcales > Anaerovoracaceae > Fimisoma. The sequence continues at coordinate 64,623 of UQNJ01000012.1, read as the reverse complement.
CAATCTCCGTATCCACATATTCCGTATAGCCCATATCCAGCAGAAATCTGCCTTCTTCCTTTACATATTCAAGTCCCGCAAAACGACCGTCTAGTTTCTCATCCGAATACATCTCGATAAAGAATTTCACTCCCGGACAATGATTTGCGACTTTTTTAATAAAATCTTTCTTTTTCGGCGAATAAATTACCGCTGCGACATCGGAACGCTTTATAATGTTTTCCAGTTCGTTTTCCGGAAGTTCCTTGTCCGCAGGCACTGCAACACCTACACCCAGAAGCATTGCCATGTATGAGACATACCATTCGTAGGTAGTCTCTCCTATAATAATAACCTTTTCTCCTTTAAGCTTAAAGGCTTTCGACAAACCCGTTCCCAAGCTGAGAACATCATCACGGAACTGTCCGTAGGTCATTTCTTCGAAGCTGCCCTTTCTGTTGAATTTTTCAAGAATAAAAGGTCTGTCTTTGAATATTTCCGTACTTCTGAGGAATATTTCTTTTATTGTCTTATATTCCGTTCCCGGATAACATTCTCCTTTTTTATCATTCTTATTTCTTAATTTTTCTATAACTTCGGGTGTATATTCGATATTAAGTTCTTCAATTTCTCCTATTTCCCTCATTTTATACTTTGGCAGTTTAAAATCAGGAACCTTCTTTAAAATTCTTGCCATATTTTACCCCCTTGGCAGCGATTTATCTGATTATTATATCACTTTTCACTGCGAAAAAGCAATCTTTTTAATGCCTTCCATTTAAATGGAACAAGAGGATAAAGATAAGAGTCCCCTGAAAGAGTCTTTGTTGTAATAAGAAAAAGTAATGAAATCACTATGCCTGCTGCAAATCCCCACGCTCCGAAAAGACCTGCTCCCAAAATCATCAGAATTCTTGAAAATTTTATTCCGTAACTAAGTTCTATACTCGGTTGAGTAAAACTTGCAAGCGCCACCACAGCCATACACAAAATTGTCTGCGGTATGAACCATCCCGAGTTAACGCTGAACTCTCCAAGAATCAAAGCTCCTATTACAGAAAGTGACATTCCAAGGGATTCAGGGGTATTCAAAGACGCCAATTTAAGTCCATCTATGGCTATTTCCAGCAATATGAACTGCAGCAATATAGGTACGGCAAAATCTTCTTCAGGCACAAAGAATTTAAGAACCTGCGGCGTGAATTCCTCATATTCTATTATGAGCATATATACAGGTGTGAGGAACAGAATCACAAGAAAATTCACTATTCTCAGCAATCTGAAATAATTTCCCGTGACCTGCGGAAAATAATAGTCGTCTATGTCCTGCAAAAAATCGAAAATTCCGATGGGAAGAAGCATTACCGTCGGAGAATTATCAACAATCACAGCAATTTTACCTTCAGTGACATGTGCTGCAATTATATCCGGCCGCTGAGAATATCTTACTCTCGGAAATGGATTTAATTTTCCGTAAGCTCCAAAACTTTTGAGAAGCCGTTCAAGAAGGCTTTGATCTCCAACTGTCAGACTTTCAGCATCAAGAGAGGCTATTTTTTGATCGAGTCTTTTCAGAAGCTCCTTATTAACCTTATTTTTCATATAGCATATCACAACATCAGTTTTGCTGATGCTCCCCACCAGGTTATGTTTAAAAATCAGATTATTGTCTCGTATTCTGCGGCGTATCAGGCTTATATTGTCCATAATATTTTCCGTAAACCCGTCTTTCGCACCTCTAAGGGATTTTTCTTTTTCCGGCTCCTCTGCTGAACGGCCCGGATAAGCCCTTGTGTCCATTATTATTATCTGATCTAATCCTTCGACTATGAGAGGAGTAAGCCCCGAGTACATTTTTTCCTCAGCCTGAATACAACAGTCCTTTATCATCATTTCTGTCCATTTAAGCGGACTGTCCTTTAAAGCCGCAGATATGTTCCCGGGTGCTATCAATGTGCTGTCAAGAAACGGTATCTGTTCCTCCAAAAGCTTGCGGCTTGTTTCGATTCCCTCCATACTTTCTTCGGGAACTCTCATGAGATAGCTCAATATCCGCTGTGTCTTTTCTCCGTCGGTAAGTCCATCGGTAAAAAATATATATGCTTTTCTTCCGCCTATTTTTATCTTTCTTTCAAGTATATCGAAACTTTCTCCTATAGGCAGGTCATTTCTGAAATGTTTTAAATACTTTTTAAACATCCTCTGCTCCTTTCATTTCGTTTTTATTCTTCCAAAATCTTGCCATTTCATACTTTTACATATATAATTATTAAGTCAGAAATTAACCATGGAGGTTTTTATAAATGGATTACAAACGCCTTGCAGAAATGCTTTTTCCGGAAATAAACGAGAGTCCTGAGAATTATGAAAATATGTTTCCGCCCCGCAATCTTCCTGAGGGTGCAAAAGTAACACGACTCGGTCCAAGTCCTACAGGATTTATTCATCTTGGAAACTTGTTCGGAGCCTTTGCAGACGAGAGGCTCGCACACCAGTCCGGCGGAGTATTTTATCTCAGAATCGAGGATACGGACGACAAAAGATATGTTGAAGGGGCCGTAGATATAATTATAAATTCACTTCGTTTCTTCGGAATAAACTTCGACGAAGGCGCTTCTGCCGATGGAGAAACAGGCAGCTACGGCAGCTATACACAGAGCTTAAGGGGTCCTATTTACCGCTGTTTTGCAAAAAAATTAGTTTCTGAAGGCAAGGCCTATCCTTGTTTCCTTACAGAAGAAGAAATTGCCAACATCAGATCTGAACAGGAAGCTGCTAAGCAGAATCCCGGAATCTACGGCAAATGGGCAAAAAGCAGAAACTTAAGTCTTGAAGATATAGAGGACAAGCTCTCCTCAGGAATGCCATATGTAATCAGATTAAAATCAGATGGTGACATGAGCCTGCCTGATGATCAAATAAAAAGATTTGAAGTTGAAGATGCTATAAGAGGCACCCTTTCTATGCCGGTTAACGATCAGGATACTGTACTTTTAAAAGCAAATGGTATACCGACATACCACTTTGCCCATGTCGTTGATGACCATCTGATGAGAACAACTCATGTAGTTCGAGGCGCAGAATGGCTTGCTTCACTTCCAATACATGTTGAACTGTTTGAAAAGTTGGGATGGGAACCGCCTGTATATTGTCATACTGCCCAGCTTATGAAACTTGATGAAGACGGAAACAAACGTAAGCTTTCAAAGAGAAAAGATCCGGAGCTTTCATTGAATTTCTATCGCAATTTAGGATATCACCCGGCAGCAGTAAGAGAATATCTTCTTACCGTTCTGAATTCTAACTTTGAGGAATGGCGTATTGCAAATCCGGCAGCGGATATAGAAGAGTTCAGATTTACTACAGAAAAGATGAGCAACTCAGGTGCGTTGTTTGATTTGAACAAGCTAAACGATGTAAGCAAGGATGTTCTTCTGCGCATAAATGCTTCCGATCTTTTCGATTTTCTAAAATCATGGGCTGATGAGTTTAAGCCGGAACTTTCACATATGTTTGACAACAGAGAATATCTTGAAACAATTTTAGACATAGGAAGAAAAGAAGCAAAACCAAGGAAAGATCACATATATGCCGAGCAGATTGTAGAAAATATAAGCTACTTCTTTGACGATATGTTCAAAATAACCGATGAGTTTCCTGCTGAGGCAAAAAACGATGTTTCCGAAATCATAAGTGATTATCTGAAATCATATGATCATAACGACTCTCAGGAAGAGTGGTTTGCCAAAATACGCCAAATCGCATCTGATCTGGGCTATGCTGCCAAACCTAAGGATTACAAGAAGCACCCGGAAGAATATAAAGGTCATGTCGGCCATGTAAGTACTGTTATCAGAATAGCGCTCATGGGAAAAAGCCAGTCCCCTGACATCTGGGAAATACAGCAGATCTTAGGTGAAGAAAGAACAAAGGATAGACTTAATAAATTCTTGTAAATACGTCATCAAAAATACACTAAAAAACAGGCACCAATGATACCTTTATCTGTAGTTTGATATCGGCTCGGCGTGCCTGTTTTTCAATATATTAAACGTTATTCTTCTCTTATCTTTTTTATGGCTGCAATTCTGTTATTTACACCTATCTTCTTATATAGATTGGATGTATGAACCTTTACCGTATTGGTCGATAGAAACAGTTCTTCACCTATTTCATCATTTGTCTTTCCTTCATATATAAGCATCGCTATCTGCTTTTCTCTGTCAGTAAGACCTGCCGCACTCGCTATTCTGTCAAGTTTTTTTTCGATTGAATTTTCATAAAGTGATTCCGTATCCGTCTCCTTGCTTCGACAGGAACGCCATATAAAAACTGCATTCATACTGTTTAATATAAACCAGAACATAACATAAATCGTCTTGTCATATTTTATATAATTAAACTGTGTTCTTGAGTCTATAAGGCTGAGCGTAACTATGACACATAAAAACACAAAAACAAAATTGTATATAATCAAATATATTTTCACAACATTGTTTTGGGACACTTCCATGACTTTTTTCATATATATTATGCAAAAGTATATTGCTACAATCAGCGGCAGTAAGTTAAGAGAACTCATTAAAATGACATAAGCATCTTCCGAAACTTCAATCAATTTCGATTCATATGCAGAATCTGTACAAAGAACCACGCTGCCCATAGCTGTAAACGCCGGTTTAAGCCATTTTGATTTTTTAGCTTTTACATATTCCGCTTCCATGGTAATAAGTGCATATGCAAGGGCTATCTCAAGAACATTTTCTATTATCAGAATAATCTCCGTGCTGTTTGCTGTAACATACTCGGCAAAAAACAATATAAGAAAATCACATATGTTGAAGCTTAAAATTATGGCTAAAAATATACCTGTTCTTTGATTCTTAACCAGTTCGTTGCTGACATCAAGGTTTTTTGAAACCACCATCAACTGAACGGAAAAGCATACTGCTCCTATAATTATGGTCACTATGTATATTAACTGTATAAACTGAGGCATATCCATCCTCCTCTCACATTATACATTATATACCATTTATACTCTTAATGTCGTTTTTTCAGCATTCCTAAACACTTTTTTAACATTTTATTATAGTTTTGAGAACACAAAAGACCGAATTAATATTCGGTCTTTTGTGTGTTTTATTTATTTTCATCCGCCTTAATATTAAGGAGGTTTTTTAGCTATGCTTCAAGAGCTTTCAGAGCAGCTTCTTTTTCAGCTTCTCTTTCTTCCAGTATTCTCTGGTACTCTTCTTCAGTCATCTTAGTCATTGTGATTCCTGTGAATCCAAAGATACAAGATACTACAGGGTTGAGCCAGTTAAGTATTGCATATGGAATATATCCGTTTCCTACTCCGAGGAATGTTCTCATAGTAGCACCGCATGTATTCCAAGGGAAGAAGTTGGAAGTGATTGTTCCGGAGTCTTCCAGACATCTTGACAAGTTCTTAGGAGCAAGTCTCATATCTTCGAAAGCTTCCTTGAACATTCTGCCAGGGAGTACCAGTGACAGATACTGGTCGCAGCATACTGCGTTTACGAACAGGCAAGAGAATTCTGTTGCCAGAACCAGTCCGCCTCTTCCTTTTGCAACCTTCAAAAGGATACCTGCAAATGTTCCCATCATTCCTGTGCAGTCTACGATACCGCCGAAGCACATTGCCATCAGGATTATGGAGATAGTCCACATCATACCCTGCATACCTGCGCATGAAAGAAGTCCTGCAAGTTCGTTTATGATATCTGATGCATCATCAGGAACATTACCCATTGCTATACCATTGTTGAGCATGTAGAAGATGTTGTTGGAAAGACCTTCTTTTTCAGTTTCAGCTGCTACAAGAGCAGGATCTATGTAAGCCTTGTTCATGAACATCAAAGGAACACCGATAAGTACGCCTCCCAAAAGTGACGGAATAGCAGGCAGCTTGAGAGCTACGGCTGCAATTACGAATACCGGAGGAATCAGAGCGATAATGCTGATGTTGGAGGAAGCTTTGATGAATTCCTTAACCTCTTCAACAACGCTCAGATCAACTTCGTTTCCGGATGAGAACATGAACCCCATAACTGCATAAGCGATAAGTGCGATAACCATTGAAGTACCTGTTGTGTAAATCATGTGTTTGATATGATCGAACAGGGTAGCGCCTGCCATTGCAGGAGCCAGGTTTGTAGTATCTGACAGAGGGGACATCTTGTCACCGAAATATGCACCGGATACTACTGCGCCGGCAGTCATAGCTTCAGGGAATCCGAGAGCCGTTCCTACACCGATAAGAGCAACACCCATGGAACCTGCAGTTGACCAGGAAGAACCTGTAGCCAGCGATACTATGGAGCAAAGTATACAAGCGGTAACGAGGAATACCTTAGGACTGATAACCATAATTCCATAGTACATCATTGAAGGGATAGTACCTGCTGCCATCCATGAAGCAATCATAGCACCTACAATTGCCAGAATCAGGATAGCCTGCATTGATCTGTTGATAGAAGCAAGTATACCCTGTTCAAGGTATGCCCATTTCCAACCGTTAGCGAAAGCTACTACAGCAGCAACAGCTGCAGCCAATAAAAGTGCGATATGAGGTTCGCCGCCTGAGTCTTTAACTATAGACCAAACCAGCAATCCGATCATCGCCAGGATGACAATAAGACATTGCCATAAAGGAATCTTCTTACCCATAATAAGTCCTCCTAAATAATAAATAAATAATAAAAACTCACACAACCGATCTGTCTCGGCTATGGGTAAACTATAGCTGTTTCGTAAAAATTTAACAATCACCCACGAGTATATTTTTACTAAACTTTAGTATTAAACAGCTGCAAATCATTTCGATATGACATTTTGTTCAGAGAGAAATCGTTGTAATTTCAACATCTAAATGTGTTTTTCAGCAAATTCTTACTATGGCTTTCCTATCACAGAATATGCGACAATAAAACTAAAAAGCGGCCGCCCCTTAGATGAACGCCGATAAGGAAGTTTTGGAAACAAACTAATTTAACGGCTGACAAACAGGGAGCAAAAAGGCGGCATTGCACTATTTTTAGTGCGATGCCGCCTTTTGACGTCGTACAACTTCCTGTAACAAATTATTACTTAGTGCTTTTCATGTTTATGATTAGCTAAAGTTTTTCCAGCTTTACTTTTAGCACTTTTACTTGAAGATTTTGTTGCTAAGGTTTTTCCAGCAGCCCCAACTTTTCCGCCATGATGAACAGCCATACTCTTTCACTCCTTTCAAACTCTTGGTAATTTAAGCAAATTATCTCGAACCGTATCATTAGGCTCTGACCGAACGTATTTTTCACCACGTGAACTCAATGCAGGCACTACATCAGGATAAGGAGAAATATAGACTTTGATACTTTTGGGATTCTTTTTTAAATAATCATAAAGAACAGACTTTTTAAAGTATCCCGGATTATTGCAACCGTCAATGTAAATTTCTTCAATCTCCTGAACATTGTTTGAGTTACTACACCCGTATTTCATTTTGATTTTTTTTGCGTACATCATAATGTGTACCTCCTTCTAAAAATCTCCAGATAGATTGGTATCTTGTATAGAAAGGCACAATAGACACACAAGATATAGCGATTGCTTTTTCGGTATTAAAATGCTAAAATAAATACAGGAAGTTGGCGCTAAATTCTTGTGAAAGTGCCGTTAGAGAGGACAACAGAGCGTGAGTGCGAATCATAGTCTGTTGTCTTTTTCATGCAATTACCGTTCCATCTGTGCAACAATAGTATATCACACCCGTTCCTTAAATGCAACACCTTTTTGTTGCTTTTGTGGAACGGTTATGTTATACTCTTTTTGAAAGGAGTATTCGTATGGAAAATTCGTTTGGAAAATATCTGGTCCATTTAAGAGAACAGAAATCAATTAGTCAAAGAAAACTGGCTGAATTAGCTGGCGTAACTAACTCAACAATCAGCCGACTTGAAGCAGATTTGGTAACACCTGACTTAAAAACTCTCGAAAAACTTGCTAATGCTTTAAAAATTGACAAAGCATTGTTGCTAACAAAATGTGGATATAGTGAAATTCCTGAGGAGTTTGTTATAATAGCACGTAAATCAGGAGAATTATCAGCGGAAAAACGAGCGGAGGCATTTAAAATATTTAATGAAACTATTGATAAATTTCTTCTCAACGATGATGACGATGAGGAGGATTGATTATGAATTTCGACTGGGCAAAAATCACCTCCTTGGCGTATTTAACATTATTAGAACTTGATATACATGAATTTCCTATACCTGCTAAAAAAATTAAATGTAAAGATGTTATAATTAGTAGCTATCAAAAGTATGCTAAAATAACAGGGCTACCCATTGAAAAAATAACACTCGGACATGAATTAGAAGATGCTTTCCTTCTTAAAGGTTTACGCCCTGATGTAACACTGATTTTGTATAACAAAGAAAAATATGGTCCACGAATGAAACATACTTTGTGGCATGAGATTGGACATATCAAATGTGGACATAAAAAACATAGTGAGCGAGAAGAAATCGAAGCGCATTTTTTCGCTGCGCAAGCGAATGCCCCCAATATTTTAATTAAAGCCATATCCCAGCGAGGATATTCTATCAATGTTCCATTTTTGGTAGAATGTTTTGGACTAAGTAAAGAAGCAGCAGAGAAAAAAATGGAATATTTACAAAAATACAGTTTCAATCATTGTAACGAGTATGATGATCTTGTACAGTTACAATTTGCTCAATATTTGAACCAAAAATATCTACCCAAAACTAACCACTATTATGATGACTACTTTGAGGATATGGAAAAAGAACGTCAAGGTTGGTATTGAAAAAATATAATTTTAAAGATAGATGCTTTGTTACGCAGTAGAAACACTATTTTGAGGATATGAATATAAAACCCTTACCTTACTTTAAATACACTCTACAAGCCGCATAAATCAAGGGAAATTCTACCCCTACTGCGTAACATTCCATAATGGATTGAGAGCGTAAGCGGTTTATCCGATTGCGCTCTCTTAGCTGCCCAACAGCAAAGCCAGGAAAAGCCGTCAAGGATAAAATGCACGCTTGCGCGTCCTTGACGGCTTTTCCTGGCTTTGCTACTACCTGTCAAAACGGAATTGCAGGATAGCTTTGATAAGCTGTGCTTTTAAGCGGTCTTGAATATCGTCGTTGATATGTCCGCGATAGGTAGACAGATATTTAATCCGCGCGATGTAATACCGCAATACCGCGTCTATGGCTTCTGGCTCTCCGGCAACAGCTTTCTCAATGGTTTCAAAAGGTATCAGTTTCTTATTCCTCATGTTTAGTTTCCTCCAGTTCTTTTCTTAACTGCTTCAATGCCGCCAGTTTCCAGTAGTTGACTGTACTTCTGCTTCTTCCGTACTCATTCCCGATTTTTCTTTCGCTATAACCGAGGAAGAAATTCATCAGCAGAACAGTACGCCTTTGTTCTGACAGGTTAGCTAATGCGTCGGCTAACCGTTTACTTGTAACGACAACTTCTTTCCCTTGCACGACAAAAACAGTCGGCTTCTCATAAACATACTGCTCAAAATAGTTGTCGGTTGCAAACGGTTCAAAAGACGTTTCCGACATCAGATAGTCAAGTGATACTTCATGCTTCTGTTTCCGTCCAAAATCGCGGTACGCGTTGATTGCCGCATTGCGGAGAACGATTTTACAGAACGCGGCAAAGGCATATTCGATATGCTCCATGAATTGTTCGGAATACTTCATCATAACTCACCCCCTTTCTTCCCAGTAGGGGGCTATTACAACAAACGCCCATGCAGGCATAAAACCGCATAGGCGTTTGGCAATATGAGTTATTTAAGCGCACTAAATGAATTGACAGTTCATACTTATGGGCGAAAATACCCGTTGTTTTGATTAGGCTTTTTTTAACAATGGAATAGAATTAAAAATGCGAAAAAGAAACATGGCAATATCTCCCGACACCGCCATGTCTATAAAAATAATTGTGTATTTGCCGCTATTCCATTTTATATACAGGAAATGGCGGTTTGTTTTCCTATCACAAAACAGAAAGAGCCAATAATCATAAGATTTATTTCTTGTGATTATCGGCTCTGCGTCAATGCGTCTGGCTCTGTGATAACCGAAATATTCAAATTTTTTACATTGATAAGATTTTCCTGCTTGCACTTCGGACAGTATAGGGGAAAATTCTTTATTTCTGTATCTTCCCGTATCCTTAATCGGGTTTTATTATTGCATACAGGACATAAAATCCATTTTTCTTGTTGCAATGCACCACCTCATTTCTAATCAAACTACCTTTAATGATAATCAGAAACAGAGTGCTGAAAAATCACTTGTTTCCCCAAAATGGTAATTGCTTTCTTGCTACATTGATTTACACACCGATAGCATAACGTACACCGTCCGTCTGCTATAATCCTATCTTCTGATAATGACAAATTGTTCATAGGACACACCAATGCACATTTCCCGCACTTTATACAAGCGTCGGTATCTATCTGTATTTTGTCTGAATATTCTTGTGTTTTACGGTAAAACCAAAGCCGCTGTCCCAAAAGACCTGCAATATGGCATAAAAATCCCAAACCGTCTTTAGTTGGAGTACCATTTTTCAAATTGCACACCGCTGATTTTATGCGTTCTTCCGCTTGTATGACAATTTGCTTGTTTTGAACCGGAGTACGCTTTAAGGCTTTTACATCACAAATGCAATCCGGCATTTTCAAATGAAGTCCACCCCATACCTGTGCGCCGTATCGTTTGAACAATCTTGCAGATACACCCGCACCGTCGCCGCTAAACAGTCCCATTGTTGCAATAATGAAAACACGTTTTCCTTTCCATATATCAGAATTTTCGCAGATAAAATCCCGTACAATTTTAGGCAGGTTACTGTAATAGATTGGATAAGCAAAAATGATGTCTTTATGATATGTAACTTTTTCTATGGTATCTTTATCTTCTAAAGGAGTTATTTCAATGTTCCTATCATATAGGGCAACAAACTTTTCTAAACAATATTTTGTATTTCCTGTTCCGCTAAAATAAATCCCAATCATATTTTTTCTCCCGTATTATTTAAAAAGGAAAGTTGAAAAACGTCCATAAAATCAATGACTTTCTCTCTCCAATCATTATCATAATTTACATTATTCATGGTGGCTAATGAAGTAACGCCATGTATAAAAGCCCAAATGGTTATGATAATATCATTTTGCTTTCCTTCTGAATAATGCGTCTGCTCTAATAATTCACTTACAACATTTTTATATATGATATAAGGTTTATAGTTTTGGTCGTCTGGTATTGATAATGATAAGTCAATTTTTATATTGGATTGAGAATATAAAAATTGAAAATAAGCAGGGTTGTCTACAAAGAAAGATACATAGGCTATTCCCATATCTTTCAATATTTCTGCAACATTATTATTCTTTTGAACGGCACTTTCTAATTGTTTAGAAAATCTATCTGTAATAAATAATTGCATTGCTTCAAGCAATTCTTCTTTATTTTGAAAATGGCTATAAGGAGCAGCATGGCTGACACCACACGCCGCAGCTACCTTTCTCAAAGAAAAAGCATTTATTCCCTCTGCACTTACAATCTGAATACCTGTTTCAATCAATGCGTTTCGCAAATTCTTGTGATGATAAGTCTGTCGTTGCTGTTCCATGCTAATTCCTCCAAACTTTACAGTGTCAAGTTTGAGAAGGATTTTAAGTTGTGATACTTGAAATTATTTTTTCCATAAACGGTTATTTATTTGGCATTTTTGAAACTTTCCCGTAGTAAGAGATAAGAAAAATATTTTGAAAAATTTTTCTCAAAACTTCGGCAAAATCGCTCTGTCCGGTGTTGTAGGTAGTGAGAGGAAAATTAAGAGGGTTTGGGACACTTCCCAACAAGCAAAATGCAACGCATTTTCGGAAAAGGGTACTCTTTTCCTATGCTTGCTACGAAACTTATCACATTACAAAGTAAAGAAAGGACGAGAAAGGAATGGAAAAGAAACGAGATACAAAACATACCGAGTTATTGCCAAAAAAGGGCAATCCGCTGCATGAAACAGTTACTTACAAAATCGGCGGTACCATTTATGAAGTATCTACAATCTGTGGTGGTTCTGAACTGCTCTATGACAAAATGGAACGGCTTATAAAAGCGGAATCCGGCAAAACGCCTACTGACAAGAAAGAAAAAGTCCGCTATAATGAGGATAGCAACCTGTTTGTCGGGCGTTCATTACAGGAGTAATGAACACATGACGACAACGAATATTTATCCCGACAACATTACCGCTTTATATGCCCGTTTAAGTCAAGAGGACGCGCTTGACGGGGAGAGCAACAGCATTGCAAACCAGAAAAAGATTTTGCTCAAGTACGCAACAGACAACGGATTTCCAAATCTCACATTTTTCATTGACGACGGCGTTTCTGGCGTTACGTTTGACAGACCCGGCTGGAATGAGATGATAAGCCTTGCAGAAGCCGGAAAGGTCAAGACAGTTATCGTCAAAGATATGTCCCGTATGGGGCGCGATTATCTAAAAGTCGGCTATTATACCGAGAGCTTTTTTGCCGAGCGTGATATTCGCTATATCGCAATCAATGACGGTGTGGACAGCGACAAAGGCGACAACGAGTTTACCCCTTTCCGCAATCTGTTCAATGACAATCTCGAATAAAGAATGACACAAAATCAGCAGTGCATAAGCAATCAGAAAATCCAAACCGCCTGTCCCCATGGCCGAGCTAATCAGTCTCTGTGGGACAGGCATTTTTTGGACTTGAATGGTGGATGGACAGGACAATTTACTGTCAGGATAAAGGTCGATTTTGGGCGTTTTCTTTCGCTGTAAGCGGTTTTTGAAGGCATTGCCATATCCCCGATATTCCTACATAGGAAAACGCTGCTCAGAGCGCAAATCGCCCCTTTTTCTTTCCCTCCGCATGGGCAATATCCACACATGGAAAATCCAGATGTGGCAAATCCACATAAGGAGAAGCCACACAAGGAAAATCCCGCACAATAAAATACTAAATAAAGAAATACCAAAGAATCAAGTAATAATCTAAATAAGTATCAATCTATCAATCTTGATTGCATAGCATTTTGTCGCCTAATGCCCTGAAAACATTAAGGGGTATTCTCCATTTCTCGATATGCTTTTGGAGAATAGCCCGTTTTTTCTCTAAAGCATTTTCCAAAATGGCTCATTTGGCGAAAACCAACGCTTGCCGCAATATTGCCAACAGGTTCGATTGTAGTTTTCAAAAGCTGCGCTGCCATTGACAGACGATATTCAGTGAGATACTTATAAGGCGTAGTATTCAGACTTAATTTGAAACGTCTGGAACACTCTGATTTGCTGATATTTGCGCTTTTTGATAAATCAGCTAATGTAATGTCCTCTGCGTAGTGTTCTTCAATATAGCGAAGGATTTTTTGCATACGAAGATTGACAACGCTTTCCTTTCCTTCTGGCGGGATTGTTATGTTTTTTCTCATAATTAGCCACAGGGCAGAAAGCCGGACTAAAACCTCATAGGCATAAAATGCCGTTTTATTTCTTTCAATCTCAACTAACTGCTGTAATATCACTGTCATATCTTTATGCCAGTCAACAAGGGAAGAAAACCGGAAAACGGAAAGCTGTTCGTTTGCCGTTATGTTTTCAACAAAGATTTTCGCCGGACTTCCGGGATAAAATTCAAGGAAATATGCGGGGAAAATAAAGCTGTTATAATGACAATCTCCAAGCCGACTTACCATATGCACTACATTCTTATTGATAAAAATTGCTTCTCCTGCCTGTACCCGTATCGCATTATCAAGTGTCCGTACTTCTATTATACCATTCAGTACATAGATGAATTGCAAATCTTCATGCCAGTGCATGACCTGAAAGCCCGGATTTCTGGGATAGGATTTATCGTTGATAACATCAAGAACCAGATAGGGAAAATCCGTGTTGATATTCAGATTGACCGAATTGATGAAATCCTCTTTTCCATTTCCATTACCGCTTCCCCTTTGGAAATATAATGATAATATCCGGTGATTTTATAATAGCATCAGCCCGTTTGTTGTGATAAAATCATAATATGTCCAAAAGAAAAAGTCAAGACAGAGGGGAGGGTTAGCAATTGTATTTCCTTTATGGAAAAACCGAAGTGGAATATTTGAAAGGCAAGGACAAAATCTTAGGTGCTGTCATTGATGAAATCGGTCATGTTGACCGCGAGACAGACACCGATTTGTTCTCCTCTGTCGTCCATCACATTATCGGCCAGCAAATATCAACAAAGGCGCAGGCTACCATCTGGCAGAGAATGAAAGACAGTTTTGGAGATGTAAATGCTGCGGCTATTGCTGAAGCAAGCATTTCCGAATTACAGTCTTTTGGCATGACATTTCGCAAGGCAGAATACATTCAGGATTTTGCAAAAAAGGTACTGGATAAAGAATTTGACTTGCAACGTATCGCCCTTATGCCGGACGCAGACGCAATTAAAGAATTGGCTTCCCTTAAAGGCATAGGCGTATGGACAGCGGAAATGATTTTGCTGTTCTGCTTGCAGCGTCCCGATATTTTCAGTTTTGACGATTTGGCAATCCAGCGTGGGCTGCGTATGGTCTACCACCACAGGAAAATAGACCGCAAGCTGTTTGAAAAATACCGCAGGCGGTTCAGCCCTTATTGCAGCGTTGCCAGTTTGTATTTGTGGGCTGTTGCGGGCGGGGCTATTCCCGGCATGAAAGACTATGCGCCGAAGAAAGGAGGAAGCCGTGGAACGAGAAGAAAAGATAAAAGCGGTCAAAAACAAGGATAAACGGTATGACGGACAATTTTTTGTTGCAGTAAAATCTACAAAAATTGTTTGCTGCCCGTCCTGTTCATCGCGCACACCATTAGAGAAAAAAATTGTGTTTTTTGATACTTTGGAAGAAGCATTGATAAACGGCTACCGCCCTTGTAAACGGTGCAAGCCGGAAATGATTTGAAAATAGGAGGAAGTAAGAAATGGCAAATATTGTTGTTTTGTTTGAAGTGAAGCCCACAAAGGCCGGAATGAAGAAATACCTTGACCTTGCGGCTATGTTGAAACCTTTGCTTGCCGGATTTGAGGGTTTTATCCGGGCAGAGCGTTTTTCCAGTCTGAATGAGGACGGTAAACTGCTGTCCATGAATATATGGACGGACGAGGCCGCCGTAGAGCGTTGGAGAAACGCCATGCAGCACCGCATGAGCCAGAAAGAGGGACGAGAAAAACTGTTTGAGAGTTATAAAATTACGGTCTGCTCCGAAATCCGTTCCTACACGAACACAGAACGCACACAGGCTCCACAGGACTCTAATCAGTATTTTGAATTGGAGGGTTGATAATGCAGTACACCAGTCATTATTGTTCCCCCATTGGCGATATTCTTTTAGCCGCAGATGATATTGGCTTAACCGGATTATGGTTCGAGGGGCAAAAATATTTTGCGCTTTATCTGGACAAAGAGCATGAGGAAAAAGAAGTTCCCCTTTTTGAAAAAGCAAAACAGTGGCTTGATATTTACTTTTCGGGGAAAGAGCCGGACTTTACTGTACCGCTTCATTTCACAGGCACAGACTTTCAGAATGAGGTATGGGAAATCCTCTGTACCATTCCATACGGCCAGACTATGACATACGGCGAAATTGCAAAGCAGATCGCCGTGAAGAAAGGATTGCCCCGTATGTCAGCGCAGGCCGTAGGCGGCGCGGTGGGCCACAATGAAATTTCAATCATTGTTCCCTGTCATCGTGTCGTAGGCACAAACGGCAGCCTAACGGGTTACGCCGGGGGAATAGATAAAAAGATAAAATTGTTGCAGTTGGAAAAGGCAGATATGGAATCCCTTTTCACGCCAAAGAAAGGAACCGCATTATGAAACCAGAGAACATAGAAAAAATCAATCACTCCTTTGAGATACAAGCCCCGAACTTTGAGAGCAAATCCGTCAACTTCACAAAAGAGGAATATTTGAATTACACAATTTCCTGCGTCGCGCCATGCAAGGAAAACACGCTTTTAGAAGTAGCTGCCGGGACTTGTGCCTGTGGCCGCTCCTTTGCGCCATTGGTACAGACAGTCGTATGTCTGGACGCAACGGTTCCCATGTTGCAGATTGGACAGCAGGAAGCCGATAAAGAACATTTAAGCAATATGGTTTTCGTGAAAGGATATGCGGAGGAACTTCCTTTTCTGGACAATAGCTTTGATATTGTATTTTCACGCCTTGCTTTCCACCACTTTACAGATGTAACCGCTGCTTTTTCCGAAATGGTTCGGGTACTAAAACCCGGCGGCAAGTTGGTAATGATACATATGGATGCCGCTGATGAACTGCTGCGGAAAACAGAAGATGAAATTGAAACTCAGCGCGACCCGTCCCATGTAAAAAATCTAAGCAAGGCAGAAATGTTAAGTCTATATGAAAAACATGGTCTTGCCATAGAAAAATGCGAAACAACGGAAATGCCGCAGCGTTTGGAAAACTGGCTTGCCCTTACGCAAACACCAGCCGCCATTCGTGAAAAAATTAGACAGCGTATGCAGGCAGATATAACCGGCCATGACAAAACCGGCTTTTCTCCATATCTCAAAAACAATGACATCTTTTTTAATCACAAATGGGTGCTGACGATTGGTAGAAAGGGGATTTAGCAAATGCTTCCCTGTCAAGGTTACAGCAAAAGGCTAAGATCAAGGGTTTGGGAGGCTCCCAAAAGAGAAAAATGGCGCTCCGGCTGACAGCTCGGAACGCCCATTTTTCCGGTGTGTGGCCACACCGGATGTGCTTGCTAAACAGCAAGTCACTCCGGTATGGCAAACATCGTTTTCTGCAAGTGTACATACACTTGCTGTGCTTGCTCTTCTCTCAAATCTCAGTCCCCAGCCCCTTTGCAGTGTGTTTTTTACGCCAACACGAACACTTTTTTCGCCGTGAATCTTGACTCGAACACCCGTTCCTGATATACTGAAATCAACCAAATAAAGTAGCTGTGCTGTGGAGCCGCTGACGAAGCGAAGTCTTCCTAATGCCGCATGAACGCAGAAATCCGCACGGGTTTCTGTGGTGTCGGTATGGGAAGATTTTTTACCGTCATGCGGCTCTTTTCTTTTCCCTCCGTCCGCTCTCCCCGCCAGCGGGAAGGAGTGCGTCATGTAAACAGAATCATAACCAGTCAAAGCTTTTTGGCAAAGGGCGGCTTTGCGCCGCCTTGGTTACCTATCTGCACGGCAGAATGCCGCTGTCAAGGACGCGCAGCGAGGCGAAGCCGGTTCCTTGACTGCGGCGGGCTGCTGTGCCACACACGACAAATACGGAGGAAATTGGAATATGAAAAATCAATACAGCCGCATGGATAATATCTGCCCGAAAGAACCCAAGTAATTACGGATTCCAGACCAGGTAGATCTCTATATGGAGGATGGTACCGTCTACCATGTCCGCAGCTTCTTTGCTGGGGATTTGCTGATGGGCGATGTGCTGGATGCCCTCACGATGGAAAAGCTGGAAAGAGCACAGTGAATCCCGGCACTTTGCCCAGTGGAATCAACAGCGGCGCAGTGGTATAATATGATCAGGATTTCTGATTGTGATACGCACTGCATTTCGGGAGGTTAAAGAAGAAAATGCAGGAACAATACAGTGTTGGAATCTATGCCAGACTGAGCCGGGAGAATGAGCAGTCCGTAGACGCATGGCTGGACATGGTGCAGGATTACTACGATTTGCAGGAGCTTGACCGCCCCACCCTCATGCGGCTCATCCAGAAAATTGAGATCAGTGAGAAATACACGGTGGACGACCACGAGGAACGGGACATCCACATCTACTACAATTTCGTCGGTTACATCAAAGTTTGAGCTTGTCATTCTTTATGCGAAGTGAACTAATGATTTTTACGCAAGGGATACAAGCAAAAAAATCCGCGCTGTCATGCGTGCAAAGGGCAATTCTGGCGAACATCTTTGCACAAATCCGCCCTATGGGTACAGGAAAGACCCTGACAACAAGAAGAAATGGATTGTGGACGAGGAAGCCGCTGAGGTCGTGAAGCGTATCTTTACATTGTGCATAGCAGGAAAAGGACCTATGCAGATTGCAAAGGTGCTGACAGCATACAAGGTTTTGACGGTCAAAGCCTACTACGCAAAGCGTGACGGAAAGGCTATGCCGGACAACCTGTATCGGTGGGATTACAAATCCATATCGGGGATTTTGGAACGCCCGGAATATACGGGCTGTACGGTCAACTTCAAGACTTATTCCAAATCCCACAAGTTGAAAAAGCGTTTGCAGAACGCGCCGGAAAATTACCGTATCTTTCCCAATACGCAGCCTGCAATTATTGAGGAAAAAGTATTTGAGAGGGTACAGGAATTAAGAGCAAACAAACGCCGCCCCACAAAGACAGGACGGCAAGGCTTATTTTCCGGCTTGCTTTATTGCACTGACTGCGGCGAAAAGCTGTACTTTTGCACGACAAACAATTTTGCGCCCAAGCAAGAGCATTATGTCTGCTCCAACTACAAGAGCACTACAGGTACTTGTTCCGCGCATTTTATCCGAGAAGAAACCTTAAAGCTGTTCGTCCGGCAGAAGATTTTTGATGTAACAGCTATGTTCTTTGACGATATACAGAACTTCCAAAACATGGTCTATCAACAGAGATTTACGGAAACAGAAAAGGCAGTAAAGCGGCAGAAAAAAGAACTGGAACAGGCAAGGAAACGGATTGCCGAGCTTGACCGTATTTTCAAGCGGATTTACGAGGACGATATTAACGGCACAATCAGTCACGAGCGATTTTTGAAACTGTCCACCGAGTATGAAGTGGAACAAAAGGAACTGACAGAATTTGTCAAGGTAGGGCAAGCCGCCGTTGATACCTACGAACAGGACAGGACGGATTTTGACAGCTTCGCCGCCGTTATCCGCAAATATGTGGGAATGCGGGAATTAACGCCTACCATTGTCAATGAGTTTGTAAAGAAAATCATAGTCCATGCGCCGGATAAGTCCACCGGACACCGCAGACAGCGGATAGAAATTGTCTGGAACTTTATCGGAGAGCTGGAACAGGACGAGGACAATCAGACCATTGAAAGGCAGAGAAAAAGCAGAACGGCATAGCTTTTGACTATGCCGCCCTGCGGTTACTGATTTACTTCCTTATGGGTGCTGTCCTTTACGGGGCAGCCGCTTTTAGGTATAATCCGTTTAGTTGTAACAATTACAGAAAATTATTACCAGTAACAAGAAAAAGAATAATAAGCTGGTATCAACTCCACCGTCTCCTAAAAGGCCACAATTATTTCCCATTTAATTCACCTGCTTCTTTCATATTTTTTAAACTAAAACTTATTCAGTTGTAGTATACAATATGACTTTCAGCAGTATTTTGTTACCGGTTTTTAAAATTTTATTATCTTGGAATATCTCCACCTGAAAGTTTTTCATCATAGATGGCTCTCTGTCCGCCTATGAACTTAGGTCTTGTTCTTGCACAAGTAAGGTGTGCTTCTCCTATGGACTTTATAGAAAGTCTAACCGGTACTGCAACTTTTTTCAGCTGCATACCTATAAGAGTGTCTCCTATGTCCATCCCCGCATCTGCCTTTATAGCTTCAACAGCTACCGGACATTTTGCCTTATGGTAGACAGTAGTTGCAAATGAACCTCCCGCTTTAGGCTGCGGTACTACATTTACTATCTCTGTGCCCGGAAGAAGCGCTTCTTTTTCGACTATTACGGCACGGTTAAGATGCTCGCAGCACTGAGCAGCCAAAAATATACCCTTAGGCTCTGTAACGCTTATCACGCCTTCATATACTGCTTCTGCGGCATTGATATCAGACCCTTTGCCTATCCTTAAACCCATGACCTCACTTGAACTGCATCCGACAACAAGAATATCACCCTTCTGAAGCTTTGCTGCCTCTATCAGTTCGCTGCATGCCTTTGCCGTCTGTGTTTTAATTTCTTCATAAGTCAATTTAATCGCCTCCTATACCTGCCAGCTGTTTAAATATTCCTCTTGTTCTTCTGTCAGGCTGTCTATCTCAATGTTCCACGCATCCAGTTTCTTGCGTGCTATAACATCATCTATTTCTTTAGAAACATCTATAACCTTGTTTTCAAGCATTCCGTGGTTGTCTTTTATGTATAAAGCGGACATTGCCTGTACTGCGAAGCTCAAATCCATTATCTCTGCCGGGTGTCCGTCAGCCGCAGCAATATTTACAAGGCGTCCTTCTCCGATAACATTGACACATTTTCCGTTTGGCAGTTCATACCCCATTATATTGTTTCTGCGTTCTTTTTTGTCAACCGCAAATTTTTCAAGAGAGTCCATGTCAATTTCACAGTTGAAATGACCTGCATTCGCAAGAATAGCACCATCTTTCATCGACATCATGTGCTCGGTGGTTATAGTTTTGCAGCAACCCGTTGCTGTTACAAAAATATCTCCGAAATGGGCTGCCTTTGCCATAGGCATTACAGAAAACCCGTCCATCTTAGCTTCTATGGCTTTAACAGGATTTATTTCCGTAACAATCACCTGCGCTCCGAGGGAAGCCGCTCTCATGGCTATTCCTCTCGAACACCATCCGTATCCGACAACAACAACTTTTTTCCCCGCAACAATCAGGTTTGTATTTCGCATAATGCTGTCCCATGTTGACTGACCAGTGCCGTACCTGTTATCAAAGAGATGTTTGCAGTCTGCATCATTGACAGCAACCATAGGAAATCTGAGTATGCCTTCTCTTTCCATAGCTTTCAGCCTGATTACGCCTGTTGTGGTCTCTTCACATCCGCCCCACACTTCTTCCATCAAATCAGGACGCTTATCATGAAGGAATGTAACCAGATCTGCGCCGTCGTCTATTACAATGTTAGGCTTATGCATAAGACACATTTCTATATGTCTTTCATATTCCTCCAAAGTAGCTCCATGATAAGCATACACCTTTAAGCCCTCATCTGCTAAAGCTGCCGCAACATCATCCTGTGTACTCAATATATTACTTCCGGTAACCGCCATATCTGCTCCCCCTGCTGCAAGAACAAGGCACAGATATGCAGTTTTTGCCTCAAGGTGAACCGAAAGTGAAATCTTAATCCCTTCAAACGGTCTCGTCTTTTTAAATTCTTCTTCCAATCCTCTTAACAGAGGCATGTTATCTCTGACCCACTGTATTTTTCTATGTCCTGACGGAGCCAAACTCAAATCTCTTACTTGATATTTTTCCATTTCATCTCCCGAAAGCTATTAAAAGTTTTTTATTCTACTGTAACGGATTTTGCAAGATTCTTAGGCTTATCTATATTGCAGCCGCGTTCTCTCGCCACATAATATGCAAACATCTGAAGAGGAACCACACTTATCAGCGGCGCTATCTCATCTCTGCACTCAGGAATATATATGGTTTCATCACTTTGCTCAGATATGGAAATGTTTCCTTCTTTTGCAATCCCGACCACATATGCACCTCTTGCCTTTATTTCCTGAATATTCGAAACAACCTTTTCATACAGAAAATCCTGGCAGGCCAGCGCAATTACAAGCGTTCCCGGCTCCATAAGAGCTATGGTGCCGTGTTTAAGCTCACCTGCGGCTATGGCAAAAGAATTTATATATGATATTTCCTTAAGCTTCAGGGAACCTTCATAAGAAACCGCCGAATCAAGACCCCTTCCTATAAAGAACACCTGCTCTCTGTTATATAAAGTTCTGGCCATTTCTTCAATTTCAGGAGCTTTTTTGA
Source organism: uncultured Eubacteriales bacterium (assembly GCA_900542295.1). Classification (GTDB taxonomy): domain Bacteria; phylum Bacillota; class Clostridia; order Peptostreptococcales; family Anaerovoracaceae; genus Fimisoma. The sequence goes on along the minus strand of UQNJ01000012.1, from coordinate 42,806 downwards.
AAAATTCCTCCAGTTTTGCCGGCATACTCTGCAAGTCTTCTACAAACTTATCGTAAAATTCTCGCGTAACTGTTCCTTTCTCAAGAGCCATATAAAGAGCAATCATATACATGCACATCAGCTGAGTAGTATAAGCTTTCGTAGAAGCTACTGCAATCTCCGGCCCTGCCCATGTATAAAATACATCGTCAGACTCACGAGCTACGGAACTTCCCACAACATTGACAACGCTCAGAACTCTTGCGCCTTTCTTTTTTGCCTCTCTCAAAGCTGCCAGCGTGTCGAGAGTCTCTCCCGACTGACTGATTGCTATAAAAAGAGTGTTTTCATCAATCAAAGGGTCCCTGTAACGAAATTCTGAAGCTACATCCACCTCAACAGGAACTTTTACAAGCTTTTCTATTATATATTTGCCTACAAGACCTGCATGATAGGCCGTTCCGCATGCAACTATATATATCTTGCTGAAGCTTTCAATATCCTCTTTCGTCAGAGAAATACCCTCGAGATTTATCTTCCCCTTATCATCAAGACGACGGTTTAAAGTTTCTGCAAGTCCTTTTGGCTGCTCGTATATTTCCTTTAGCATGAAATGCTCATATCCTTCTTTTTCTGCGGCGTCCACATCCCATGTAACATGGAATACATCTCTGTGGATTTCCTGTCTCTCATCATTGAAAATAGTCACCTTATCAGCAGTAACCAAAACAGTTTCGTTATTTTCAATAAAGCATACTTCTTTTACATACTTCAAAAGTGCCGGAATATCAGAAGCAATAAAATTACTTCCCTTTCCAAGACCTATTACCAAAGGTGCATCCTTACGAACGGCAACGATTTTGTCAGGTTCATCCTCTGCAACTACTACAATAGCATATGCCCCTCTCATCATTGATTCTGCTTCAAAAACAGCCTCAAGGAGATCTTTTTTTTCTTTGTAAAGGATTCCTATAAGCTGCGCAACTACTTCCGAGTCGGTCTCTGACTTGAAGTGAACGTCGTACTTATCTATAAGATCTTTTTTGAGTTCCTGATAATTTTCAATTATTCCATTATGAATAAGTGCAATTTTGCCGTCCTCGCTGGAATGAGGATGGGCATTGACATCTGACGGTGCACCATGAGTCGCCCATCTCGTATGGCCGATTCCCACGGAGCTTGTCATAGGGTCATTTCCTATAAGATTTTCAAGGTTTGCAATGCCTCCGACATGCTTTTTAACCTCTAGCTTACCGTCTCTTACGACAGCTATTCCGGCCGAATCATAACCTCTGTATTCTAGTTTTTTAAGACCATCTATAATGACATCTTTTGCATTTCCGTTTCCTATATATCCTACAATACCACACATTTTTCTCACCTACCTAAATTTTTCTTCGATCAAGTCTGCCAGTTTGCGAGCTAATTGGTGAAGCTGCTCCTGGTCACTTCCCTCAAGCATAACCCTTACCAAAGGCTCCGTTCCGGAAGGCCTTATTAGCACTCGGCCGTTGTCAGCCAACACACTCTCAACTTCTTTTATGGCGTTGGAAACATCCTCATCGTTCATATAAGTCTTTTTATAATCATTATTTATCTTCGCATTAACCAAAACCTGAGGGAAAATTTCTATTTCTTCTGCAAGCTGTGAAGGTTTTTTCCCACCGGACTTTAATGCCTTCATAAATTGAAGTGATGAGAGAACTCCGTCTCCTGTAGTTGTATACTCCTTAAAAATTATATGTCCTGACTGTTCTCCTCCTATTACGCAGCCGGTTTCCAGCATTTTCTCGAGAACATACCTGTCTCCTACACCTGTGACATCCACATCTATGCCGGAAGCTTCCATAGCCTTATGAAACCCGATATTACTCATAACTGTTGCTGTTACCTTGTTTTCTGCCAGTCTTCCTTCTTTTTTGAGCATTTTGGCACAAATAGCAATAACTCTGTCTCCATCTATCACATTTCCCTTTTCATCTACTACTATAAGCCGATCTGCATCTCCGTCAAAGGCAAGTCCTATATCAGCACCCGTTAATTTTACCATTTCTGCAAGTTTTTCGGGATGAGTGGAGCCGCATCCGTCATTTATATTGATTCCGTCAGGGTTATTACCTATAACAGAAACATCGGCGCCAAGTGCCTTATACACTCTTGGTGCTATTTCATATGCAGCACCGTTTGCACAATCAAGAACTACTTTTATTCCGTCAAGTCTGAAATCAACAGTTTCAAGCAAATGCTCAGCATATAGCTCCGCTGCGTCTTCTGAACCTTCAAGACATCTTCCAACCTTCTCGCCTGTGATATGGCTGTTTACATCTATACTGCTTATTATCAAATCTTCTATTTGTTCTTCAAGTAAATCGTCTAGTTTGTAACCGTCTCCATTAAAGAATTTTATGCCGTTATATTCAAAAGTATTATGTGAAGCACTTATTACTATACCTGCATCTGCATTATAATATCTTGCAAGATATGCAACTGCAGGAGTAGGTATTACACCTAATTTAATAACATTGCCTCCCACTGCAAGAATACCGGCAACTAAGGCATTTTCCAGCATGTCTCCCGATATTCTGGTGTCTTTGCCTATAACTACCACAGGCCTTTTATTTTTTGCTTTCAGCACATAAGTACCTGCTTTTCCCAGATTAAATGCCAATTCAGGAGTCAACTCCTTATTGGCCACCCCTCTGACACCGTCTGTTCCAAATAATCTTCCCATTTTCTTCCCTCACTTTTATTCGATGGTTATTTCCACTCTTTCCACAGAAAGCTCTGCTGAAAGTATATCTTTTCCGCATGTTACGACAACAGTTACGGTATGCGTACCCTTTCCGAGACCTGATACATCTGCGGAAACGGTGAAATCTGCAGCAGAAAGTTCATTTATAACATTCTCTCTGCCTATTGCCTCTACACTGAGCTTTGCTGTATTTACAGTATATGTGAGACCTTCTGATTTATTTAAAAGGTTTATATCATTCTGTCCGAATTCAAAAGTTTTCTTGCTCAAATCCTTTACTGTAACCTTTGCAGAAATTCCGTCGGAATCGTCACTGAGTTTGACTCCATCAGGCAGCTGCGGAATAAGCTCTATGCTGGTATTTGAATAAACACCCGAAACATCTAAGGTTTTGCAGGTTATCTCCGTTATATCCTTAAGTGCATCCTCGGTTCCCTTTATCATAACCGTCTTTGGTACAGAAACGATTCGCTCAACATCTCCGGAATTTTCGCCGGTAACAGGTACATTGAGATTTACCGTTTTCTTGTTCAACATTACCGCTGTTATCTTAACCTTTGAATTGCCAAGTCTTACATTGAGCACTTGAAGTCCGCCTTTGTCCACCGGAGTAAGTTCTGTATCAAAGGATGACATCTCAGAACCTATATTTTTGAGTTCCACTACAGCATTAACCTTGTCAACTTTATCCACAAGAGTCTTTGCACCGGTTACTTTAACAGTATCGAGACTCTGTTCTATTATATCTGCTTCCTTGTCGTCTCCGGGCTGTCCGTTGATTACAACTTTTACGTCCTTTTCAGAAGTGGCCAGTTCGTCTATTTCAACCTTGACTTTTTCTATGTTTACATGCTCGATTTTGACATCATCCGGCCCTGATATATTCAGTCTAACGGTATTTTCTCCTTTTTTTAGGCCTTCTATATCTGCTGTGACCGAAAAATCATCTGCATCTGCTTTTGTTATTACAGTCCTTTTTCCTGAAATGTTTATATTTATTGTAGTATCACTGCTCTTTAACAGTGTCAGCCCTGTATCTTCAAGGCTGTCCTGATTAGTGAAATTTATAGGTACGTTTTTTATGGTCACAGATGATTCGGGGTTTACTTCTCCCAATACATAAGCCCATAGAGCTATGGCGATTATAAGAGCCAAAACGATATTAAACTTCTTACTTTTCAGCATCTTTGTCACCCCTGTTAAACACTTTACCTATCTTATCAGACCAAAATCCTTTTTTATCCTCCTGCAAATACATACTTAAGAGCATCTTTTCTATTTTTTTTGTTTCTATGAATCTCGTAAGCTGTCCGTTCTGAGCGACAGAAACTACACCTGTTTCTTCAGATACAATAATTACGAGTGCATCTGAATTTTCCGTTATTCCTATTCCCGCTCTATGCCTTGTACCAAGTTCTTTGTTAAGGTTCTTGTTTTGAGTCAATGGCAGTACGCATCCCGCAGCATAAAGTCTGTCTGCTCTGATTATCAATGCTCCGTCATGCAGCGGTGCTCCTTCATAGAATATATTTCCAATCATCTCTGCCGAGATTGATGCATCTATGACAGTTCCCGTCTCTACTATATCATTAAGCGTTATCTCTCTCTCTATAACCATGAGGGCTCCCGTTTTGGATGTAGACATGGTATCAATAGCTCTGACTATTTCCGATACCATGCGTTTTGCCTCTTCCTTGTCGATGTCGCTCATTATATTGCTAAGCCTGCTGCGGCCCAGATGTTCGAGAGCTCTTCTGAGTTCCGGCTGAAATATTACCACTATAGCTATCAGACCTACTGTCATAAATCCCGAAAGAAGCCAATGTAAAGTATAAAGCTGAAAAACATCCGACAATACAGTTGCAACTACTAATACAAGCAGTCCCTTTGCCAGTTGTTCAGCTCTTGTCTCTCTGATAAATCCCAGCACTTTATATGCTATAAATGCAACGATCAATATATCAAGCACATCTGTTATTCCGATGCTTGACATTATATTGTTTAAAAAATTTTCCATAGTTCAATATTATCCTTTATTTAGGCTTAACTAATATTATACTTTGAAAATGTGTTGGTTTCAAGTAGAGAATGTAACAGGCCATATCAAAAATCGGCAGTAACTGCCGTTAATCTCAGAGCAGTGTTCAGATAATTTTTCATGAAAAAAGCCTCGGACCTTAAGGTCCGAGGCATGTCTTTTAATATGTTGTATTCAGAACTCCGTAATCTTTATCCTGTCTTCTGTAAACAACGCTGACATTGTCCGTCTCTATGTTCAGAAAGACGAAAAAGTTGTGTTGGAGAAGCTCCATCTGCAAAATTGCTTCATCTACAGTCATAGGTGTAATTCTGAACCTTTTGGTTTTCACAACCTTACCCTCATCATGGGGTTCTTCAAATTCCGGTATCATCTCAAATCTAACGGATTCGTTGGATTTGTTTTTCTTAACCATTTTGCCCTTATACTTGGACATCTGGCTCTGCAGTTTATCTGCCACTATGTCTATACAGTCAAAAATATCTTGTGAAACATCTTCTGCCCTGAAAATAGCACCTTTAGTTACTATTGTAGCCTCAAGCTTTACTTTTGCCTTCTCAGGATGCATCACTATATTGGCTTTGATATCATCCGCAAAATACTTGCCCAATTTTTCAAACTTCTTGTCGATTGCTGCCTGGATTTTGTCATTTACACTGATGTTCTTGCCTGTTACGATGATCTTCATTATGATCACCTCCTGTACTTTTCTTTTATTATATCACAAATACAATAAAAAATAAAAGTGTTTTGTATGTATACTTGATGTATACTTGATGACTTTTTGTTAAAGGTAAAAATGTTGTTCAGCTGACCTGGTCTTTGACCCCACACTTGCCTTGATCCGCTTTGCGGAGGACTTACTTCTAAGGTACGCCATGATCACCGCCTCATCTTTGCCGGCGGCTTACGTGGATCCTTTTGCCCGCACCTGGCATGGATTTTCAACCACAGACCTGAACAACACATTTTATTTTAACATCTGAACAAAATATTGCAAGAAATATTTTTTCTCATATAACACTATTTTTTAGCATATTAACCTTCTCTTTCTTGTTTGCACTCATAACAGCCAAGAAATATATTTCTTCTGCTCCTGCCTCTGCCATTACTCTGCAACATTCTGACGCAGTTGCCCCGGTAGTATATATATCGTCTATCAGCAATATCTTTTTCCCTTGCAAGCACATGGCTTTTGTAGAATCAATCGAAAAAGCATTCTTCATGTTATTCTTTCGCTCCATAGGAGATAATGCTCTTTGTGCCTTTGTCTCCCTTATTCTTTTAGGAATCCTGTCTTCCATTGGTATGCCTGACAGCCGTGCTAAATGCTGTCCTACTCTTTCCATCTGATTAAACCCTCTTTCTTTCAGCCTTTCTCTGCTTATAGGAACAGGTACTATTAAATCCGCTTTAAGAAGCCTGCAGCTTCTTTTGTCGGCAAGTTCACTAAGCATAGCATCGTACATTATCTGTGCCAATACTGGTGCTATGTATGTTTTTCCGTTATATTTCAAAGAAAATATCAGCCTTTTTTCATAAAGACCGTATTTTATTGCCGCCATTCCCTCTCTTACGTGACAATCGTCGGGGAAGCAGATTCTTTCAGTCTCAAAAGTCATATGTCTTATACAGTGGTCACAAAGACCATAACTGCGCTTACCATCTGTATATTTGCCGCAGCAATTACAATAAAGACCCTGTGGAAACACAAGGTCTTTAACTATATCCAAAATCTTCATCTCAAATCCCTTCATAAACTTTTATAAGCCGCTCCTTAAGCCCGGAATTTCGTTTTCCGCTCTGTACATTTTCAATCATTGCATTAAGATAATCTCCGCTGCCAACTATCACAACTCGTTCTTTACCCCTTGTTACAGCTGTATATATGAGATTTTTAGTAGCAAGAGCAGGAGGAAACCAGCTCATAGGTATTATAACATTCGGAAATTCACTCCCCTGGCTCTTGTGTACCGTTATCGCATAGGCCAGCTCTATTTCGTCAAGCTGTATATAAGGGTACTGTACCCATCTTTCGTCATCATATTCAACTGTCAGCTTCCCTTCATCCGGATGAACAGCTGATATCACTCCCATTTCCCCGTTAAAAATTCCTTTGCCGGACTTGCCGTTTTTTTTGTTATATTCCAGCCTGTAATTATTTTTAATCTGCATTACCCTGTCTCCGACACGGAATGTCTTATTTCCGAAAACCATCTCCGTTTTGGCCTTTTCAGGCGGATTAAATACCTTCTGCAAGTTTTCATTAAGGTTTGCACTTCCCAATATTCCCTTTTTTGTGGGAGTTATCACCTGTACCTGCCATACCGGCAAAGATGAAGCTATTTTTACAGTCTTTTCCAATATGTCCTTTTGTTTGTCTGCCTTGACCAGAACAAAATCCCTGCCGTACTCGGGATACTGTCCGTTGTTTATCCTGTGAGCATTTATAACTATGTTGCTTTCAGCCTTTTGTCTGAATACTTCCGTAAGTCTTGATGTATGTATATATCCGCTGTCTATCAAATCCCCAAGAACATTTCCGGCTCCTACAGACGGCAGCTGGTCTTTATCTCCTGTCATTATCAGCCTGCTGTTTTCTTTAAGGGCACGGCACAATGCCCCCATAAGCATAAGGTCTATCATAGAGCTTTCGTCAATTATCACTACGTCATAATCCAGAGGATTGGATGCGTTTCTCCCAAAAGCCATCGTTTCGGTTTCATCGTCATAGTAATATTCGAGAAGTCTGTGCACTGTAACAGCTTCTTTACCTCCGGCTTCGGTTATTCTCTTTGCGGCACGACCTGTAGGCGCTGCAACTGCAACGCTCAAACCACTTTCTTCCATAATTTTTACCAGTATCTCAATAATGGTGGTCTTTCCCGTTCCCGGACCGCCTGTTATTATGGAAACACTATATTTAAGAGAATTTTTTACAGCTTCCTGCTGCTGCTCGGAAAGAACTGTTGCCGTCATGCTTTCCGCTTTTTTAATGGCAGCCTCCGTATTTCCTGCAACCGGTGTCAGTTCAGTTTCAGCCATTTCCCTCATTTTGCTTACAATCTGACACTCCGTTCTGTAATATCCGTAAAAATACAGTACTTCTGTTCCATTGATAATCGTTAGCTGTAAGTCCCCTGCAAGAGCCATATCTTCGGCAACGTCCTCAATAATTTCACTGCTCAAATCTAAAAAACCTGCTATCTGTTCATAAAATTCACGGGCAGGAACAAAGGTATTGCCGTTATTCACATGCAGAGACAATCCATGCCTTATTGCAGCTTCTATCCTGTACATGTTGTCTGTTTCCATGCCCATGGCCTCAGCCGCTCTGTCTGCCTTTTCAAATTTCATAGCCGGAAATTCGTCAAGCAGCCAGTAAGGATTATCTTCTGTCAATGCTACTGCCGCATCTCCTACAAGTGCAAAAATTTTAATTATGTAATAATTTGAAAATCCTAATTTTCGTAAAAACAAGGTCACCTCCGGGGTGACCTGGCTTATTTTTGTTATTGTTTGATTTCTATCTATGTTTTCCATACTTCCGATGCTACCTGGTCCAGTGTATACCTCTCAATTTGGCAGCTAATTTATTTTTGCTGTAAAGTCTGGCAAGCTTAAGTAATTCTTCTCTCGTATTCTTACGAGGATGAGTATGAATTTCTTCGGTGAGCATACAAAGCATATTTTCCGCATTTTCTTCCGTGCAGATTCCGGCTGCAATCAAATCATTCTCATCAATTTTAAGCTCATCAGGAAATATCGGTTCTCCAAAATGCCTTATTTCTTCCAGCATATATATTTTACTCTTGATTTTAGTCTCTGAATCGTAATCGAATACAATTCTCTGTGCTTTTTCCATGCTAAGCAAAAATTCATACCTTTCCATGCCTCTCTGATATATGAATTTCTTAAGAGCCGGCTTGTTTACAGTAAAATAGAGCTTAGGCATGTCATTTATAACATCTATCATATGCTGATGTGTAGGCTCATCAAAATTAAGTCTGTCGATTGCACCTCTGATTTTCTTTTTATCTATGCACGAAAAGAACAGACCAAGTCTTCTGTCTTCGACACGCTGTGTTCTATCAATATTTTTGCTCAGTGTTGTAAGATCCTGCATCTCTCTCTTGTTCAGCCGATCTACTACATCCTGACCTATTATATCTGAAATCAGTCCGGTATCAAGCAGCATAGACAAGCCCTTCCCTGCCGCAGGAGCAGAAAGAATACCGGTAAATTCATCTCTGATTCTTGTCATTGAAGTAGTTTTCAGAAGATTGTGGTTTGCAACAATAGCCTGATATACAGACTGATGAAGGTCAAAATCAAGTTCCGACGCCATTCTTATGGCTCTTAACATTCTCAGAGGGTCTTCACGAAAACGAACTTCAGCATCTCCAACAGTTCTTATCAGTTTATTCTTTATATCCTCTCTTCCGTTATACGGGTCAATAAGTTGATTATGGCTTTCAGCTATGGCATTTACCGTAAAATCTCTGCACGCAAGATCTTCCTCTACAGTAGGAACATACGAAGCCTCAGTCAATCGTCCCTGTTCATAACCTGTGCCTCCTCTGTATGCCGCCAAATCAATTATGATTCCATTTTCGCCCTCGATATCGCCTTCCTTATCTTTTATTTCTTCAATATATTCAAATCTGAGAACCTCAAATTTCTCACTGAAAACTTCTGCTTCAGGAAAAATTTTCTTCATGTCTTCAAGTCTTGCATCAGTAATTATATCCCATCCCACAGGTTTGTTGCCCGTCATAAAGTCAGATATACATTCACCGACCACATATGCTGTAAAGCCCTCCTGCTGCAAAGCCCCCATTATTCTTCCTACCTCTTTAGGCAATTTTACTAACATTACTTTCCTTCTCCTTCACTGGGTTTATATATTTTCCTGTTCTCCAGCGCCCACACACGCTCGCTGAAAGTTCCCGGCTCTGTCGATGCAAGTGCATCCTGCATATCAAACATCCTTGCATCTAAAACATCAAGATAATGGAGCACTTCGGCCTCAGGGAAAAGAGGTTTCTTGGGACTTCCGAATTCCGGCTCATAGTGATGAGTCAATATCATATGCTCTATCATGATTGCCTTTTCTCGAGGAAAATCAAGTTCTCTTGTAAGCCTGTCTATTGCTGCCACGCCTTGTACAATATGACCCAACATTTGTCCTTCAAAAGAGTAACCCGTGGCTATACCGTCATTGCCTGCCATTATTTCGTTTAATTTTTCTATGTCATGTACTATAACTCCTGTGCACACAAGATCTTTATTTAGATTTGTATATACTTCGCATACACGTTCTCCTGTCATGAGCATACGCTTGAGGTGGTACAAAAGCCCGCCAAGCTCTGCATGATGATTCTTCTGTGCCGCCGGATAATACATCATCTTTTCTCTGTTGTCATTTAATATCTTAAGGCATAAACGTCTAAGGTCAGTATCCTTCATGCTTTCGGCTATACTGTATATATAATCATACATTGCCTTTGGCTCTTCCGGCGCCGCTTTTACAAAATCTCTCATTTCACGGCTGTCTTCAGGCACTGCCACTCGTATTCTCTGTATTCTAAGCTGAAGCTGCCCTGCCCATTCTGTAACGATTCCTTTTATTTTTACTATCGACTTTTCTTCTATCTCCTTGAGAGACTGATATTCTGAATCGCTTACATCCCACTTTTTGCCTGATATTTCACCGGTCTTGTCGGCCAATGTTATATCCAAATATTGCTTTCCGTTTGATCCTACCTTTATTGCTATAGTCTTAGCCATAAAGAATTCCGTCACTTCATTATCTTTTCGCAAATCACTTATAAAAATTTCTTTCATATAGTCCTTTCCGGTGACAGGCCGCCTATGTAAGCCTGCTCTTTTGCTTTCTGTGGTTTTATTTATTATAATACAAAAGGCACTCTGCCGCAAGCGATAAAGCTTACATCTTTTGACATTCCTTTACTTTTGAACAGGCATCTGCAATTGATTATTCTAATAAGTTAAGTGTTCTTGTGTCTTCCTTTGCAATTGATTCTTGATTTTTATCTTAAAAATACATACAATAATATTATTACCGACAACATATCAGCGGAGGATATTAATATGAGTTCAGATTTGAATAATAAATTTAATGCACAAAAAGCCACAAAAGATATAATTAACTGGATAAGAGAATGGTTTGATTCCAACGGTCCGGGCTGCAATGCAATAGTTGCTGTCTCAGGTGGCAAAGACAGCTCCGTAGTAGCCGCTTTATGTGTGGAAGCATTAGGAAAAGACCGGGTAATCGGTGTTCTCCTACCAAAGGGAAAACAGTTTGATATTGATGTTTCCCTCGCTCTTGTCTCCCACCTTGGCATAAAGCATTACGAGATAAATATTGAAGATTGTTTCAACGGACTGATGAACCAAATCAACGCAGCTCTGCCTGATGTTGCAGCTCAGACAGTCACAAATCTTCCTCCAAGACTGAGAATGGCGGCTACTTATGCAGTATCTCAGTCATGCAACGGTCGTGTAGCCAATACATGCAACTTGAGCGAAGATTGGGTGGGGTATGCTACAAGATACGGAGATGGTGCAGGTGATTTCAGTCCTCTCAGCAAATTTACCGTACAGGAGGTAAAGGCTATAGGTCGTGAGTTGGGACTTCCTTCGATGTTTGTGGACAAGACTCCTATAGATGGTTTGCAGCCTAAAACAGACGAAGAAAATTTAGGCTTCACATATGCAGTTCTTGACAGATATATAAGAACCGGTCAGATAGATGATGCTGAAACAAAGGCCCGCATAGACCGGCTTCACAACATCAACCGGTTCAAGCTGAAATTCATGGACTGCTTCGAGTATGATCCTCAAATATCAACAGACTGAACAGGAAGGCATCTATGTATACATTGGAAAAGGCAACAGATAATGACATCCCTTTATGCTACAGAATAGTAGATGACGGAAGAAAATTCCAGCAGGCTCAAGGGTTCGTTCAGTGGACAGCAGAATATCCGAATATAGATACTGTTAGTGAGGACATAATGTCTCAAAAGGGTTATGTTATCAAGAAAGGCAGCAAAATCGCCGCCTATATGTGTATAGACTTTTCAGGAGAACCCGCATATGACTCAATTGAAGGCCATTGGCATACCGACAGCAAATATGCGGTTATTCACAGATTATCAGTGAAAAGTGATTTCAGAAATTCGGGGCTTTCTGATACTATATTCCGGTTAGCCGAAGAGTTCTGTCTGAAAAACGATATAACCTGTATTCGCTTGGACACAGGCTTTGAAAACAAAAGAATGCAGCATATCATTGAAAAACATGGGTTTACACATTGCGGCACAGTATTTTTCCAAGGAGGCTGCCGAATAGCATATGACAAGCTGCTATCTCATGGACAGAATGGGTAACGATTTTATTTAACATAACAACAGAAAAAATGCGAAGCTTTCTGAAATAAGCTTCGCATTTTTTATATCAGGCTTTTTCCATCATCACAGTAGCTTTGAACAAATCGCCGTCTACCGTTATTTCAAACACACCGTTCATCAGCTTAACAAGATCCTTTGCTATTGCAAGACCAAGTCCGCTGCCTTCTGTGTTTCTTGATTCATCTCCACGCTTAAACCTTTCCATCAATTCGGCTGCCGATATATTGAGCGGCTCCTTGGATATATTTTTAATTTCAAGTATGATGAATTTCGTCGAGCTTTCATTCTTCGGCTCATTCTGCGTTACATTGACATAAACTCTGCTGTTATCCATAGCATATTTTGAAATATTGCCGAAAAGATTTTCAAGCACTCGCCACATAAGCTGCCCATCTGCCATTATTCTTGTGTCTTCACACTCGTTTTTCATCTGAATATCAAGATTTTTTGCACTGAGCTTCTCTTCCATCTCCACAAGAGACTGTGCAAGGAGTGAGTCTAAGTCTATTTCTTCCATATTTACAGGTATCGCACCGGAAGAGGCCTTTGCTGCTTCAAACAAATTTTCTGTCAGAATTTTCAGTCTCTGGGTTTTATTATCTATTATATCCAGATATTCCGGAGCATTTGGGCTTTCAAGTCCTTCTTTCTTCATCAGATCTATATATGAAATCATTGAAGTGAGAGGAGTTTTAAGATCATGTGACACATTGGAAATCAAATCTGTTTTCATTCTCTGATTCTTCAGCTCATTCTGTACCGCAATATTGGAGGCCTTCGATATTTCGTTTATATCTGCTGCCATGCGGTCAAGCTCTCCTCTGACACCTTTTACATCCTCTTCTACAGGAATTTTATATGTCAGGTTGCCATTCTTTACTTCTTCTATGCCTTTCTTTATATTCATAAATTTCTTTACAATCTTAGGCACAAAGATTAAAATAAGTACCAGTATCACAGGCAGTAACATCCATGTGGCTGAAAGTATCGCACCGACTATAAGAACTGCCAAAACTTTGAGCAATGTCTTATCACTGCCCTTTATACTTCTGTATACCGCAAGGAATGCGCCTCCCAAAAGGGAATATTCCCAGAACTGCTTGCACTTGATCTTTTTAATCAGTGACATTGCACAAAACAGCATTGCAAATACACTTACGGCAAGCCCTACAGTACAATATGCAGTTTCAATTTCTTTTGTAAACACTCCGGTGCTGTAATATCCTACTTCGCCGTAGCTTTCCCATATACCCAGATAATCGCCTCTGAGCCATATGTCAAACATTATCAGAGATATCGAACCGGCCCATACGCCTGCCAGAACTCCAATCGTTATCTGAATCTCGCTCCAGAGCCTGTCGAACCAATTAAGATGAACTTTACCGTTTTCATCTTTTCTTCCCGTTCCGACAAGAACTATAAGCGCTACCAAAATAACTGCTGCTGTCAAAATCCCTGCCATTCCACCTATTCCGGCTGCATTTTGTATATAATTAAATCTATCTGTATTTATTATATTTCCGGCATAAAGATATACATCTTCCTTAGGATATCCGTCAGCCCATGTCATGGTGTTAATTGCAGCAAATATGCTTCCGCAGACAAACAGTCCCCAGACAATAACAGTCTCCAGGCCAAATAGAACAGCAAATATGCTTTCTCTTGCTTTATAATTTTTCAATCTTGTATCCAATTCCCCACACCACCTTCAAATATCTTGGATTTTTCGGGTCTATTTCTATTTTTTCTCTTATCCTTCTTATGTGCACCGCTACAGTGTTTTCCGGACTGTATGCAGGCTCGTTCCATACAGCTTCATATATCTGTTCTATACTGTAAACTCTGCCTGCATTTGATGTTAAAAGTTTTAAAATTCCAAACTCAATGGGTGTTACAACAACCTGCTCTCCATCCAAAGTAACGCTTTTCTCATTGTCGTCAACAACCAGTCCCCCCGATTTGTAAACTCCCAATTGAGCAGAAGTCCCCGCAAGGCTCCCCAGATTTACATATCTTCTAAGCTGAGATTTAACTCGTGCTATCAGCTCTAACGGATTAAAAGGCTTTGTCACATAATCATCAGCTCCGACATTAAGACCCGTTATTTTATCGTAGTCCTCAGATTTTGCAGAAAGCATTATAATAGGAATATTCTTTTCTTCTCTAAGTTTCATCGTTGCCTGTATTCCGTCCATCTTAGGCATCATTACATCCATGATTATAAGGTGCAGAGTTTCTCTCTTTGCAATGTCAAGTGCTTCTACCCCGTTAAATGCCTTGAAAACATTGTACCCCTCGTTTCTGAGATATATCTCTATAGCTCCTGCTATCTCCTTATCGTCATCACAAACCATAATGTTGATGTTCTGGTGATTTCCCATTTATTTTGCTTCTCCTTTCGCCTTATGTCTATATATTAAAGCCTCATTTTTACAAAAAAGTTCATCGTTTTCTTACAAAATTCTTAATTGATTGATTTTAGTCACGATTCGTATATTTTTAAAAAAGTCTTATATAGTATGCTGCATCCATTATATCATAAATTTCTCTCCCTTACACGACTTCCACAATAAACTCAAATCATAAAAACTCCATGCCCGGTAAACAGAGCATGGAGTTTTGAATTTTTTATAAATAGAATAGCAGATGTTCCGTAAGTTATGAATTCAAAATGCCATAAATCACACTATTCGGAATCAGTTTCGGTCCGCCCATAACTGCTGCCTTTGTAATTTTGTTATAACTTACATATGCCGCAGCATCAGCTGTATTTGTAGATGTGACAAGAAGCAGAGGTGCCTCTATTGAGGCTGCCAGAGGTCCTGCCGACAGTCCATCCGGAAAATCATCTCCGAAGGCAAAAACTGCTGCTTCAGCTTTGTCTCCGAAAAATTCACGTGCAACCGCTGACGATGTGGCATATCGATTGTCACCACACAGTCTCACAGTTTTTCCGTATATCTTTATCTCTTTTTCAACAGCAGAACTTACAGCGCCATTTCCGCCTATAATATAATATTTTCTTCCGGAAAGCTTATCAAGATATGACTTCTGTCCGTCATAAAGGTTTTTATTTACCAATAATACAGGTTTTCCTACCGCTGAAGCCGACAATGCGTCTGCAAATCCGTCACCTGAGCAGACTAACATGTCTTCTGACGCTGCACCGGCGGCTTCTAATATCATCATATTTGTAGCATATCTGTCCGTTCCGCCCAGCCTTTCAACTTTATGCGAACCATCCTTCAATATATTTTCAAAGTTCTGTGTTATTACTCCTGTTCCACCCAGTATATATACTGTTCCCCCGGCGCTCAAATTATTATCAATATATTTACTTATATATTTTTCACTTAAACCGTTATCTCCTACCAGAAGAACGGGAGCATTCTTAACTTTTGCCAAATATGTTCCGGAAAGAGCATCTGCATATCCGTCACCGCTTGCAACTACAATGTTGTCAAATTCTCTAATTCCCAATCTTTTCTTGAGTTGGTCAGCAGCGCACACCGATGTCTCATATCTGTCCGCACCGCCGATTCTCACAATATCCTTGCCTTCAAAAATTATTTCTGTTCCCGGCTTCGTTATTTCAAATGTTCCTTTTATTTTTCCGCGATATTGTCCTGTTCCGTATATCGTCACCTCTCCTGTTCCTGCATAACGATTGTCTGACCATGCCCAGATTTCATAATCGGTACCTTCTTTTAAGGTTTTTCCGAGATAAGTCTTAACCGTAACATCGGGTTCAAGAAAATTACCGGTATATTCCATCTTATCAGGTGATATTGTAATGCTTCCAAAATTTATATCACGTTCATATATATATTTCTTTGCCGGAAGCGCTCCATCTGCTATATAAGGTTCCCCCTCAATCAGAGCCTGTTCAATTGCCGTACAGCCATAAAATGCACGATCTGATACCTCACTTACACTTTCCGGAATAATGATAGAAGTCAGCTTATCACATTCGTAAAAGGCTGCGTATCCTATTACCGTCACACTGTCCGGAATGCTTACTGAAGTCAGAGGACAGCCGGCAAATGTCTTTTCATATATTTGCTTTATGCCATCCGGTATTATTACAGATGTTAATTGTGCGTTTTTAAATGCACTTCCCCGTATGTAAGTAACTCCGTCAGGGATTATTATGGATTGTATTCCTGTAACATTAAAGGCATTGCTCCCTATACTTTTTAGTTTATAAGGCATGTTTATTGAGGTAAGTTTCCAACAATATGCAAAAGCATTGGCTTCTATTTCCGTTATGCTGTCCGGAAGTGAAACAGATATCAAATTCTCAAAGTTCCCGAATGCATACTTGCTTACATTGGTTATTCCATCTTTAATCTCAACAGATGTTACGATCTCCCTGTAATTATGCCAAGGTCTATCCGATTCCAAATTAAAGTCAGGCATTTCACCTGTGCCTGATATTGTCAGCTTATTGTTACTGTCAACATTCCATAACAAGTCATTTCCAAACGTTCCTTCTGCCGGAACCACCGGAGGTACGTTATCTGAATTTTCCATTTTCAGCTTTTCATAAGATAAATCTCCATTCACTGTTATTTCCTGTGAAGCAAATGCCGAAACCGGCATAATCATGCAGGAAATAATCAAGACCATGGACAGCATCACAGTTATAAACTTTTTCATAATAAAACGGCTCCTTTCTTGTCGTATGTTGCAGCTGAGCTTTCTCACCCTACAATTACTGTCAAATTTTTCACTTTCAGTATACCCCCCCCCCATGAAAAATTGTCAACACAATTATCTTTTTTAAAAAATATTATCCAAAAAATATTTTAATATATATTTACAGATGTAAATTGTGAGTTATTTATCTCAAATACAAATCCCCTCCGATGCAACATCAGCTTTTCCTATCACACCGGAGGGGGAATTTTTAAATCTGTCATTTTGCCGCTATCGCCTGCAAAACCTTATTTGCCACTGGGCCCGCTACGGCAGAGCCGTAGCCGCCTTTCTCGACGCAGACCACAAAGGCGAAATCGCCGGAATAACCGCAGAACCAGGCATCCGGCGAGCGGCCCGGGCCACCTTCGGCAGTTCCGGACTTTGCCCTCAGCTCCAGTCCCGGATAGTTTCCGTCACCGTAATTGGAGGTTACATTATTTCGCATCAGAGCGTCCATTTTAAGCGCCGTATCGGAATCGATCAGTTCAACCGTTTCTGAGGAACTTCCCATTTTCAAAACAGGAGACGCCGCACTTCCACCACCGGCTATCGAACCCATATATACCATCATCGAAAGCGGATTCACTTTATCTTCAAACTGTCCTACACCTGCCCATCCCAGATTTATATTATATGTATCGAAATTAAAAGTACCCGGCATGGATTTAATCCCGTTTATATCATATGAGTCTGTAAGTCTCAGCTGCTCAACCATGCTGTTCATCACATCACTTCCAAGTTCAAGAGTCAATGCGGCATAAGCACAATTACACGATTTCGATAAGGCTCCATATATGTCAACATTACCATGAGCACTTTGACAGGTGACTTTTTCACCGTCTATAATATGTGTTCCGCTGCATCTGAAAGACCAGCTGTCAAGGTCAGGTTTATTTTCTATTGCAGCTGCTGTAGTAACAAGCTTAAATGTAGATCCGGGCGTTGCAGCAGCAGAAAGCACCTTATTTATATAAGATCCTGACTCCGCATCTTTCGCCTGCTCCGGATATGCAGGGTCATATGTAGGTTTACTTACCATACATATTATTTCGCCTGTTTTCCAATTATATACTCCCACAAAGCCGTCACGATTTCCCAATGCTTCATAAGCAACTCCGGAAACTTCCGCATCTATGGTTAAATTAACTTCTCTGTTGTCAGCAAACAAAAATCCGTTGCTTCCGGTCAAAATGTTATATCCGATTATTTCCTTTCTGAAAGCGTAATTTACTCCTGTCGATACATTCATATCAGGGTCTCCCACTACCTGCATGGTCGCTTTTCTTACAACGCTGTCATCATTATAATGAGGCCCTTCGCTGTCATTTTTAAGAAGTATTTCCCCGTTCCTGTCGTATACTGTTCCGACTGCCAATTTGCCGCCGGAATAAACATGAGCGTTGGCATAAAAAGATGCCCATTCATCTCCGTCACGAACAAATCTCACTCCAAATATCACCGTTCCTATTACAAGAACCGCCGATAAAAGGAGACACAGCATAGCTCTCCCTTCCATTTTCTTCATATCTTACCACCTGCCTTTACTGCAATACTGGCTCGCTCTCTTGTATCTGCCGCTTTTAGAAAGGCAAGAAGTGCCCACGAAACCATCATACTTGTTCCGCCATTGGACACAAACGGGAAAGTCACACCGGTAAATGGCAGCAGATCAACACATCCGAACACATTAAGCGTGGTCTGGAATATGAACATGGACATAGCTCCGCATGCGGCTATGGTATAATAAGTCGACCTGCCCGCAAATATTGCTCTGTAAGCAAACACAGATAATGTCACTATGGACAACACTGCAAGTACAGCAATTATAAATCCCCATTCCTCTATGAGCATGCCGAAAACCATATCTGTGTCAGCCGCAGGAACACTTTCGAGCCAGCCTTCACCTGCGCCTACACCGACAAGCCCTCCGCTTGCAGCCGCACTCATGGTTCTGCTCTGCTGAAAGCCTGCACCGTCAACCATTGCAGCATCCCATACATGAGTCCATGAGGCAAATCTGTTTGCGATATAAGGCTTAAATCGTAGTATCATAAATCCACCTACCGCAGCAGCTCCAACCATCAAAACCAGCTTTGAGAAATCTCCGCTCCTGAGGAATGATATTATCAAAAATGTAACGAAAAATATTATTGCCGTTCCAAAATCACCCATGAGCCCCAGACATCCAAAACAGTATACGGAAAAAATCATGAATACCATAAGATTCTTTTTCTCATAAAGCTCATCAAGGGTGGCTGCTCCTATCCAGATAAACACAACCTTTACTATTTCCGACGGCTGGAAGGAAAAGCCTCCTATACTTATCCAATTCTTTGCACCATAGCTGAACGTTCCTATTGTCAGATTGGCTATGAGCAGTATCGCTGCCCCTATAAGCAGCACCCATCTCAGTTTCTTTGTTCGGTCAAGGTTTCTGAGTATTATACACATTATTATCATTGCCCCGGCGCCGAGAGTTATGGCAATAAATTGCTTAAACATACTTTCGGGAGCCGAAGAAGCTACCACCGCCATGCTCAAGGTGGAAAGGAAAAAAGCTATTGTTTCCATTTCAAAAGCAGTATTCCCCAAGCCACGCATAACAGCAAAATATGCAAGCATTATCACGGTAAGCCCTCCCATAGAGAAAAACACCTGAGTGTAGTACTCTTCACCAAGAGCAATCCATAGCTGAAATGCCGTTAAAATCTGAAACAGCACAAGCGCCGCAAGAGATGGTCCTGCCGTCATAAAGTGTGTATCCAGACGCCGCATTGCCGTATTATTGTTCTTTTCTTCCACACTTATGGGCATCAGAATCATTTCTGTAAGTCCTGCCTGTATTATGTCCCCATATTCAACACTTACGGCATGCCCCATCTGCCCTATCTTACTCTTCTTGCTTTTGGCGCTGCGCCTCTGTCCTACTGCGCTTCCGACTTCCTCACCGTTAATCAGTGTTCCGTTTTTTGAGCCCAAGTCCCTGTATGTCCAGTTTCCTTTCGTATCCCGCATCAGTATTCCGTGATTGCGTGACAATGCAGGGTCCTGAATAGAAATGTCGCAGTTCTTATCTCTTCCTATTACACTTTCCCAATGAGTTATGGGCATGCTTATTTCTTCCGATTCAACGGGAATACCTTCATCATTGGTTCTTAATATCTTCATATTCATATAAGCCCATACTTCTGAAGGGTTTTTAGTCTGCAAAAGAGATTTTATAGACCTTATCAATATGTACAGTGCCAATAAGACAAATATCCATCTCACACTTGCCGTATACATATCTGTGAGCTGAATTGTTTTGTCAAAGATTTCAAAACTCATACTATCCGCCTTTCTGTAAATAATCTCAATTCCTTTTTTGATATTGTACCACAGCTGTCAAAAAAACAAAAGCAAAGACAATATACAAAAGTCTTTGCTTTATATTATTTTCTATCGTTTAAATTAACATCTACAATCCGAAAAATTCTTCGGCGTTATTATAAAATATACGCTGAACTCCCTCATCACCCACTCCGCTTACGAGAATTTTTTGTATTTCTACGCTTGGATGATGAAAAGGAGTATCTGTTCCAAACATTATTCTATGCTTGCCAACAGTTCCGTAAGCCTCTTTTATTTTTGAAGGCATCGGCATACCGGACATTTCAAGGTAAATATTAGGAAACTTTCTTGCCATCTTAATAGCGGCATCTATATATACCCCATGCCCATGCCCCATATGTATCATCATAATCTTGACCTGAGGATGTCTTTCTGATAGAAGTCCTATCTGCCATGGTAAAGAATACGGAGGGTGACCGCTGTGTATACATACAGGCAAACTTAATTTATACGCTTTCTCCATAATAGGATCAACTAAGTCTCCATCGGCACAATATGCATGTCTCAGCGGATTAAGCTTCACGGCCGAAAATCCTTTTCCTGCATACTTCTCCATATTTTCCACCGACTGCAAATTGAAGGGGTTAACATATATACAACCGATTATTCTTCCCGGATGCCTTTCCATTACTTCAAGCGTTAATTCATTATCTTCACAGCAGAGAGCTGTTTTTTCTATATCAAACTTTTCCATTTGCTCAAGCAGCTGATTCTCCGTAATTCCCACATCTGCCCAGCCGCCTATATAGCCGATATGCGCATGTGCGTCTATCTTTTTCATCTTGTTTCACCTCGCATCCTGAAAATTCCTGCTGCATGATTCGATAAGATTTTTACCAAAACCATGAACAGAATTATTCCTACACCGGTCTGAATTGTCACATTAGGTATAGACATAACAGCCGGACCGATACCTATAAGCACAATTTTTACAACAGTATAGGAAACCATCTGAAAAATCCCTCCTGCTGCTGCGCCGACAAACTGTCTCTTTGTATTCATCGGTTCCTTAAGGATTATGGTTCCCATTATAAATGCCATAATAAACTTTATAACAAGTGTAGGCACTATCCAGGCAGCAGCTCCTGCCAGAAGATCGGACAAAGCTCCTCCTATAGATGCCGCTATAGCCCCGTCTCTGCGGCCAAGAATAACAACAGCCAGAAATATCATACAGTCTCCCATATGACTATACCCACCTGTTACGGGATTTGGTATCTTTATCAGGTATGTGGCTACAAATACTACAGCCGCCATAAGCGCTGTATATGCAACACTGAATGTATCTTTAGATTTCATATAACCCTCCTCAATTTAATCTCACATATATTATACTTCCGCTCTGTACATGTTTAAATATACATTTTCTTTTATTTTTAGATATACAGTTTGTTTCTATCCTCTCTTTACCGCAGATATACAGAGAAACAGTATACAGTTATGTATCAGATATAAGCTACAGTAAATTCCCGAAAGTCTATACCTTATCTGCCTGGGGAAAATCATGTTTACTATTTTTTTTTTGTGTGTTATCATTGAATTATCAAGGAGGATTATATATATGAGATACAATGATTTTCAAGATTTAAAACTTTCATCTCTCGGTTTTGGCACTATGAGACTGCCTATGAAACCGGATGGTTCCATAGATTACGAATGTGGCGGGGAAATGGTTGCCAAGGCAATGAACGGCGGAATCACCTATTTCGATACTGCTTACCGTTATCATCAGGGAGAATCGGAAAACTTCTGCGGAAAAGTAATTTCCAAATATCCCCGTAATTCATATATGTTGGCGGATAAGCTTCCTACTTGGCTATGTATGAGTACAGAAGATGCAGAAGCCATTTTTGCTGAGCAGCTGCAAAAATGTAATGTTGAATATTTTGACTTCTATCTGCTTCACAATGTGGATGAAGCAACATGGCCAAATATACAGAAACTTAATCTGATAGACTTCATTAAAGAGAAAAAGGCTTCCGGCAAAGCCCGTCATATAGGCTTTTCCGTTCACTGCCAGCCGGAACTGCTTGAAGAAATACTGAGTAAATACAATGACGTTTTGGAGTTCGTTCAAATACAGCTTAATTACTTTGACTGGGAATTCAAAGACGCCCGGGCTTTGTACCATGTAGCAAGAAAATACAACAAGCCTATAATTGTAATGGAGCCGGTGCGTGGAGGAATGCTTGCAAACATTCCAAGTCCGGCTGTTCGCCATATTCTTGATAAGGCCTCCGAAGATGCAGGTCAGCCGGGTGTTTCCTATGCATCTTATGCCTTGAGATATGCGGAGCACCTTGAGGGAGTCGTATGTACGCTTTCCGGCATGTCAACAGTTGCTCAGATGGAGGATAACATAAAGACTTTCTCAGGTCCACTTCTTACTGACTGCCAGCTGACTGCAATCCCTGAAGCTGCCAAAACTCTTAATTCTGACATAATTGTGCCTTGTACGGGATGCAATTACTGTGACGAATGCCCTGCCGGAATCAAAATACCTGAAATATTCAAATGGTATAATGAAGCCGCCGCCAAAGGCTTCCACTGGATCTGGGGTTCTCTGTCAGCCGAATACGAAAAACTTGGCGCCAACGGCAACTATTGTCTCAAGTGCGGTAATTGTGAATCTCATTGCCCGCAAAAGATTAACATTATAGATAAACTTCAGGAAATTGCCGCAAAAAATTCAGAGTTAAAAGAAGCAGGAGAATAAATACATTTAAAAACAAATACAAAACCCGCTCAATTAGAGCGGGTTTTGTATTGTCATAAAATTTGTAAGGTTATGAAACTGGACTTATTTTACATCCGTTTTAGAGTGTGTGTGTTTATTTATTTATTTATAATTTTATGATCAGCTGATTTATTTTTCCCATTTCTTAAGATATTCTCCAAATTCAGCCAAGCCGTCTTTAAGAGTCTGTGTATCTCCGAATGCACCATATCCTACTCTGATAGTTCCCGGCATATCGAAGTAATCTCCGGGAACAAAAAGAATCTTTCTTGGGTCTTCCATTGCATCCTTTGCCAAAGTTTCAGAATCCACATCGTAATCATACTTTATGAGGCAAGTTGTTCCCTTAGAATCACCCTTGAGGCTAAGATGTGGCTGTGTCTTTACCCAATCCTCTACGATTTTCTTGTTTGGAGCAAGAATTCCTCTGGCTCTTGCCCATACTTTTTCGTAATTTTCCAGTGCAACGGCACCTATAATCTCATCGATTATACCGCAGCAAATAGTATTATATGATCTTCTTGTCTTAAATTCTTCGTAAACTTCTTTATCTTTACATATAATCCAGCCGATTCTTGTTCCTGCCATGGAGAACATCTTAGACAAGCTGCTTACCGATATTGCCTTGTCATATCCGAAATCTACTATAGACGGCATATATGTTTCATCCATACCTCTGTACATTTCATCGCAAAGTATGTATGCATCAAATTCTTTTGCAATTTCAACAATCTTTCTTAAATCTTCCTCATAAAGAGTGATTCCGATAGGGTTGTTTGGATTGGTAAGAGTTATAAGCTTAGTGTTTTGGTCACATGCTGCTCTGAGTGCATCGAAATCAAGCTTGTAATCTTCCTCTTCCTTAAGCTGCACTATTCTTGTCTCGATTCCTATAGATTTTGAAATATCATAATGCTGCTGATATGAAGGCTTAACTACAACATGGTTGTCACCGGGCTCCAGGAGACCCATTATAACTATATCGTTAGCTCCTGTTCCTCCATGAACCATCATCACATGCTCAGGTTTTACATCTCCCTTAGGATATATACCTGCAACAGCGGCCTTTACTCTTGGCGCACCTGTGGCGTCTCCATGATGATAATGAAGACTCATAGTTTCCATATCTTTCAAAAAAGCCTGTTCGTCCTGTCCTGTAACTCTGAAAAGTTCATCCATTGTAAAAGCTTTGACACAGCTGCTTCCCAGATTTATCTTTGCCTTTGAATCCATCGGGTTAAGCCATTCTTCTACTCCAAACCAAGCTAATTTCATTTTGTTTTCCTCCTTTAAATCACTTACATCTCTACATATCGATTTCTATACCCATATTTGCCGCCTTGGCATTTGCTATAGCTACCTTAGCTGCTGCCAGATCTAAGATATACAGCCCTGTAGCATCGAAAATAGTCGTTTGGGCATCGTTTTCTCTGCCTTTAACATCATTGATTAACAGATCTCCTATTTCGCCGACTATATCTTCTTTTCTGAAGGTACCTTTTGCTATAGGTATTTCCATCTCACCTACACGTACACACTGTGCAATATCATCAGCATATACCCTGGCTCCGATAAATATATTCTCGTCTAATTCTTCCTTGCCTTCCATATCGGAGCCCAGGCAGCTGAAATGAGTTCCGGGTTTAACCCAGTCATTCATAATCATAGGTTTTGTAGCTCGTGTAACAGTTATAACAGCGTCTGCCTCTCTGACAGCTGTTTCCGCATGTTCCTCTGCGATAAATGAAACTCCGGAAGCATCTACATCGAATTCTTCCTTCAACTGCTGCTCAATTCTGTTTGCAAGAGCAATAGCTTGAGGATAGTTGACCGGGTCAACTATATAAACCTTATTTATCTGAGGTCTCAATATGAGAGTTGCGGCGATCTGGAAAGGCGCCTGCTTTCCTGCGCCCAAAATCATCAATGTCTTGGCGTCTTTCCGAGCCAGTGCGTCTACACCTATAGCTCCTGCCGCTCCTGTTCTCATACATGTTATATATGATGCGTCCATGATTCCTATCGGCATTCCGGTGTTGGAGTCGTATACCATCATCAGGCCGTTAAAAGGAGGCAATCCTTTTTCTGTGTTTGCAGGGAAATTATTCAGCATTTTTAATCCATGAAGCTGCTCATTTCCCATTACATAACCGGAACGAATATCCATGGCAGCATTTTCTTTTTCAAATTCATAGTTTACCAGAGGCCAGATTACAGATTCACCTTTACTTTTCAGCTTATAGACATCTCTGACTTTTTCAAGTACATCCCGCATATCTATTACCTGCTTGATCTGTTCTCTTGTAAGAATTAAAACACCCATGTTTTCACATCCTTTCTACATATTGAATATACTTCTTCATGAACACTATTTCCACAGTAGTTTTTTATACTTTTGAACAATTTTTTTAAATATTTATGTTTAAAATTACAACTCATCATCTCTCGCATTGACTATTTTACAGAATTTCCTTTATCTATGGCATTTTTAGGTGTATAATGAAACAAAACAATAGCAGTATTTTGTATTTTAATTCAAACAGGAGACTCGCCATGAAGTTAACAGTCAGAGATATTTCCAATTTTTCGGAGCTTTCGCAGCTTACGCTGATCGCCGGCCGAGGAGGTCTTGCAAAGAATGTGACCCACTGTGGGATTTTAGATTATGAATATGACAAAGATGTTTCGAGTAAATATTATGACTACAACTACCAAGTAGACGGAGGTTTTCTTACTCTGACAACTTTTCTCTATGCTAAGAACAATCCGAATTTAATATATGACGCAGTCAAAAAATTGGTTTCCAAAAACGGAAGCGGTCTGATAATAAAAAATATATTTAAGCTTCCTATAAGCGAAAATGTGATTCGTTATGCAAATCATATGAATTTTCCTATTTTTCTTTTAAATGATTCACATCCTTTTTTTGAAGATATACTTATGCTTGTCAATAAAGCAATAGAAAAATATTCCTCAGTTTATTATCTTGAACAGAAGGTATCTGCACTTTTGGAAATCAAAGAGGATGATATAGAAGCTGCAACTTGTGCTGCAAGAGAAATAAATCCCTTTATCCAAGACGATATTATATCAATATATTTCAGATACAAGTACAATCATCTTGATACCAAGGATTATCTTGAAATAGAACGAATAGTAGAAAGCAAAGGCATACTGAACCCTGAAAGCTCTATATTCCTGTACAAAAATGGTTTTTTACTCATCATTTCAAGCCGCCAGTTTGCCAAAAATAATATTTATGACATTCTAAATCCTTACGAAGCTTTTTTTAAAAATAAAGCGGTAAAAAATTTTACTGCCGGCGTGTCTAAGATACATCACCTGAAAGAAGATCTGGCATACGCCATTAAGGAAAGTATCTATGCCTCTTCTTTCACCGAAGAACAGGCTGATGCACCTTTCATCGCCTTTGACTGTCTTGGTTCATATCAGGCTATTCTTCAATTTTCAGACAAGCCTTCCATGGTAACCTACAGCAAAAAATACTTAACACCGCTTGAAGTTTATGATATTGAAAAAAACGGCAGTCTTCTTGATACTTTAACTAATTTTGTAAAATGCAGTGCCGACCTGGAAGAAACCGGTCGTGTAATGTCTCAACACAAAAATACCATCAGATACCGCCTAAATAAAATAGGAGAAATACTCGGTCTAAATCCTTTCTCCCTTGGCGATTACGAAGAACTTGCCCTCGCAGTGAGAATATACATATGTTCAAATAAAGAATTTTGATCAAAATCAAAAGCCGTCTTGCATTGAGATGCAGCCTTAACCATGAAGGCAGAGACTACATCCTCATCAACGCAGGACAGCTTTCATTGCAATCAATATTGTTCTTTTATTTCACCATTTTTAAAAGCTCTGACCAAATCTCTCAAATCGTCTATCTTTTCAACTAACTGAGCTCCCTGATCGGTATCGAGTATAAGCAGTCTCTCAGGCATGGTCTCAACCGTTTTCATTACAGGAGAATGGAATTCCTGAGTACCGTCATCAAGAACAGGTGTATATGGTTTATGCTCAGCCAATGCCATAAACCGGGAATTGAATATAAATGTATAGCCGGCAATGCCCGTCTGTTTCTGATACGCTTTTGAAATTCCTCCATCTATTACATAAAGCAGTCCGCCGCCCTTTATCGGAGATTCTCCGTCTTTTATTTTTACCGGAACATGACCGTTTAAAATCTTACCGTCAGAAGGATCAAGACCAAACTCTCTTATAATTTTTTCACAGACAGATCTTTCTTTTATCAATTTATAATAAGGCCTTGTAAATTCCTTATGAGTAGTCTTATCTGCAATAAACAGCCTCTCAAAAGTCGTCATCTTTTCCTTTCCGAAAAGAGGCGAATCTCCCCCGAGCCACAAGTACCACATAAGATCTCCTTTATATCCCGTCTCATCGGATCTTTCAGGTGAATAATATGACTTTCGTACCTGATCATCAAGGTAATCCATAAGGGCCTTGCCTTTAAGCCTTTTCCCATAAAGTTCCACTTCCTGGAAGTCACCGTTTTCATTCATAGGAATGCATCCGTGATACAAAAGGTTTCCATTAATCCTTGTATATAAAGCCCCGTGGCTGTAGAGAAATTTTATGTGCGCCTGAAGTTTCTCCGAATTAAGAAAAGATGCCGCAAGAGAGTGCATGACCTCTTCTTCTGCTTCAGTAAGCTTATAAGGATCGTTCTCGTCAAGGGTAGGGAAACTTAAATCCCTTAGAGGCCACTTCACTCCCTCAACTTCAACAGTACCATCATTCAAATCAATCTTGTCAAGAAGCAGGCGTTTTTCCAATTTATATTCCGGATGTGCCTTTATTCTCTGTCCTTCTATTTTAAACTGGCAGATTGCAATTGCCTTGTGCATCTTGGCAGCCAGATCTTCAGGCACAGGATCATACTTGTTGTAATCCAATATATGCGGTTTAAAAAATTTACACGGGTCATCTGCATATACTTCTGCTGCAAATGTAGCCAGCGGTCTTAAATTTATACCATACCCCACCTCAAGCATATCAAAATTGTTATAACTTATATTCATTCTTAAAAGGTTTGCTATGCATGCCCAATTTCCTGCGGCAGCTCCCATCCATACTATATCATGGTTCCCCCATTGAAAATCAACATCATGAAAGTTCATAAGGAAATCCATGATTGCGTCAGGATGTGCTCCTCTGTCGAATATGTCTCCTATTATATGCAGTTTATCTACAGCAAGGCGGCTGATAGCTTCTGTCAGCTCTATTATAAACTCTTCGGCTACGCCACATTCAACTATAGAATTAATAATTTCGCTGTAATAGTGAGCTCTGTTAGCCTCATCATCAGCATGCATAAGTTCATCAATGCTGTAATCCATATATCTCGGAAGTCTCTTTCTCACCCTTGACCGAGTATATTTCGTTGAAACTGATTTACAGATTGTAATAAGACGATATATTGCAACAGTACACCAGTCATCAAAGTCTTTCTCGCTTTTTTTTCTTCGTGCAATTTCAGCCTCTGCATTATATACAAGGGCAGCCAGTTCCTCTCGTTCCCTCTCGTTAAGCACATTTTCAAAATGCTCGTCTATTTTCATCTTTATAGTTCCGGATGCGCTTTTTAGCATATGTATAAACGCTTCGTGCTCTCCGTGCAAATCGCTGAGAAAATATTCGGTGCCCTTAGGAAGCGCCAAAATTGCTTTCAGGTTTATAATCTCGGCTGATGCAGCTTTTATGTTAGGATAGTCCTTGGATAAACGATTCAAATACTTAAGGTCTGCCATGATTTTTCCTTTCAAATGCTTTTATTTTAAAATACTTCCTTTATTTATAATACAATACAGTATCACTTGAAATCAAGGATTATTATGTCAATATACCTTGGTACCCGTATAATAATGAGCCAAAATTTCCTTATAACCGCAGCCTTTTTTAGCCATACCGCTAGCTCCGTACTGACTCAGACCAACACCGTGTCCCGAGCCGTCAGAAGTAAAAATCACCTTGTTCCCCATATCAAATTCAACTGAAAACAGAGCCGAACTGAGTCCGAGCGCATTTCTCATCTCTGTTCCCTTAAATATTGCATTTCCTACCTGCATATCTGCAACACGGCCTCCTGCTGTTCTTGATAAAATTTTTATGTTTTCAGCCGTAATGCTTCCGGTAGGCCTGTCCTTATATTTATCTCCTAAAGATTTCTCAATATATTCAAAAGTGAATTCCTTTTTTTCGTTTGTATGAGTAGCTTCCTGCTCATATGGGCTTGATACGCTTACCAAATAAGGATATGCTCCGACAAAAACATCCTGCGAATTTTCTGTTTTTCCGCCGCTTGAGCTGAAAAATAACGGCTGCATCACCAATTCACCATCGTAATACAGCATTTGGCCTTCAGTTTCCTTGCATGCCTTCTTCACTTTGTCAAATCCCGTTTTTTCCCATCCTTTCTCATGAATTTCTATAAGTCTTTCCTCTGTCTTATATGCTTGACAGTGTGTGGTATCACATACAGGAGTTTCGGGATGGCTTTCAGGCTTTTTTTCATCGTATTTCAGAATCTTTGCCATTGCATAAGTTCTTGCTGCAACCGACTGAGCCTTGAGAGCTTCTTCCTCAAAGTCGGAAGGCATCTCACTTGCAACTACACAAGCAATATACTCTTCAAAGTCAACTTCTTCTATGCTCTGCGATTCACTCATCCAAACCTTTATGGTATCCGGAGTTTCAATATTGTTTTTCATTTCTTTACCCTCTGATACCGCCTTTTCTCCGCCTCCGAACAAAAGTCCCAGTGCAAGGGGTACTGCAACAAGAATCACCATTATAAAAATAATCGTCTGAATTATAGTTTTCATCTCATCAGCCTCCCGTTTGCATTATATGATCTTTTCATTCTTTATATAACAAAAGACGGTGAAATTCATATTCACCGTCTTTTGTTATATATCAGTCATCGACTCTGAGGATTTCTGCACCCAGAGCAGCAAATTTTTCTATAAATTTTTCATAGCCTCTCTCAATATGATATATTTCAGATATTTCAGTAGTACCTTCTGCTACAAGCCCTGCCAGAACCAACGCAGCGCCGGCTCTTAAATCGGTAGCCATAACATGGCACCCTCTAAGCCTTGAGTTTCCCTTGATATTAGCCTTATTTCCCGCCGTTTCTATAATAGCTCCCATCTTTCCAAGCTGTGAAACATGCATAAACCTGTTTTCAAATACAGTTTCTATTACTGTACTTGAGCCTTCAACCGTTGTAAGATAAGCCATGAAAGGCGACTGTATGTCTGTTGGAAATCCCGGATAAGGAAGCGTTTTTATGTCAGTGGCGTATTGAGGACCTAAATTTCCTCTTACAATCATATCTTCATCACCAACTTCGATTCTGACTCCGCATTCTCTGAGTTTAGCTATAATAGGCTTTAAATGATCGGGAAGAACATTGTTTATATGCACCACGCCTCTTGTTATAGCAGCAGCAAGCATGAATGTTCCGGCCTCTATTCTATCGGGAATGACAGTATGATTCGCCCCTCCCAGACTTTTTACACCCTCGATTTTAATGGTGTCTGTTCCGGCACCTTTTATTTTGGCACCCATCTTATTAAGGAAGTTTGCCAAATCCACTATCTCGGGCTCTTCGGCAGCATTTTCAATATAAGTGATTCCTTCTGCGAAAACTGCCGCCATCATTATATTTTCTGTAGCTCCTACACTTGGAAAGTCCAGATATATAGTCTCTCCAACAAGCCCCTGTCCACCTGCAACAGCTTCCACATAATCATCGCCTACGGTAAGCACAGCTCCAAGAGCCTCAAAGCCTTTCAGGTGAAGGTCTATGGGCCTTGTGCCTATAGCACATCCTCCGGGAAGCGGTACTTTAGCTCTTCCTTTTCTTGCAAGAAGAGGCCCCATTACAAGAATAGATGCTCTCATCTTGTTTACAAGTTCAAAATCCGCTTCAGTAGACAGGATATCTTCTGTGTTTATGGACAGCATATTTTCTCCCGGCTCCTCTATTTTAGAACCTAAAGATGTTAAAATCTCTTTCATCAGGCTGACATCTCTGAGTTGAGGTACATCTCTTATAATACACTCTTTTTCTGAAAGAAGTGTAGCTGCCATAAGCGGCAATACTGCATTTTTAGCTCCGCTTATCTGTACTTCGCCCTTCAAAGGTCCGCTCTGCTTTACAATGTATTTTGCCAATTTTCTCCTCCGGCAGACTATAGATTTTTCATTTCTTCAATGCATTTTTTGCATACCGTCTTGTCATGAAGCGAAACCACATCTTCACTGCTGCCGCAAAATATACACTTTATCTCATTCTTCTTGAGCATTATATATTCACCCTCTACAAAGACTTCCATAAGATCGTCAGTCTTAATACCGAGGCTTCTTCTCAGTTCTACCGGTATTACTACTCTTCCCAAAGGATCAACCGGTCTTGTTATGCCTGTAGCTTTCATTTGCTATTCCTCCTTGCTGTGTTCTTTTTCTTTTTTCTTTTCATATTTATTGACCATACCGGCTATATTGCCAGCCGCATTAACTACGTTTGTTGCAGCCGATATTATGTTCTTGTTTCCGTTAACCGTATCTATAACAGTTTTAACTGTATCACTGACGCCGTCTACAATTCCATCTATCTGCTTTGCCTTGTCAGCCGTTATTGCAGAAACAATTTTTGCGTCATCAAGAATTTGATTTGCCTGCTTTACGGTCTTAATCAGATTACTTAATAATACAATTAAATATATCAGCAAAACAATGCCGAGTATAGCGATAACCGTAAGCAGTATTCCCTGCCATGTAATAGTTATTGTCATCTCATTCCTCCTTGTTCGCTATTATATTTATATTATAACCCAAAAATGGAAAATACTTCAACATCTTTTTAAAATTTTTGCATAACCTTTTATTACTATGAAAGGAGCCTTTTGTATATGATGAATTATATATGGTCTGTAATTCTCTTAGCTTCGATTTTGTATGCATTAGTTACAGGTAATTTGACTTCACTTGGAAATGCTCTTACAGAAAGCGCCGGTGAAGCAGTGGAATTTGTATTCGCTCTTTGCGGAATAATGGCTATGTGGAGCGGCCTGATGGAAATAGCTGAACGTACCGGCTTGATAAACAGCTTCTCAAAGATGCTTCTGCCTTTTACGAAACTGCTTTTTCCGGATCAGAAAAATCCAGAAACTCTTTCATCTATAATAATGAGTTTTATGTCCAATATTTTCGGCGCAGGAAACAGTTCTACGGTGTTCGCCCTAAGAACTATGGAAAAATTAGATGATGACAATCATCACAGACCCATCGCAAGCAATGATATGTGTACTTTTGCTGTAGTCAATATGGCTTTTGCTCCGATTTTCCCTGTAATGACCGTTCAGATAAGAAGCTCTCTCGGCTCTGCTGACCCTTATTCCATAGTTCTGCCATCTCTGATTACAGCCGTTATAACTATATTAGTTTCTGTGCTCGCATGTAAGTTTTTTGAAAGGAGGGGATAAATTGACAGAAATTTTTTCATTTATATCAATAGGTTTTTTCCCCATAATGAGCACCTTTATAATTTTCTACGGTCTGATAAAAAAGGCTCCTGTCTATGATTACTTCATAGAAGGCGCCAAAACAGGCCTTGCTACATCTGTTGAAATTTTACCTTTTCTCATAGGGATATTCATTGCAGTCAACAGTCTTACATCATCCGGAGTACTCAATGTCCTTGATGTTGCTCTTTCTCCGCTTCTCGATTTTTTAGATATACCTGTTGAAATCCTCCCTCTAATTCTTCTCCGTGCTATTTCAGGAAGCGGCTCTCTTATAATATTACAGGATATTCTCAAAACCGTAGGCCCTGATTCGTACGCCGGCCGTGTAGCCTGTGTAATGAGCGGAGGATGTGAAACTGTCATATATGTTCTTGCTCTTTATTTCGGAGTGACTCATGTAAAACAAATGAGGCACGCTCTCAAAGGCGGCCTCATAGGCTATATTACCGGAATTCTTGTTTCCATCATGATATGCAAGTTTATCTAAATTTTCTCATAAATATTAAGAATATCGGAAGTATAATTTCCTTTCGTATCATATACGGCAATCGGAGGCAAAATCTTAAGCTCGCTTCCTCCTCCTTTTATAAGCTTTACAAGAATTATATTAGGTATTTCGTCACTGGTCGGAGAAATCATTCTTATTTCCTTTGTTTCAAGCCCTGCAAGTCGGCCAAAACAGCAGATATCCACAAGTCTCGATGGCCTGTGTACCATAAACAGCTCACCTCTTGCTTTGAGCAGGTAAGCTGCACACTTCATGAAATCTTCAAGTGTCGCAGTAGTCTCATGCCTTGCTGCTGCCTTTGCGGAGACTTCGCTTTTTATTCCGCCGCCTGCTTTAAAGTAAGGAGGATTACTTACAACTGCATCTGCTTTCTCTTTTAATTCACTGCCCCAGCCGAATTCCACATCATTAACATCTCCCAAAACAAAGTTCACTCTGTCTTTTGTGCAATTCAGCAATGAATTTCTTACGGCTTTATCATATGCACTTTCTTGCAGTTCCACCCCTATAACTCTTTTTACATCAGTTTTATGACATAAAATCAAAGGAATTACTCCTGTTCCTGTCCCCATATCTACTACAGTATCCAAACTGACTCCTGCACGCTTCGACACAAAGTCTGCTAAAAGTACCGAATCAATTCCGTAACAAAACTCTTTCGGATCTTGAATAAGTCTAAAATTCCCAAAGCCTATGTCATCTATTCGCTCTCCGTCTTTCAGCAGAGCCGAGCCCTTTTCTAACATCTCCATATCAGTCCTTGATAAGCTCTTTTATCTCTTTCATTGTATCTGCGTCAACACCTTCAAAAATATCTTCCGTCTTGGTATTCTTTCTTTTGTCTATGCGGCGAATTTCTTCTTTTTTATAAGTATAAATATCTGAGGACAGCTTTTCTTCCTGCTCTCCATCTTCATTTTGCTTTCCTTTTGGTTTATCTTCTGTATAAAGTCTGACTTTAACGCTTCTTTCAAGAAGATTGGTATCAACTACCTTTGCAATTCCGTCAGGAGTTTTTACACGTTCACCAACATCAGGCATACCCTTTCTGAATTCCATATATATATCGTTTTCATATTTCAGACAGCACATAAGTCTGCCGCATATTCCCGATATTTTGGCAGGGTTAAGAGAAAGATTCTGCACCTTTGCCATCTTTATAGATACAGGTTCAAAATCAGAAAGCCAACTATGACAACAAAGCGCTCTTCCACAGCTTCCAATGCCTCCGAGCATTTTAGCTTCATCTCTTACTCCTATCTGACGAAGCTCTATTCTCATCTTAAAGACGCCGGCAAGGTCTTTTACCAATTCTCTAAAATCAACTCTGCCGTCGGCAGTAAAATAAAATACTATCTTGCTGTTGTCAAATGTATATTCTACATCTATCAGCTTCATAACAAGACCATGCTTGTCTACCTTCTCCTGACAAAGCTCAATAGCACGCTGTTTTTTTCGTACATTCTCTTCGTGCTGCTTATGGTCTTTCTCATTAGCAATTCTTACAATCTGCTTCAGCGGAGCAACTACTTCCGATTCCTCCACCTCTGTGATGTTCATAGTAACTGTGCCAAATTCCATTCCTCTCGCAGTCTCTACAATAACATTATCTCCGGTTGTCACACTCAGCTCACCGGGGTCAAAATAATATACTTTTCCGGCTGTTTTAAATCTTACTCCGGCTACTCTAACCATATTTTCCTCCGAATTAAATTTCCATTTTTAATATTAAGTTTTTCAGAGCATATTGATAATTTACTTTAAACAGTAAATCTCGCCTCGCCTCTTCAATAAGTTCTATGCTTCTGAATATCTCATCTTTTGTAAAAAGCGTTCTTCTGTCATCTTCCCATTTCAGCATTTTCTGATAAATACGCTCCAGCCCGTCGAGAAGCTCCAAAGCATCCTCTCTGCTTTTAATATTTGCAGAAAGAACTTCCTTCCCCTTAAAAAAGCCTTTTTTTTCTGAAATTGCTTCGAAAACAGCTTCTGCCTTTTCGCCTCCTGAAGAATCGCTCCTTTCATCTTCAAGCCTGTATAATACACATCTTGATCTTATGGTATCTATCAGATTTTCTCGATTTTCTGACAATAAAATAATGACAGTTCCGGCAAACGGTTCCTCAAGTGTTTTCAAAAGTCGATTCTGAGCCCTTAAAGTCATCGTATCCGCATCTTTTATTATGGCAAGATGTCTGTCACCTGCAGGTTTCTTCTTAAGCTCTGCCTGTAACTTTGCAATCTGTTCATCTTTAACAGACATTCCGTCTGCTTCTACCACATAAAGATCTTCGTAATTATCGTGGTCTATCTTTCTGCAATTTATACAGCTGTCACAACCTACCCCCGGCATTTCCGTGCATACTACCGCCTTGCAAAGGTCTACAGCGAAATCGTCTTTGTACGAAAGCGCATCCCCCTCCAATATATATGCATGAAATATCCTTCCATGT
The DNA here is from genome assembly GCA_900542295.1 of uncultured Eubacteriales bacterium. Taxonomy (GTDB): domain Bacteria; phylum Bacillota; class Clostridia; order Peptostreptococcales; family Anaerovoracaceae; genus Fimisoma. The sequence goes on along the minus strand of UQNJ01000012.1, from coordinate 7,231 downwards.
TTTATGCCAAGACTTATTCTGTCTATGAGCTTTTTGTTTGATTTATATCTACTCAGCGACACTTTTAAGCACTGCCTCCAGTTTCCTGTAAATATCGGATTTGATTTCTTCTATACTGCGGCTTGCATCTATTCCCACGATTCTTTCCGGATATTTTTTTTCCAACTCCAGATAGCCTTCAAAAGTTCTTATATGAAAATCGTCTCTTTCTCTTTCCAGACGGTCTTGATTTGCTGCGGCAATTCGCCTTCTCCCTACCTTAGGATCCATCTTCATAAGAAATGTAACATCCGGCATACATCCGCCGATGGCATAATTATTTATTACTTCGACAGGCGTTCCTATCTTGCGTCCATATCCCTGATAGGCGATACTTGAATCCACAAACCTGTCGCATATTACTATTTTTCCCTCTTCCAGAGCAGGCTTTATCACCTGCGCAACATGCTGGGCTCTCGCCGCCGCATACAGAAGTGCTTCTGTCATGTCATCCATTTCCGGACAGTCTCTGTCAAGAATTATGCGCCTTATTCTCTCTCCGATTGCAGTTCCTCCCGGCTCTCTTGTAAAAATAATATCTATTCCTTTATCATTAAAAAACCTTCTTATGTTTTTTATCTGAGTTGATTTCCCCGATCCATCAGGTCCTTCTATAGAGATGAACAAGCCTTTTTTCATCATAAACTCCTATTTTTTATATAATTCTTCTACAAGTTTCTTCAAAAAATAATAAGCAAGTGCAAGAAGAGGGAAACAAATAAGCATTGAAAAAATTATTTTTATTACAGTCATATCTTATATTTCCTTTCGTTATCCTTCTTCTTATAGGCAAAGGCATTCTTTGACGCTATTAAATAATTATACCATATGATTTTCAATAAAGAAAGACTTCATTTTCTATGCTTACTTTTGATTAAATGTCAATTTTTGTTCTATCAGCAAAAAACAAATGCACCCCTATGATTTATAAATCATAGGGGTGCCGAATTCATTGAACTTGACCTTGCAGATCAAATTCATCTTTTTTATTACAACACTTATTGTCTATTTACAGCGTTTCTTCTTCTGACAACCACTACTGTTGTTCCGACAGCTCCTGCCATAAGAACTATTGCCCAAAGTGCAATATTGCTGTTATCTCCGGTCTTGCTCACATCACCTGTAGTTCCGCCATTGTTTCCGTTACCGTTATCGGTATCAGGATTTGTAGCAGGAGGAGTTTCCGGCTGTACTGTTCCTGCATAAGCTTCATCAGCTAATACTCTTGAGAACAGGAAGTTTGCAATATACTTGAATTCATCCTGCGGATGTCCCTTGTGTACAAGAGAGTTTGCAAAGGATACTATGTCCAATCCGTCTTTCTGATATTCAAATGCAACAACTGCATTATTGTATTTTTCAAAATCAGCTTTACCTGCGTCATCAAAGATACCTACGCATCCTACAATAGGAGTCTCTCCTGCATTCTGCACCAGTGCAACTGCTCCTTCAGGAATTGCTGCAAAGTAGTCTGTGCCATACTGGTAATTCTGATAGTCACCATCAAGTTCGTAGTTGGCATTTATCAGGTTAACATTCGGATATTTAACATATGCTAACATATCTGTTCCGTTGGACATGCTGGCTTTTGTTACTCCGCCAAGAATTCCGCTCAGGTTAGAGCCGCTGCCCCATACCATGTAAGGAGTTCCTTCAAGCACTGCCTGTTTTGCATATGTATCATTTGCTTTGCTGCGGCTGAATCCGTTACCTACTATAGCGTCAGCCTTAGTAGCTTCCTCAGTCTTATTGAATCCCATATGGTCTATCGCGTATACATCGAAGCAGTATGAGTTTCCGCCTTTAAGTTCAATATTACCTGCTGTTGCAGGAGCATTTCCTCCGACAATGTAAACAGAAGGTGATTTTTCTATTACGGATGCCTTTATTCCTGCCCCGTATACGCCCTCAGCGCTTACAATATAATCAGATGCAACAATTTCAACAAAATCGTCATATGAGCAGATGAAATCTCCCATGTAGTCGCCTTCTGTAATCATTCCAACTGTCTTTCCGGCCTTAAGCAATGCATTAACTGCTCCTGCTGTATCTTCGGAAGCATTTGAAATGATAACATCAGCACCTTCAACTCCGCTGAACTGAGAAGCAAAGTCTGACAGGTAATTGAGTGTTCCGGCATAATCGTAACCGTCCTTACATGCCGCATCAATCACTTTGTATTCTTCAGGCTCTGTTACAGTGATTATATCGAATCCACGAGCATAAGGATGCTGTGAGAATGCTTCTGAATATAATCCCTTCCAAACAGTTACGAATGAACCAGGTCCGAAGTTGGCATTAAGAAGTGATCTCTTTGCCTGATACATAGATGCTATTACAGTTCCTTCCGGATATGTAACACCGTCATATGTAAATTCTTTTTCTGCAATCTTATACTTCATGTCATTTCTTGCAATCCACTTAACCGCTTCGGCAGCGTCCTGCAAGTTCTTCTGGTTTTCCTTATCCATAGGAATGATGAAACATTCAGGATAGAAGTTGCCGTTTTCTCCTTTGCCATCGTTTACAGGTCTCATGATGTCTGCCTGCTTGCCAAGCTGATCATACTGGTCTACATAGTATTCAGCAACCTTGTCATTAGAGTTGGCATTGGTAAGTCCTCTTAAGAAAAGTTCTGCCTGGGAAAGAAGCAGGTCAGTCTTGTTTTCCTGCACATATCTGCCCTGTCCAAACATTCCGTTAGGAATTACCTGTTCAGATGTAATATCATCATATGCCGGCATTTCCCATGTGATACCGCATGTTCCGTAGAATACTGGGAACTGTGAACCGAAGTTTGTGGAAAGGTCATCCCACGGAGTTCCCCATTGAACACCTGTAGGTGAATTATGGTCAATTTCAATATAGTCACGAGCCGGCAGTTCATAACTGTTAAACTTTTCATTGTTGGCGATAGCTGCATTACCAACTGCTTCACCAAGTTCTATGAATTTTTCTACGATAAGATCATATTCAATATTAGGATTATGAGGAGCACCGCATGGCTCAATCAGCATTCCTTCAACTCTTCCGTGGATTTCCGTATAAACCATAGGGTTCCACTTAGCCATAAATGCCATAGCATTGGCATCTTCATTCATAGTCTGGTTTGCATAATCTCTGTTAGGGTCAAAGCCTACGCCTGTAGCTCTTGTCTGCTGTACATATCCCTCCATATTCATTGTAGGTACACATACGAAGAATACATCATCCAGCAGCGCATCAACGTCAAATTTATCGGTACTTGTATTATAATACTTATCAAAGTCCACTACCGATGAATATCCGTATCCACCGCCCCAATTGTCAAGAGAGTCACCGTTTTCTCCTCTTAATCTTCCAAGTTCAGTGGCATATCTTGCATAAATCTCAGAAATGCTTGTGCCGAATATATTGGCTTTTTCATCTTCAAGCTTAGCCTTACCTTCGTCGGTATAGGATTCAAGAGTTTTGAGTGAAATTTCCTCTTCATTTACCAACATTTCGATAAAATTCATAATGCCGTTTATTGCGGAGTTCTCGTTTGTATGACAGTTGGATACATACAAAGGAACCTTCAGATCATTATACTTTCCGGCTTTAATATCTTTTATAGCCTTAGCAGGATCAGTCTCTGATATTTCAGTGTATTTCAGCCAGTTATTAACATCCGCCTTATCACCCGCTACTATTACATAAGGGGTATCATAACCGTCTACGGAAGTATGGCCTATAGATCCTACTTCAACATGTCTGTTTCCTTTATAAGCCTTTAGTGATTCTATCTCGTCAAACAATTCATAAGGTGTGCGATAAGAATCATATGGAACTACTTTAGCATGTACAGAGCCTACCTTTTCGCCGCCTATAGATGCTACAAAGTCAAAATAGCCGCATTTATCAAGCCACTTTCCGCCATTTGTATGATCGATAGAGTAAACTTTCTTCACTGAATTTTCAGCAGTTTCGTCAGCTGTGTAATAATATTCAGTTCCGAATGTATTCACTTTAACTTTAAGGTTTGAACCTTCTACTGTAATGCTTTCAATCCGGATTGCCTGCTGGTCATCTCTGTCTAACCATTCGGAAATCGGTCCGCCCTTACTCGGATACGGATACAGAGCAGGGTCGAGATAAGTCCTTTCCTCATCTCTGTTCAGAGCAAAATCAATGTTTTGAGCCTCAACAGCAGCTTTAAGTTCCGCTTCTGTCTTCTGGGTCTCTATTGTGACTTCATGGGTAGCTTCTTCAGTAATTGAATACTGGAAGTCAATATCGTCATAGTCGGTTTTATACTTACCGGCTAACGATATACCCGGAGTAGTTGTATCCTCTTGCAGCTCTGCTACAGAGGCGAATGCGCCTATTGGCATTACCAATGTAAAGATTAACGCTAATACAACTATCTTCACGCTAAACTTCTTGCTCATTTTTTTCTCCTTTCTAAATTACCCTTACGGTTTTAACACTCTGGTGATAAAAATTTAACACCTACTTGTTTGAACTTTAACATAAAAATTTGCTCTTAACAAGTAAAATTTACCATGTATACATTATTCTTTATATTGCCAATATTTCATCGACTGCTGTTACTTACCGTAATATAATGTGAATTTATAGAAAAAAGAGTACTGTCAAGTAAAAAAAAGTCTCTTGTTTGCAAAAAGATTCATACTTCGACATTTATTCCCGGTCTCTTTAGACAAATTTCTATTAAAATCAGTCTGATATATTACCCTTTGTGATATTCATAAATCCCTAAAAAAAAGAGAATGTCGATTTAGCTTGCTAAAAGTATGATGAAAAATCAAAAAATAAAAAAAGCAAGTTTTTCAACTTGCTTTTTAAAAACCGGCAACGACCTACATTCCCAGGCAGCTTCCCGCCAAGTATTATCGGCGCATGAGAGCTTAACTTCTGTGTTCGAGATGGGAACAGGTGTATCCTCTCAGCCATAGTCACCGGATTAATAAGCTCACCCAATTTACGACTGTAAATTGTCGGTGGCTTTTATGCGAGGATTCCCCGGCTTTAGCCGGCTTGGAATCTACCGCAAATAAGCTCACTCAATTCGTTTTAACAAATTGCTATCGGCTCTTTTGCTCTTGCAACTGAATGAGTACCAAACTCTTAAGTTAAACCATTGGTTAAGCGTTCGACCTATTAGTATCGGTCAGCTGAATGCATTACTGCACTTACACCTCCGACCTATCAACGTGATAGTCTCTCACGGGTCTTACCTTTCGGAGGAAATCTATTCTTGTGGGGGGCTTCGCACTTAGATGCTTTCAGCGCTTATCCCGTCCATAGGTAGCTACCCAGCTATGCTCTTGGCAGAACAACTGGTGCACCAGAGCTATGTCCATCCCGGTCCTCTCGTACTAGGGACAGCTCCACTCAAATTTCCAACGCCCACAGCGGATAGGGACCGAACTGTCTCACGACGTTCTGAACCCAGCTCGCGTACCTCTTTAATGGGCGAACAGCCCAACCCTTGGGACCTACTACAGCCCCAGGATGAGACGAGCCGACATCGAGGTGCCAAACACCCCCGTCGATGTGAACTCTTGGGGGGTATCAGCCTGTTATCCCCAGGGTAGCTTTTATCCGTTGAGCGATGGCCCTTCCACTCGGAACCACCGGATCACTAAGCCCGACTTTCGTCCCTGCTCGACTTGTTGGTCTCGCAGTCAAGCTCCCTTCTGCCTTTACACTCTTCGCGCGATTTCCGTCCGCGCTGAGGGAACCTTTGGGCGCCTCCGTTACTCTTTAGGAGGCGACCGCCCCAGTCAAACTGCCCACCTGACACTGTCCGGATGCCGGATTACGGCACACCGTTAGAACCTCAACGTTACAAGGGTGGTATCCCAACGATGACTCCTCCAATACTGGCGTACTGGTCTCATAGTCTCCCACCTATCCTGTACATGCAACGCCGAAATTCAATATCAAGCTACAGTGAAGCTCCATGGGGTCTTTCCGTCCTGCTGCGGGTAACCGGCATCTTTACCGGTACTACAATTTCACCGAGTCTATTGTTGAGACAGTTCCCAGATCGTTACGCCTTTCGTGCGGGTCGGAACTTACCCGACAAGGAATTTCGCTACCTTAGGACCGTTATAGTTACGGCCGCCGTTTACTGGGGCTTAAGTTCTGTGCTTCGATTGCTCTAACACTTCCCCTTAACCTTCCAGCACCGGGCAGGCGTCAGCCCCTATACTTCAGCTTTCGCTTTAGCAGAGACCTGTGTTTTTGGTAAACAGTCGCCTGGGACATTTCACTGCGGCCTACTTTCGTAGGCACCCCTTCTCCCGAAGTTACGGGGTCATTTTGCCGAGTTCCTTAACAATAGTTCTCTCGCTCACCTTAGGATTCTCTCCTCATCTACCTGTGTCGGTTTACGGTACGGGCACCTACGGTCTCGCTAGCGGCTTTTCTTGACAGTGTGAAATCAGTTGCTTCCAGCCTTACGGCCTCCCCATAACGCCTCAGAATTGAGTAACCGGATTTGCCTTGCTACTCTCCCTTGACGCTTGGACACGCTCTACCAGCGGCGTGCTCAACTTATCCTTCTGTGTCCCCACTTCGCTCAAACGACTTTCGGTGGTACAGGAATATCAACCTGTTGTCCATCGCCTACGGCGCTCGCCCTCGGCTTAGGTCCCGACTAACCCTGAGTGGACGAACCTTCCTCAGGAAACCTTAGATTTTCGGCGGACAGGATTCTCACCTGCCTTACGCTACTCATGCCAACATTCTCTCTCGTATACAGTCCACAAATCCTTCCGAATCTGCTTCTGCCCGTATACGATGCTCCTCTACCATACATATTGTATCCTAAGCTTCGGTAGTAAGTTTTAGCCCCGTTTATCTTCGGCGCAGAGTCACTCGACTAGTGAGCTATTACGCACTCTTTAAATGAGTGGCTGCTTCTAAGCCAACATCCTAGTTGTCTATGCAGCTCCACATCCTTTTCCACTTAACTTACATTTGGGGACCTTAGCTGTAGGTCTGGGCTGTTTCCCTTTTGACCACGGAACTTATCTCTCGTAGTCTGACTCCCAGAGTAAATACTGCGGTATTCGGAGTTTGATAGTTTTCGGTAACCGGTGAAGGCCCCTAGAACATTCAGTGCTCTACCCCCGCGTATCATCCTCTGAGGCTAGCCCTAAAGCTATTTCGAGGAGAACCAGCTATCTCCGAGTTCGATTGG
>UQNJ01000011.1 GCA_900542295.1 uncultured Eubacteriales bacterium | reverse complement strand
TTTTACCGATTGAGAAACCTTCGTCTCCCTTTTCTACGATAAATGCAGAAATTCCGTGGTTACCCTTGGACTTGTCTGTCATAGCCATTACTACGAAAACGTCAGCATATCCACCGTTAGTGATGAATACTTTAGCTCCGTTTAAAATCCACTTTCCGTCTACAAGCTCAGCTCTTGTCTGCTGTCCTGATGCGTCTGTACCTGCGTTAGGTTCAGTAAGACCGAAAGCTCCTAATTTCTTGCCGCTCAATAAATCCGGCAGATATTTTCTCTTTTGTTCTTCAGTACCCCAGTTGAAGATAGGCCAGCAACAAAGAGAAGTATGTGCTGAACAGATTACGCCTGTTGATGCGCAAACTCTTGATAATTCTTCTACTGTGATTGCGTATGAAATGTGATCTCCGCCTGCTCCGCCGTATTCAGTAGGGAACGGTACGCCTAACATGCCATACTTAGCCATTTTTTCAACAGTCTCTACAGGAAATCTATGTTCCTGGTCGATTTCTGCTGCTAACGGTTCTACTTCGTTAGTGGCAAACTCTCTTACCAATTTTCTTACGAATTCCTGTTCCTTCGTTAATTGAAAGTTCATTTAAATGCCTCCTTAAATTATTAATAACGGGTCCTCTTTGGACAGTATCCGTATTTTTAACCTGTTACTTTCGCTTCTGAAAAGATAACATACATACATATCTATTAAACCACTTTTTTGTTAAAAGAGCAACAAAATTTTGCATTAAAAAGCGAAAAAAGTCGAAAAAAAATCAATCCAATTTATGCCTCTTACTTTTTATGTCAAAAAGTGATTTTTTCTGACATTATTTTCAAACTTTTTCTTTCTATTCTGCAAACCTGTACCTGTGATATTCCTATTATACGTGCAACCTGAGACTGGGTCATGTCCTTATAATATCTGAGAACCATAACCTGCCTTGCTTTAGGTTCAAGACTGCTTATCACCGCAGCCAAATCCATCCTTGTTACATTCTTATCCTCTTCGCTGCTGTTAATTACAGAGTCGGCTGTAATTTCAGCCTTATCTACTTCTTCGATATTTTTCATCGCATCAGCAGCCTGAACAGCCTGCGTCACCCGTTCAAAAGTAAAGCCTGTAAATTCCGACAGTTCACTTAATTTAGGAGATCTTCCCTTTTCGGACAAAAACATGTTTTCTGCATTACGAACGACAGCAGCATCGGATTTAAGGCTCCTGCTTATTTTTACAGCTCCCTTGTCTCTCAGCTGAGATTTGATTTCTCCTGTTATAAGAGGAACCGCATAAGTAGAAAACCGAAGACCCCGCTCCGGCTCAAATCTTTCGGCAGCCTTTATAAGCCCTATATACCCTATCTGAATCAAGTCCTCTGCCTCTTCCCCATATACATGAGAAAGCCGCAGAGCAATTGACTTAACCAGTCCGGTATGCTTTGCGACTATATTATCAAGATCACAGCAGGAATTATTATCTTTGCCGTCTTTATATTCCATAATATGTATCCAGTTTTTTAATCATAGTTACCGTTGTTCCTTCTCCCGGCTTGGACTCCACCTTAACCTTATCCATAAAGCTTTCCATTACCGTAAACCCCATTCCCGAGCGATTATCATCAGTATCGGTAGTATATAGCGGTTCCATAGCTTTTGTAACATCTTCTATACCTATACCTTCATCAATTATTTTTATCATTACAGTATCCCCTGATATAAAAGAAAATTCCATGGTAACACTGCCGCCCTCCTTTTTATATCCATGTATTGCAGCATTGCTGAATGCTTCCGATACGGCTGTCCTTATCTCTGTCAGCTCTTCAACGGTCGGATCGGCTTGAGAAACATATGCGGCAGCTATGGCTCTTGCCAGACTCTGATTATCTAAATTCCCATCTAAATTTACTTTTAATTCTCTGTCCATTTAAGAAACTTCCTTTCTCTTAAAGCTGTCTATGGCCTCTTCTTTAGTATCGTAATAATCTATTATCGAAAACACTCCTGCCATGTTCAAAATGCTCCTCACTGTCTTTGAACAAGCACAGATTGCCATGCCGGCTCCGCATTCTTTAAGCTTTCTGTATCTGCCTAATATCATACCTATACCTGAACTATCCATAAAACTAACTCCGGAAAAATCAAAAATCATATTTGATGTCCGATAATTTTTAAAAGCACTGTCTATTTTGTCCCTTGTTGTTTCGGCCGCATGATGATCCAGCTCTCCAAAAAGTTCTGTTATCAGAGTACTGCCTATCACGCTGAATATAACATCCATCCTCAAATACCTCCTGTCTTACCCTTTCTATGCTTTGCTGCGGCTTCCAATAGCATATATCAAAACGCCTGTTTCATTTATAACTATATTATACTACTTACTTAGTATGCTTGTCTTTGACATAAAATGTCGAACTTCCACTACTTTCGTCGATTAAGTCTGCCGAAAACAAAAATCCGGTCAGCCTTTTTGAAATTTTCAAAGTGCTCACCGGAAATTAGTTTCGTGATATATTTACTTATGATATGTTTCATTTCGAATGATTTTAAATGACCTATATATTTGTTCTAATAATATAACTCTCATCATCTGATGAGGAAAGGTCATTCTGGAAAATGACAATTTAAAATCTGCTCTTTTGCTTACATCTTTGCTGAGACCAAGGCTCCCTCCTATTATAAAAGTAATGTGACTTTTTCCATTTAAGGGAAGCTCGCTGATTTTTTGGGCAAGCTCTTCTGATGAGAGATTTTCCCCCCCTATTTCAAGACTTACCACATAGCTTCCATCTTTTACATGCTTCAGGATGTTTTCACCCTCATCACGAATAACAGCATCTTCCTGCGAAGCAGAAGCCTTGTCAGGTAGTCTGCTCTCCTTTAATTCTGTAATTTCCATATCGCAGTATTTCGACAGTCGTTTCATGTATTCACCTACAGCGTCTGTCCAATACTTTTCTTTGAGTTTACCTATGCATATTATCTGTATCTTCATATTTTAAATCTCCGACGTCTCTTAAACTGCAACAAGATCCCCCATTTCCTTGGGGTGAATCACTGAAAGCTTAAGATGCCTGCCTACGTAAAATCCTCTTTCCTCCAATATGTTTCTCACTGTCAGCATAGCCTGCTGAGGCGTATTATTTTCACTGCTCAGATGTGCAAGCATTACCGACGGAATTTTAGGAGCAGAAAGACTTCCCAAAAAATCGGCTATGCAGTTTCCGGCAGCTTCATTGGAAAGATGTCCTCTGTCACTTAAAATCCTATGCTTGATATGGTACGGATATCTGCCGTAAAGCAGTATGTTTTCTTCATGATTTGCTTCCAAAATCAGTATGTCTGAATCTTGTATGGATTCCGCTATCCTTTTCGTAACAGTTCCCGTATCTGTAACCACAGATATTTTCTTTCCGTTTCTCATAAAAGAATATCCTACAGGCTCTCTGGCATCATGAGATACGCAAAAGGCTGTTACTTCTATATCTCCTATATTGAAAGTTTCTCCGTCTTTTATTGTCTCAGTTCTTTCTTGCGGTATTCCTTTTCCCTTTTCCTCAAGAGCCTGCATAGTACCTTCGGTAACATAAAATTTCTGTCTGTTTGACTTTCTGCAGTACGCCGAAGCCCCTCTTACATGATCTATGTGCTCATGAGTAAGAAGTATACCGTTCATTTCCCAGAACTTAACATCCATCATTTCAAGGTTTTTACTGACTGCGGCACAGCTTATTCCTGCGTCAAGCAATATGTAGGTTCTGTTGCTTCTTATAAGATAACAGTTGCCGCTGCTGCTGCTTGCCATTGGGCAAATGCCTAAATTCATATAATAACTTCTCCTGCTTTAATAGTTCTTTAAAGAAATTATACCACTTTTTCGTTGTAAAATCATCAGAAATACGCCATAATATAATAATAACGAATTCAAAGGGGAGCTTAAATGAGTATTATCAGAATGTACACCGACGGTGGATGCAGCGGAAATCAGTCATCACGCAATACAGGCGGTTGGGGAAGCATACTTGAAATGGGAGATCACCGAAAGGAACTCTGGGGAGCAGAAGCCAACACAACAAACAACAGAATGGAGCTTACCGCAGTTATCGAGGCCTTCAAAGCACTTAAAAGAGACGGTCTTACTATACATGTTTTTTCTGACAGCGCTTATGTTGCAAACTGTTTCAGAGAAAAATGGTATGAATCATGGGAGAAAAACAAATGGAGAAACGCCGCCCACAAATCTGTCGAGAATCAGGAACTCTGGAAAGAACTCCTGTCTCTTGTCAGAAAACATGACGTCACCTTTTATCGTGTGAAAGGACATGTAAAGGTTCCTGTAACAGAAGACGGTATTCTTCCTCAAAGTGCAGCCCTTACGGCTTTATACGAAAAATTCGTAACATGGAACGGAAGCCGCTTTTCGTATGAAGATTTCTTATATATCACAAAAATGAACAACCTTGCAGATGAACTGGCAGGTAAGGGAATAGATTCTCTGAAAAGTAAAAAAGACGCCGGCTGACCATCAAAAAACAAAACAACAGCAGAGCGAATCACATCGAATAAAATGATTCTCCTCTGCTGTTTTAATTTTTATTCTGCACCAATTTCTATGATTTCTTCAGAATCAACTGCCGCATTTATAAGTGCTTCGCAGTCCAGTTTGCTTTCAGATTCCAAAATTCGCTCTAAACGAGGCTTGGTTGCGGGATGCTTAGGCAAAAATACGGTGCAGCAATCTTCATATGGTTCTATAGACTTTTCATAAGTTCCTATTTCTTTTGCCTTTTCCATTATATCTACCTTGTCCATCGCAATAAGAGGTCTCATAACCGGCTTGGTTACAGATGCGTCTGTAACCACAAGGGACTCAGCAGTTTGACTTGCAACCTGACCGAGATTTTCTCCTGTTATAAGCATCATGCAGTTTCTTTTCTCTGCTATTTTTTCAGCAATACGCATCATAAACCTGCGCACAAGTATGGTTGTTTCTTCCTCCGGGCAATTCATAACTATCTGTTCCTGTATTGGCAGAAGATTTATCACATGCATTTTAAAACGCCCGCAGTATGAAGCCAATATTCCTGCTAATTCTTCTACTTTCTGCTGCGCCCTTGGGCTTGTATAAGGATAAGAGTGGAAATGAACCGCTTCTATAAGCATACCTCTTTTTGCCATCATCCATGCAGCAACAGGGCTGTCTATACCTCCTGACAGCAGCACCAGCCCTTTTCCGTTTGTTCCAAGAGGCAGTCCGCCAAACCCGCGGATTTTTCCTTCGTATATGTATGCTCTGTCGTGTCTCACGTCTACATGCAAAAGCACATCAGGCTCATGAACATTTACTTTTAAAACTTTACAGCCTATGAGAACCTTTGCTCCGATTATTCTTCCTATTTCAGGCGACTTTACAGGAAAATTCTTATCTGCCCGCTTCGCCTCTACCTTAAACGTGTTCACTCCACGCTCTTCTATCAAATTCAGCATGTAATCGACGGCAGCCTTGCCTATCTCATCAAGTTCAGGTCTGGCTTCTACAGCCTTGCTTACGGAATCAACCCCAAAAACCTTGGTTATTTCTTTGATTACAGCATCAATATCAAGATGCTTGTCGGCTCTTACAAATATAAGACCTTCTTGACGTTTCACATCCACGCCTTCAAACTTCCTCAGATTTTTTCTTATTCTGTCTGACAACATGCGCTCAAAATAAGGCTTGTTCATCCCCTTGAGTGCCACTTCTCCGCATCTGACAATCAAGATATTCTGTTCATTCATAATTTCTCCTCTATCTAAAGCTTCCTAATTTTCTGAACCTGCCAACTGCCTGTTTCACCTTTTCCGTCACAAAATCCATCTCTTCTATGGTGTTGAACTCGCTGAAGCTGAATCTCACAGTACCTTCTATAGTCTTTTGATCAAGTCCCATGGCTCGCAGAACATGACTCTGTCCTTTTTTGTTTGACGAGCAGGCTGACCCTGTAGACACAAATATTCTGTCCTGTTCCAGCGTATGCAGCAGCACTTCTCCTCTGGTACCTAAAAACGACACACTAAGCACTGAAGGTCCTGCCCATTTATCTTCCGGACTGTTTATAACGATGTCTTTTATCTCTGCTTTAATTCCCTCAAGCAGCCTGTTTCGTGCTTCTGTCATTGCGGCTGCTCTTCTTTGAAAATTTCCGGCGGAAATGTCGATTGCCTTTCCGAATCCTGCGATGCCCGCAGTATTTTCAGTACCTGACCGCATATTTCTTTCCTGCCCGCCTCCTATAAGATAAGGCGGTACAGACACACCTTTTCTTATATAAATGCCTCCTACACCCTTTGGTCCATGTATTTTATGACCGCTGACAGACATCATATCTATACCGTTTAAGTCAAGCTGAATCTTCCCATAAGCCTGCACCGCATCTGTATGAAACAATATGTCGCATCCATGCTCCTTATTGAATCTGTTTTTTATATCTGCGATTTCTTTTATCGGCATTACAGTTCCCGTCTCATTGTTTACAGTCATTACCGATATCATTACAGTATCTTCGGTAATGGCGTTTTGGAGCTGTTTCATATCTAAACGGCACTTATTGTCCACTCCTATATATTCAACCTCAAATCCCATTGCTTCGAGTCTTGAAGCAGGCTCCAGCACCGCAGGATGCTCTACCTTTGTTGTTATTATCTTTTTTCCTCTTGCTTTGCGTGAAAATGTTCCTTCAAGTAAAGCCATATTGTCTGATTCTGTTCCGCATGAAGTAAAATAAACCTCATCCTCCGACGCCCCTATAGATTTTGCAAAAGACTTTCTGGCGGCTTTTACATATTTTTCAGCCGCAATCCCAAGTGAATGCAGCGAAGACGGATTACCAAAGTCTTCTGAAAGTACCTTTGTCATAACCATAACTGCTTCATCATAAGGCTTCGTAGTAGAACTGTTGTCTAAATAAACAAACATGTTTTCCCCCTCTTTACTATTTCTCTGCTTCCACTCCCGTGAATATGTTTACCCACTTCTTGCTGAAATAGCGTTTATAACAGAAAAATACTTTTATTACATCAGATATTGCTACCATGGCGATTGCCATAGGAAGCGACATTTCAAATACAAGAACCGACAGATATGCCAGCGGCACCTGCATAATCATATTGAAGGCTACATCCAGAAACATACAGTAAAGCGTGTCCCCGCCCGCTCTTAATATGCCGCATATGATTACATAAGCTAGCATTTTCGGCGTAAGTGCTATCGCAAAGATAAACATTGATGACAAAAGCAGGCTTGTCGTTTCTGCATCAAAATCATATATGTCAGCTATAGGTTCTCTTATAACTACAAGAAGCAGTGTCATAAATACATTGAGAACCCATGTGAAATTCAGTATACGCTTGCTGTATATGTATGCATGTTCAACCTTTCCCTGCCCCAATGCCTGTCCTACTATAACCGCAGAGGCGTTGCTGACGCCTGCATAAGCAGTCTGGAAAACTTCTGTTATTGTATTAGCAACCTGAACTATGGCAAGGGCGGCAGGGCCTATCTTTCCGTAAGCGGCAAAAACCATTGTAACAGACAATGCCCAGAGTCCTTCGTTACAAATAACGGGAATAGCCGTCTTCATTACGCTTTTATACAAATCCTTTCCGAAAGACATAAATTCGCTGAATTTTGCGCCTAACGGATGATCCTTTGCTATGTAAATATAAGAAAACATTGCCGCACACTCTATTATACGGGCTGTAAGAGTGGCTAATGCCGCTCCTCTTACTCCCATTTCCGGCAATCCCAAATTACCGTAAATAAGACCATAATTTAAAACTATATTTATCAATATTGCCACTGCATTTATGACAGTCGGTATCTTAAGCATTATAAGCGCTCTTGAATTATATGATATCGAAAATGTCATACCACTGAAAATATAAGAAAAACAAGCTATTCTCATATAATCAATGCCTAAAGCGATCACCTCGGAATCATCTGTAAAAAAACTCATCAGCAAAGGAGACGCAATAAAGGCAAAAATAACAACAGGTACAGTAATAGCTACACACATAACATAATCTATTCCTATTATCTTGCGAAGACTCTTAAGATCTCGGATTCCCCAATACTGCACCGTATATACTGCTGCTCCGCTGAAAATTCCGAACATAACCACACTGTACATAAAATATATCTGATTTGCAGCACCTACAGCAGCAAGGGCATTGGCTGAAATTTTGCCCACCATTATGGTATCTACAAGATTAAGCCCCACTACTATGAGCTGCTGTATCAATACCGGAATTCCAACTGTAGCAAGCTGTCTGTAAAAAGTCTTATTTTCTTGTTCCGTCAAAATTGTCGTCATATTTCCTCCGTCTTTTAAAACAAAATAATACAGATATAACAGTCAACAAATACGCTGTTTCAGTCGAAAAAAGGAACTCCCATTGAAAGGAGCCCCTTTTGCAGATTTTCTTTTACCAAGGTAAGCAGTCCAAACTGCCTCTCTATTGAAGATTATTATTTGGCATAATCTATGGCTCTCGTTTCTCTGACCACATTCACCTTTATCTGTCCCGGATATTCCAGTTCAGATTCTATCTTCTTGGAAATTTCTCTTGCGAGGAAAACAATTTCTTCATCGTTTACATCCTCAGGCTTTGCAATAATTCTTATTTCACGACCGGCCTGTATTGCAAATGATTTTTCTACTCCCGGCGTGGTATTGGCTATCTCTTCTAACTTCTCAAGACGCTTTATATAAGCATCAAGAGTCTCTCTTCTTGCTCCCGGTCTTGCTGCAGAAAGTGCATCAGCTGCAGCGATAAGAACAGCCTCCATACTCTTAGGCTCATAGTCGCCGTGGTGCGCTGCCATTCCGTTTATAACCGCTTCAGATTCTTTATATCTTCTAAGTACGTCGATGCCTATGTCTACATGAGTACCTTCTACTTCATGATCAAGCGCCTTACCTATATCATGAAGCAGACCTGCTCTCTTTGCAAGCTTTATATCAAGCCCGAGCTCTCCTGCCATCAGGCCTGCAAGGTGCGCAACTTCAACGGAATGTTTCAGAACATTCTGCCCGTATGAAGTCCTGTACTTCAGTCTTCCTAATAATTTCACCAGTTCAGGATGAAGATTGTGTATACCTACTTCAAATGCAGCCTGCTCGCCTTCTTCTTTAATGATAGCATTGACCTCTCTCTCGGCCTTTTCCACCATCTCTTCTATTCTTGCAGGATGTATTCTTCCATCAACTATAAGCTTTTCGAGAGCTACTCTTGCAATTTCTCTTCTTACAGGATCAAATCCGGACAAAATAACTGCTTCCGGTGTATCATCAATTATAAGATCAACTCCCGTAAGAGTCTCTATCGCTCTTATGTTTCTTCCCTCGCGTCCTATTATTCTTCCCTTCATTTCATCATTTGGAAGAGCCACTACGGAAACGGTGCTCTCGGCAACATGATCTGCCGCACACCTCTGAATGGCACCTGTTATTATATATTTAGCTTTCTTGTCAGCCTCCTCTTTAGCCTTGGACTCAATATCTTTTATCATCAAAGATGCATCATGTCTGACTTCTTTTTCGATGTTTGAAAGCAAAAGTGCCTTTGCTTCATCAACAGTATATCCCGAAATTCTTTCAAGTTCTTCAAGCTGCTTGGATATTATCTTGTCCAAGTCTTTCTGCTTGTTTACTATGTTTTGTTCTTTCTGAACTATGCTTTCTTCTTTTTTCTCAATATTTTCTAATTTTCTGTCTATTGACTCTTCTTTCTGAATCAGTCTTCTCTCTGAGCGCTGTATCTCTGCTCTTCTTTCTCTCGCATCCTTTTCAGCATCGCTTCTAAGTCTGTGAGCTTCTTCTTTAGCCTCAAGAATGGCTTCTTTTCTCAATGTTTCGGACTTATTCTCGGCATCAAGTATAAGATTTTTTGCTTTCTGTTCAGCACTTCCTATAGCTTTTTCGCCAACATTTTTCCTGTAAATATATCCGATCAACGCACCAACAATCAGCGTGCTGGCGCAGGCAATAATTGTCACAACGGTTGGAGCCATTACAACACCTCCTTTATCTATTTCAATTTGTATCCATACAGATTTATTATATATTAAAACAAAAGAATTGTAAACAACTTTTAATTGTACGATATTTCAGTATTCATCCGTAAAAGGTTTTAATAAAAACATATTTTTTCGTTAAACGGATACTTATCATCGTTCTTTGAATCAATAAATTTTTTCATTTAGATATCTTCCCGTTTTCTTCACTTTACAGCACTTGATATATTGGCTGAATACGGTTATAATATTAAAATCACCACTTTAAAAGGATAATTTTGGAATGAGGAATTTTTTCAGCCCGCTTAAATTAGCGGATAAATTTACACTTGTATTTGTAGCTCTTTTGGGTATAATGAGCCTTCTTATGCTCGAAAGCACCGTTTACAGCGATGGGTTTGTTATGGATAGAGCCGTATGGGTTCAGGCTGTCGCTTATATACTTGGATTTATCGTCATGATAGTCGTATTGCACCTTGAATATACAATGTTCATCGGGTTAAACAAGTATCTGTATATCGCTTCTGTGGTATTATTGCTGTCAGTATATGTACCCGGTCTGGGAATAGAGCAATACGGTTCAAGGGCCTGGATAAATTTAGGTGTAACCACATTACAGCCTTCTGAATTTGTTAAAATCCTGTTTATACTTATCATGGCCAACTATCTTTCGGATCATCGTGAGGATATCAAAAAATTCAGAGGAGTACTGCTTTCGGGTCTTTATGCACTTCCGATAATAGCAATAGTATTGAAAGAGGACTTGGGAAGCGCTCTTGTATACATGGTTATCTGGCTGTTCATGGTTTTCTTTGCAGGTATAGACTATAAAATTCTGTTCAAATCCATT
This sequence comes from uncultured Eubacteriales bacterium, assembly GCA_900542295.1. Lineage (GTDB taxonomy): Bacteria > Bacillota > Clostridia > Peptostreptococcales > Anaerovoracaceae > Fimisoma. Next base: position 67,846 of record UQNJ01000011.1, on the reverse strand, counting down.
ATAGCAGCTGTTGCCGCACTTCCCGTGGTATACAGCCTATTAGGAGACTATCAGAAGCAGCGTATCGAGGCATTTCTTCATCCTGACAATCTTAATCTTCCGGGAAACTACCAGGTGTGGCAGTCAAAAGTTGCCATAGGCTCCGGAGGGTTCTGGGGAAAAGGTCTTTTCAACGGAACGCAAAAAGAACTGGACTTTATACCGGTCCAGCAGTCTGATTTTATCTTTTCTGTTGTCGTTGAAGAACTGGGATTTGTGGGAGGTCTTTTTGTCATACTCCTTTATGCAGGGCTTCTGTTTCGCTTTATAAAAATTATCCGTGATGCTCTTGACCTTTACGGAGCACTGATAGTTGTCGGATTTACAGCCATGTTTCTTTTCCAGATATTTGAAAATATAGCTATGACCATGGGGCTGATGCCTGTAACAGGAATTACTCTGCCTCTCCTTTCCGGAGGCGGAACATCAGTAGTTGCCAGCCTTATTTCAATAGGCGTAATATTAAATATCGGTATAAACAGCAAACCTATAAGATTCTAATTTGCACTTCTGTATGACATAAAGCAGGTTCTGCAATAAATGCTTGTTCTGTTCAAGTCAATCTCCCGACATTTATTGCAATCATTTATCGCAGCACCAAAAAATACCGCCCTTCGCCTTAAAGGCGTCTGAACCGTACCCCATCAAAAGTAAGACCTGAAAAGGTAAGGATTGGGAGATCGGTTCAGTACGGCGGTATTCTTTATTTATATTTGTTCATTTTTCTTACTTTTCTAATCAGATTTAATCAGATATTTTTTCGCAATCCTATCGAACTTTTTTTCACTGTAAATCTGAATAATCATAGGCATAAGAAGTAATAATCCATAAGCCGTATAAAAGACATATGACACAGGCGTAATATCCGCCATTATTATCTGGGGGTCATAGTGAATATTTGCCTGGTTAAGCGCCCAGCCGCAGCCTGTAATCGTCAGAAGCAAAAATATAGCTATGACAAAGCTTCTGTCCCTATTGTCAAATCTGTATATTGAAAAAGCCGTTCTTCCTTTAAGCGAATAACCTCTGCACTGCATAGATTGTGAGCTTTCTACAATATTTTCAAGAGTCCATGTTATCAATATGGAAATCATTCTTAAGGAATTTACAATTTTCTTCCATATATTCCCCTGGTTAGGACTTCTTCCTATCCCCATCTGAGCTACATTTATCCGCTTTCCGTATTGCTTTATTTTAGGCACCATTCTAAGCAATATAGAGACAAACAACGACAATTTAGGAGAAACCCTGCCGAACAAATAAACTATTTTATCTGATGAAAACACTGCAAAAACACAGGAAAAAAACATGATTACGGTAATTATTACTATTCCCGTTTCAATTCCATACATCAATGCCTCAAAAGTTATTTCGTTTCCGATAAAATTCTGTCTTAGATTAGTAACACCGAAATGATTATAATACGAATACCATCCGGCAAATATCAGTGCCGGCGGAATGAGACACAAATCAAACACCAGTCCTCTTTTCCCGTTGAGCTTTACGGAATAAGCAAATGCACAAATATATGATATAGCAGTAAATACCGGGTGATTAAAACATAATGTCAGACTTATAGCCGCCGTAAAATATATTAAATTTATAGCAGGGTGGTAACTGTCAAATTTCATTTTCCATCATCCCATATTTTATTTTTATTCGGTTAAGTTTATTCATAATAGGTTTTGTCAAAAGGAATACGCAAAGGAACACGGCTATTCCCTGACTTATATTTACAGGCAGCCCCGCAAGATATATGCTTAAAACAGACTCTGCATTAAGCATTTGAGCCATGGTAAAAACAGTCGCCGTATCAAGTATCGGTCCTACCATAATTACCATCAGGATAAACCCTGTAACTGCTGCTTTGAGCGCATTTTTTTCTGAGAGCCACCCTTTTTTTGCCATAACACCTGTTATGAATCCAAGCATTCCGTACGAAAACATCTGCCACGGTGTCCATGGTCCCTGTCCGAAAATCATATCACTCACTATCAGGCTAAGGGATCCTGTCATGAAACCGGCCTGAGGACCAAAAGCCATGGCTGTGATCATCACAATACCGCCTATCGGCTTAAAGTTTGGCGCCCATATAAACGCTGTCCTTGATGCTACAGCTATGGCGCACATAACCGCAAGAGTTACCATCTCTCTTGCCTGTGGTCTTCTGCTTTCAAAGCTTGCGAAAAACGGTATCATTGAATATATCATTATCAATACGCTTGCTATGTAATATTTTCTGTCTCCTATATACCATGATATCCCCACGGTTGTCGGTATCAGAACAGCTATTACAATCAAAGAAATCCAAAAGTTCTTTTTGTTTTTTTTCTTTTCTATCTGTTGAGTCGGCATAAATTTATCACATCCTCGTTTGTAATCGCATTTTTAAATATATGTCTGCCCATTCTGTTGGCGGCAGTTGTATAAAAGCTATTCTGCGAGAAAAATCTGTTAGGTGTATTCGCTGTAATTACACTTCCGTCAAAGAACATTCCTACTATATCGGCATATTTTGCACAGAATTCCACATCATGAGATACCATAAGAACAGTCACTCCCCGTTCTTTAAGATCTTTCAGAATTTCAGCAAATTTAAGCTTGAAAAAATTATCAATGCCTTTTGTAGGTTCATCAAGAAGCAATATTTTAGGCTCTGTTAACAATACTTTAGCCAATGCCGCTCTCTGCTGCTCGCCTCCGGAAAGGTCATACGGATGACTTTCAAGTAAGTCTTCGATGTCACATATTGAAGCGACTTCATCAACTCTTTTCTTATCATCCTTTGAAAGAAGCATCTCTTCCAAATCTTCTCTCACTGTCTTTTTAACAAAGAGGCTTTGAGGGTCCTGGGGCAGCATGGCAAGGTTGCCTCGAAAAAGTTCAGAGGACTTGTATTTATCCAATCTTTTTCCATCAATCAAAATCTGCCCTCTATAAGGCTTGCATATATTGCATATTGACTTAAGGGTAGTGGATTTACCGGTTCCGTTTCCACCGACTATGGCAAAAATCTTATCTTTTGGGATATTAAGGTTAACTCCCTTGAGCACATCAGGCGAAGTTTTCTCATATCTGAACCATACTTCCTTCAATATTATTGCAGGAGTGCCTATATCTTCCCTATACTCCTCTTCGTCTACAGAATTCTTTACTATTTCTCTGCCCTCAAAAACTTTGCTGAGCCAGTTTCTTCCTTCTCTTACTGTCAAAGGACATCCCAGGTCACTTTCAACCCCATAATAAATCTGTACCGGCGAAGGCATCGCAGCAAACATCTCGTTGTTTTCAGACTTCAAAAACTCTCCTATTTCCCGGGGCTCATCTGCCGCAATTATTTTTCCTTTTTCCATTACCACAACTTTGTCCGCAGCATGAAAAATATCTTCCAGTCTGTGCTCTGTTATGATTACGGTGGTTCCCAGTTCCAGATTGATTTTTCTTACGGTATTGAGAAAATCAGCTGCTGCAATGGGATCCAACTGGCTTGTAGGCTCGTCTAATATAAGTACGGTGGGCTGCATAGCCATTATGGAAGCTAAATTAAGAAGCTGCTTCTGTCCTCCGGAAAGTTCCGAAACATTCTTGTGAAACCACCCCTGGATACCGAAATAACTTGCCATTTCCGCAACTCTGAGCCTTATTGTTTTCTGGTCCATACCGAGACTTTCAAGTCCAAAGGCAAGTTCATGCCATACCTTATCTGTAACTATCTGATTATCGGGATTTTGCATAACATAGCCTATTTTACTCGACTGTTCTCTTAAGTCTGCCTGAGCCAATGGCCTTCCCTCAAACAAAATTTCTCCTGAAATTTTTCCGTGAGGTGCAAGAACACTTTTAAGGTGCTTAAGCAGCGTAGTCTTGCCACTGCCGCTTCTGCCGCATATAGCTACATACTCCCCTCTTTCGATATTAAGATTTATATCCTCGAGGGCCTTTTTTCCACCGACAGCAGGATATGAAAAATTTAAATTCTTGATTTCAAAATGCGCCATGTTATAGCCTCCATAATATTAATAACTGTAGGTGTCGCCAAAAATACAACATAAATCAGCAGTCCTGCTCTTGTATAAACACTGCTTAGAGCAGCCGCCTCTCCCGGAATGTATTTCATTCCGCCCATTGTCCCGCAGAAAATGATTGCTGCCATAGACAATCCCATAACCAAAACCAGCAGAATGTCTCTCCGTGTAAACCTGTATATTGCAAAACTGCTTCGTTTTCCGGCTCCGTATCCACGGCTTCTCATACTGTCTGCGGTTATGATTCCGCCCTCCAGCGCCCAGCTAGTCAGTGCAGAAATCACAGTCATGCTGTTTTCAGCTTTTTCACGCTTACTGCCTAAATCTCCGGCTTTGCCTATGCACATACGTGCTGAGGCTATCTGCAAAATCTTTTTTTGAAATGCAGGTATAAGTCTCATTATCATAGATAACACCAACGATACAGAAGGTGCGGTCCTGCCGAATATATAAAGAAATTTATCCGTAGTCATTACTATATTATACGAAGCAAACCATATCATCACAGAGACAAACATCGCAGCTAAAACTATTCCGTAATAAAGTGATTCAAGGGTATAATGTCTGCCGCCAAAATATGTGAACAGCACAATTTCTCCGTTTGTATTAAATAATGGACTAAATAGCGAAATGATTACGAAAACCGGTATCATAACGGCAATAAATTTCCATCCACTCGTGCCTTTAACTGTAATATAGCATGAACAGGACAGCAATATTGAACATAGTAAAAATGCAGGATGAGTAAAAAACATCCCAAACACCACAGCTCCTATAAAGAACATGAAATTGGCCACAGGGTTGTAACCTGAAAAAGCGTCATTGTTTTCCATCTGCTGTCCCTTCCATTTAATCAATCATCCTATACTTGCTCCTAAATCTTCTCCAAGACCCTTGCATGTATATGCCCATACTATGCTGTCACCGTCTGCCAATGTATATGATGAACATCCGTAGTTAGGGAACCAACCGTTTACCTTATACATCCATCCTGACTGCTCACCGCAGTCCATTTCGTACAAGTGGTTCATTCCTTCTATATATGAACTGCCGTACATTGGGGAGTAGGAATACTCTATCTGAATTCCCTTTTCCTTGCACACTCTGTTCAAAACATCAAATACAGTTTCTCCACTGTTGAATCCTACCGAAGTTTTCCTCAAAATGATTCCGTTTGACGGCACATATCCTGATTTACCCGGTTTTAAATCAGTCATATTGTTCAATATAGTATCACATCTTATTTCTATTGTACAGCTATAATCGTATTTTGTCGAAACATTTCCTGAGTTTCCTCCGTTTTGCGTCGTTCCGTTTTCCTGATTCTTTGCCGTATTTGATGACGAAGACCCATTTGCCCCCTCTTTGCCAGAATCTTCATCAATCGCTGAACTTGCCTGCGCTTCGGCTTCTCTATCCTCTAAAACCTTTTTCAATTCCTCAATACTGAAGCAAAGTTTATGATCCTTTAAAGCTTCAACAGCACTGTCTATATTGAATTTGTTTAATGATGTTTCTTTAAACTTTACAACTGCAATATCTTCGCCGGTTACAGCTACTGTTTCTCCTGCTTTTACAGCAGTTTCCCTTCCGTTATGCAGTATCTTAATTTCTCCGGCAAACACATTCACCCCCATGGAGCCTGTCTGTACATTTACCGAAAACACACCTTCTTCAGCGGTTATACTGAAATCGGAGGCAGTTATATTGCCATAATTTTCTTTTTCATTTAAAATCGTAAAAACTTCTCCACCGGTTATTTCAAAGCCGAATCCCCCGCCATTGTCACATATAACCAAAGAAGTATTTTCCGCAAGCTCATAAGTATTGTTTCCTGCCTTTATTACTGCTCCTGCTTCAGCTTTAGAAGAAACAACATCATCTTCTTTTATATTATCTCCCTCTTTAAGTTCAAAAGAAACTCCATTTCTCTGAACATTTACTATGCCTGTAATCTCTGTTATGACGGCATTCTTTTCTTCATCTCCTGCAAACCATCCCTTTACATATCCAACGGCGGATATTCCTCCGGCAGCAATCGCAATTATCAGTACTGCCATTACAATATTCAGTATCTTTTTCTTCTTTTTGCTTTCCACTTTAACAGCTCCCTGAACATCTTAATATATTATTCCAATATACCCATACAGCAAAATTTATGGTATAACATCACTGAAGAGAGGCATTGAATGTCTCTCTTCAGTGTTCTGTACTGATTTATCTAAAATCTTTCCCTTTTAGCTATACTATCTTGTTTCTCTTTTTCTCAATATCACAGCTAATGCTCCGCTGCACGATAAAACAGCTGCCAATATCCAGAATATTATAAAACTGTTATCACCTGTTTTCGGAGCAGATGAAGAATCATCATTTGCGGATTCGCCCGGTATAACTGTATTTTCCTTTACCAGTGTCACTTCATAATTTGTAACTTTTTCACCGCTTTCCGAAGTCACTTCAATTCTGACCTTTGTATTTCTGCTCTTATCGGCAGGGTAAACCGCATATCTGTCATGACCTTCAATATCAGAAGCTATATTGAGACTTCCGTCTTCGTTAAGAGTGTCCGCATTTACATTTTCAAGTCCGTAAACTTTTACTTCTGCGTTACTGTCAGAAAGTTCCGGCCAAATGTTAAAGAAGTTTTTATCTATACCCTTTACATCCGCCTCATACACAGTCTTATCACTTCTGAATTCAGGTGCAAGTTTTATTTCTCCGTCTCCAAAAGTATTGCTCTCACTTACAAATAGATTTTTTAAACTGCTGTCACTGCTCTCACATCTGATTTTCAGATTATATGTGGTAGTTCCGCTTTCTGAAACAGCTTCAATCTTTACATCTGCCTTTCCGTCTTTAAGACTGATATAATTGTCTGATGTATTATTATAGTCGTTTCCGTTGATTAAAGCTTTAACACCAAGTGGCATTTCAAGGCGTATATTTGCATTGTCAACACCTGCGGAAAGTACAACTTCATAATCAGTAACTCCCGGTTTAAATTCTCTGTTCCAGTATTTTGCTCCGTCTATACTGATATCGCTAAGATATGCGATGCTGTTTGACACAGCCATCAGATTGCAGCTGTCGTTCTTGTAATACAATGTTCCGTCATTATCTGTGCATATTGTGCTGAGACAATAGTTCTGCATACTCTGCTCCGGAATAAAAAGCTCTCCGCTTTCAGCAGCGGCATCACCCTGATTCTTTGCATCGTAAGTATAATAGATTCCACCCGGTCTTGAATTATATGTAAAGTACAGATATACTCTTCCGTCTGCCTTGCCGTCACCATCAAAATCTTCATTTTCATATGCTGTGGAAAGAAGTGCTGATGCTTGTGGGTATCCCTTGATAGGCAGATCATATATTTTAGTCATACTTTCTGTATCAACTACTGCAAAAGTATGTCCTCCGTCAGGATTGAACTGACCGCCGCTCCCTGCAACTCCGACATAAAGTCTGCCGTTATATACTACAGGAGAAGCTGTGATTGCTCCACCCATTTCCAAAGTTTTGTAATCTTTGATATGTCCTGCTTCATCTGCCGATACTTTATATACTGTTCCTTCTCTGCTTGCGAAATAAAGGTATCCGTCATCATATACAATTGAGGTTCTTATATCACCTTTAATCCCGTTTATTTTATCTATAATTTTTCCTGTCTTAGGATTGAGTATATAAAATGAACTTTCTCCCGGCTGAGAACCGTAATCGCTTTCTCCGTCATCACTTCCTACTGCTACATATTTTTCACATGCGTATGCTCCTGACCAGTAGAATCCTCTATCCTTTGCTGTTCCCGCTTCCACGGCAGCTTTTAATTCTTCATCGTATGTTATGACCGTGTCTTCATATACTACATTCTGAAAAGTGTCCGTTCCGCCTGACGGTACAAATTTCCATTCTGCTTTCTTTATTCCATCCTCATTTACATTGCTGTCATCTGTAGATACACACATAAAGGCACCATCTGATGACGGACTCCTCCATGTACCGGTATATATATATCCCTTTCCATCTATCTTCGCATACGAAATAGGTGAAACTGTCTGTCCTCCTATTTTTTCGGTAGACCATACGCACTTCAATGTTTCGTAATCTATCGCCTGAATAATTCCGTTGCCTACCTGCACAAATAATTTACCGTCTGCGTAGGTTATAGGATTCATTGCAAAACCCACACCGGCAACCATCTCATCACTTTCTGCAACCTTTTTACCTGTATTTTTGTCTATCTTCAAAACTTTATTTGACATCCCCACATAAACATGTCCGTCTAAAATAAGAGGTGTCGTTGGTGCTGCTCCCCAGCCTGTTCCGTATTTTTCAGCCCATTTAAGTGTAGCCGTTTCTGCACTGTTAGGTGTAGTTTTATCTGTAATGCCATTATTTTCTGCATTATTTCTAAAATTGTACCATTCAAGGTCTGCTGCCTCGCCTGCCATGGCGAATGCAGGTACCATTGTAAACAGCATTGCCGCAGTAAGTACAACAGCAAGAATGCGTTTTTTCATTTTGGGTTTGTTTTTTTTCATTTTTTGCTTCCTTTCTCTCTGCTACCATAAGTAATGTCTGTCTGAAACAAAAAACATCTGCAAGTTTCCTATGCAGATGCTGAAAATTTTGAAACTTCATATAACATATCCATAAGATATGTTTAAAAGAAATTTTAAAATCATCGTCTCACCTCAGAAGACTTGATAATTATCTGCAAGACAGGTCTACCGACTTAATTTTTATAACCTACTTAAGGTGCCTTCTCAGGAAAATTCCCAATGACCTGCAATTTAATGCCAACCTCTTTCGTAAATATCACGGTTGCTGAGACACAGTGCCGGAATTGTACACCGACTTCCATTTTGCCTTGCTTTATATTTAATTCACACTTATCTTATCATTACTGTGTATTTTTTGTCAATAACTTTGAATAAATTAAAATATTATTTGCCTTTCTGTAATATGACATTCTTAAAATATAGCTTTCTTTCAGGAACACTCAATAATCATGTCATCTTCTTGTTTTTCATTCAATTTTCATTGACAACATGCTTTAAATCATTATACCATAATTACATGCATAATTTTAATGACTGACGGCGGTATTCATAGATTGTCAATTTGAATTCAGGAGGTATTTGCTTTGAATAATGTTTTAACCTATCTTGACTGGCGTGGAGATATCAGCTTTGATTATTCTCCTTTTAATGAAATAGACAGTGTAATAATAGCAAGGCTGGCATACATACCATTTGATGATATCATAACAGATGACTTTAAAAGCGGCATCGCTTTAGGGCGGGCTGCCGAAAAGTTTTTCAGCAAAATAGATGCTATGAAAAAGGTCGACAAAAATCATGATTTAGCGCTTCTTAAAAAAGCTGCACAGAGCAGACGCTTTACCGATTTGACTGTATGCGGGTACGTAAGCGAGTGGGATGAGGATTCTGAAAAGCAGTTTTCCGCAATGACTATAAGTCTGCCCGACAATTCATGGTATATAGCGTACCGTGGTACAGACAGTTCCCTCTTAGGCTGGAAAGAAGATTTTAACATGAGTTTCAAGTGTCCCGTTCCATCTCAGGAATCAGCAATTTCGTATATACGAAAAGCCGCTTCTCAACTGAACGGCAATTTAGTTGTAGGCGGTCACTCAAAGGGTGGAAATCTTGCAGTATTTGCCGCAGCTTTTTCCGGTGAAGAGACCCAAAAACGCATATGTGGAATATATAACTTTGATGGCCCCGGATTCGACAGTTCTGTTATAGAAACTGCCGGATACAAAAAAATTGCAGAACGTGTTCTTACATTTGTTCCTCAATCCTCAATCATCGGTATGCTTCTTGAACACGAGGAACCTTATGCAATAATAAAAAGCGTAGGTAAAACAGGTATGCTTCAGCACAATATATATTCATGGTCAGTAACCAGAGGAAGCTTTAAAAAGCTTGAAAATGTGGATACAAGAAGCACATTCGTAGACTTTACTCTTAAAGACTGGATTAAAAAAATGTCCCCGGAAGAAAGAGAAGCTTTTATCGAATCGACTTACCGCATGCTTACTCAAAGCGGCATTCGTACCATGAACGATATAAGCAACAGCGGTTTGGTGCGCCTCATCAATTTCGTATCGTCATTAAAGTACCTTGATGATGAAAGCCGGAAATCAGTGATAAAAGCTTTGGAACTGCTTGTTGAAAGTGCTTCCAAAGGACTTAAAGAAATCATACTCTGATTATTCTGTGACATAATTGTATAAAAATACATAAAAAAATGCCTCCCGGCTCGATTCCCGTCATATAACAGCTTATATCATATCGGAACCGGGCAGAATTCGGGCGGCATTTTAATTTTATCTATTCCTCTATTAAGGCTTTAAACATTTCAACGGCATTTTCCATTATGCTGTCTGTAAAATCGTACTCTGATGTATGAAATGACGGCACATCTTCACCTGCTCCTATATAAAATATTGCTCCAGGCACAATTTTAGTATAATGTCCGAAGTCTTCAGACCCCCTCGACATAGGCTTCTCCCCGACTTCATAATTCAGCTTACCGGTGGCTCTGTATATCTTCGCTACACTATCTTTCGTATTTCTTGTCTCAGGAAATTCATCTTCAAACTTAAAGTGCAATTCAAGTTCTTCCTTGTCGGCTTCTTTTTTAGCAAATCTTTCTATCTTCTGCTGCAATAAATTCATCTCATCTTCAAACTCAGCTCTTATTGTAATGCGAAGAACTCCATCGCAGGCAGCGGTTCCAAATGCATAATCTCCGACATTAAGCTGAACTACAGTACAAAGCACCAGCCCTTTATATTGAGAAGGCTCTGTAAATTCAGAGATTGCATCCACAACTCTTGTCAATGCAAAGACAGGATTTTTCCCTTTCTCCGGCAAACTTGCATGAGTAGGCTCGCCTTTCATAAATATTGACATACCTTTTGAAGCGCAATTCGCTGAGTCCTTTGAAACTAAAATTTTACCAAGAGGTTCTCCTACTTGATTATGAAAAGCAAAAATCTCATCTATATCTTTATTTTCCAAAAGAAATTGTTTGGCTTCAATCGCACCTCTTCCTGTTTCCTCTGCATGCTGAAACAGCAAATAAACATCTCTGTCTATCTCCATAGATTCAAGCTCAAGCCCAAGTCCGCAAAGTGCAGCGGAATGACCGTCATGACCGCATTTGTGACCTGCTCCCGGAATAGAAGATTTCCATGGTTTGTCTATTTCATCCTCAATAGGCAGGGCATCAAAATCAGCTCTGAAAGCTATTGCCTTTTTGCTTTCGTCTTTATTCCCGGCTCTTGATACTGCATAAAAATATCTGCCCTTATCATGAATTTCAAGACTGGTATTCGTTCTCAAAAAATCCATTAAATATCTTTTAGTCCATTTTTCCTCACATGACAACTCAGGATGCTTATGAAGTTCATGACGAAGTTCTTCTATCAAAATATAATTTTCTTTCTTCATTTTTATTTCCCCCTTGCTGCCTTTTGTGCTTCTTTTTTTGCCCTTTTTTCAGCTATATCAGCAAGATAATACTTGCCCGGTGTATTGAAATATTCTTTGTTAAGTTCCACTACCTGAGGAGCAAGCCATATGAGAGCAAGCATATTCGGTATAATCTTCAACGCCCCAAAGAAATCTATAAATTGATATGCAATTGTAAGTTCCATTCCAAACAGTGCAAATACCATGGCTGCCAATATTACGCATCTCCAAACAATGTCTGCTTTAGCTGTCTTAAATACAAACTGCATGTTTTTTTCTCCATAATAGATAACTACTATTATTGTAGTTATTACGAAAAGCAGTACACATATTGCTACAAATATTTCTCCGAACTTTCCGAAAGCCGTTCCAAAAGCAGCCTGACCTAATGCGCCTGAGTCAATACCCTCTTTAGTCCATACACCTGTAGTAAGGACTGCCAACGCAGTCGCAGTACAAACCAGTAAGGTGTCTACTCCGACTTCAAATACTCCCCATATTGCCTGACGAATAGGATGGTCAACATCTGAAGCTGAATGTGCTATTGCAGCTGTGCCATATCCTGCTTTATTAGAATATACACCTCTTGCAATGCCCCATCTCATAGCTAAAGCTATAGTGGAACCTGTAAATCCACCAAAAGCAGCATGAGATGTAAATGCATATTTTACAATATTAACCAGCGATGGAATTATCCTGTCATAATTCATAACCAATATTGCTAAAACTCCAACTAAATATATTATCGCCATTATCGGAACTGTTTTTCCATGACTACTGCTATTCTCTTGATTCCTCCAAATACTACTGTTGTAACAAAGGCAATTATAATGAATCCGAATACAGTTTCATTTCCATCAAAAGCTCCAATCTGAGCAGTTGCTGACAAAATCTGCGAAGCACATGACGGCAAACAGTTGATAGCTCCGCAAAGTGCAAATATAGTGCCGGCTATAATTCCTATCTGTTTTATTCCGAAAGCTTCCTTGATATAACTGAACGCACCTCCAAACCATGTACCTGTTTCGTCCTTTTCTTTATATTTGACAGCGAGCGCTATTTCACAATACTTTGTACAGCAGCCCACTATCGCTATAAGCCACATCCAAAAAACTGCTCCCGGTCCTCCCAAAGCTATGGCCACCGGAACTCCTACAATGTTTGAAGCTCCTATCGAGGAGCCAAGCGCAGAGCATGCTGCCGCAAATGGTGTTATCTGCCCCTCCTCTGCTTTTTTAAACATTTTTCCAAATGTCTCCCGACATATGTATCCAAATTTTCTTATTTGTACAAAGCCACATCTTATGGAAAGATACAATCCTCCTCCACCGATAAGAACAAGAATAGGTATTCCCCAAAACCAGTTGGCTATGGCAGTAGTTAAATCAATAATCGCCTGCATTTTAAATTCTCCTTTCTGCTTATACTCTCTTTACTACCTCAACTATTCCTTTCACTCCGTCAACACGAACTATGTCTCCCGTTTTTATCTCTTCTGTTAGGTCTTTGTCGGTTCTGTCAATCACCGGAATGTTTTTTCCGTAAAGCTTTTGTGACAGTACTGCACCTGCAACTATGATAAGCTCCGTTTCATTGTTTATAATCGCCTTTGGACCATTTCCGCATCTTACAGCTTCAAGCATCCAAGTAGCTCCGCTGGTGGAACCTTTACCTATGGGATATATTAGAATTTTATCTTTTACACATTCGCCACATATACTTACCCTAACATCATCTATTTTGCCTGTAGTGGGATCAACTCCGTGAGACCATACCAGAGACTCTCTGCTTACCAATGCTTCTCCCTCGGCAATTCCTGCCACAAGTCCTCTTCCTATTGTTATATTTTTTTTATTATTACTGCTCATACTGTCACCGCCTCCACGCATTTTTCAGTCTCATCATATCGGATCTTAATATTATGTTCAGACGGAAGATAACTTGCGAATTTGCCCGAATCTGTAATCAAATTTTTATACTTGCCAACAAGAGGACTTATAACGAGACATGTCTGAGCCATTATGCGTACTCCTGACTCTTCAAGCTGTTCCTTAATTCCCATTCTTTCTGCCAGACTTTCTGTTTCTGCTGTGGTAAATACCCAAAAGGCTTTTTTGTCAGCTACTCGTCTTCCCTCCATTAACCTTGCTAATCTTATAACCTCTTCAGAGGAATAGTGGGGACATCCGACTACAGCAAGCTCAGGTTCCCCTGCGCCCTCGCTGTTCATTCTCTCCATTTGATCATTTAAATCTTTTCTCGTTATTGTAAATTCCTTTTCTGGTTTTTTACCTGCAAATACATCTTTAAACATTGCTTCCGGAGTAACCCCATTAACATGATATAGCGCCACCTGACCGCTTGAGGCTGCTGATGCTCCCAGATACTTAAGATCATCATTAGTCATACTATTATTGAGACCGTAAATTGCCGGTATCTTTGAGCCTGACAGTTTGCCTACGATTATTCCTAAGGTATTATAATCAAGATGAGTCAAGTTATCAGCATCTACATTTATCTTTATTTCAGCATTCCTGTTCTCATCTATATACAAGCCGTACATAGGCATTCTTCCTGTAATTGCCGCACATATTGCAATCCCTGCCGGTGTTCTGTTTGTTTTAGCTCCCAAAACAGAGTTGGCAAAACTCACAGCAGATGATTCTGCCCATGCAATGCTCTGCCCTGCTCTTGGAACACTTCCCTGATAGTATGGAGTGCATGACCACTTAGGCATTTCTCCCATTTTAATAACTGCCTCTGCAAGGCGATACTGGTTCTTGGCGTATTCCTCATCATATCCCATTTCTTTCCAACAGCTAAAGGGAATTGAAGCTGGGTCCTGAGTAGTCGGAACACAACATTTTCCTCCCATGCAAGCTAATTTTTCAAGCCAGTCTCTTCCTGCAATATGAAGTGAGCCGAAATGGGCCATAGCCTGAACAGAAACCACCTTTACAAAGGATTCGGCTCCCATAGCCCTTCCGACATCGGTAAGTATCTCCATGGCGACCTTTTTCGCTTCGCCTTGTTTCCCCTCAAACATGGCTTTTTCCTCGTCAGTAAGATGCATTTTCATTCCTCCGTATATCTTTAAATTTCCATATCCATCAGTAAGCTGCTTAAACTTTTGCCATGAGTGTCAAGTGACAGCGATCTCGTTACGCCTCCGCCTAAAGCTTCATACATCACTATATTTATTGCCCACAGCTTGGGAAGTCTGTATATTACAACTTCCCCTTTAACTATTTCTCCAAAATATTCCTTTATACGAGCAGGAGTGATTTTTTCCGTTATTATCTCGTAATCTTCTTTTCTGTAGGCTATCAGTGAAATATTTGATATATTACCCTTGTCGCCTGTTCTGGAGTGGGCTATCTCTCTGAGTTTCATTTCTTTTCTCCCTCCCATATAACTGTTTCTAATGCGATGTCATTTTCCGGTACAAATATAGAGGCTATAGCTGTAACTTCCCTTACTGCCTTACGTGCGCCTCCGCCTCCTGCCGGTCCGTTGGTATAAAGAGCCTCAACCTGCTTCCCCACCATTTCGGCAGTTTCCCTATCTTTAGTTCTTATTGCCGCTCTTATTCTGCACTCCGCAGGCGGTCTGCCGTTAATTGCCGCAATATCGCCATGCAAAGAGTTGATTCCTATGATATCGTATTTTTCTTCCTCGATCTTGTCCTGCCAAGGTTCCATCCATTTTTTAACAATCTCAAGAGCAAGACGAGCACGAGTATCAGCTCCGCTGCCTGCGTAGCTCATTTCTCCTTCCCCTATAAATCCGTCTTTGTATGCTACACTCACTTTATACTTGTGATTTTTTTCTCTTCCCGCAGCACCTCTTACTATTACCGAACCATCTTTTTCTTCGACTTCTATATTTGAAAAATCTGCTACAACATCAGGCGTGTAATATGTTTCCGGATCATGTATCTCGTATATGAGCTGCTCCGTAACGGTTTCTCTGCACACTCTGCCTCCTGATGATTCGAGCTTGGATATGGTTATGTCACCGTTCTCTGTTATCTCTCCTATGGGAAACCCGATGTCCCATGGTTTTGAAACTTCTTTATAAGGTGGATCTGCAAAATAACCTCCGCATACCTGTGCACCGCATTCAAGCAGATGCCCCATTACAGTAGCTTTGCCCAGCTTTTCGTAATCATCCATGCTCCAGCCGAATTCATATACTGCCGGTGCAAGTGTTAAGGCAGGATCTGCCACTCTTCCTGAAATTACTATATCTGCTCCCTGCTTCAGAGCTTTAACGATTCCCTCTGCCCCTATGTAAGCGTTAGCCGAGACTATATCTCCTGAAATATCTTTTAAAGTACGACCCGTTTCCAAAATTGTACAATCCATATATCGATCGACATTGTCTACGATATCATCTCCCAGTACGGCAGCGATTTTGAGATTTTCAAGTCCGCATTCCTCAGCAATTTTGCCGGTCACCTCAATGGCAGCTTCCGGATTTGCTGCTCCCATGTTGGTTATGATTTTTACCTTATGCTCCCTGAGCAGCGGAAGTATTTCAGACATTCTGTATTCCAGCAATTCATTATATCCCTTGCTTCCATCCTCCTGTTTCTTTTGCTGTGCAAGTGCAATAGTTCTTTCCGCAAGACATTCGAATATAATATAATCAAGATTTCCGAAACAAACCAGCTCTTTTGCAGGCTCTATCCTATCTCCGCCATATCCTGCGCCTCCTCCGATTCTGATTTTTTTCAAATTTTCATCTCCTTTCCTATACTCTTTGGTTTTATAAAAAGCAACTTTTGTGCCAAGCAAAAAAAGCACAAAAAAGACAATTCTGTCGTCTTTTTTGCGCCTTTTTCTAATTTTTTATAATCCACTATTCTAAATTTCTATAATTTTAGAATCCATATTTATTATTACTCTTAAATTATTTAATTTTGTTGTAAAGACTTGCCAGGGAAATTCCCAGTGCCTTAGCTGCTTTTTTCTTGCCTTCCGTATCTTCTCCGAATACTGTCAGCGCTTTTGCAACTTCTCGCTTTTCGGCTTCTCTTACTGCTTCACTGAGTTTTTTTACGGGTTCTGCGGCATACTCATTCTTAACTCCGCATATTCTGCCCGGAAGATGCCTTACCTCTATAACTGAGCCTTCCATGTTATTTACCGAAAATTCTATAGCATTCCTGAGTTCACGCACATTGCCCGGCCAGTCATAAGATCGTAAAGCTTCTTTTGCTTCATCAGAGATGCTTATATTTCTTTTCAAAGCATTTTTTTCTTTTTCACAGAAAAACTCTGCAATTGCAAATATATCATCAGGACGCTCTCTAAGTGGCGGGATTCTTATTGGGTATATGGCTATTCTGTAGTAAAGATCCTGCCGAAAAGTTCCTTTAGCTATACATTCCTCCAGATTTTTATTGGTTGCGGCAACAACTCTTATATCTACAGGTATCTCTTTCACACTTCCAACACGCCGTATAGTATGTTCCTGTAAAGCACGCAAGAGGTGTCCCTGTGTCTCCATGCTCATTTCTGATATTTCATCCAGAAATATTGTCCCCTTGTCTGCGGCTTCAAACAGCCCCATCTTGCCGCCCTTTTTCGCTCCGGTAAAAGCGCCTTCTTCATATCCGAAAAGTTCGCTCTCAAGAAGTTCCTTTTGAAATGCTGCGCAGTTTACTGCGATAAACGAATGGTTCTGCCTTGCAGAAGCATTGTGTATTGCCTGTGCATAAAGTTCCTTTCCTGTGCCGCTTTCACCAATCAGCACTACTGTAGTATCTTTTAAAGCTATTTTTTCAATTTCCTCTTTGACCTTCAATGATAGCCTGTCTTTCGCTATCACATCATTAAGACTGTACTTGGCTCTGTTTACTGCCTCCAGTCTGCGTTCCATATGTAAAATTTTTTCCTCATATCGATTTATGGTCTTAGAAAGTTCTCTTACATCTTCTATGTTGCTTACAACGGAAATTCCCCCGACAACTTTGCCATTCTCTATTATAGGCGACATATTCACGGCATAATCTATGCCCTTTTCTCTTCTGAGAGCTCCGACTATAGGCCGACCTGAATCAACTACATCAACAAGCCTTGCACCGGGTCTTACCTCTTTCAGCGGCTTGCCTATAATGCTTTCCCCTTCTATTCCTGTTATCTTTGTGTATGCAGGGTTTATATACTTCACTACATATTGACTGTCTACTATCAAAATTCCGTTATACAGATATTCGAAAAATGTTTTTCCTATACTTTCTATACTCATTCGGCACCTCCTGCACAAGGCTTATGGGCTAATTCTCTGTAAATATAAATTTAAACTATTTTCACGGCACTTACAAGCATATTTTATCTTCTCATTTCCATGTAGAATTACAGTGAATTTCAGCATTGAGCAGCGAATCATTAAAAGAACCTATGTGCAGCCTGTTCCATTCCTCTATAGAGCCTCCGTAATATACATCTTTAAGTGCATTACACTGATTAAATGCCTGACCTCCTATTTCCATGATACTTTTGGGAATATAGACTGATAATAAAGCGCTGCAGTCCTGAAATGCACCTTCCTTAATTTTAGACAAACTATTAGGAAGTACAAGTTTCTTTAAATTCCTTTCCTCTGCAAATGTATAGTCAAATATGCTCGTAACCTTATAATATCTGCCGTCTGCGCCTTCTAAAATATCAGGAATTATCAGGTTGGAAACACCGCTTTTATAGCCTATATATCCAAGATTATCTCTTGTAAGTTCTATCTCTGATACAGGGTCAGATCCGTCAGAAGAAAAAACATAAACATCTGCCTTGTTTGCCGGAATCTCCCTGCTCAGATATCTTTTCCCATCAGACTGTGCATACCATATTCCGTCAGCAAGTCCATAATTTGACCCTGAAAAAGCAAAGCGCTCCCCGAGAATCAGTCTTTTCAAAGACCTTCCCGTAGTATCAATCATCTGGCTCATGCTTTCTACTTTACCGGTATCTATACTGAGATTTACCTCCCTTAGATAATACGCTCCATAAAACAATCTATCCATTTCAGTAACATTTGATGTGTCCAATCCGCTCAGATCAATTATTTCGGTCAACATAAAAGCATTCATCGTCATATCAGCATTGAACATGTCCGACATATCTACCCCTGCAATTACCTTTTTTCCGTCTACCTGACTGCTGATCTTATATGTTTCTCCTTCCAGCCAAGCTACTACGGAATTATCACGGTTTTCCGAAACATCTCGTATTTTTGCCAAATCGGGAGCCCTTTCATCAGTAAAAATAACCTTTTTTATCTCATCATTGTAATATGGCAGCTCCGTATTAAAATCCAGCCCTCTCTGCATTACAGGTTCTCCCTTAGGTTTAAAAGCCGAATATGTATCTGCCTTTTGTACGGGAATCTCTTCCGGCAAATATCCGGTTCCGTCGGATTTTGCATACCACTTTCCATCAGCACTCGGGATCTGAGAACTACCGTTATGAGACGGCAGCTGCCCTTCTTTACTGAAAGCAAAATTCTCACCAACGCTGACTTCATATAAAAAAATGCAATTCTTAAACATGTCTTTTGCATCTCTGACATTTTCCATGTTAATGGAGCTTAAATCAAGTGTACGCACAGATGAGCCGCAAAACATGCCTCTCATGCTTTCAACTCTATCTGTGTTTAAATTGCTGAAGTCTATGCTTCTTATGGTGTCCCGTGCCATACTTGTAAGACTTTCCGGGGAAAACATATATGAGCAATCTCCGGCTATTATCTTTTGTCCGCCAATACGGCTGCTGATTTTCAGAGTATTTCCTTCATTCCATGCGACAACCGATCTATCCTGATTTTCTGATACATCTGTCAGTACTGCACTTGGAGGAGGTACTTCATCGGTGAATTTAACATGCTCTGTTAAGGCTGAAACCATAATATGTTTACCTAATTCCGTTCCGGAAAGAAGCAGGGGAAGGGGCATTGTTTGAGAAACAGTAATTACTATATCGGCTGCCTTTTCATCTGCTACAGTCTCCGTCACAATTCCGGTGTTCCCTTTGAATTCAACAGTACACGACATACCCGGCTTTATTTCTCCGGCATTTTTATATTCTTCAATCATATCGTGCATTTCATCAGCTAAAACAGAAATTTTTTTGCTGTTCTGTGGCATAACTGAAAAATCCTCGTCATTTCTCACCAGTTCCCATCCGTTAGCTGTCTCAGCTCTCACTGAGTCAATATTCAGAATTCCCATATCACCGTTATTGATAATATCAAGCCTATCTGCTTTCAGCTCATTTCTGCCTGCGATCGCCGACATATTTATTTTTTCTGTCACAGTAAAATCAACAAAAGTATTGACATCTTTCCGGCCGGCAAATACAGATACAGGTGCCGTGATTATTAGAAGTACAGTTAAAATAACTGTTATCAGACTATTTTTTCTCATAGTTGTCTTTTCCCTTCATTGATGCCATATATATAATTATCGCTGTCGCAAATACTGCAATTGCCAGCCAGACAAATACTCCGGGATTATCTCCTGTCATAGACACAAATGCCGCTTCTTCAATTATTTCATCATGAAAATCTGCTGCCTGAATCGTTAATGTCACCGGTACTGATGCACTTACGGCTGCAAAAGATGATTGCGGTGTTAAAATAAATACCAACGCTCCGATTACTGCTGATTTTATGTACCTTTCCATATTATTTCCTCCTTATCTTATCAGCCTTACAGAAACATTGGACTGACCCATCTGATTTTTTTCCATATCATATGAATAAATTTCTGCTACCGCCTCACTCTCTCCCTTTTTTAAATGACTCTCATCTATCACATCCGCTCTGATAGTCTTGTCAGGCTCGATATAACAGCTTTCGTAGATATATTTGCCATCCAAAGAAATCTTACATTTAAGCAGCCTGTCTCGATTAAAATTTGAACAATATATATCCTGCATTGTGTTTTCTTTAACCCTGATCACAGGATTTATGCTTACTCTCATTTTGCCGCTGTCATTAGCCATAAGTTCCCGGTTTGAATCCACTATCACTGCCGTCTTTGTGTCCTCGTTCAATAAAACCGCAACAAGCAGTCCCATCATAACAATTATCAATAACAGAACTGCTATAAAAATTTTACTTTTTTTATTCTCAATACCCATTTTGCCTCACTCTTTATGCGGGAAAGCATCTCTATAAGGAGCGCTTTCCCGATATTTCTCTATATAATCGATACAGTAACAACTACATCTGCAACCTTTTCATCTGTAATTGGTTCAGATACTATACATGTCTTTCCGGAAAAGACTGTAGTGTCAGTCTGCCCCGGATCTACAGTCCCTGCCTCTTTATATTCCGTTACCAAGTCATGACTATCATCTGCTACTATAGAAAATTTCTTGCTGTCCTTTTCCATTCTTAAAAAATCCGCAGAATTGTCTGACAAGATCCAGCCGTTAGATGAAGAAGCTTTAATAGATTCTATTTTCAGAACTCCTATCTCATTATTATTTGTCACCTCAAGGCTGTCTATTGTCAAATCTCCTGCATTGGCCTTTCCTGTCATGCTGATTTTTTCAGTAACAGTAAAATCGACAGCAGTAGCAGGAACATTGATATGTACAGGTACTGTTTCAGCACCGGATACTGCTGCAAAGCTGACAACTGTAGATGCAGTTAACATAGCTGTGCAAATAACAAAAGCGGCACTTTTTCTCATTGTATTGGTTTTCATTTTTCTTTTCCTTTCTTTTTAACTTTCTTTTCATCCTTCAGTTATAACGAATATAAGCGGTCTATATTATGCCTTTTTTCATCTCATCACCCCTCCTCTCACTGATGCCTCATATATGAAAAACAGCCCTAAGGCTGCTTTTTCCCGTTTAAGCTATTATCACTGTGTAGGATTTCCGCTCGTTTTCTTCTTCCTGTCCATGTATATGTGGCTTTTTCAATCCTCTTTCTTCCTATAAGCTCAGGAGGCAGTCCGGCTTCTCTGAATATTCCGGTAGGCTTCATGCCTGCCTCCATCTTCAGCAAAAATGATTCTTTGAAGCTGTCGGCATAATTTATTCTAACCTGAACATTATCTACATTTTCGTTATCTAAAATACATCTCAGCTCTTCTATCGTAAACTCCTTTTTAGATCTATATGCCATTTTTACCTCTGCTCCTTTAAAACAGTTTCTTTTGTCTCTTCATGCCGAGTACTCAAAAAACTCACTTTATATATCCCATCGTTCAAAATATATCTGTCATCAGTTTCAATTTCCCGAACATAATAATATCCTGCAGGAATGTCTTTCGTAAATTCTCCTTCATATAATTTACCGTCTTTATTTTCTTCATATTGGCAGTTTGCCGGCATTACTCCTGTAGTTTCAATAAGACCTCCCTTCGGTATTTTGCTTCCGTCTGCTGCCGTTATCTCTTCATCTGCAAACAATCCGAACAGAATATTTTTGTATACATCCTCACTGCCGATTCCGAACAGCTCATCTTCCTCCATAAATTTTTTAAAATTTATTCTTACCTTGTTTCTCCTATTGTTAAAGGAAACGGTCTCCTCTGTCACCTCAATTTCCTGACCTTCATATTTTAGTGTGACTTTTCTTGGTTCTTTATCAATAACAAACCCATCTATAGTCTCACTCTCTATTACTTCATATTCACCAAGATAAAGTTCTCCGGTTTTTGCCTTTCCGTTTTTTGTAACCAATGTATCGACAATCTCCCCTTTTCTTGCTCTTAATGTTCCATCCGGTGTAATTATATTCTCTGCAGCTCTTACCTGAAATTTTACTCCTGAAAGCGGACTATCCTCATATACGGGCGTATATATTTCACCCTTATTTTCAATACTGCTTAAAACCTCACCGGTCTTTGTTACCTTGATAATGCCTTTCTGCGCTTTATCAAACTGCTCAATTATTACTTTTTCTTTGCTTCCGTCAACTGCAAATTCTACAGGCGCACCAAGAACATATCCTTCCGGAGCTTTCTTCTCCGTAAGAAGATATTTTCCGTAGTAAAGATGCATATTAAGGTCTATATACCCCTTTTCATCGGTTAGAAAGTATCCCTTCTCTCCCGGACCTATAATCTGTTTCCCCGTAGCAACATTGACAAGCTCATATAAGGCTCCTTTTCTTGGAATAACTCTTCCGCTTTCCACATCCTTTTTAACTATTTGCAGTTTTGATTTAAGTGTTTCGTTTTCGACAGTGTATGTATATGTTTTATCACGGCTGTCGCTTTTTATTTCCACATCAAAATCTTTTATCATGACATGACCCAATGCTCCTTTTAACTGATGCACTGTGTACACTCCGTGAGGCAGTTTTTTCGTTACAGATTGCCCTTTCGAGTCAGTCGTTATTATATCCCTGTATATGTCATCTGCTTTTGAATAATCTCCCGCCGATTTAAGATATACCTGAAATACCGCTCCTTCCTCCGGAGTTGACTTTTCAGAATATGCATCCGGAGCTTTTGTTTTTTCTATTGCTATTTTTCCTGTAAGAATATCCACATCTAAGCTCAGAGCAAGCGGCACAGGATCGGTATACCCGTAAACCGCCATATCTTGTGAATTATCTGCTGTATAAACATAATTTACCTGTGCTTTTGACTCATACTTAAGACAGCCTGCTTTAGCAAGTTCTTCTTCTGTAATCACGATTTTTCTTCTGCTGCAATCACCTGCCACTGTTACGGATAATTTATTGCTGCCTGCTTCATGCTTTATAATCACATCTCTCCCTTCATATACGAATTCATTGTAATCACATAAAACCTCGTTAGAATCGACTGCCTCAATGGTTTCACCTGCCTTAACCTCGATAGTCTGTTCATTAAAGACGGGGCGTTTTGACCATGTATTCAATTCTTTTTGAATCCCTGCTCTAAAGCTTTCATATTCCGAAGTTAAAGACGGATTCAAAAAGTAGGAGTTGTATTTTCCGTCAGTCATGCCGTTAGCTGTTATTGATTGTGCCGGAAGACTCTGCCATATCATCATCTGCGTCATAGCATAATACCAATCTCTTACAGTCCTGTCATTCCATATATCAGGGTTGTCTCTATGTCTGAGAAATCCCAGATATGCTATTTTAGACTGTAAAGAATTATCCCTGGTAACTATATCTATATTATAGTCAGCATCAAATTCAGGAGTACTTCCCGGAATCCATTGGTTTCCGTCATCATCTCTTATTGCATTGCCGGCCTCAGTGCAGAAAGCATATTCGTTTCCTATCTGAAATACAGTTATATTACCATCGTATTCTCCCCAGTCAATCACATTATGATGATTTTTAAAATACGGTCCCAATTGCCTCATTTTGAGATTTACCTTTTCCGCTGCAAAAGTCGGCACAGCCGCTGTAGATATCATTGACATTATAACTGCAAGAATAATTATCCTTTTTGTGTTTTTCATCTCTGTGTCCTCCTTTCTGCTTTATTCCTGCGATACCCGATATATGCCGTTGCGCCTGCAATCAGTGCTGATATTCCCGCTGCGCTCCATGACTCCGGCAAGGCTTTATCCCCGGTCTTTGCGATAGTGACCGGGTGATTGCATGAAAATATATCCACTACATCACAATTATCATCAATAACTGCCTCATAAATCTTTCCATCTGCCCGGTATCCTTTAGGAGACGATACTTCATATATCTTGTATCTGCCAAATGGTACATCTAAAAATTCAAAAAAACCGTTTTCATCCGACATATCAGTCATCAGTGCATTATCTTTTTTAAAATCCGTTTCCTCCTCTCTAAACAAACCGAACACAGCGCCTTGCAGTCCTTTTCCCTGTTCATCGCTTTTAAATCCTTTAACAGAACCTCTTTTCAGCCGGTTTTCTATAACCTTATTTCCATTCAAATCGATATCAACCACATCACTGTCAATTTCTGCGAAAGCAAAAGATGGGAAAACTGTACTTAATATAACAATCAAAAGTACAATAGCCGCTGCTGCTTTCTTTAACACTTCCAAACTGATTCCCCCTTTCTTATAAATAAAAATGAGCTTCTTCATATCAAAAAGAGCGCCCCGGATCAGACGCTCTTTAAATTCGCATGAATGTAAGCTCATTATTGTGATGATATCATAATTATATGCTTAAACATTTCTTTTGTCAATATTTTACTTTCATTTTTTTACATTTGCTATATCAGCTTTCTAAGGTATGCAGTATATACTTGTTTAGTTCTTATATAACTCTCCCTTCCAAGCATCAATACAGTCCCATTTTGAAACACTACATTCTGATCTCTCATAGCAGATATCTGCTCCAAATTAACTACTAACTTCTTCAATGTATGATAAAATCTCTCATCCAGTTGTTTCTCAATATTGGAGATTTTTTCGTAACATTCGTAAGTAGCTTCCCTTGTTACAATTCCTACCTTTCTCTGCCTCTGTTCCAGATAAACTATGTCATCTACTCTGACCTTTCTGCTACATTCTTTGGTGATAACAGGTATATATTCGCCCATAGCAGCCTCCTGTCTTTCGCCTTTTGCGGCATCCCTTTGAAATAGCTTACATATTTTACCGATATTATAGCATTGACATCACATTTCACATTTCACTATTTTTTTGCAAATTTTGTCAAATTACGATAATTTTTGACAAAATTTAAAATCTGCTCTCCGGTAAGAACTCTTTTTAAACTGTTGAAAACACATGCTTTAAAGATATGAATCACAGGGTTTTAAAATTTCCTTTTATACACAATAAGGCACGCATTTAATGAAAAAGTAGTAGGCTGAAATACACATGTGACTTTTCGGACATAAAATCGAAAAAGAGCGAAGCACAACGCTTCGCTCCTCAAAACTCATATTCTTTAAACTTATAAGACAGCTTCTTCTCTGCTGTAGGTGATGAGATCCTCTGCAATTTCGTTAGCTGCTATGGATACAGGCTTATCTGTTTCTACATCGGTAAGAATAGGTTTTCCGTCGATAATATCTCTCGCACGCTTTGCAGCCAGAATCACAATAGTGTACCTGCTGTCGGCTTTCTTTCTTATCTCATTGATAGATGGATATAACATTATACTTCCTCCTTATAACTTTCAATCAGTTCTTCTGCGGTAAAAGCAACCTTTGAGTGTTCTGCAACTACTATAGCCTTAACTCTTGCCACAGCCTCCTCCAGAACACCGTTCACTACACAGTAATCATATTTATCTATATAGGAAAGTTCTTTAAGTGTTTCTCCAAGTCTCATCTCTATAGCTTCTTCCGTTTCCGTTCCCCTGCCTGTAAGCCTTTTTCTAAGCTCAGCCATTGACGGAGGAAGTATAAATATAAAGACTCCTTCAGGATAATTCTCTTTTATCTTGAGTGCTCCCTGCATATCTATTTCAAGTATTACATCTATACCTTCTGACAGCTTTTTGAGTACAGGTCCTTTTGGTGTACCGTAATAATTGCCGTAAACTTCAGCATATTCTAAAAAATTATTGCAGGCTATATTCTCCTCAAATTTATTTTTATCAGTAAAAAAATAATTTATCCCTTCTGTTTCTCCTACCCTCGGTTTACGGGTCGTCATCGAAACAGAAATTGCCAATTCACTCATCTGCTCCAGAAGACTTTTACAGATAGTTCCCTTGCCTGCACCGGAAGGTCCTGAAAATACGAAAAGTTTTCCCGGATTTTTCTTGTTGAAATTCATCTTGAACTCCTATTGTTATTAAATGCACTTATTATGAAATAATATTTTAGCATATTCCTGCAATATTTTCAAGAGTTATTCTATATTCTGAACCTGTTCTCTTATCTTCTCTATCTCACTTTTTATATCAAGCATGTAATTTGTTATTGTTATATCGTTTGCTTTTGAACCGATGGTATTTGCTTCTCTGTTCATCTCCTGAACAAGAAAATCAAGTTTCTTTCCTTCTGCCTCATTACTGCTTTGAACTATTTTTTTCAGCTGAATAAGATGACTGTTTAATCTTGTAATTTCTTCATCTATAGAACATTTATCGGCAAAGATTGCCGCTTCTGTTAAAATTCTCTCTTCCGGCAGTGCCGCATTTCCTTGTAACAGCTCGGCTATTCTGTTTTTAAGCCTTTCCATATAATCGGTCACTACAAGCGGTGCTCTTTCTGCTATTTTATCCAGCAGGGATTTTATGATTTCTCCCTTTAAAAGAAGATCCTCTGCAAGCTTTTCACCTTCAATACTTCGCATATTTTCAAGATTTAATGCCGCCTGCTCAACAGGAATCAATATAGCAGCAGTTATCTCGCCTTCATCTTCCACATCCGGTATTGCTTTCATTACATCAGGCATTGTCGCAAGAAGTTCAAGAGAAATGTCTCCCTTCAAGCTGAAATTATTCTGTAGAAGCTTGAGGTTTTCGCAATATTGACGAGCAATAGGCTCGTTTAATTTAATATTTATATCATTTTCCGTAATATTTTCAACCATTACAGACACATCAATCTTACCCCTGCGCAGTTTGCTTTTAACCATGGATTTTATCTTGTCTTCTGCAAAGCTGTACCGACGTGGCATCTTGACCGAAACATCTGAATAGCGGTGATTTACCGATTTTATTTCTACCGTTATATTTCGTTTTCCGTCAGAGTATTCTCCTCTGCCAAAACCTGTCATGCTCTTTATCATCTGATGTTTCCCTCTTTTCCAAAATCTATGATAATAAAAATATTTTACATTAAACATCTCCATTTGGCAAGATGTATACAGTCATATTTGTCACAGCCTCACTCGCCCCTTTGACAAATAGCATTGAAATTTTTTACTTTTTCCTCTATACTGTAATATAGTTTTTAAATATGAAAGGAAATTAAAATTGGCTTTTGACGGAATAGTTACAATGGCAGCCGTATGTGAAATGCGGCCAAAGCTGATAATGGGAAAAATAGACAAGATATATCAGCCTGAATCAGAGGAGCTGGTATTTCATATACACACAAAGCAAGGAAATCTGAAGCTATATGCATCTGTTAATCCCGGTGCTGCACGGATACATTTCATCAGGTCTCAGCTTCAGAATCCCCCGGCGCCGCTTCCTTTCTGCATGCTGCTGAGGAAACATATACAAGGCGCAAGAATTACCGATATTACACAGACGGGAAGCGAACGTATAATTGAAATAAGTCTTGAGACCCTCAACGAACTGGGTTTTACCGTTTCAAAAAAACTCATATTTGAAATCATGGGTAAGCACAGCAACATAATACTGCTCGACATCGCTTCCGGCAAAATCATAGATTCCATCAAACATGTTTCTATAGATGTAAATCGTGTCAGGCAGCTTCTTCCGGGCATAATCTATCAATATCCGCCAAAACAGGATAAAATACCTTTTAAAGAACTCCTCGGAGATATTTCAGCAGAGCAGAATTATATATCAGCCAACGGCCTTTCTCCAGACGCATCTGTAATTCAAAAAACCATCGGAGGTATTTCGCCTTCATTTGCCGAGGAAATGGCATTATCAAACAACTCTGTTGAGTTTTTAAAAAATACATGCAAAAAAATATATCTAAGCGAAGCGTCTCCTGTTGTATATACCGACGATAAAGGTATTCCAAGAGAGTTTCATGTGACTACTCTGTCGGAATACGAAGATGTATGTACAGCAATTCCATTCGACTCCCTAAGTGAGTGTATGGAATATTATTATAACAATAAACAAAGTACAAACCGAATAAAGCAAAAATCTTCGGATCTCCTGAGAACCGTCTCCGCTCAATTAGATAAGCTTCGCCTCAAGGAGCAGCGTCTCAAAGAAGACCTGCTGAAAGCGGAAAATTCAGAAAACCTGAGACTATACGGTGAACTTCTTACCGCAAATATACACAAAATCAAACCCGGCGCAAAATCTGCGACCGTAACAAATTATTATGACGGAACTGCCATAGATATACCGCTTAATCCCACTGTCAGTCCTGCAAAGAATGCACAGCGGTATTTTAAAAAATACGGAAAGGCAAAGACAGCAGTTAAAGAAAAGCAACTTCAGCTAAGTGCAAATGATAATGATATAAATTACCTCGAATCCGTTATTTCATATCTTGAAAATGCCCGTGACATCTCGGAAATCGACGCACTTCGCCGTGAGCTGGAGGAAACGGGATATATCAGAAAAAGAAAAATACCGGGCGGTTTCAAGGAAAAAAAGATAAAATCAGATCCTTACAAGTACTCAATAGGCGACGCTTTTGAAATTCTCGTCGGTAAAAATAACAAAGAGAACGATTTTCTGACATTTAAAACGGCGTCTTCCCGTGACATATGGTTTCATACAAAAGACATTCCCGGATCCCATGTAATTTTGAGAGCCTCTCAAAATTCGGGTACAAATACACTCCCTCCTTTTGAGGAGCTGCCGGATGAAGTTATATATGCCGCAGCTTCAATAGCCGCATATCACAGTAAAGGCAGAAAATCGGAAAATGTACCGGTTGACTATGTTCCGGTCAAATATGTGAAAAAGCCTGCCGGAGCCAAGCCGGGCATGGTAATATTCACAAATAACCGTACAGTATGGGTAAATCCCAAACTGCCGTAATAAATCACAAGCTTAAAACCGCTCGTATTTCGCATTCCAGCAGTATGCATCATACGGCGGTTTTATTTATAAAATACAAAATACAATACATTGCCAAAAGCTTACATTAAAATGTCTTTTTTTACATTTTATGTAATTTGCCCTTTGATTTACTTCAGATTTAGGTTATCATTAAGCTACATCTCAGGTACTTGCTTGTTAGTTATACTAAAAAGGAGGGTATAGACCATGAGCCAGCATCGCTGTTCACTATGCGGGAGAATTCACAACAATATAACCTTTAAATGCGGTTATGTATGTGAGGATTGTATAGACTATATTAAAAATCGTACTTAGATGTACAAAAAACCTGTCTGCCTAAAAACAGGCCGGCAGGTTTATAAAAATTAAAATGAATGCTCAAGGATCAGTCCTATCTATCTTTATCCATGATGTCCAGTCTCATCCCCGGAGAAATTCACTTTCTTCGCCTCCTTTGATTGGCAGCTCTCCATTTCTGATGATTTTCCTTACTTATCCGCTTCTTTGTTTTTTTCTTCATGACAGAAAATCCAAATCTGCCTATCGGGCTCTTTTTCAGTCCGAAGTATTCACCGTGAACATAAGCAACGAGACCTGCCTTATCAGCTGCAAGCCTGCCACTGTCCTCCATTAACTCTTTATCGACATGTATTTTTACAATTTCCGCAATAAACATGTCATGAGTGGGGAACTCATGTATTTCCTTAACTTTACATTCAAGATTGATGGGCGATTCACCTATCATCGGACATGAAACTTCTTGGCACTCGATGGGAGTAAGTTTCATTTCCTTAAATTTGTCAAAATCCGCACCCGATTTTACTCCGCACCAGTCAGCCGCAAAAGCAGTTTTCTCGGTTGTAAGGTTTATAACAAACTCCCTTTCTCTGCTTATTATGGAATGAGAGTGTCTCGATTTTCTTACAGATATGTATGTCATCGGCGGCTGTGAATTAACTATTCCGGTCCATGCTATAGTCAGAATGTTTTTTTCATCATCTCTTCCGCAGGATACCATAACGGCAGGAACCGGTGACAGCAAGGTTCCGGGATTTAACACAACTTTCTCCATCATAACTTCCTTTCACAAAATAATACAGATGCTTCAAACAATATATTCAAATCAAGTATGATTTTCTAATTTTTCAAGCACTTTATCAAATATTTCAGGTCTTTGAGTTTCAAATTCCATATACTCACCGGTCTTAGGATGTATAAAACCCAATTTTTTGGCATGCAGCAGCTGTCCCGAAACATCAAAGGGTTGTTTTCTCGGACCATATAACATATCGCCCACAAGCGGATGCTTTATATACGACATATGTACTCGTATCTGATGAGTTCTTCCTGTTTCCAGCCTTGCTTCGATAAGAGTAAATCTTCCGAACCGTTTTATGACTTTCCAATGCGTCACAGCTCTCTTTGAATTCTTATCATGAACTACCGCATAACGAAGTCTGTTAGCCGGATCTCTCGACAGGGGTTCATTGACAGTTCCCTCATCTTCATTGAGATTATCAAAAATCAATGCCTCATATCGTCTCGTAACGGAGTGCTCTGCAAGCTGTTTTGACAGTGATTCATGAGCAGCGTCATTTTTAGCGATAACAAGAAGTCCGCTGGTGTCTTTATCTATTCTATGTACAATACCTGGTCTGATAATTCCGTTTATTGATGAAAGTCTGTCTCCACAATGATACATTATTGCATTTACCAGCGTTCCCGTCTCATTGCCTGCCGCCGGATGCACAACCATACCACGTGGTTTATTGACCACAAGAACATCGTCATCTTCATAGACTATATCTATCGGAATATTTTCAGCCTCGATATTAAGTTCTTTCGGTTTGGGAATATTTATCTCAATACAGTCACCTTCCCTCACCTTATACTTTTTAAGAAGGCACGATTCACCGTTTATTTTAACATTACCTGTCTCTATCAGCTTTTGCACAAAGCTTCTTGAAATTTCCTCAAACTGCAAAGAAAGCACTAAATCCAATCTAGTGCTTTGCTGCTCTTTGTTTATCAGAAATATATACTTATCATCCATAAATGCTTCCGCCTGAATATAATACTATACTTTCTTTATCCCAATCTCTGCTCGGTCTTACTATGATCCTCATTGTCAGAATAATACATTGTGTACAAAATCAAGAATCCTGCACCTACGCAAACTGCAATGTCCGCTATATTGAATACCGGAAAGAATCTGAAATCTATCATGTCCGTCACAAAACCGAAGAAAACCCTGTCTATGAGATTCCCTACTCCTCCGCTTGCTATAAGACTGAGAGATAAAAACAAACTCCAATGTTCATTTATATGCTTTTCCATATACCATAATGCAAAGCTCACAGCAGCAAGCGGAACCACCGTCAAAATGAACCCCTGTCCCGTTAATATGCTGAAAGCTCCTCCTCGATTTTGAACATATGTCAAATGAAATACATCTTTTATCAGAGGAATACTTTCGCCGATATACATGTTCTGTCTTACAGCAAATTTTGTGACCTGATCTAAAATTATAATCCCAACTACCAATAAATACCTGAATTTTTTCATTTTAATTGCACTATAATGTTGGCATCTCCTCAATGCTACCTTAAATTAACTATCGTCTTTGTAAGATCTCTTTTTGACCCCGAATTCGTATTTGATGATTCGGATGCTGTCTCATCCTGTAAGCCTTCCCCCGAAGCTACGCTTCCCATGGATGAAGTCAAAAATTCATTCTCAAATTCCGAAAAGAAATCGTTTTTTGAATAATCCAAATTTTCCAGTTCGTCTTCAAGCAGTCTCTTATATCGATTTCTGAAAGTTTCTACTCTGCCTCTCAAACGGCTGCCTTCTTCAGTAAGCTTAATAATTGATTCTCTCGCTTCCTTTGTTATCAGCGATGCTTCCATTTCTGCATTCTTCAAAAGCACTTCAGCTCTTCTTTCAGCGCTTGCTGCTATATCGTTCATAAGTGACTTTGCTGCTTCAAGCGTTTCATACACAGAAGTCTCCGTATTTACATGCTGACTCACCTGACTCTTGGTCTTTTCAAGCTCACTTTTAAGTTTTTTGTTTTCTCTTATGAGTTTTTCCATGTCTATTATGATAAGATCTAAAAAGGCATCTACCTCTTCCTCTTTGTAACCTCTTACCGCTTTAGTAAACTCTTTATATTCTATATCCGCAGGTGTAATCATTTTTCTCTCCCCTAATAAAATTACAAAAACAATATGATTCTTATAATCAAGTTCCCTATCAGTTCAATAGCAATCATTGCAAGTAAAACAGAAAAATCAAACATTCCTGTGTTAAACCTGCTTAGCAGCCTCCTGAACGGCATAACAATAGGCTCTGTAAATCTTATCAGCGCCGTATAAATTTTACCGGCAGTGCTGTACATGTCCCTTACAAACCAGCTCATCAATGCTCGCAATACAAGAGTCATAACCAAAATATTGCTGAACAGATATATGGCATAAATAAGTGTTCCTTTCATAAGCAACTAAATCATTCTACCTCCAAGGGTTTTTGTTTCCCCCGAAATCGAATCCCCTTTCATCTTGATTTGCAGCTATATCAACACTTTCAGGTGCAAATATGAAAATGTTGTTGGCTACCTTCTGTACATTGCCATTTAAAGCATATGTAGCTCCGCTCAAAAAATCAAATATTTTTTTGGCAGTCTCTGTTTCTATCTTTTCCAAATTGATTATAACAGGTCGTCTGCCCTTAAGACTGTCTACCAGCTTCGGGCATTCATCAAAGCTCTTCGGCTCTATTACAACTAATTTAAAAGCACTTGTTCCTGCAACCGATATGCGTCTTTCGATAGGCATGGCTTTATTGCCGCTGTTGTCTCCAAAACTTACAGGTGCCTTGTATTCCGCCTGTGTTTTACGAGAACTTTCCCTTGAAATTCTTTCTTTTTCGGCTTCCAGTTCTTCTTCTTCGAATTCGTCATCTATATCTTCGATTCCTACTAATTTTTTAAAAGTATCTGAAATTCCCATTAACATTCTCCTCCTATATCAACCCATTTTTTTGGAATAATCTCTGACTCCGAAGATGGAGGTACCTACTCTTATAAGATTGGAGCCTTCCTCAACGGCAACCTCAAAGTCGTTTGACATACCCATCGAAAGATACTTGAAATCAAGATTCGGATTATCTATTTTGCCATACTCGTCATAAAGTTTCTTCACTTCTGCAAAATAAACTCTTGCATCATCAGGGTTATCTTCAAAAGGTGCTATGCACATAAGACCTCTTATTCTTACATTCGGACATTCCGTCAATATATCGTTTATCAACTGACCGGTTTCTGCCGTAGTAATTCCGAACTTACTTTCTTCCATAGCTGAATTTACCTGAATCAGAATATCCATGGTCAGATTATGCTGTTTGGCACGCTTGTCTATCTCCTTTGCCAGATGCAGAGAGTCAACCGAATGTATCATTGAGACTTTATCTATTATATATTTTACCTTATTAGTCTGCAAATGACCTATCAGATGCCAGCGCACAGGTTTAACACGGTCATACTTGTCCATTATTTCCTGAACCTTATTTTCACCTATGTCTGTAATACCGCAGTCTATTGCTTCGTTTATTTCATCTGTCGAATGCAGCTTTGTAACTGCAACCAGCAGCACATTTTCTCCCTTTCGTCCGGATCTCAGTGCTGCCTCTTCCTTTAATTTCTGAATATGTTTTATGTTTTCGCCTATTGACATACTTCTCACCCCTTTTTATTTGCCGGATTTTAATATTTCGGCATATGTTTCCACAGTCTCTATGCGATTTCCGTCAGTATCGTAGAAGAAGTTTTTTTCTACGACTGTTTTTCCTCCTTGCGACGATAATATATTAACCCGAACAAAGTTTTTGTTGTCGAACTTGTCCACTACATATACACCTTTTACACCGTCTTTTTCAAATATACTGTCGCTGTTTAAAATAATTCCGCTATAGCTTGAAGCAATTATTTCACATTCTTTTACTCTATACATATCAAAATCTTTATAGGTTCTGTTGCAGGAAAATATTATCTGCATTTCTTCCCCTTGTTTTGATATGCTTTCAACCGTCATAGGCAGCTCACTGTTTTCATCGATTCTTGCTGAAACACTCTGCCCTTCTTCAAAGATTGATGCCTTATCCTCGCTCATCCAGCACATAAGGTACCAATTGCTGTTATCTATGATTTTAAATACTACATCTCCGGACTTTGCATGGCCTGAAACCGCCTCTTTTACAGAAGCCTTGGCTTTCTTATATTCTGAAATAAATGAGCTTTTTATCTCCAACATATTTTCAGAACTGAGCCTGTCTTCGTATCCATCATATCTATAGCTTACTATTCCCCTGCTGTCATTGGCTATCTCCGTTTCTCCCAAAGTAACAACTACACTTCCGGAGCGTAGAAGATCTCCGCTTTCTGCCTTTCTTTCAACAGCTCCCTCAAAAGAAGCCTTATATGCAGTCTCGTTTCTTACAAATACACAGTCTGCATCTTCTTTTACCTCGAGAGTACCATACTCAGCTATATATGTCTGTGTAAATATGTCGGACATAGTCGGTACCACATATATGATTATATAAAATATTATAAATAAAGCCGCAAATATCAGCAGTCCTTTTTTTGCAGTAAAGTTAATTTTTGTTCTTTTCATCTTTTCTCCTCACAATATTTTACCACAAAATATTGTGCAGTACAACAGAGCTGTTAAGGTTTTGCAACAACCTTTTCCAATATTTTTTTCTCATCCTTTGTAAGGGATTTTTCCTTTTCAAGATACTTTTCCCACAAATCCGGGCGACGTTTTTTTGTGATTTCCAATGCATTTTCATACTGCCACAAGTGAATAAGCTTATGATTTCCATTGGTAAGAATTTCAGGCACTTCCATATTTTGATAGTTCCTCGGTTTTGTATATTGATCGCACTCCAAGAGTCCCGAATATATAGATTCGTCATCCGCAGACATGGAGTTTCCGAGCACATCGGGAATAAACCTAGCCACAGCATCAACAAGCACCATGGCAGGCAGCTCACCGCCGGTCAGAATATAATCGCCTATGGATATTTCTTCCATGTCCCAGTAATCTATTGCTCTCTGATCAACTCCCTCATAATGACCACACAAAATCACAAGATTTTCTTCTTCCGTCAGTTCCTTTATCTTGTCATAATCCAAAATTTTTCCGCGGGGAGACATGTACAGAATCTTTTTTTCCTGTGCATTTATATCTTTAAGTGCTCTGAAAATAGGCTCCGCAAGCATCACCATTCCCGGTCCGCCTCCAAATGGTGTATCATCGGCCTTATTATGCTTATCAGTGCTGTAATCCCTTATATTTATCAGATTTACATCTATTATTCCCTTTCCTCTTGCTCTTCCTATTATGCTGCTTTTGGTAACAGCAGCGAACATCTCGGGAAACAAAGTTAATATATCTATATTCATCGCCATCTCCGTTATTTATCAGGAAGTAATCCCGGGATAACATTTATCCAGACTGTCTTGCCTTCTATATCTACATTATTTATAAATTGAGCTACCGCAGGTATCAGCGCTTCTTTACCGTTTTTAAGTTCAATCTGATATATATCCTGTGCAGATGTCTGCAATACATCTTTTATGACACCTATAAGGCTCTCATCCTTTGAATCTTTAACATTGCACCCTATCAGATCTCTTATGTAAAATGTATTTTCGGGAAGTTCTCTAAGGTCATCTTCCGTTATAAGTACATCCGAGTCTCTCATGGCTTCTGCCGTGTCACGGTCGTCTATACCTTCAAGCTTGATTATGACCATATCCTTTTGATATCTTACCTTTTCTATTTTGTATTCCGTCTCTTTTATATTTTTTGTGCCTTTTCGTACTATGATTCTGTCAAGTTCTTCAAATCTCTCTTTATAATCGGAATAATGATATATTTTCACTTCGCCTTTCAAGGCTACAGCACTTACTATCTTGCCTATTTTGATTTTTTCCATAGTGGTTCCTTTTTATATTATTATAGGCACATAAATACTCTCGGTAAATATGTGCCTATATATTTCAAAATTATTCTTTCACAATTTCAACTGTCACTTTTTTGTTTTCCTTAGTTGCTGCGGCATTGACAACAGTGCGGAAAGCCTTTGCAATTCTGCCCTGCTTGCCGATCACCTTTCCCATATCGCTAGGATCTACTTTAAGGCGAATAATCGTTCCTTGGCGGCCGTCTGTTTCAGAAATCTCTACACCGTCAGGATTGTCAACAAGTGACTTTGCGATTGCTTCAACCAGTTTAGTCATTAGATTTCACCGCTTTCTACTTATTTCAAAATTCCTGATTTTTTGAATAAAGCTTTTACTGTATCTGTAGGTTGAGCTCCATTGTTCAGCCACTTCTGAGCAAGTTCTTCGTTGATTTTGATTTCCTTAGGCTCTGTCATAGGATTGTAGTAACCTATTTCTTCTATGAATCTGCCGTCTCTTGGTGATCTTACATCTGCTACTACGATTCTGTAAAAAGGCTTCTTATGAGCTCCCATTCTTTTTAATCTGATCTTTACCATTTTTGTTTTCCTCCTTAAAACAATCCTTTAAATTTTTTATTCTTTTTCATAAAGCCGGGATTTGTAAACTGCTTCATCAGCTTTTTTGTATCCTCATACTTTTTTATCAAACTGTTTATTTTGCTCACAGGCTGCCCTGAGCCGGCCGCTATACGTCTTCGCCTGCTTGCATTGAGTATTTTGGGGTCTTTTCGCTCCGCAGGAGTCATGGAATAAATTATAGCCTCCATCTGCTTAAGCTCTTTTTCTCCCTTTTCTATCTCTTCATCACTTACTTTTTTATTCCCAAGGCCGGGAATCATCTCTATCATTTTTCCCAGACCGCCCATCTTCTGCATCTGTCCCATCTGCTCAAGATAGTCTTCCAATGTGAACTCGTTTTTTCTTATTTTTTTCTCAAGCTTGGCCGCCTGCTCGTCATCATAGCTCTCCTGCGCCTTTTCTATGAATGAAAGCATGTCTCCCATTCCAAGAATCCGTCCTGCCATTCTATCCGGATAAAACGGCTCGAGAGCATCGAATTTTTCACCCATACCTACGAATTTGACAGGTTTTCCGGTCACCTTTTTGGCTGAAAGTGCAGCTCCTCCACGGGAATCACCGTCCATTTTTGTCATGATTATGCCGTCTATACCGAGCTTCTCATTAAAGCCCTCCGCCGCATTAACTGCATCCTGTCCGGTAAGTGCATCTACAACCAGGAGAATCTCATGGGGTTTTATAGCCTTCTTGATTTTCGACAGTTCTTCCATCAGCTCTTCATCAATCTGAAGCCGGCCTGCCGTATCGACGATAAGCACATCTCTGCCCTTTTTCTCGGCTTCCTTGCGGGCGGCAAGAGCAATATCCTCCGCAATTTTGTTTTCTCTGTCAACATAAACAGGCACGTCTACAGTTTCGGCCACAACTTCAAGCTGGTCTATAGCAGCAGGTCTGTATATATCACATGCACACAGCATAGGTTTTTTGCCGTTTTTCTTTAAATACGATGCTAACTTGCCACAAGTAGTAGTCTTACCTGTACCTTGAAGCCCCACCATCAGAAGAACAGTAAATCCGCTTGGTGAATATGTCAGCTTGCTTCCGGTGCCTCCCATAAGCTGGGTAAGCTGTTCGTTTACTATTTTTATTACCTGCTGACCCGGCGTAAGACTCTGAAGAACTTCCTGTCCGAGACATTTCTGTTTTACCTCAGACACGAACTCTTTCACTATCTTGAAATTTACATCAGCTTCAAGAAGTGCCAGCTTGACTTCACGCATTGCGCCGTCTATGTCTGCCTCTGTAAGTACGCCTTTGCCTTTTAGCTTCTTAAATGTATTTTGAAGTTTTTCGGATAATGATTCAAATGCCATATTATCTCCTTATGACTTTGTGCATTCCTGTTGTTTTAATCTTCTAAAGTTTTAATTATATTTTCTATTGTATAAAGGTGTTCCATCGCTTTCCGATTATCTGCAATAATCTTTTCTAGCACTTTGAACTCTTCTCTGAGGCGAAGCACCGCAGCATCTGTTCTCATGAGCTTGTCTACAAGTTTAAGCTTGCATTCGTATTCTTCCAGCGCCTGCTGTGCCTTTTTCAGAGTATCGTGAACTCCTTGCCTTGAAATCCCATACTCATCAGCAATCTCTGAAAGAGAAAGATTTTCTTCATGGTAAAGAGACATTACGCTGCGTTGTTTTTCAGTAAGCAGACCTCCGTAAAAATCATATAAGAGGCTGACTCTTGTAATATCATTTATGTTATCTACCATAATATCTCCTCAATATTCAGGTATCTGAAAGTCGCCCTGTTAAGTTTTAAAGCTTGATACCTTGGCTATATTAACATAGTCGGAAGGCGATGTCAAGTATTTTTGCTTGAAAGGCAGCATTTGATTTATATATCAGCAAAAAACAGGCTGCCGCCCGTAAGATCGTCTGTATTTATTATAACGCTCTGACATGTGACGGCAGCCTCTGATGTTTTAAATATCTTTTTTGTCAATCCATCCGGTAATCTGATTTTTAACGCCGACTCGCGACTTTGAGTTTGTTATTCTTATACGCCCCCTTATAAACTTGTTATCCCATAGATAATAATTTCCGTTTATATGAGCTGACGGTGCCTTGGCAGCAGATGATACATAAAGCGGTGTTTCTTTCAGCCGGATTTCTTTTCCTGCTTCTGCTTTCTGCAAAGAAGAATTTTCACCGGAAGCTCCTTCAAACGATACGCCGAAATAATTGCATATTCCCTGCGCCAAGGCTTTACCGACTTTTTCAGGGTCATGGATAAAATTTTTCACATCAGTATCATTGGTATGAAATCCAAGCTCGCAGTACATAGTCTTTGCTTTTGGTCTGTTTATCTCATACAGCGTTGCTCGCTTCTGAAAAACTGCCTTTTTATTTCCCGGATACACTTTCTCAAGATACGGAGACACTGCATTGAACAGCTTTCTGTATACCTCATTGTCATTATAAAACATAAAAAGCAAATATCGCGCCGTTTCTGCCGCAGCATTAGTGTGAACAGGCACATATAGCTCTGCACCTTTTTTGTCTGCCTCTTGGCAGCGTGCAGCCATATTTTGTGATGGCTTACCAACTACAACCTCAAATCCGCTGTTTTTAAGGTACCTTGCACAAACTTCGGCAATGGGTCGTGTGTGTTTGTCTTCAAAACAATCCGCTTTAAGACATCTGTTTTGATTTTTCCCATGATTAGACGGGCTTAAATATATCAATTTTGCCATATACTTCTCCTTTCCTTTCAGTATATTAAAATCGCTGCGATTGTTGCTCCTCATCCGTTCTGAAAGGTGCATAAAGCCGGCTTTTCAAAAAAAAGAGCATCTCCCCCGATGCTCTCTCTTATTATGCAATTCATACATCATAAATATTACAAACCCTGTGCCGAAATACCGGCTGCCGCCGCTCTTGCCGAAGAATAAGCAAATTGCAGATTATAACCGCCCGTGTCTCCGTCTATGTCCAGAACTTCTCCTATAAAGTAAAGCCCCTTATAAGTCTTATGCTGCGCTGTCTTTGGCTCCCAGTCTTCAAGAGATACTCCTCCGCAGGTCGCCATTGCCTCGTTAAATCCGCCTACCTTTTCTACTGTAAATCTTGCACAAACAAGTGCTTCTGCAAGCTCTGTGATTTCTTTTCCCGTAAGCTGTGATGCCTTCCGCTCGCTTAATCCCAAATTATCGCATATTGTCCTCAAAAATCTTTTGGGCAATTTGAAATTATCACTCAGATAACTTTGAGGGGATTTTTTATTTCCCGGAAAATCTTTTTTTAAGATATTTATCATTTCCGTCAGGCTAATATCGGCCATAAAATTTATTTCAAGCTGCATTCCCTGCTCAATGTAACGAGAGCTGTTTATAATTACAGGACCCGAAAAATTTTTCTGTGTAAATAATAAATCACCCTTGCCTGTATAAATTTTCTTACCTTTTGTATCACTGACTGTTAATCTTATATCGCTGAAACTGATACCGCTCAGCTCATGGAATTGATAATTTTTTACATATACAGTAGTTAAAGAAGGCCTAATAGACTTGATTTCTATGCCAAGATCAGAGGATAAAACCTCAAACATTCTGCCATCTGAACCTGTAGACGGATAGGAAGCTCCTCCTGTGGCAACAACAAGATTACGGCATTTAAAAACTTCCTCTTGTGTATAAACAGCAAAACGATAACTGTCTTTTTCGTCATTGTCTCCGCCCAGATACTCTATATGATTGATTCCGGCATTATATTCGATATCAATATTTTTATCCTTTATTTTTTGTAACAATGCTCTTAAAATATCGTTTGATGACATCGATACCGGAAACACTTTGCCGTCTTCCCTCTCAATAAGCCTCACCCCAATATTCTCAATAAAACTACACAAATTTAAATTATTGTATTTTTGCAAAACACCTCTTATTTTGTGTCCGTTGTGTCCGTAATGAGATATAAAATCCTTAATCGTTCCTCCATGAGTAATATTGCACTGTCCGCTTCCCGACATTAAAAGCTTGGTTCCTGCTTTATTGGTTTTTTCAAGTATAATTGCAGAGCCGGCAGATGCCGGCTCTAATGCGCAAGCGCAGTAAAGCCCTGAAGCTCCTGCGCCTACTATTACTGTATTATAAAATCTATCTTTCATAAAAACTTACTCTTTCGCTAAATTCCAAGCTCATCACCATATCCGATTTCCTTAAGATAAGCCAGAAGGTTTTTATCAATATCAGTTAACATAAATCCTACAAACTGGTTTTCATTTCCGTGGTAGACCGTCACTTCCGATATTTCCGCATCCGTATTTATACTTGTCTTTTCATCTGCCTCTTTGTCATATCTATCTTTAGATGTGTTTTTATTTTCTTTGGCAAAATACACCTCTATGCTTGCAATTCCGTTGCTGTCTGAAATACTCCTGTTATTCGCTCTGTATCCGCCTGAAATTACATCCTGATTCCATGACTCTAAAATTCCCATTATTTTTTCTTTATCTTCTATTATAAGAGTTGACGGCATTTCATCTCCGCCATCATTCTCTGAATGGGATTTTAATGTTGGTACTATTATCATATATTGAATCTTATCGCTGTTTATATAGGAAGTTATCTTGATTTTTTCAAGATATTCATCGCAAGTTAAAAGCTCATCTATAATTTTCACAACCTCTTCATCAAGAACTATATTATATCTTCGCATCAGCTTTCTTCCGTCCTTGAGGTTATATGTGATATTTACATATTCGTTATAAGAAAAGGTTTCTTCTCCCCAAACATCATAAAGGGCTGCCCCCTCTTCCTCCTCAGAAAAGCTGTCATTAAGAATGTAAATTTCTTCATCAATTATATATTCATGAAGTCTAATGACTAAATCTATTGCCTCGTCAGATGTCAGCCTCTGAGAAACTTTCACATAATTTTCGTCAGCGTCGCCATGTGCCTTGTTTGAATATTCAAATCCGTCTACAATGTCATTCATCTCTACTGATTCTATCTCGCTTCTATCCGGCATTTTTTGACCGATTCCGAACATATCGAAAATTATAACGGATATAAACACTATGGCTATACATAAATATATTATTGCTGAGTGTATAAAGCTTTTATCAAATATTCTTACACTGCGATTAACAACTATTTTGCTTATAATTAAGGTAACTATTATACCAATTACCATTCCTACTATTACGAATGCTCTTTTGCTGGTAAAGTTCCATGTAAGAAGTCCAAATGCTGTCATTCCCACGAATACTATCAGATATGTGCATATTTCTTCAAACACTTTTGACAACATGGAATTTCCCACAAGTTCCAGTTTTCTTGTCTTGTAAATCGCTTTTGCCGCTGCTGCTATAATGATGCCTATTATAAAATATATGATATACGCCTTTGCAGAAAGAGGCTCATAATAAAACAGTAACGCAATCAGCGGATTTGTTTTTACTGTAAAATGCTGAATAAAATCCGGCATTGTATAAAATCCGGGTATAAACATTTCGCAGTACATCCTTACTATAAGCATTATCAGCGGCGCTATGACAAGTATTATTCCTGTAGCTATAAGGTTCATATATACAGTTCCTGTCAGTGTGCCTGCAAGTACCGAGATGCTGAAAAAAAATGTTATGATAGAAACAGAACTTATAAACCATCGCAGCACATCTGAAAAGCATATTACATCCACTTTAGGTGCAATAGCACAATATAAAATTGACATCAGAAATATAGGAATCTGACACAGTATCCAACCGCTCAAATAATAAGAGTTAAACATCCTGTTCTTTGAAATCGGCAATGCATGCAGCATCATAGTCTTTGATTCTCTGTGCATGTATCCCATAACCATAGCTCCCGCTATTACCGGAACTGTTATCAGAAGCAATACATGTGACCAAGACATATTGTCAAACAACTGATTTATATAATATTCAAAATCCGGAAGGCGTTTCCAGTTTGAAAGCACCGGAAAAATACCTACAAAGAAATACATTACAAATGACAATGCCGGTATATACCAGTACATCTTAAAGGATTCTCTTATCAGCGGCCATGAAAAGCTAAAAAAATTATGGTTTTTCATCTGCCACCACCTCCAAGCTTTTCTATAAACAGTTCTTCCACGGAAACAGGCATAAGTTCAAGCAAATCGCCCTCAAACACCATATTTCCGCCTGCAAGTATGCCTATGTAATCACATACATCTTCCATTTCTCTTGCATTATGTGACGATATAAGAACGGTCATTCGGCGCTCTGCCACATCCCCCATTACATAGCGCCAAAGTTTTCTTCTGACTATAGGATCAAGACCGTCAACCGGCTCGTCTAAAATCAGATAATCCGGTGTCGCTGCCATAGCAAGACAAAAAGCCGCTTGCTTACGTACGCCTTTTGAAAAATTCCCCATATTTTTCTTAAGGTCTATGCCAAAATCATCTACCATAGTATTAAAGCGTTCTTCATCCCACCTTTTGTATATATTTTTATAAAAACCCCTCATGTCTTTTAAGCTGTATCCACGGAAAAAGTACAATTCATCCGGAATTATAAGTACCTTCTGTTTCAGCTCTTCATTGTCAATTACAGACTGACCGTCTATCGTTACTGTTCCGAAATCCGGAAGCACAAAACCGGCAAGGTGTTTTATCACCGTGGTTTTTCCGGCTCCATTAAGACCCATGAGACCATAAACAGAACCCTTTGGAACAAACAGACTGAAGTTGTCTAAGGCTTTTATGTCGCCATATGTTTTGCAAAGATTTTCTATTTTTATCACAGGTCCTTCTTCCTTTCTTCGATTACATCAATCGCAATTTTGTAAGCTTCATCGTAGCTAAGTCCAAGATAAAGTAATTCATTGAACGACCCCCCTATTCCGTTCTTCGCCTTGTTCAAAGCCTCCTCGTCAGGCGAAATACTTCGCTTATCGGCAACAAAGGTCCCCACTCCCGTTGTCGTATATATATATCCCTGACGCTCAAGTTCTCTGTAGGCCTTTTGGATTGTATTGGGATTAACCCCAAGCGTTCGTGAGAGTTCTCTCACCGAAGGCATCTTTTCTCCTGTATCCATCTCGCCTATCATTATAAGCTCTTTGAACTTGTCTACTATCTGGTCATATATTGATTTGTTGTTACGCAAATCAAGTACAAACATAGCTTACCTCCCTTTTCAGTTTAAGTGTACCATGTGTAATAGTACACTGTCAAGCACTTGTTGCAAATTTCAGAATCAAACCATTAAATTTCACAGCTTACTGACACAATTTATTGAAAAATCACACCGGTTAAGCCTTTGATTTTGATTTCTTAGACAAAAGGTTCTGCGAGATGTGCTCTTGTCTTCCTGCAAAATTGTATGCCATGTAATTTTTGATTCAGGCATGTAAAGTGCCATAAAATACCTGCCTGCTCATTATTGATTTTGGGTACGCACTTATGCATGACGGCAAAATCCACAAAAAAAAAAGAAACGGTATTCCCACAATGTTATTGCTATAACATTTAGTTTACCGTTTCTTAATTTCAACCGTTATCCTATTATATCATTTACTATTTTATCAGGAACAACACCGGTTCCGCCGACAACGTTTATAAGACCTGCTTTGTTGTTTGCAACATAGGCTTTTGCATTACCTGTGTTTCCGGAGTTAACCAGGAACAAAGGTGCAGATTTAGCCATTGCAAGAGGTCCTCCCGTCAGTCCGTCAGGGAAGTCATCACCCGATGCTA
This sequence comes from uncultured Eubacteriales bacterium, assembly GCA_900542295.1. Lineage (GTDB taxonomy): Bacteria > Bacillota > Clostridia > Peptostreptococcales > Anaerovoracaceae > Fimisoma. The sequence goes on along the minus strand of UQNJ01000011.1, from coordinate 23,405 downwards.
TAACTATACTGCTGCTTCCGTCAGGGAAAAATTTATCTGCTATAGCTTTAGATGTAGCATATCTGTTGTCACCTGAAACACGTGAGACTTTTCCATACTTGCCTATTTCTGACTTTACTTTCTCAGTCACTGCTCCGGTACCGCCAATCAAATAGTAATTCTGACTTGACAGGCCGTTCAGGTAAGCTTTCTGTGCAGAAGTCAAGCTGGAATCAACCAGTAAGATAGGCTTTCCTACTGCTGATGCCGATAGACTGTCTGCGAATGAAAATGCTGAACATACTAAAATATCTTCGTTTTTAACTCCTGCCTCTTTGAGTATGTTAAGGTTAGTTGCAAATCTGTCTGATCCTCCAAGTCTCTTTACATTATAACCTGTTAGACTGTTTTCAAATCTCTTTGACACTACACCTTCTCCGCCTAAAAGATATACATTTCCGTTTTTCTTTACATTTTTGTCTATGTACTGTTTTACACCGGTTTCTGCATATTCATTCACAACAAGAATCGGTGCATTTTTTACTTTTGCAAGGTAGCTTCCTGCAAGAGCATCCGCATAATTGTCTCCATAGGCTACTATAACGCTGTCAAACTTGTCTATGCCCTGAGCTTTTTTCAAAGAATCAGCAACTGCCATTGCGGTTGCATATCTGTTATTACCTGCAAACCTTTCTACGGCAGCACTCTCAGCTTTACATACAGCAGACACGATGCTACTTTCAGAAGACGCATTTTCGTCAAGTTTACTTACAGCTTTAACTTTATAATAATAAGTCTGACCCTTAACAGCGGATGTATCTGTAAAGTTTACTGACGATGAGGTATAAACTTTTGTATATGTGCCGTTTTCACTTGCTGATCTGTACACTTCATAAGAGTCGGCTCCTGTAACCTTACCCCACGAAATGACAGGTCTGCCAGCGCTGTCATTTGTTGCTTTGACTGATGCAGACGACAACTTGGCTATTTGGGCAACAGGTGTGCTTACTGATGAGGCATTAGGGTTTTTATCATTTATAGCCTTTACCTTAAAATAATATACCTGACCTGCCTTAACATTATTTGTTGTAAAAGTTGTTCCTGTATTTGCACTGATTTTTTCATAAGGTCCATTTATATCAGTTGACTTATAAAGTTCAAAACGATCCGCATACTTAACCCTATTCCATGTAATATAAATTCCCTTATCTTTTATCTGAGTTTTAACATCAACCTTTTTAAGATTATCAGTCTTAATTACAGCTGCTTCACTGAGCGGGGAATTCCCGTTCGCATTCCTCTTGTTTATTGCTTTCACCTTAAAAGAATATGTATTTCCGGGCAGCAGTTTTGAAGTGTTGAATGTAGTCCCGGTGTTTTCATAAATCTTTTCGTAACTGCCATTTTCTCCATAAGCTCTGTATACTTCGTAAGAATCTGCCCCAAATACCTTATTCCAAGTAAGTTTTACAGTGCCTGTTTCTGAATCGAGTACTGCTCTAACTCCGGTAGGCGCAAGTAAATATTCATTGTTGTAAGCTGTATTACTAAGTTTTCCCACATATGTCTTACCATCTTTTTTGAAATAAGGTCTTACAGCAAAATAATATGCTTCCCCTACTTTATCTTCCGTATGTACATAAATATTTTCTTTTATATCAGTTAATTCATTATATACACTGTTCTTACCATTTTTGATAAAAAGCTTATATCCTGCTGCATCTTTTACTTTATCCCAACTTATGGTAATCTGACCATTTCCGGTTCTTAGAGCCTTGACATTTGATACAGTTATATCATTATATTCTGTATCATAACCATTTTGAGGTGAAGTAATGTGCATTGAATAAAGTTTTACATTTTCCCTTTTTGAACCACATTTTGAACAATCAATCAGGCAAAGCGGTTCGCCTCCGACCGATGAATTTTGGGCATGGTAAAGAGCAAAACCTTTTTCATCTATTCCTGTAACTATAGACATATGATAATACATATTACAATTCGTACAGTAATAGATTACACCATCACCTACGGACAATACATCTTTATTACTTTCTGCTCTTACATACCACTGTGGATTTGACCATTCTTGTTTTTCAGTTTTAATATCATGCACCTCTGCATATCCGTTATTAACAAGATAATACATATAGTCATCAACATTGTAACCATATGGCTTGCCATCGTCATAACCAACACGATTTTCATCCTTAGGTACTCCTCCAGCTTCAAAGCACTCTCTTACAAACTGGGTACAATCTTCTCTGCCAGGCTCTAAAACTGTACCGCCGTCATCATAATGAGCTTTTGCATAATTAACTGCTTTTTCAACATCATAATCAGGTACTGTTTCGGCAGAAGCTGTATTATAGCTGACCGGCACAAATGAAAAAATCATTGCCGCAATCAGAACTGAAACCACAATCTTTTTTGTACCCCGATTGAATCTCTTCTTCATTAAATTCTCCTTTCTTACTTGTTGAAAACAGGGGGGTAAGATAGTATCACTACCCCCCCCCAATAATATTTCTTAGCACAAAGCGCTAAAAACTATTTAATAATATTTTCTACTATTGAATCACTTACGGCCCCATTACCTCCGATTATTATCAGCTGATTAATGCCAAAGCGTTCAGCATATGCATTTGCTCCTGCAATATTCATATCGTTAACCAGTATAATAGGTGCCTGTTTAGCTAATGCTACAGCTCCGCCTGTAAGTCCGTCAGGGAAATCATCTCCTGATGCGATAATCAAAGCATCGCTTCCCTCATAGAAGAACTTATCTGTAATAGCTTTTGATGTGGCAAATCTGTTAGCTCCTGCAATTCTATCAGTAGTTCCGTATGCAGCAAGCTCTTTCTCTACTTCTTCGCTTACCACAGCAGTTCCTCCTATCATGTAATAGGTTCTGCCACCAAGACTTTCAAGATATTCTTTCTGACTTGCTTTCAAGTTTCTATCCACCAGAAGAACCGGTTTCCCTGTAGATGCTGCTGACAGGCTGTCTGCAAATGACTCAGATGAGCATACAAGAATATCTTCAGCATTTACACCTGCTTCTTTAAGTATATTAAGGTTTGTTTCAAATCTGTCATATCCGCCAAGTCTCTTCACATTGCAGCCTGATACGCTGTCTTCAAATCTCTTTGAAACTACTCCTTCTCCGCCGAGAATGTAAACTGTACCTCCGGAATTCAAATTGTTGTCAATATACTCTTTTACAAGAGGTTCAACAAAATTGTTTACCAAGAGTATAGGTGCTTTCTTAGTCTTTGCAAGATAGCTTCCTGCAAGTGCATCAGCATAACTATCGCCTGATGCAACTATTATGTTATCGAATTTTTCGATACCATAAAGCTTCTTTAGCATATCGGCTGATGAAATTGCAGTTTCAAATCTGTTTTTGCCGTCTACTCTGTCATAAACAATAGGAACTGTTCCTGATGTAACAGTAATTGCTTTGCTCTCTGCTGTCACATTTACATTTGTTCCTACAGCACGAACTTTATAGAAGTAAGCTGTATTTTCTGCAACTTTTGCATCTATATATTCTGTTGCTGTCACTTCTGCAATCTTAGAGTATTCTCTATTTTCACTTTCAGCCCTGTAAACTTCGTATACTGCTGCACCATTTACCTTGTTCCAGCTTAGTACCGGCTGTCCTAAATCATTGGTTTCAGCAGTTTTAATAACCGGTGCCTGTAAAGGACAAGTTACACTTACTATTTCACTTGCAGCGCTCACACTATTAGCTACTGCTTCGACCTTATAGTAATATACATTACCTGCTTTGGCTCCTGTATTTGTATAAGTATTTCCTCTTGTTGTGAAAGTCAGAGTGTACTCTCCATCTTTGCTTTCGGATTTATATACTCTATACTCAAGTGCTCCTTCTACTTTGTTCCATTTAAGAGCCGGTTTTCCTGATTCATTAAGTTCTGCCTTTTCTATTACTGGTGATGCAATACTGCAAGTAATACTTACTTCATCACTTAATGATTTTACATTGTCAGCTACTGCTTCGACTTTGTAATAATATGTCTTTGCAGGTGATATATCAGTATCAACATATCTTGTTTCTTCAGTAACTGTAACTTCAGCATAATTTCCGTCTTTACTTTCAGACTTATATACCTTATATTCAACTGCGCCTTCTACCTTATTCCAATTGAACTCAGGATTTCCATCACCATTAAGTTCAATCTTATCGATAACAGGCTTATCTATAGGGCAAGTTATACTTTCTACTCCACTCAATGCAGTGAGTTCACCAGCAACTGACTCAATCTTATAGTAATATGTTTTTGCAGGTATTGTATTTGTATCAACATAGGTTGTACTTTCGGTAGCTGCAACTTCAACATATTCACCATCTTTGCTGTCAGCTCTGTATACTTTGTATAACAATGCTCCATCTGCGCTGTTCCACTTAATTACAGGTTTTCCATCACTGTTGACAGTTATCTTTTCAAGTTCGGGTGCATCTATAGGGCAAGTTATACTCATTACTCCGCTGTAAGAAGTTACTGAATTATAAGTTGCAGCAACTTTATAATAATAAGTTTTTCCTGCCTCAGCTGAAGTATTTGTATAAGTTGTTCCCTTAGTAGTAAACATCTTTGTATATTCACCGTCTTTGCTATCGGCTCTGTATACATCATACTGAACAGCACCTTTAACCTCAGTCCATTTAAGAGTTGGTTTTCCGTCTTTATTGATTTCAATCTTATCAATAGCTGGTGACTTCAATGGACAAGTTACACTTACTACATCACTGAATACAGTTGCTCCGTTAGCATTTGCTTCAACCTTATAATAATATGTTCTTCCCGGTTCTGCTGATACATGTGTATATGTAGTGCCTTTAGTCGAGAATACTTTCTGGTAAACACCATTTTCTTTGGTAGAACGCCATACATTATAGGTGGCACCCTTGTTGGTGTTCCACTTCAGCGCAGGTTTTGCATCTTCATCACGGAATCCCACTTTCACATCAATAGATAGTGTTTTGGCTGTAGCATAAGTTGCAGACTCATAAATCTTACCGTCTTTCGCCTGCTTTCTTGACGCTATACGATATTCATATGTGTTCTTTTCATCAACGGTTATTCCGTATTTTGTTTCTGCTGTGGTTCCTACTTCTGTCCATTCACCACCATTTACAGACTGATAAACAACATATTCATCAACACATTTATCTGCATATTTAGCAGCATCCCACATAAGAACATACTTGCCGTTTTCATAAGCCACCTTAGCATTGGTAGGTGCAGTAGGTCTTATTTCATATTTAACTGTAACAGAACCCTTATAATTACCTCTCCATGAAGTCATATCTACATATGTACCATATTTTGCGGCAGTAAGTGTAACTGTTGCAGTTCCTACCTCAACATTGTTTTTATATGCAGAATAATAATCAGGATATGGCTGCGGTCTCTTTTTGAGAGTATTTCCGTTAGGGTCTACAGCCGTAGTATACGGTGTCTTGGCAGCTCCGTTATATGTGTACAAATTTGTGCTTAATGAAACCTCAAGGTCAGTCATTTCAAACTGCTGCCAACCACATTTTGTACATATAACTTTTCCGTCTTTTACTTCGTATTCATGTCCGCCTGCATCGATATAGTCAACTCTCTTTGTTGCACCTGACTCCGAAGTGTAGATGCAGAATCCGTCGATTATACATGTTGACGGTGTTTCGTCCTTTGTAACTTTCTCTCTGATACCGTTATTATCGTAATAACGCATTTCAGTACCTACAGTAACCCAGCCTGTCTGGCGCTCACCGCTCAGCAAATAATATTCTTTTCCATCTTTGTCGAAAACATCTCCGGTATAGTTTTCTGTAGTCCTGTTACAAACTTTACATCTGAGTTCATTCTTAACCGGGTCGTAAACATGTACATGTCCATTTTTCTTGCACTCGGACTTGAGTACTACAGTATCTAAAAGACCTGCTTTTGTATCATATACATTTATTGTCATTTCATCCTGATCTGATGAAACTTTAAGGTATGTTGCTGTAAACGGTTCTCCTACCTTTTTGAATATTGTATTGTAGTCAAACTTATCTTGAGTAGAGGCTGCATATCTCTTGCTTCCTGCTGCTCCGACGATGTAATAAACTATACCGTTTTCTTCATCTATCTTGTCGTCGATAAGCGGATTTGTTACTGCCCATGAGTGGTCATGACCTGAGAACACTGCATCTATGCCTGCTTTTTCCGCTGCGTCAGGAATTGCTTCATATACAGGTTCATTACCACCGTTATTGGTGTAATATGCAGGCTGATGCATACATAGAATCTTCCATGTAGCATTTGATTTTTCTGCGTCCTTTACAAGCCAATCTGCTGCCTCCTTAATAGGAGAAGCAGTATTTGAGAAGTTAATTACGGCTACATAAACGTCATTATACTCGAATGAATAATATCCGCCTTCATCGGTATTAGGATTGTTATATATAGCAGAAGCGATTTCCGCAATTGGATCTCCGTAATATTCATGGTTTCCCATGATATTCACCATATTGGTACCGCCTAACATATCGGCACCTAAAACTTGTCCGAGATCGCTCCAGTCCGTATAGTTTGATGCCTGATCTATAGCGTCTCCTATGGTGATACCGAAATCATAATTATGATTCTTGGCATCCAATTGCCTTGCAACTTCTTCAACTCTGCTCTTATCAGGGTCTTGAATATCGCCTATTATAAAGAACTCATTGGTTTTCTTTCCTTCTTGACCGGTCTTAAAGGTTGCCGCTTCAAGAACTGCTCCATCTGTACCTAAAACATATTCATATGTTGTATCAGCCTTAAGCCCTTCTAAGTTTACAGCATTTACATTTACTATATAATTACCGCTTGTATCAAAATCAACCTGCTGAGTTTTTGCATCGGCTGTTTTCCACTCTTGGCTTCCGCTCTCCCTGTATTTGATTGTCTGCTTCTTGTCATTGAGAGGGTTGGAGAACCATGTAATGTTCTTTTGTGACGCAAGTTTTTCTACAGTATTGAATCTTACATTGTAAGGCATACCGTTTAATTCACCTTGCGGTGCAAATACCGAAAGCTTATACTCAAATGACAGACCTCCGTTTTTGTCCTTTGCATAAATTACATAATCGCTTGCTGTAAGACCCTCTTTGTTAAATTTATCTGTCTTAAGAACACCGTTTTCATCAGTTTCGCCTATCAGGCTGTTATCCTGAGACATATACAAAGGTACTGATGCAACAGGTTTTCCGGCAGAATCCTTAACTTTAATTTCAGCAGCTTTGCCGCCTAAGATTACAGTACCGGAAGAAACTTGATAGTCTGAACCGACAGCAACTTTCAGTTCGCCGCTTGAATAAGTATTATATTCTCCTTGCTCTGTCTCAAATTTTCCGCCTTTTACAGTATAAGTGAAACTATCTGTCTCTTTAAGGTTAGCAGGCACATCTACAGATAATGTTGCTATTACAGTTTCAGTATTGCCTGTAAGCCTGTCCCAAAGACTCAGCGGGGAAGCGGTTTCTTTGCGTTTTGCGTCTATTGTAATGGTTTTTTCCAATTTATTATAGGTAGCAGTTCCCTCATAATTATCAGAGAACTTAACCTTATAATCTTTAAACTGGTTCCCAAGCTTAAAGATAGTTGTACTTTGAGTAACTGTATCGTCAGATGCAACTATCTGCAAGTCAATAGTCTTACCTATTACGGCTTTCTCAGTTGCCGGTATGATACTTACAGAAGTGCCCTCGTTTTGTGAGCCTGTATCTACCGTAAAATATCTCGTCTCGTTTACTTCATTACCGAAGCCGTCCTTTGCCTTGATAGTTATGGAGTGTTTTCCATCCTTTAACTTAACATCGGACAGCTGTGCTCTGTCGTCTCCATCGCTGTAAGCATACATATATTTATCATTGTCAACTACATTGATACCGTCTATGTACATTCTCACAGTCTTGTCGTCAATTCCTGTCGCATATTTTCCATCTTTATCTTTAAGCATGGAATCTATTGTAACAGTATTGGTCTTTACAACCATGTTATTTTCAAGTTCTGCGCCGTTAATCTGCATAGAAGCCACATAAGGCTCATCTATGTCATCTACATTGGCTCCATATACAAACTGAAGATTATCGAAATATATGGAATTTGCAGTTCTTGTTCCCATCTTTGTTCCTGCAACAAACATCAGTCTGAAAGTCATTCCCGGTTTTATTGCAAATGGGGCTTGTGAACCTGTAAGGTCTGCTTCAAGATATTTCCAGCCTTCCCAGTATATTCCCGGCTGCTGGTCTCCTTGAACTTTTTTCGGCTCAAGTGTAAAGTCATATTGCACTAAAGAACCTTGTCCATCGGTTGCATATCCTCTAAGCCAGAATCCTGCCTGAGAACCTTCGCCTTGCCACTGTACACCTACTCCTTCAGGAGCATACACCCAACAACCTATACCTGTAGGTACTCCCGGTACAGTTAATTCATCTGTAGTTCCAATACATGCACCTTCTGTAACTTCTCCACAATCCCTAAAGTCGTAATTAAGCTTCAGACTCTTGTTTCCGAATCTTACAGGCTCATCCATATCTGAACTTACTATTTCAATGGATTCTTTTCCACCTCTTCTATAATTGCTGTGGCTCAAGATTCCCGGAGCTTCTTCAGTTCCGATATAATAATCTTCTGCAAGAATAGTGCTTCCATCTTCGTTCTCAACATCTTCAAAGTCCCATACAACTGTAGGCATTTTACCTACTATAACTTTGATTTTTCCAAAAACATTCTCGTCAAAAGCAGAAGTTGCCGTAGCTTCTCCCGTAAGGCTGACACCATCGGCGGAAATAAAGCTGTTGCCTTCAAACCTACCCATAGCAGGATCGGAGATTGTCCACTTGATATCTCCTACCTTGTAGTTCATATCACGGCCCTTGCTTCTGACTACAATTCCCAAATCAGATGATTCCTCAAAACCTAAGCTGACTTCTTCATTTCCGAAATAAATATGATCCGGAACTGCGATTTCTATCTTGGTCTCACCCACGACCTTATTCTCATAGATCATATTTACAGTTACTATACCTATATCTTCACCAGCAGTAAAAACACCTGTGTTTTCGTCTATAGTACCAAGTGCCTTGCTGTCCTCTGCAAGCGCATATTTGACACCCTCAGGAAGCTCCATGCCGATTCCGGCAGTATCTACACCTTTAGCCTCAAACTGAACATTTGAACCCGGTGTATAGATTTCGTTGTTAGGAGTAAGCTGAGCATGGCTGAAAACCCCCGTAGGTTCTGCTGTGGAAACAATCAGCAAGCTGGAACTTACTGCTCTCTCTGCTCCGTCGGCAGGTGAGTTTCTTAAAAAAAGATCATTGGTGCCCTCAGGTCTTGCCGCAAATGTAGACGAACCGCCGCCGTCAAGAGCAAGAGCTGAAACACATCCTTCATTAGCCAGCATAGCTGCTATATCGGTATATGTACGGCCGCATGAAATAGGAGGATTAAGTCCATGTGTAACAAAAGTTACAACGGTTCCGTCTGCTTTAATACCTATAGCAGTTCTGCTGTACTTAAGGGCTCCGTATGAAGTATTTTCAGTAACAGGTTTTCCGTCTGATACTAATATAACATCTCCACCTACAGCTGCATCAAGATCGCTTAGATTATTATCCTGTCTTATTACAGCTTTTCCATCTTTTGTTATACCAAAATACGGTCTGTTATTGGCATTGTTATAAACTTTCCCCTCCATAACCAAGGCGCCTTGAGGCTGACCTGTCGCCATATTGAAAAAGTCTGCATTGATTCCAGCTACTACCGTTTCGCCGGGATGATTTTTTTCATAGGCTGCCGCCTGTTTGGTTGTCGGTGTAAGCGACCAGCTACTTGCATCGTCTTGCCCATAACCTGCTACGATTTTAATCGTATCGCTCTTGCCTATTTCGCATAAGTAGTCTATCTTTTGTTCATTACCGTCTTTGTTGTTGGTAATCACCTCATGCTCATAGACATTGTCAGCAATTTTTGTTACAGTGTCTTTAATCAAAACATCGCCTTCTGCTGTACCTTGCCACTGCTCGCCAAGAGCAAATGCCGATGGTGCGCACATCGAAAAGACCAATGCAATGATTAAGAGAATAGCTATGCTTCTTTTGAAACTGTTTTGCATACTTTTCTCAAACATTGTTACAACTCCTTTCTCTTATAATACCTTTAAATAATACCTTTTATATCGCATCAACTTGACCCATAAGACCGCTTATGTCCAAGTAATTGCCTAAAAATTCATCTTCGCCTTTAGAATCAAATCGCAGAAACAGCCCCGGCGTAAAGGTCAGTTCACCTACATATAGTTTTCCATCAATATCATAAAAATCAACACGCACCAAAGGAGTCTCTACAGCTAACCTCTCTGCTAACTCTACCATTTTTTCATAATTTTCAGGTTTCGCAGACAACGCAGCAGATTGCTTTCCGGCTCTGCCTACAGGCAGCGGATTCCATTCTCTGTCAACAAATGTACGGCTTTGATTTTTGTTTCCTCTGCTGCTGACTATCATAGAAAATTTCACTTTTCCATTACAGCAGTACAATTTATAATCATCAGGGTATTTTTTGCCCTTTTGCTCTAAAAATTCTTCAACGACGATTAGAGGGCGACTCGGTTTTTCGTCAGTTATGCACATATTGTTATAACAGTAGAATTTCCATGGATAAAGCCATGTTGATACTACTGCCTTTAAGTTTTCAATGTCTACTCTGCTTTTATCCCTGATTAGCGCCACCTCATTTGAACCCCATCCGTTATTGGCTTTAATAACGAACTTTTCAGGGAAGGTGTCAAAATCGATTTTATTAACATCATCATAAACACCGATTACAGGCACTGTATATTCAGCCCCGATTCTCTTTCCTATCCAGCCTTTCGCAGCAGCCTTATCACAAGCCACGCTATAATCCGGATTCTTATAATATATTGCAAGCCACAGCAGCTTTTCATTAAAGGTTTGCGGCTTTGTAAGATTTGGGAAATATTTGAGCTGTTTATACCCTTTCTGTTCGCAGTAATGCTTTTTTATATCGGTTGTTATTTTCTCTTCCATAGCATATGCCAGTATCGCTTCTGTTTTTTCAAAGCTGAATATTCCGGCAGGATTTAAAAGTTCATCCTCGTCGCTGCGTCTTCCCCTTTTTATTTCCAATCCGCCTAATCTAAGATATTGACCTCTCTTTGTATAAGAAATCCTGAATTTGCCGAATACAATAATATAACTTATATTTCCGATAACACGGCGTTTTATTATTTTGCTCCTAAACCGTTTCAATTTTTTATTTACATTCATAACCAAAATTATCCGTATTTTTCAATAGGCAGCTGTATATATTCTCCAAGCTTATAATCCCAGCTAACAGGCTCAAAAGGAAGTATTCCTCCTCCTGAGTAAAATGTCATCTCACCTACATACGGCCGTCCTTCTATTTCGTAAAAATCCACTCTGACAAAGGGAAAAGGCTGAGCTAAAATTTCTGCATATTTTATCATTTCATCAAATGATTGCGGTTTTTTTAAAGGCTCGGCAGAATTTAATCTTCCTCCGTAAGTAAGAGCCAATCTGTTAAAGTCCATGTCAAAGAAATCGTAAGTAACTCCATCTCCACTGAACCTGTCTGTAGATACAAACAAGAACTTTGCTTTTCCGTTGCAGCAGTAAAACTTATAGTCATAAAGCTGACCGTCTATCTGTTCTATATACTCTTCGGCATATATCACCGGTTTCATGTCCTTATAACCCCAGTTAAATGCCTGATAATAGCTGTTCTGTTCAGGTCTGAGCCATTTATCCAATTTTTCTTTTGTCTTTTGCCTGTCAAGTTCATTTTTATCTTTTACTATTATATTAAACCCGCTTGACCAGTTCACTTTCAGAACAAATCTATCCGGCAGCCTATCGAAATCAATATCGTCTGCAGATTCAAAGCTGTCTATGACAGGCACTGTAAGCCCTTCTCCTATTTTGCGGCGCACATACTCCTTTACTCTGAATTTGTCACAGCATGTGGTCACAAGAGGATCATGATAATTAAGCTTCATCCAGAAAATCTTTTCATTCATTGTTTTTGGATTATCAAAATCAGGCTCATAACCTAATTTTTCCATGAAAATTTTTTCTGCCATTTTCCTAATATCTTTATCTTCCCAGACATCTCTGTTTTGAAAATTAAGTTTCCGCCTTGAGAGAAAAATTTTACCCTTAAAGTCTGATTTTAATTTAACGCCCAGGATTTTATAATATTTCTGACCGCAACTGTCTTTATATTCATAAAAGGGTAACTTAAATCCAAATATTTTAAGTATTTTCTTGTTGCCCTCGCTTCTCACCTCACAAGGAATCTTTAAATGCCCTATTTTTATATATTGCACAACTAATTCTCCAAAGCTGTATATTCTCGTTCTATTTTGTCATAATTATTTGACCGAATCTGGTTTTTTATTTTTTGTATTGCCTGCGGCTATTACCAAAGCATTATATGCAGCTCTAAAATAACCTTGCCACTTTTCTTCATATTGTTTTTTACTTATTATGTCTTGTACAAATTCCTTAAACTTTTCAGTGGTTAACAGATTTATATTTATTTTGTTTTTTTCGTATACAGAATCTACAATATCATCATGATACACATCGCTGACACTTCTTATCTCTTCTATAAGATATGTGTCCATATATACATATTCGTACACAAGCTGCAGTTCTTTTTCAGTCATGCTGCCTGAAATGAATTTTAAAAAATAATCATAATATTTCAATCCGCTTACATCAAAATACAGAGATACAAGATAATGATACATAGCCTGACCTGTATATCCCAATTTACGGTAAAGTTTTCCTGCATCAAAGTGAAGATTTCTTACTCCTGTGTAATTGTCCCGTTTTACAAGCTGATTTATTTTCTTAAGAATAACCATTATCATGATTTTCTCAAACGGTTCGTTCTCTGCGTTTTTCTCTTTTATGTTCTGATATTCAAAAATAGTTATTCCCGGTATTGCCAAGTTGAAAAACTCAAGATAATCTCCATGCAGCTTGAGAAATTCCTCACCCTTTGAGGTGATGCTCAAAATATTGCCGTCGCTGTACTCTATATAATTTTTCTTTTCAAGTCTTCTTACCAAACCTTTTGAATCTTCTATTCCAAGTTCATCTCTAAAATATGCAGGTATCGAGAAATCTTTCCTCAATTTCATGGTTTTGATATAATTCAATACAACCACTAATATAAGGTTGTTCAATACTTCTTTGTTTTTTTCCTTAACAGCCAACTCTATGACTCCTTATCATCGATATGTGTCTCTTCTATTTCTCCTACTATTTCATTAGCACCATCTTTTAAATGCATATACGGTCTGAAATATTTGGCGGAGCTGTCCTTTTTGTTGCTTATTTCCCTGTTTACGGCAAGAAGATATACACACATTATTATGCATATGATTAGTGCCGCAGCCAATGATATAGAAAAATATTTATTTTCAAGTATTGAATCTCCTAAGCTTTTATTTTTGTTATCAGCCGATAAGGCAAACAGAAGTTCTCCCGAACTGCCAAAGAGACTGTAGCCTCCTTCGCCATATGCCAATTCTCCGCCGCTTGCGATTGATATGTAATTTTTTCCATCAATTTCTTTAAATTGTACGGGATATATACTCTCTTTATTGCTGCCAAGCATATACCACAGAATATCATCTTTATTATCGACAGAAGCAAAGCAAAGCAAAATAAGATTGCCGTCACTGCTCTTTGCAGCTTTTATTTTGTTCCCTTTAAATTCTGTCTTGACAACCTTAAATTTCCCGGGAAGATTGTCAATAGTTTTCGGCTCAGTAACAGCATAGAGAGAATTTTCAATAAAAACTTCAGTATCTTTAAGAACATGGACATCTATTACATATTCACTTTTGCTTCCGTCATTTCCTTCTACCTTAATAGTTTTGCGAACATCTTCACTGTCAAACTCTGAAGGTCCCTCAGCACTTATTACAGAGGATGTTTCCATTGCTTCAGCAGAAGCGGTACAACTTTTGTCCTGCGCAGTGCGGCTTACATACACGGTATAAGAATATATATCCGGTGAGAACTCCGGAACTAATTCTCCACATGAGATTTCAAGCTTACTAAGTCTTGTATCAGCAGCTCTTGTGTCGGAAGAGCCTCCTGTATTTTGTATACTGCCCGTATTATCGCTGCCGGGTGATGTATTTGGAGTTTGAGGCTGTGAGGGCACCTCAGTCTGCGGTGGCTCCTCAGTCTGAGGTGGATTTTGAGGTTCCTCTGTTATAGGTGCCGCATATGCAAGTTCACAGCATATTAAGCTTATCATCAATATCGCTGCCATAATCGCCGCTTTGAAATTTATAATCTTTCCTCTGTTTATATTGTTCATATTTACTCCGTATTTTAACTAACGCTTTGTTTTTATATAATTTTTTTCTGCTTCAAAATACTTTTATTGTAAAACTCCGAAGCCGCTTTAATATCTCCGTCAAAAACAATATGACCGTTCTTCATAACCACTCCACGTTTGCAAAATTTTATAGCGTCGGCAGCAGAATGAGTAACAAACAGAAATGTTACACCTTCCTCTATCTTCTCTTTTACAGCTTTGCGGCATTTTTCCCTGAAATCCCTGTCACCTACACTTAATGCTTCATCTACTATCAGGACATCCGGTTTTACACTGATATTTATCGCAAATCCCAGTCGAGCCCTCATTCCGCTGGAATAAGTTCTTACAGGCTGGTCGATATATTCTCCTAACTCAGCAAATTCAACAATTTTATCCTCAAGTATTTTCATTTCTTCTTTTTTGATTCCCAAGATATCTCCTCTGAAGTAAATGTTTTCTCTACCGGTCATCTCAGCATCAAACCCTGCCATAAGCTCAAGTAAAGCGCTTATGCGCCCGTTTACTCTGACTTTCCCTGATGATGGATATGAAACTCCGGTTATAATCTTAAGCATAGTTGATTTTCCTGCACCATTCTTTCCAAAAAATGCTACAGACTCACCCTTATATATATTGAGACTTACATTGTTAAGCGCCTCTTTAGTCTTGTATTCAATATTTTTGTTAAAAAATGATGCAAGACGCTTCTTTTCGTTTTTAAAAAGTCTATACTTCTTGCTTACATTTTTTAATTGTATAGCTGCGATGTTACTAACCATAAAATATATCCTTTATAATACATCTACTATTTCTTCTTTCAGTTTTTTATATATGTATACAGTAAGAGAAAGCAATACAAAAAATACCAGTATAAAATTCAGCGTTTCTCCTATATTTTCCCAGAACCATTCTTTATATATCAACGAATTGCGAAATCCATTTATTATTATAGTTACCGGATTGAAAAGCATTATTTTTCTGATTATTTCATTGTCTATTCTTGCAACATCATACATTATTCCGGACATCCAAAAAAGCATTATTGTAAAAGATTTTACAAGCTGTAGGAAATCTATGCTAAATGTAGATAAAATACCGGAAAAAAGCGACCACACAGAAAAAAACAGAAACATCGCCGCTATGTATATCGGTATCTGCAACCAGTAAATATCAGGTTTATATCCCGCTATTGCAAATATTACCATAACTATGAGAATTAAAATCAGATTTACTATCAGATGTGAAAGACTCACAAATGTAGGTATTGTAGAAACAGGATACTTTATCTTTGTCACAAGAAATCTGTATTTTCTTATAGAACCTGCTCCTGCTGTTATGATATCTCTCATGTAAAACCAAGGAACAACACCTGCAATAAGCCACAAAAAATAAGGATAACCTTCTGCCGGACTTGTTGTCTTAAGCCCTACAGTAAATGCGAAATAATATACTCCCAATGTCATTGCCGGCCTTATAATAGCCCATGACCATCCAAGGGCAGCCCCTTTATAAGTCTTAACAAGATCCGACTTGGCTAATTTTAGTATTGTTCTTGAATATCTTATATGCTCTGAAATTATTTTTTTTAATGTTCTCACTTATATTCCTCAGTCTTTCAGGCCTCATTGTTTGCCGTCAAGTATGGCATTTATACTCTCTCTGACTCTCTCAACTTCACCTTCTGCCGGATAATAATAATACTGATAATATCCGTCTCTTATTTCATCATAATGCCATTGGTACGTTCCCTCTATGGAATGATTTTCCATATTCTCAAGTTCAGGGAGCAGTTTTACCACAAGCTTAAATGCATCATAATAATCTTCTTCAGGTAAATTAGTCACAAAATTATTTTCAAGTGCGTCAAGCACTGCCATACTGTTTTCGTATGTAGGGTTTTCGGCAAACTTTTTAAATATACCTTTTATAAGTTCCATCTGATGCTGACCTCTTGAAAGCTCGTTTTGAGGAAGCATTTTTCTTGCTCTTGCAAACCTTAGAGCTTTCTTTCCGTCTACCTCATTATACCCTTCTACGAAGCTGTATCCCTGATAGCTATATGTATAATGACTGTATACAGTTACTCCTCCAAGAGCATCTACCAGATCTACAAGGCCGTTGAAGTTAATCTTTGCGTAATAATTTATGTCAATGCCGAACTTATCTTCTATACTGTCAATTGATGACTGAACTCCGCCCCACCATCCGCTGTATGACAGTTTGCTGCTGCCTCCTCGGCAAGGTATATATACAAAAGTATCCCTTGGTATAACCTGCATGTTTACTTTTTCAGTTTTAGGATTTACAGTAAGAAGAATATTTACATCGCCTCTTCCCGTTGAATTTATATCCTGTCCTGATGATAAATCAGCGCCGCAAAGGTATATCGTAAATGGTTCCTTTGTAATATCTACGGCTTTCATTTCAGCCTGTCCTATCTCATATTTCTTTTCAAATATTACCTTTATCTTATCCTCATACTCTTCATCTATGATGGACATATCACTCCTTGTATTGCTGGTAAGAACCATAAGTTCAATATGAGATGATGTCAGTTCCTCATACAAAACATCTGTCGATTCGTAAGGTCTGCTTTCCTTTACTTTCTTATCATTTTCAACAAGTATGTCGCTTGATTTTTCATAAGCACTATCATCACTGTTGGTATATCCCATTACATAAGAAGAAAAATCGTCATCTTTATCTATATCACTGTCCTTAAGCGCAACAATCTGTACTGTTTCATATTCCGTTGTCTTGCTTATCTCTCCCGCTACCGAGCTGATTCTCATAATTACCAAAACTCCGGCAATCAGCAAAATCGACAACAGAATCTCAATTACTGCGGCAGCTTTTGGTTTCCTGTAGTGACACAGCCATATAAGCCCGGCTGAAATCACAGTTATTACAATTCCCACCATGCCTGCAACGGCTCCCATATATCTTGCTGCCTGAGCGGTTATGTACAGCGCTGCCAGAATATCTGCAATCAGCAGCGATAATGTTATTTTGGCAATCTTTGATGAAGCTAAAAACTCTTTATAATTCATTGTCTCCTCCATGTTGTGTCTTGAAAAGGGCTTGTAATCCGCCTATTTTATCACTCCGTAATGTCTGAAAAATTCTCCAAGCTCTCCGTTTCTCTGCCCTCCGAATAGCTGTATAATATTAACTCCGGAAGATGAATTTGCCTCGATGACGCATACTCCGTCTTCTGTTATAAGAATATCCCATGCTATAAAGTCCATAAACGGCAATCTTGCAGTTGCATCAAGTATTTCCTTTTTCACATCTTCCCAGCCCGGAATTGCTGTGCCTGTAATTTTCTTGCCTGAATCCGGATGTTCTTCATAAGTTTCCGTGCTTCGAAGGCATTTGGCACTGCTCAAAATCCCTGTTTCCAAGTCTATCATCGAAACAAGACCGCCTTTGCTGCCATTATCAACAGGAATCGTACTGCTCGTTCCCATTCTCTGAACAGCAAAAAAAATCTTCATTTCGTGACTTTTTATGTCTCTCATGGTTATAAGCCTTATGGTATTGGCCGTCTTGTTATAAAGCTCATCTGCATAATTATGCTGTCTGATATATTCGCATATTATGTATTCCTTCTGACTGTCTAATAGCTTTAAGAATTCTCTTTTGTCGACACGATTGTCATCCACAAAAATGTCATTGTTCTCAATACTGAAAAGATGAACACCATTTCCTTTGCCCAAGGCAAACGGCTTAATTATCAGCTTTTTCTTTTCCGTCAAAAGTTCTAATACATCTTCAGCGCATCTTTTTCCATGCTCAAAATCGTATATTACACCTTTGTTTTTTATAAAATAATTATCTGCAACTCTCATATACTGTTTAAGAATCTCAGCGCAGATAACCTTATTATTAAACGCAAAATCAAAAGGTTCATTTATATAGCGCGACCTGTACCAGTCAAATTCAGAAAGAAAGTCATCCTTATTGTTATGCTTTAGGTCATAAAGCACATATTGGTCTGCCAGAAATCCTCTTCCGAAATTACACTTGAGCTTTACTAAAAAATTCACTTTGAAGTTGTTTTTTACAAACACTATTCTTGTCCAGAACAGTACAAATAACTTGATTTTTTTTAATGTTTTTCTGAAAAAATTCATATCAGTAAATCAACCTGTCATAATCCTCGGGAGTATTGATATCCATAGTCCGGTCATCGATAATCACAAAATTATCTTCTAATACAGGGGGTTCATTCAAATTCTGTCCGCAAAATGACTGGTATATCTGCCATCCTTTACACTGGCTTATTTCACCTTTCAAAAACATATCTCTTATTTTGCTTTTATGTTTTCTGAACTCATCAGAGTCATGTATCTTTACAGCTACAATCGATCTTTCATTCCCGAAAAAAACAGTTCCTGCCGGTTTGGTCTCAACAATAGTTTTAATGGAATTTGCCGTATAATATGTGTCCCCGTATAAAAAGCAGATGTTGTCCTCAATCAATTCTTCTGTAAATCTGTCGATTTCAAGAACATTGTTTAAAGGCTCATATCTTATACAATTATCAAAGTCATATGCTTCGTCATGAGACGTTACTATGATTTCCGTATCCGGCTGA
This sequence comes from uncultured Eubacteriales bacterium, assembly GCA_900542295.1. Classification (GTDB taxonomy): domain Bacteria; phylum Bacillota; class Clostridia; order Peptostreptococcales; family Anaerovoracaceae; genus Fimisoma. The sequence continues at coordinate 4,391 of UQNJ01000011.1, read as the reverse complement.
GTTTCCTTTAGCAGAAGTCTTATTGTCCTGCATATCAGCTTTTCGCCTTCTATCTCCACCAAATGTTTTGATATTCCAAGATGGCTCTTCCACCGTTCTTCCTTGCCATCTGCCATTATTATAAACTTCATTATTATTTTCCTTTGATTCTGCCAGTCTTACAGCAAGCCCTGCTATTTTATCAGTAGAATGGCCAATATCATCCAACAGATATTTTCTTATAAATTTTTCCTGCTGTGCTGTGCTGTAATCATCATTTTCTATAGCTGCCATAAGCTCATCTATATTTTTAAATACGTTATGCGAAAGTTCTTTCTTCAAATCGATATTTATTCCGCTGTTTTCCATGTACTGCTCATAATCATAAATCCAGAAAAATGTTTTTTTTCTGAGTACTGCTGCTTCAAAGGCAATAGACGAATAATCTGTTATCAGATAATCACATGCAGATATAAGGTCTATTGTTTCCCAGTCATCCATATAACGAATATGTGAAGTTTCTGCCGCTTTATGCGTGCATTGACCCGGATGATTTTTTATTATTACCGCAATATCACTGCTTATATCGGCATTTAGTATGTTTTCCCAACCCGACTTCATATTCCTGCGAAAAGTTGGCGCATACAGAACAACCTTTTTATCTTTTAACTCCGGGAACTCATTATAAAATCTTGCACGGTTCTGTTTTTCAGTCTCAATAAGATAGTCTATCCGCGGCAGCCCGTAATTTAAAATTTTGTCTTCGCTTATTCTGAAGGCTTCACAGTAGTATTTATTGAATATCTCTGCTCCGCCTATAAAATAATCATAATTGTCGTGCATTTTTAAAAGCATTGCATATTGACTTTTCCTTCCGGACTTTTTATCAAGAGACTGATATCCGGACTTTTTCATTTTTCCTATAGAATGCCATATCTGGATTATCTTCAGATTTTTCTTATGCTTAAGCATGCTTACCGCAGGCCAATATGAATCTATTATACACACCCGGCTGGTTGCAAGGTGATACATGCTTCTTATCATTTGAACAAAAAATAAAAAACTTTCTTTTGCGCTGTGACCTACACGACTGCATATTACAACAACAGAAGCTGATGAATCCATTTGCTTTATACGGTTTTTAAGTAAAACAAAATCGAGGGGAATCTTATCTGATTGTCTGCTTAAGAATAAGATTTTTCCTCTCTTCGTTGGTATCAGTTTTATAAAAAAATATATAAAAGATAACAAATAATTCAGTACTCTAATTGAGGTACTGATAAAATTTACTTTTATATTCATATTTCTTTCCTAAATGTATTTTTTGCTTAAAATTCAAGCGACTTCAATCCGGCTTTTACTTATTTACTATTATACCCCCCCTCAGCCTCTAAAGTCAATATTATCTATTATTTAATGTTCTTAAATTAAAAGTAAAACTGTTGAAATTCAAATGTTTTATGGGAATTTTTTAACAAAGTTTACCTCTTTTAATCAATTTCTTTTGCTTTCCATTTTTGATATTCCGTGATACAATTTATTAAACAATTTTTTGTAATGGAGGATGCCTAATTTGGATAAATTCGATAACGAAAATAAAAGCAACGGTTCTAAAAAAGTTCAGTACTATTCAAACGGACAGTTTTCAGACAGTGAAACTTTTGAAACAGATAATCATAACGAAAGCAGTAAGGATATTACATCCATGCCCAAACGCAAAATGCCTGCTTGGCTTAAAGCTGTTATTATAATAGCTTTGGTTATAATACTGATATTGATTTTTGCCGTCAGCTGCGGAACTGTCATGGGTGATAACGACCCCTCTCAGGTATCTGCAGACTTCGGTCATGATTACATAGGCGTTTTATATGTGACCGATACCATAGATGAATACGGCAGCGGCACCTATAATCATCAATACATTCTTAATGCTATAGATGCAATGATTGCAGACAGTGAAAACAAGGGAATGATTCTTTATGTAGATACGCCCGGCGGCAGCGTATATGCCTCTGATGAGCTTTACCTCAAAATAAAAGAATATCAAGATACAACCAAACGTCCTGTCTACTCTTCCATGCAGTCAATGGCAGCATCCGGAGGATATTACATATCAGCTCCGTGTGATAAAATAATTGCCAACAGAAACTGCTGGACAGGTTCCATAGGTGTGACTATGGGGACATTCGTAGATATAAGCGAGCTTCTTTCCAGTCTCGGCATTAAAACTCAAACAATAACTTCCGGAGCAAACAAGGCTATGGGAAGCACCACTGAACCTATGACCGACGAGCAGCGAAAAATATTTCAATCTCTTATAGATGAAGCATATGACCAGTTTGTAAATATAGTAGCAGATGGGCGAAATATGTCAGAAGAAGAGGTGCGGATTATTGCAGACGGCAGAATTTATTCAGCCGCCCAAGCTTTGGAAAACGGTCTTATCGATGCCGTTGGAACTTTTGAAGAAGCAGTGAGTGATATGATTTCCCAATACAAATTAGGAGATATTTCCGTAGAAAGCTTTCAGCCTGAAACAAAAACAGATTTGTCCTCTCTTTTAGGAATCTTGGCAGAGCAAAGCGGCAAAGATACCATAACTGACGCAGAAGCCATAGAACAGCTGATACGGCTTAACGGAACTTTCAGAGTAAGCTACATGAGCAATATAACTAAATAAATATTGATTTTATCGGTTATTTATGATAAAATAATACATTATCAGATTGGAGAAATGAATTATGAAAAGAATCAAAACTTTAAAAACTGCATCTCTTTGTGAAAGCGCTAAAAACGGCGGCTGCGGCGAATGTCAGACTTCCTGCCAGTCTGCTTGCAAGACGAGCTGCGGTGTTGCAAATCAGCAGTGCGAAAACGAAAACAAATAATATTTTCGCAAATAATCAACAGCTAAAATTGCCGCCATACATGGCGGCAATATTTATTTCATTTTATCGGAGGAAATTATATGGTACATCAGTATCAGTTAAACAATTACAATATAGTTCTTGACACATGTTCCGGTTCTGTACATTCAGTTGACGAGGTAGCATACGATATAATCGCCATGTACCCCGAATATTCCCGTGAAGAAATAATATCTGCAATCAGAAAAAAATATGACGGAAGACCTGATGTCACATCAGATGACATAAACGACTGTATAGATGATATAGAAGAGCTTAAAAATTCGGGCAGGCTCTACACCCCTGATACATTTGAAGAAATGGCAGGAACTTTCAAAGAACGAAGCGGCAATGTAATAAAAGCACTTTGTCTGCATGTTGCTCATACATGTAATTTAAACTGTTCTTACTGCTTCGCAAGCCAAGGAAAATATCAGGGAGAGAGAGCCCTTATGAGCTTCGATGTCGGTAAAAGAGCACTCAATTTCCTTATTGAAAATTCAGGAACAAGAACCAACCTCGAGGTAGACTTCTTCGGCGGTGAACCTCTTATGAACTGGGATGTCGTAAAGCAACTGGTTAAATATGCAAGAACACGAGAAAAAGAATGCAATAAAAACTTTCGTTTCACTCTTACAACCAACGGAATGCTTATAGATGAAGATGTAATCGATTTTGCAAACAAAGAAATGAGCAATGTGGTTTTAAGTCTTGACGGGCGGAAAGAAATACATGACAGACTTCGTGTGGACTATCAGGGTAAAGGAAGCTATGACACGATAGTTCCGAAATTCCGCCGCCTTGTTGACTCACGAAACGGTAAAAATTACTACATGCGTGGTACTTTCACACATGCAAATCCGGATTTTACAAAAGATATATTCCACATGGCAGACCTTGGTTTTACCGAACTTAGCATGGAACCTGTAGTCACCGGCGAAAATGACCCTGCCGCCCTTACAAAAGAAGATATTGAAATTGTCAAAAATCAGTATGAATTGCTTGCAAAAGACATGCTTCGCCGACAAAAAGATGGAAAACCGATAACTTTTTACCATTACATGCTTGATCTTACAAACGGCCCCTGCATATACAAGAGGATTTCGGGATGTGGCTCCGGCACAGAGTACATGGCCGTTACTCCATGGGGTGACCTCTATCCTTGTCACCAATTCGTCGGTGATGAAGCATATAAACTCGGCGATATATGGAATGGTATAAATAACGAAACACTTCGTGAAGAATTCAGAAGCTGCAACGCATATGCACGCCCTGAATGCAACGATTGCTGGGCAAAATTTTATTGTTCAGGTGGATGCGCCGCCAATGCATATCACGCTTCCGGCAGTATACGAGGTATATATGAACCGGGATGTGAACTTTTCAAAAAAAGAATAGAATGTGCCATAATGATGCGAGTAGCGGAAAGTGAAATGTGATAATACCCTGTAAATCGCGTCCACCCGTAAAACGGGTGGTTCGCTCAGGGCTATAAGCCCTTATTAC
>UQNJ01000010.1 GCA_900542295.1 uncultured Eubacteriales bacterium | reverse complement strand
TTTGAATTTCAACGATTATAGCGGCTTTTACCAACTCTTTTTGTCCTATAGGCCTTTTTATATTATTATCAAGCCTACGCTTCCGGAAGTTCTTTCATCAAAGGATAAGCTTCAAAGTTTGTGCTTCCTCTGAAATCAAATACTGTTTCTTTGTCATATATGAGTTCATCATTTTGAATTTTCTCTATCCTTATGACCGGCGACATGACATAAGCAGCTGCAATGCCGTTAAAAATCAAATCCTCACCCATCTCACCCATTTCCTCAGGGATAATATCACCTATCTTGGCATCTATATTTTTATATTCGCTGTATGCTACTAAAGACGAATAGGGATTCCCTGACTGTGCACCGGTGTATTTAACTCCTACGCCATGTATAAATACTTTGTACTTTCCTTCAAAAGATGTTACTTCCTCCGCCGTCAATCCTCTGCTAAATGTCATGGTGCATTTTACATCGATAATCATTACGGCTGCAATAAGCGCTACCAAAATCACTATTATTACATCGACGGCTTTTTTATGCAGTTTCATTTTATTAAGCTCCTTTCAAAATTTACAACCCCTGAGCCCACCTTTAAATTTATCTTGTTACGCTTAACGAGCCGCAAAAGTTACCATTCATATTGAATTCCTTTGCGGCTCGTTAAGATATGACAAAAAATCGTTTGTATGTTATATATTTAATTCCCCTCTACTTCTTATACGGAAAAATCCCAATTTCGTTACACATTTTTTGAAAATTTTTTAAATTATTTTATATTTTCTGCAATTTTAATGAATTCTTCCCTATTATCGAAGTTAAAAGACGTTAATTTAAGTACCTTGTTACCCGACTGCCATACAAGAGAAAGATTTTTATCCGTGACATCAGTAAAAAGATATCCTTTGCTTTCGCCTATTTTTATTTCTTCCAATGTATTGATTTCCATATTATAAGTTATTGAGAGGTTTTCAGGCTCATATTCATAAAAAATTATTTCATAAGCTTCATCTTTTGGCATAAAGGAAATAACTCTTTCAATATCACTTTCAGAATAAGAAACCTCTCTTAACTCTTCAGGCAAATACTCGGGATAATTGTTTCTGTCCGCTTTCTGCAAATCCTTCAAAAGCTCTTTCTCGTTATCCGGTACCAGCAAAACCTCTCCTGTATCTTTATTTACGGAAAGTTCATAATTTTTGCTTTTAAAAGCTTCCGAAGCCTCCAAAGATATTCCTCCTAAAGTTACGGCTGCAATCATAAATACTGCCGCAATCTGAACAAATCGCCTTGAAATCTTCTTCTTTTCCCTGCACCTTTTTTTATCGTACTCTGCGGCAAATCGCAAAAATTCCTCATCAGCTGTTATCTCATCTGTTAACGCATCAGCTTTTTTCATATATGACTCTAATTCACTATCAAGTTCATCTGCTGACAACAGTGCCGCTTTTTTAAGAATCTCTTCCTGTGAGATTTTTCCCCTGCTCTGCTTCATATGCTCTCATCCTCTTTCATAAACCGCAGTATTTCCTTTTTGAGTTTAACCAGAATTCTCATCTGACGCACTCTTACTGCTCCTTCTGATATTCCCAAAACGTTTCCGGTTTCCTTAGCGCTCATATTTTCTGCAAATCTCATTACAAGCAGTTGTTTTTCTTCCAAATTCAAAGTTTTAACTGCTGCTCCAAGATACTTCAGCTCTTCTTTATAAAAATCCAATTCAAAAAAGTCTTTGTCATACGAATAAATATTGCTGTCTGTCAGTTCTTCGTGTACGGGCTTGGAGTCTCGGAAATAGTCTACATATGCATTTTTAACCATTATACGCAAATAATTTCTGAGCCTGTACTGGTCCATGGACAGGTATTTTTCCGGATGTCCTGCAACCCTTTCCCATATCATCGAAGATATATCGTTCTTTATATGTATGTCATCAGTATAGTCGCCTGCTAATATATGCACAAATTTAAAGTTGTCACGGTACAATTCTTCTATGGTTCCATAGTATTTCGTTTTTCTTGACATAACACTCCCACCTTGTATGTTATTTTAACATACATGTGTCATGTTTCCAATAACATTCAATTTCCCCTTCTACTTCTTATACGGAAAAATCTCAATTTCGTTACACATTTTTTGAAAATTTTATAAAAAATTTTTCTTGTACAGTTTTAACAAAAAACAGGTTCATGCAATTTTTTCATGAACCTGGTTTCATTACTTTTAATAGGCAAACAGACTTAAAAATCTATTTGCTATTTTACATATGATTTTTCCACATAAGGACTTGTTGCTGTTTTAAGCATTCCGCCATATCCAAGAGTAAAGCCTACAACATCTCCCACCTTATATTCTTTGTCGGATTTTGTAACATCCAAAATAATATGGTCTGAGCTTCCGCCGAGGATATCAACTTTTGAATCAAGCGGAGTCATGCTGTCTATATCTGTATCTTGCTTTCCTACTGCTATAATAGCTCTCTTTATGATACCTCTGTCCTCATAAACCGGTTTCTGTCCGAATGCATCTACCCCTACTTCTCCGATAGGAAGTGATGGTTTTTCTTTCAACTCTACTATCTGAGCTTCCAAAACCAATGCGTCATCTGTCGTACCCGGAAGTTTTGTTTCATATGCGGTATCATTTCCCAAAAGGAAAGACTCTCCCAGTCTCAAATTGTTAATTCCCTTAGGAAGTTCTCCCTTGCCGACCAGATAAATTGAACTTGAGTTTCCGCCTGATACCATTTCAAGCTTGATGCCAAATTTATTCTCTATCTTAGACGCTATATCTGTAAGCAAAGATAAGTTCTCGTTCTTAGGGATTATAGCTCCATAACATGTAAGGTTTACACCTATGCCATAGAGTTTGATATTTTCCATTTTGAGAATCTGTTCTACTGCATCAAAAATCTGGTCTTCGTTTTGGTAGAATATGCCTTCTCTCAGGTCTCCAAGATCTATCATTAAAAGGATTTTATGACAAACACCTTCTTTTTTGGCAGCTTCGTTTAACATTTTTATGGTAGAAAGCTCTGAATTGAAGCTGAGGTCAACATATTTTACAACTTCTTCTATTTCATCATGCATAGGTATTCTTAAAAGAGTTGTCATCTTGCCGTTTTTTCTAACCTCGTCTGCATATGTCTTTATATTTTTGACTCTTGAGTCTGCGACAAAATCCACAGCAGGGTGGTTTGCTACCATCTTAGCCATTTCAGGGTCTGCACAAAGTCCCTTTGTTACTACCATCAAGGAGCATTTGCCCTCATCCTTTGTGATATGTGCAACTGCATCAAGGTTGCTCCTAAGCTTTTTTAAATCAATTACTAATCTCGGGTACATTTTGTCCTCCTTATTTTTTACCGTATGGACAGTGTCTTCTTGTACATGTTTTGCAGTCTCCGTCACAGCCGGCTTTTTTCTTATTCTGCTGTCTGTTCAGTTCCTCCTCATCGCCGCAGGCAACACCTTTGTTTTCTACAAGATCCATTCCCTTTTTGATTGTGCGGTCAGCCATCAATGCTTCCTTTTTTGCTTCTGCCACTTCTTCCGCAGTCGCTCCGCCAATCTTTTCAGGGTTCTTGTATTCGCTCATATCATAGCCCATCTTTTCCATCTCTTCGATATGGTGCATGGTTTCTTCTTCTTTTGCTTTTCTTGCAGCATTAAGTCTCTGAAGCTCCTCTATGAACTGAGCCTTATTTGCCTCATGGTCTCTCTCTTTAAGCTCTATTCCAAGACTCTTTCCCAATATCTTTATCGCACCTTGTCTATGTGCCTTTGAAAGGACACCGAGTGATGCCATTATATAATCATTATCAACAAGCACTTTAACTGCATCGCTTGGATAAAGTTTCATTCCTGTCTCGTTGTCTTTCGGTATCATTTCCATGATTTCCACTCTGTGAGGCAGTCTTGTAAGAGCTCCTCCTGTTCCGACTATATATTTTACCTGGGTCAAATCCTTGCCCTCTGCAAGAGTCTGTCTGCCTGAAGGTCCGTAAACATATCTTATCTGTCCCGCATGTCTTTCAACTGCCCTTAATGTTGCTTCCTTTGTAAGTCTTTCAACAAGCTTAAACTCGTCTTCCGTCTTAGGTATTGCAACATAACTTTCAAGGGTTTTATCAAGGTCTATATGAAGTGTATTTTCACATTCTTCTCTAAGCTTTACTTCTCCGATAGACTCGATTACTTTCATTCTGTTTACATATACGCCAAGGTCACCTTCTACAGTTCTCTTTGCTTTAGGTTCAGGCGCTGTCAGAATTCTCGCAACTGCATCGGAATCTTCTGTAACTGCGTGAACATCTGTTGTTGCTCCGCCTACATCTATTGTCATAACATCACCTATGCAGTCGTACAGAAGTTTTGTACATTCCATAACTGCTCCCGGCGTAGGAATTATAGGACCGTTAACCATATCTCTAACATGTTCCATTCCGGGAGCATGTGTTATATGATCTTCAAAAGCGTCCTGTATAACCTTTCTGCAAGGTTCTACATTGAGCGTATCAATCTTTGGATATACATTATCTACCAGATACAGATACTGTCCGCTCTCTTCGTCAAATATAAGCTTCATTTCGTCTTGGTTTTCAATGTTTCCCGCATAAACAACAGGTGTTTTCAATCCAAGGCTTCTTATCATTTCTGCATTATAAACTGCCGTATCTCTTTCACCGTAGTCTACTCCTCCGGCTATTAGAATAAGATTCGGGTTTATTTCCTTGATTCTTGCAAGATCACTTCTTCTAAGTCTTCCAACTGTTATATCGTGGATTATTCCTCCTGCACCAAGAGCTGCCTCTTTTGCGGCTTTTGCTGTCATATCATAGACAAGTCCGTGTACAGTCATTTTGAGTCCGCCGGCTGCTGAAGATGTAGCTAACATCTGATCATATTCAAGTTTTTCTATTCCTTTTTTCCTGCAAAGGTCGTCTATCGCTCCCTGCAATCCGATTCTAACATCACCGTCAAGTACAGATGTAGGTGCCTGACCCTGCCCCCAAAAAACAGGATCTTCACTGTCCAAATCCTTGAATGCATTTACTACTGTAGTCGTTGAACCTATTTCTGCAACTAATACATCTACTCTCATATTTTCTCTATCCTTTCTTTATAGCGGTATCCATGTCCCTGCCGAGGCTCCTATAAGTTTGCCTGTTTCCTTGCAGTACATTTCTGCTCTAAGTCTTATTATTGACCTTCCCTTTTTTACTATATACACTTTAATTATCGGATGCTGACCAAAATCAAGCGGCCTTATAAATGATACATTCATGTCTGCTGTAGCTGCTTCATTTACTCCTGCAACAAAATTCGCAACAACACCGAAGGCTGTATCAAACATTCCGGCAATTGCCCCTCAATGTATTCCGCCTCTTTCGTTTATCTGCCACTTAAGTGTTTCAAACCCAATAGAAACAGTCTTTTCTTCATAGCTGTAGTCAATCAGCTTAGCATGCATTTCTGCATCAAAACAGCCGTCGTTTCTTGTTAAATATCCTGTGATTATTTCTTTTACACTCTGTTCCCAATTAGCCTGATCCATTTTTGTTCTCCTATAAATATCGCACATAAAAACTCATTGCTGCCGGCTTATATCCAATCTTTTCATAAAACTTCTTTGCTCCCGGATTGGTCTCTTCCGACTGGAACTGCAATCTTTTGAAATTATTTCTCCGTGCGTAATCTTCTATTTCTCTCATTGTTTTTCGACCGTATCCTCTTCCCTGATACTTATCATCAATATAGAGGTCGTCTATAATCAGTGCAAAGCCCTCAGACCATACGCTGAAAATTTTTATTATGTTGGCAAATCCTATCGTTTTGCCCTCTTCTTCTATCATAAATATTACTATGTTTTCCGGACTTTTCAAAGCCTCTTCGAAAACTTCTCCCAGTTCTTCGTTTTCTGCCAAATCAATATTGTTCCACAGATTATTATCCTGAATCTCAAAATCCATAAAAGCTCTGTTTAGTTTTATCCAGTCAGCCCTGTCTTCAGCTTTAGCTTTTCTTAACATCTGAAGCACCTCCCTTTCTGTCAAAAAACTTCTGCTTCAACATTAAATAAATTATCTGTTCCAAATATCCTCGTTCTGCCTTATAATTTTGTCTGAGCACTTCCTTCTTATACATTCCCAAGCTTTCATAAAGTTTTATTCCGATAACATTTCCGAATAGACATCCAGCCAAAATCTGTTCATTTGCAGCTTTTTAAAGGCTTAGTCAAGGGTGCTTCCATAGCTTCTCTGCCATATTCTTTTCTTTTTTCGGAAATCGCAATTCTTCTCAATTCAAATATTTCTGATTTTTTGTTAAGTCTGACAAGGGCACAGCCCACAGTTTTATTTTCTTTTTTGAATATAAGCAGCAGATGATTGGGATTTCTATTCCCCTCAGGTGTTTTCTCTCGTTCCCACCCATAGAAAGTATCTGTTGTCTTTGTACTCCTGCAAGACTATCATTTCATCATTGTCCGTAGAGATGGCTTCTGTTATGTTTAATCTGCCTGCGTTTACCATTTTTCTATTTTATTGATTATTTCACTTTCGACGATGGCAAGGTTCAAAATGCCGTACTCATCATCATAGCTTATTATCAAATTTTTCCACGGAACTATCCCTGCCTGTTCGTATATTTCAAGCTTTCGCTTGTGGGCCTTTAAATACTTATCGTTATTTGTCAGTCCACAGTGCTCCCAGTAGATTATGCCGCCATTTCTTGTCCGAATGGTGAAATCAGGTGCAAAGTCTACATTGTCAATCCGCAGCACCTGCTCATATCTAAATTCTATGTCGTGCTCGTATAATTTTTCGACTATTAGGAGTTCAGATTTACTCCTCACCTTCAGCCCTCGTGATGTAGTATGCACCTTCCTCTCGGGCATGTATGTACTCATATTGTATGGTACGTTTGACCAGCTTTGTGTCGATATTTTTGGCAGGCAGTAAGCTTGAATAGGACTTGGCATCTCCCTTAAAATATCGTCCACTTCATCCGGCAAATAATCTGCCATCAAAGCTTTTATTATATTTATATTTTTTTCGAGTCTCGAAACTTCAAGGCTCAAATACTTTTTTCTTGCCAGTCCTTCTATTAGCTTCTGATTTTTGTTTATGCTCGTTCGCTTACGATGTCCCTCTTGCACTTCTACTCTAAAGTATGTGTTTTTCCCCTGCCTCTTGGTGCAAGAAATTTGTCCCGCCGGACATTCCTCCAGTTCCATGTTGTCAGAAATAAGCTTTTTCTCTAATTGTGACAACATCTGACTCATTTTTTCTTTGATTTGGTACATTTTTTCCTCCTTTTCACTGCTTTGTTGTCAAATTTTCGAATTTCGGCAAAGTTGACAACACTTTTTGGGTTTTTTGTTGCTAAATTTCTTATTTTCTAAGGTTTTGCCAACATTTGATGATATTTACAGTGTAAAAGGAGTGGAATTTGCCACAATGGAGTGGAAATGTTGCCATTTATCTTTGATTTAATAAAATTGTACAACATTTTCCATATTTTTATAAGTAGCTGTGGTTCTTGCAATAGAAACCATAACAGAGTAGAAAAATAGGGCTGGGCTAAATTGCCGCCCAGCCCAAAGGTTCAGTAACTATTTTTCGCCTCTTCTTCTCTGTCTTTCTTCAGCTAAGAATGTAGCAACGTCGATACCGTGAGAGTTTCTTCCGAATCCCATGTCGATTCCGGTCTTAACAGCTTCTTCAGGTATAACCTGAGTTCCGCCTGCACAGATGATAACCTTATCTCTGATACCCTTTTCAACACAGAGGTCGTTGATTCTCTTCATGTTCTTATAGTGAACATTGTCGTGTGAGATGATTGTTGAAGCAAGGATTGCTTCCGCATTCTCTTCGATACAAGCGTCAACCATCTTTTCTACAGGTACGGAAGTTCCGAGGTAGATACATTCGATACCCCATTTTTCAATTCCGCCGTGCTTGATGTTGATGATTTCTCTCATACCTACTGAGTGTTCGTCTTCACCTACAGTACCGCAAACAACCTTCATGTGTTCATGTCCTTCAAACTCATCATAAAGTTCCTTGTCGGACAGGTAGTGTGGTTCAGGTGGGATTTCAAGAGTAGTAAGGTCAATATCAAAGTCAACTCTACCCTTAAGTTCGATTCTTGTACCCTCAGCATCCTGCATAACTTCAGCAGAAATAACTTCAGGATCAACCAGACCGAGTTTCTTACCAAGTTCAACAGCTGCTGCTTCTGCAACTCTCTTGTTGATAGGGAGCATCATAGTCAGCATGATTACTCTGTCACCACACCATTCAACTTCCGGAGTGATAACTTCGCCTGTTCTGTACTTAGCAACCTTTTCAAGTCTGTTGTTTACATTATCATCGTCAAGTTCGTCGATGTAAACGATCTTGCTTCTGTCTTCAAAAGTACATCCGCCAATCAAAGCTGATGGATTTTCAGGATCTCCACCGTACTGTTCTACATTATTGTATCCATAGTGAGCAGTTACAGGAGCCATATAGTCTTCATCTCTTTCGAAGATGAATCCGTATCCTACGCCGCCTTCGATCTTACGAGCGATACCGTCACCGTTTCTTTCAGGATATTTAGCGGAGTCAACAAAGAATCCATCCTGAACAGCCTGGAAGTATCCACCGTTTTCAACGATTTCTTCCATGAACAGAAGAGCTCTTTCTTTGATGTCTCTTGCTGTTTCTCTCAGAGGACCATCCTTCTTGAGTTCAACCATTTCCATCAGACCGTCTAAACCAATCAGTGTCTGCTTAGCAGTGTCACATGCTTCGATGTTATAGATATGCCAAGGAACGTTTCTTCCTTCGTCAGGAGTGATTGTTGACTGGATGTCAGCTCTTGTAAGTTTGGAGATGAGCATGTTCAGTACATGAGTTACAGTAGCTTCTCTTGCGGAAGACTGGATGTACTTTGTGTTCATCTGAGCTCTCATCTTATATCTGTCGCATATGTCTCTCAAAGCAACTGCATAAGGCAGGTCCATGTAAACGCATGGAGCAGGAGTTGCTGTTGGAGGTACTGTTGACAGTGAAATGTTTTCAGGTTTGATACCAACTTTTTCAGAGAATCTGGAGTTGATAGCATGCTGAACGATAAGTTCTGGCATTACTTTCCATGCTTCTCTTGCAGTTGCGTTAGCATTGTGAGCTCCGTCTATCTGTAAAATGTTTGCCCAAGCCATAATCTTCTTGGATTCGCAAGCATCTACGAAAGATCTTACACAGTTAATATCTCTGTAAAGTACATTGTACTGAGGGTCCTGGTGAGCACCGTTTACACCTTCTTCTGCGAACAGTACAGCTACATCAGGTCCTGCAACACCTGAGATATATGAATGATAGTTGATTGGACGACCAACTTCATCTTCTATCATATCGATAGCTTTTCTCTGTGCTCTCAGCTGTTTTCTTGTGATAGGAACACCACCGATACCCTGTGGAGTACCTTCCATCAGACCATCAATGTGGGACTGTCCCATATGTCTTATAACCATCAGGTGGTCAGCACCGTGCCAAGCACCCATTCTCATTCTTCTGATATCGTCTTCAAATCTACCGGAAGCGATTTCAGTAGTGATTGTCTGCATAGGCTGTGGGTCTACATCTTCCATGAACTTAGCCGGAGGAAGCGGAACACTCTGCTTCAGAGGCTTTGAAATTTCATGGTATTCAAAAGGTCCCATGTTCTGGTTTTCAGCTCTTTCTCTCCAAACCCATCCTTTTCTTCTCGGTTCATACTTGTCAAGGTCTTTAAGAAGCTCGACAATATCTAATTTTTCATTCTTTTTAAGCTCTGTCATTACTTCTTACCTCCCTTGAATGCTTCTACTAATTTATCCCAGCCTTCGCCCTTAGCAAGCTTGATGCTGGCGTCTCTGATTGAGATATCTTCCATCTTTGAAAGTTTATAAACACAGTGTCCGCAGCCTTTTCCCATCAAACCATGGTCAATAGCATGGTTTACGATAGGCATACAGTCAAGTGAAGATACTCCCATTCTCAAAAGAACGGATCTTTCAACTGAAGGAGTTGTGTTCTTCTTGCCTAATTCAAGAAGCGGGTCAACAACCTGGTCAGTAAGTTCCCAGAATTTTGCATAAAGTTCTTCGTCAGTAAGATTTGCGATATGCTGTCTTCTTACTGCGAAATCGTCTTCTCTTCTCATCCTTTTTATTCTCCTTAACTCCCGCAAAGCCTCAACGAAGGAAGCTTTGCGGATGATGATAATTTAAAAGTTTCTTTCGCAAAACAAATTTGCTGAAAGTTATGCGTTTTTAGTATTCTACACCTAATTCATCAAGAGCAGCCTTTACGAATGCTTCGTCTGATCTTGTGTCAACTGCCAAGAATGCAATATCTTCAGCAGTGAGTTTTCCGTTAGCTCTTGGAACTGATCTCTTGATTAAGGACTTTCTCAATCTGTTAAGATCGATATCTTTTACCTTGAATACGCTTGGGTCCTTAGGAAGAACAATATTCTTACCAGGAACATCAGCATCAGGATCTCCGAATACGATTTCGATTCCGTTATCTCTCGCGAAGTCAAGCTGAGGCTGAATGTGCTTACCTGCACCTGTGTATTCTGTTTCAGTTACTACTAAGATAGCGTCTTCAGGAAGTTCCTGAGCAAGAGCAAATGCAGCAGCCAAAGCAGTGTTTCCTGCAGGTCCTCTTTCAAGACCTTCAAGGTTAGCAAGCATTTCTGTCATATACATAACTTCTCCCTGAGTTGTTGTAACATATCTGTCCATATATCTCAGAGGTCTTGCTGCTGAACGAGGAACATCTCCTGTGTCAGGGTTTGTAGCATGAGGTACACCGAATCCTGTGTGACCTGTTGTACATGACTTCTTGTTGAACTGTTCGTCTGAAGCCATGTGAAGTCCTGTAAGGTCGATAGAAGCAGCTACTACTGTTGTATCAGTTGCTCCTGCCTTGATAAGACCTCTTGCTGTACCTGTTACCATACCGCCGCCGGCCTGTGTACATACTACCATTTCAGGATCCTTGCCGAACTGTTCACGACAATCCATAGCAATTTCGTATCCAAGAGTTTCAACTCCCGCAATACCAAACGGTGAATAAAGGGAAGCATTGAAGTATCCTGAGTCTTCCATTACAGAAAGATGTTCATAGAACAATTCAGGTCCTACTGTAAGCTGAATTACTTCTGCGCCTAATGCTTCGCACTTTCTTGCCTTTTCAACGATTTCAGGCTGTCCAACTCCATGGGAGTCGTAACATTCCTGAACGATGATGCACTTCATTCCCTGCATTGCTGCCTGGGATGCAACTGCTGCACCGTAGTTACCGGAAGTAGCAGCGATAACACCTTTATATCCTAATTTTTTAGCATGAGCAACTGCACAAGCAGCTCTTCTGTCCTTAAATGAACCTGATGCGTTAGCAGCTTCATCCTTAACGAGAATTCTTGCTCCATAGCCAGGTTTAGCATATTTTCTTGCCAATTTGGTGATGTTTCTTAATTCAAGAAGCTGAGTATGGCCTACGCCTGTCTTTGACTGAATTTTATCTACTTCTTCAATAGTATATCCTGTAGCCTTCATCAGACCTTCATAGTCGAAAGCAACTGAACCGGATTCGAAATCGTTGAAATCAAGTCCAAGTGAAGCTTTCATGATGTCAGCGGATCTTCCCATTACGGAATTATAATCTTTAGCCAATTTCATTAGTTTTCACCTCCAAACTGCATGATTTCTCTTAATTGTTTGTCAATTTCAATGATTTCCGGAACGAACTTTCCGTAGCTGTGAGTGTAATAAGGATTTACTTCGAGCAAAGTTCCTTTTTCTTCACGGCCTGTTGCAGTAATAATTGTAACTTCATCTCCAATTTCTGCTGTTTCGTTCTGAAGAGTTCCCTTTACCCACATTTCGAAGTCAACCTTCTTTGTGTCATCAGGAAGTTTTGCTGTTCTTTCTGCAGCAGGTAAAACAACCTTATGAATGCGCACCCATTCACCTTTTTTAGCCATTTTAAACATCTCCTTTTTTGTACATTGCGCCCGCAAGAAATCCTGCGGGCGTAATTTATTTTCACAATGTTTCAGTTAATAATTTCAGGCTGATGCCCTAAAATCATATTGAATTATTGCCGCATCACACTTTGTGCACTGTGCGGTCTTTAAGAATAGGGATTATTATTTTACAATCTTCTTTTCTTCTTTAACAAGATTTCTGAAGTCTCCCATGATAGCTCTTGGAATAGGAAGAGTAATCATAGTGTGAAGACCAGGATCAGCGTTGATGATGTGAGGAATCATGTTTACGCACATAGCGATAGTTCCAAGTCCTCCTTCAACCTCAGGGCTGTTAACCATGTTTACATTTGGAGTTCCCTTAATGATTACATAGTCACCTGTCTGTACGCCAACCTGTTCAGGTTCGATCTGCTGTGGATGTTCCATGTGTACAGGCATACCGTTGTTCAGCTTAGCTTCTGCAGTCATAGCAACACCTGCGCAGGATCCCTTAGCAGCGAATCCGTAAGGTGATTTTCTGTCAACATCAGTAGTTATTGGGTTCATGTCCTGTGCAAATTCTTCTACAGTTAATCCCATACCTTCAGCGATCATGCCAACGGATTCAGCAAATCCAACGTGACCGGACATTGTGTGGTTAGCTTTTCTTTCTTTGAATTCTTCAACGGAGATACCGATTCCCTGTTCTTCCATAACAGCAGGTCCGAACGGTGACAGGGAGTTAACTCTTCTTGAAGTTATTTCTTCAACGTCTACTAAGCATCCTGTCATAACCAGAACTAACATGTCCATGATATGTCCAGGGTTGATTCCTGTTCCGAGGCAGGAAACGCCGTTAGCCTTAGCAATCTTGTCTAATTCTTCAGCTAATTCAGGGCTCTGAGCCTTAGGATAAGCCATTTCTTCTGCGGAAGTGATAACATTGATTCCCTGTTCCATGATGAATTTCAGTCTTGGGAAAGCATTCTTAGTGAATGAGTCTGTGCAGAGCAGTACAACGTCTGCAGCACCCGGCTTGATAACATCTTCAGCTGCCTGAATCTTAACATCAGGTCTGTCGCCTCTTTCAGTTTTGATATAATCATACATTGAAGTGCCTATTTTAGCGCCTCTTCCTGCTACTCCTACGATTTCAACGCCTTTCTTCTTCAGAAGCATGTCAGCCATTCCGCCGCCCATAGCGCCGAGTCCCCAGATAATTACTTTTACTTCTTTCATCTTAGTTTCTCCTTTTTTAAATAAAATTTTAGTTTTAAGTTATAACTGCTTATATATAAAGCAAAGTTCGTGCCAACAAATAGCTGGATATTGTATACTTATATCGCAAATTTTTGTAGTTTGTGCACTGCAACTTATGCATTTATAGTGATTTTTTTGTGAATTTGTCCAAATATATCCACATATTGCATTTTATTGTAAAATTTTAAATAAATATAGATTTTTCACGTCACGCTAATGCAAATATTTTTGCTTTTTATATGCAAATATTTTTGCTCTACCATGACATTCCTAATTTTATCTTCTGATTAACCTACTGTAAGCTTGTATTTTTTTAATTTGTGTTGCAGGGTTTGTCTTTTTATCTGCAAAATTTCAGCAGCTTTTGATATATTGCCACCTGTTTCAAGTAGTGCATCTCTTATTATTTTCGTTTCTATTTCTCCCATATATTTATCAAGTGCAAATTCTCCGGTATATTCTATTTCCATCGGTCTGCTTTTTCTTGAAACAGTAGGCATCGCAAGATTTTTTTCTGTGAGAACATGCTCGTTTTCTCCCATTGACACTGCCTGCTCTATTATATTTTCCAATTCACGGACATTTCCGGGATAGCTGTATTCTTGCAGTTTTTTAACAACGCTGTCGGAAAGCATCCAGATTTCTTTTTCAAACCTGGCATTGTACTTTTCGAGAAATTTTTCTGCAAGCCTCGGTATATCATCCCGCCTTTCCCTTAGTGCCGGAATCTGAATGTTTACAACATTAAGTCTGTAGAACAAGTCTTTTCTGAGCTTTCCCTGTGCAATGAGTTCTTCGGGCGGCTCGTTTACCGTAGCTATAATCCTGACATTGATGGGTATGTCCTTCATTCCGCCAACTCGCCTTATGTAGTCCTCTTGGAGTACTCTAAGCAGTTTGCTTTGCAAATCGTACGGCATAGCGCTTATTTCATCAAGAAGCAGTGTTCCTCCGTTAGCTTGCTCAAAAAGACCTTCTCGGTCAACAGCCCCGGTGAAGCTTCCCTTAGAGGTTCCGAAGAGTATACCCTCCAACAGAGACTCCGGTATCGCTGCACAGTTCTGTGCGAGAAAAGGTTTGTCTTTTCTTTTGCCGCAATAGTGTATGCTCTGAGCAAAAAGTTCTTTTCCGGTTCCGGTTTCACCGTATATGAAGACTGACGCATTATTGTCGGCAGCTTTACGTGCCCGGTTTAGAGCTATCTTAAATTCCGCATTTTCTCCAAAGATATCATCGAAGGTGTATCTTTTTATCAGACTTTTATTTTCAGCAGGCTTTTCCTTGGATTTCTGAAGTTCCAAAAGAGTGTCCGACATTTTTCTTATATTGGTTATGTCCTTTGCAACCTCTATTGCAGCTACCGTTTCCCCATCTACAACTATAGGTACAGTGCTGTTTACAGTGGTAATCTCTTTGCCGTAAAAATTCTTGTAACTCTGCTGTTGCCCCACCGTAGGCTCTGCTTTAAGCAGCGCTTTCAGCATAGTGCTGTCGTTTTTTCTCATATCAGGGAATGCGTCATGAAACTTCTTTCCCAGGACATCTTCCACATTTACTTTTTCCAATGATGCCATGACATCATTATAAAACCGACCGACACCACGATTGTCAACTATATAGACTCCCTCATCAATCAGCTTTATCAATTCTTCTATTATTTTCTCATAGTATTCTTTCTTCATATCTTTTACCGTTAATATTTTATCATGTTTTCATGTGTTTTGCAAGTCCATGCAAATATTTTTGCATCATTTTATTTGGTATCTTATATGTTTTTATTTCTTGAAAAATATGTCGTTTCCTGTCATAATATACTGGTACCATATAAATGAAAGGAACTTTTTTATGAGATTACGAAAAGATACAGATGACATACAGGAGGAAGAAATTTTACTCATTGCCAAGGTTTCCGATGCTCTGGCACACCCGGCAAGAATAAAAATCTTCCGTTATATAATGCAAGCCAACAGAGCAATGGTTCTGGTGTGTAATAAAGATTTGGTGGAGTATTTCGATTATGCACAGGCCACCATTTCTCAACATACGAAAAAATTAGCAGAATCAGGTCTGATAGAAGTGAAAAAACAAGATAAGTTTTCTTATTATTACGCAAATTTAGGCGTACTCATGAAGTACCTCAACGCAACAAAAAAGTTTTCGGTAACACAATAATGCAGTATAAATGCCCCTTTTGCAAACATTCGTTTTACCATCATTATTTGCTCAAGGGGCTTTTTTATGTTCAGTTGTCTTATTTAATCAAAAACGCTGATTAGAATATTATATGTTAAAATATTCTCTCTATTACCTTTGCCGCTCCTCCATCTCTTATCCAAACTCATGATTACACGGCAAATTCCCTCTGTCCTGAAAACAAAAACCCGGAAATACTTCCGGGTTTTTGAACACCTGAATTTTATCCGGGTTTTCTTTTATCTCTTTTATACTATCAAATCGCTAACATCTATATCTTCTTCCTTTATATGCCTATATTTGCTCCCCGTAAACAAATCATATATTACAGGCACGACTAAAAGCGTCAATATCGTGGCATATACAAGTCCGCCTATGCAAACCAGGGCTATAGGCTGCATCATATCTGTTCCGGCAGTCTTACCAACTGCCATTATAACAAGACCTAAAATAGTTGTAAGGCTTGTCATCAGCACAGGTCTCATTCTTGTTGCTCCTGCCTCTATAATCGCCTTTCGCTTTTCCATTCCGCCGGCTCTGAGCTGATTTATATAATCGACAAGCACTATGCCGTTGTTTACAATTATACCTACAAGCATTATCAATCCAAGCATTGCTATTACGCTTATTTCTTTGCCGAATATCAGGAGCGCCAGCAAACCGCCTGTAAACGCAAGCGGTATAGTAAACATTACTATAAACGGCGAAAGCAGCGACTGGAATTGCGCCACCATTATCAAATAAACCAGCAGAATTCCCAATACCATCATCTTTACCAGATCTTTCATGGCATCCATAATCATTTCGTTTTCTCCGGCAAATCCATATGTTACACCATCAGGTGCCTCATAGTCCTTTAGTGCTTTTTGTGCTTTTTCAGTTACGAGAGTTATATTTTGATTCTCTTCAACCTCGCCTGTCACATTTAGATATGTTCTCTGATCTATTCTGTTTATAGACGGAAGGCTCTTAATCTCATTCATCTCCGCCACGTCTGAAAGCTTTACGGTAGTTGTGTTTCCGTTGCTGTCGGTTCCCGACAGCCTTAAATCTTTGAGTTCGTCTATGCTTATTCCTGCGGCAGCCGGATTTTCTACAACAACATCGTAATTTTCCCCCTCCCACAGAAGCTGTGTCGCATTGGTTTCCGCTGTAAGAACCTTTGCAACCTGCATATAAATCTGTGCCACGGTAAGACCATTTTTCATTGCCTTTTCTTTGTCAACAGTGAAATGATATTCATCATCTGCTTCCTCAAGACCGTTATCAACGGAAACAATACCGTCCACTTCCTGAAGCTTTTCTCCTATCTGCTGCGCCGCTGTCTGAAGATCTTGTGTATCATCTCCGAAAACCTCAACCGCCACTCCGCTGCCTCCCAGTGCAGAAGTGTAAGACGACATCGATGAAGAACTTAGCATTTCAACAGTACAGTTCAAATCTTCGCAAGCCTTTTCTATATCCTCGCAGATTTCTCCGCCGCTTCTGTCACTTTCTTGGTCAACAAGTACATAAAGACTTACCATATCCGCAGAAACCTCGCCTGTAAGGGAATTTGCAGAAGAAAGCATACCTCCTGCCGTATCCACTCCCTCAACCTCTGTGATTCTTGCAAGAACCTCGTCGGCCATAGCTTTGGTATCTTGTATTCCGGCCTCTTCATCCGTCATGGTCATTGTACCGGAAAGCTGAGGAGTTGCCATGTCAGGTATGAATATAAATCCCCTGGCGACCGAAGCAACTATACTGAAAATCAGCAAAACAACCGCTGCCGTAAGTATAATCGCTTTATGTTTAAGGTTCCATGAAAGCAGCTTTGCATACCATTTCTTGAAAGCATTAAACCTTTCTCCGTCAGGCTTTATTTCTTTCTTAAGCATCATGGAGGCCATGGCAGGAACAAGAGTAAGGGCTATTATAAGGCTTGCCGCAAGCGAATAAGTAATTGTAAGGGCCATATCAGTAAACAATTCTCTTGTAATTCCCTCAACAAATACGATAGGCACAAATACACAGACAGTAGTCAGCGTCGAGGATGCTATCGCCCCCGAAACCTGCTTAGCGCCGGCTACCGCCGCCTTCCTAACGGGCACTCCCATCCTTCTCAGCCTGAAAGTATTTTCTATGACCACTATCGAGTTGTCCACCAGCATTCCCACTGCTACAGCAAGACCCGAAAGAGAAATCATGTTTAGCGTAACGCCTGAGAAATACATCATAACGATAGCAAACATTATGCTTACCGGTATACTGATAAGTGTTATCAATGTAGGCTTGATATCGCGCAGGAACAATAGCAGTATCAGAACTGCAAACAATGCACCAAACCCAAGGCTTTGCCCGATTGCACCGATAATCAGGTATATATAATCGCCCTGGTCCATCATTGTCGTAAAACTGAGTCCCTCGTATTCTTCTGAAAGTTCTTCAAACTTTTCACTTATATTTCCGGAAACTGTGGCTGTCGGGTAGTTTGACTGTTTGGAGAATGTAAGCATGACCCCCGGATTTCCGTTTATGCTGGCATATACCTTCTCGCTGTTGTCAGCCACAAATACATCTGCTACATCACCAAGGTGTATATCGCCAAGACCGGGTGCATTAAACACAAATAAATTTTCTATTTCTTCAGGATTAGTGAACTCATCGCCCACGCTCACTAAAAATCTTGAGTCCTCATCCTGAATATATCCGGCTGGCATCGAAAAGTTCTGACCCTGCAATATTCCCGAAACACTCTCCATATTAAGCATTGATCCGAGATTTGCCTTGGCAAGCGCTTCATTTCCGGCAGCATTAACCTGTATAAGAGCTCCGTTAAGCTGATTCTTCTGTTCAAGAACTTTTTTCTGTGTTGTTTCAAGCTGCTTGTATGCATCATCAAGAGAGTCCTGAGCAGTATACGCTCCTTTTTCTGCTTCCTTATATGACTTTTTCAGAGTTTCCACATTAAGAGAAGCTTCCTGCTGTGCTCTTTTCATGGTCTCAATCTGTATAGTTAAAGAAGCTATCTGTTTTTTTATTTCCACCGGATTTCCAATTCCCTCTGCAAGCTGAGTCTCCAATACCATTTTCTGACCTTCAAGCGCAGAAATCTGTGCCGGAAGCGCACTCGCCCATGCCACAGCCGCATCAAGCTCAGCGCTTATAGAAGCAAGCTTATCATAAGTTCCGTCTTTAGTCTTATCGAGTTCCGCTTTTGCCGCATTTAACTGCGCCTCTGCCTTGTTTATTTCGGAAATTCCTGTGTTTATTTGTGCTCGTGCGTTCGCTAAAGAACCATTCGCCTGGCTTAAAAGTTTCTGATTTAAGTCGTCTATTTTGTCTTTACTTATAGAAACATTTATCTTAGACTCTATAAGACCACCGGTATTTATGCTTGCCACTCCCGTAATTCCCTCGAGGCGATTTATTAAAGTATCCTTGACGAAAGACGAAATTTCCTCTGTAGTATATCCTTCCATATCTACAGCCGCAATGGTTATAGGCATCATGTTTGGATTTATCTTCATTATATAAGGAGAACCGATATTCTCATCCCAGCTTCCCTCTATAAGATCAGTATTTTGCAGTACATTTACCACTGATGTATTCATGTCTGTACCGTTTTCAAATTCAAGCATTATTAGAGAATAGTTCGCTCCCGATACGGACTGCATTCGTTTCAGATTCTCCACTGTTGCAAGACTTTTCTCCAGAGGCTTTGTAACTGCTGTTTCCACTTCCTCCGGTGTTGCTCCTACATATGTAGTCATCACCACGACATAAGGCAAATCTATACTCGGCATCAGGTCCGGCGTCATTCCCATAAGAGACACCACACCTAAAGCGATTATTATTACTACTATAACAAAGATTGTCATTGGTTTTTTGACACTGTATTTAGGCATTATTTTTTGCTCTCCCATTATAAAATATGGAACTAATTATAGCACAAAAACACTTCTAATTCTATTTAATCTTCAAGTTTTAGTGTATAATTAGTGTATAATTATCAGGCAAAGGAGGAGAATTAAATGATAAAAAATATTACTACTGTTAATTTTGATAAAGAAGTTTTGCAGTCTGAAAAACCTGTCCTTGTAGATTTCTGGGCTGCATGGTGTACACCTTGTAAAATGCTTTCACCTACAGTGGATTTAATAGCAAAAGAAAGGAATGATATAAAAGTATGTAAGGTTAACATCGACCAAGAAAGCGCACTTGCCATGCGTTACGGAATTATGAGTATTCCTTCACTGATATTATTCAAAGACGGAGAAATAGTAAATAAGTCTATAGGCCTCGTTTCAAAAGAAGAAATCGAAGATATGCTTTAATATCAGGGAGCTTGTATTATGCGGATATTAGTATGCGAAGATCAAAGAGATTTAAACAAAATAACGGTCAAGCACCTAACTGCCGAAGGCTATTCGGTAGATAGCTGCTATGACGGAGAAGAGGCTCTTGCTTTTATTGATATGGCAGAGTATGACGCTGTTGTATTAGATATAATGATGCCTAAAAAAGACGGTATTTCAGTGCTTAAAGAAATGCGAAGTGCCGGAAACAACACCCCTGTCATCTTCCTTACTGCTAAAGATTCAATCGAAGACAGAGTTTCCGGTCTTGACTCCGGCGCCAACGATTATCTGATAAAACCTTTTTCTTTCGATGAATTGCTGGCCAGGATAAGAGCCATGACAAGAAAAAGTTCAGGTAATCTTTCCAACATATTCACTGCGGCAGATCTTACTCTTGATACATCTGCTCATACTGTATATCGTGCCGGGAAAGAAATTACTCTTTCTGCCAAAGAATTTTCTCTTCTTGAGTACCTTTTGCGTAACAAGGGCCGTGTTCTCACCAGGGATATAATAGAAAACAATATATGGAACTTTGACTACGAAGGCGGAACAAATGCTGTTGATGTATATATCCGTTATCTTAGAAAAAAAATAGACGACGCTTTTGAACCGAAGCTTATACACACGGTTCGCGGAAGCGGCTATGTTTTAAAAGAAAAGTAGGTACGCCGTGAAAAAACTTTCTATAAAAACAAAAATTATGATATGGTTTACAACAGCGCTTATCGTAATATCAGCATGCACCAGCGCAGTGAATTTCAGCATAAGTCGAGAAGTCTTAAACAAGGGTATTCGTGAACGTTTAGTAACTGCTGTTGCCTCCAATGCACAAGAAATAGAATTTTATAACAGCAACAACAGCGAAAGAGAGCCTAACGATTTTTTTCTTTCCTATAATGGTGGAATCCTTGAAATAGATGATGATTTTTTAAACTATAACGAAGGTGTATTCACTGCGCTTGTCGACTCGGAAAACAATCTTATTTATGGAGAAATGCCCATACAGTTAGATGAACGGCAAGCCTTTTCATACACTACAGTCGGAGTATTGAAAAATCACGGAGAAAAATTTTATATATACGAAAAAGAGCTCTCAGGCGAAAATTTAGACGGACTTTGGCTCAGAGGTTTCATATCGGAAAGAGAAAATACAAATGTCCTGTATAACATGGTTAGAATAATGCTTTGGCTTACTCCCGTCTTGACAATTGCTGCACTTCTTGGCGGATATATAATCACAAAAAGATCCTTTGCCCCTATAAAGATAATTGACTCAGCCGCAAGGGAGATTTCCGAGAGTGGTGACTTATCAAAGAGAATCAATGTTTTCACTGAGGAAGGCTGTAAAAATAATCAATGCACGGCAGGTAAAGATGAAATTCAGAATCTGGCACTCACCTTTAATCAGATGTTTGAGCGACTCGAATCCTCATTTAAAGCAGAAAAGCAGTTTACATCCGATGCTTCCCACGAGCTTAGAACCCCTCTTTCAGTAATAAAGGCAAACTGCGAATATGCATTAAAATACGGAGAATCTCGTGAAGATTTCATTGAAGCCTTACAAACCATTGTAAGACAAACAGACAGAGCGTCTTCACTTTTAAATCAGCTTCTGTTTTTTGCAAGGTTAAACCAGAAAAAAGAAGTTGCCGTTCTTTCAAAGATCAATCTCAGCACGCTGACTGATTCTATATGCACAGACAGACAAATTCTGCTGCCTGCGAATCTTACTTTGAAAACAGACATTCATCCCGGAATCTTTGTCAATGCGGATGAAAGTCTCATATCAAGGCTTTTGAACAATCTTTTGGATAACGCTGTAAAATATATAGGTAATGGTACTTCTATACAAGTTTCTCTCAGCAGTAATGAAACTTCTGTTTTCCTTTCTGTAAAAGATTCCGGTATCGGAATTTCCCCGGAAAACATAAACAAAATCTGGAACCGTTTCTATATGGCTGACTCGTCACGCAGCGAAACCTCTGAAAACAGCTTCGGGCTGGGTCTTGCGATGGTGAAAGAGATTGCCGAGCTGCACAACGGCCGTATGGAAGTCATTTCAGATTCAGCTTCAGGAAGTACCTTTACTCTCATATTGCCTGCAAACTAATTTAACTTTATATTTTAAAATATAAAAGTGCACCTTCAATATTTATAAACAAAAAGGAGAAGCATTATGGAATACAGAAAATTCGGAAACACTATTATAGCTCGTTTAGATAAGGGCGAAGAAATCCTTGAGCAGCTGCAAAATATTGCTGTCGCAGAAAAAATCAAATTGGCAGGCATTCAGGCCCTTGGCGCTGTCAATAAGTTTACAGCCGGTGTATACGATACTAATCTCAAAAAATATTTTGCCAACGAATTTGAGGGCACTTTTGAGATAGTTTCACTTACCGGCACTGTAAATACAATGAACGGCGAATTTTATTCACACCTGCATATGAGTGCAGGCAACGACCGTGGAGAAGTTTTCGGCGGTCATTTAAACAAGGCTTTTGTAAGTGCTACTTGCGAAATGGTAATCACTGTAATCGACGGAACAGTTGACAGATTATTTGATGATGAAATAGGTCTGAATCTTTTTAAATTTTAATTTAATAAATTTTTTAAAAATTTCCGGTTTTAATTTTATTTTAATCTTGACATCCTAAAATGAGCACATAAAACAAATCAAGTTTATTTGAGGAGGTAAAGTTATGAATAAATTAAAAACTATGTTAAATTCACCTAAAAAGATTATTTCTTTCGTAGTTATGGTAATTCTGATTCTCGCTATAATGGCTTTTGTCGGTATCAAGGTAGGTGCTTCAGTATTAAACAATCAGGGAATAGGTCTGGAAAAAGCTACTGCTGTAGCTCTTAAAAATGCAGGCTATGAGGAATCTGAAGCTTCAATGATAAGAGGTCACTATGATCATGATGATGGCTTAGGTGTTTATGAAATCGAATTTAAAGCCGGTGATTACAATTATGATTATGTAATAAGCGCAAAAGATGGCACTATTATAGAGGTAGACAGAGAGTATGCAGGTATTCCTCAGAATGAAACTCCTGAAACACCTCCTGTTCCGGAAGGTGATCAGGGTACTAACGAAAATACGCCAGCTGCTCCTGATGAGTCCGGCTATATAGGTGCCGATAAGGCTAAAGAACTGGCTTTACAGAATGCAGGCGTCGATGCTTCTTCTGCAACTTTTACAAAAGCAAAACTTGACAGAGAAGATGGCATCTATGTATACGACATAGAATTTATAAGCGGAGATATAGAATACTCATATGAAATATCTGCTACAGATGGTTCTGTCGTTGACAAAGATTCAGAAAGCATTTATGACTAATTACAAAACAGAACCGCCGGCAGTTCAACCTGCCGGCGGATTTTGTTTATACTAAAGTAATTTACTTGTATTTTTCCAGATTCCCATTCTCTCAGCGTCTTTTATAAGTTCGTCTCTAAAGTCCGGATGAGCGATTCCTATAAGCAGTTCTGCTCTTTCCCAAGTAGTCTTACCCTTGAGGTCGGCAGCACCGTATTCTGTAACAATATAGTTTGTTGCCATTCTTGGTGTTGTTACTATAGCTCCCGGAGCCAATGAAGCCGAAATCAGAGACTCAACTTCACCGTCGGCATTTACCCTTGTAGATGGCGTACAAAGGAAGCTCTGTCCGCCGTCTGACTGGAATGCTCCAAGTACAAAGTCCAGCTGACCGCCTGTTCCGCTTATCTGCTGATGTCCTGCCGATTCTGAACATACCTGTCCGTAAAGATCCACCTGAATACAGCTGTTTACTGAAACAAAGTTTTCTATTCTTGCAATAGTGGCGATGGAGTTTACATAATCAACCGGTGCATTGCAGCAAATAGGATTATCATCTATAAAGTCATACAAACGCTTGCTTCCGCCTGCGAAAGTATACACCGCTTTTCCCTTGTCGAACGGCTTGTTACCCGTCAGCTTTCCGGCATTAAACAAATCCACATAAGCGTCTGTAAACATCTCTGTATGTGCATTAATGTTTCTAAGATCCGAATCTGCAATCATCTGACCTATGCAAAGAGGCAAGCTTCCGATTCCAAGCTGAAGAGTGCTGTGGCTTTTAATTTTTTCCACAACATATCCCGCAATTTTTTTGTCTATTTCCGATGGTGCTTTAGCAGGAAGTTCTGCCAGAGGGCTGTTGCTTCCTTCAACTACATGGTCAACTCCGTATAGATTGAGCTGTGTCTGATATCCGTGAGCAATCGGCATGTTCTCGTTTACTTCAACGATTATTTTCTTTGCCGATTTGATTACTCCCCACATATCTGCAACCTGCGGTCCAAGGTTGAAGTTACCATGTTCATCCATTGGTGCAACCTGGAACATTGCTATATCTATGTCGTTGTTGTTGTTTGTCCAAAGGAAAGGAAGCTCGCAAAACATCATAGGTATGTACCAGCAACGACCAGCCTTTGACATTGCCCTGTCATTTCCGCTGAAATGAGCCGACGCAAATCTTACCTGGTCATTGTTGCTTGTTGCCAGATAAGTTTCAAACGGTTTTTCACGAATTGTAACTGTACTGATGACCGTGATGTCCTTGAGTTCATCCGCTCTCTTTGCCAAAGCTCTGTCAATATCCACTATTGATCCGCAGCCCAGACCGAAATGCAGTCTGTTACCGGGTTTTACCATGGCTGCTGCCTGCTCGGCAGTAATAAGTTTTTTCTTGTACTCTTCTTTCAAATTTGATACTTTATACATCTTTTTCTCCAATCAAGGTTTATTATCGTTACCTTTTTAACAATACGAATCTATTATACAACAAATTTAAAAAAATAACAATAAAAAACTATGAATTTATCTAAAAAAATGGTATTATATATTTGTTTGGTTTAAGAGATAAAAAAACACAACAAAAATAGGGCTTTAAACATGTGTAAACCCGAATATGTCTCCGTAGTTAAATGGATATAAGAACCTCGCCTCTTTTGCGAAATCAAAGATTTCGATTTCAGCGAGGACCTTGATACTCGCTTTGCTCGTATTAACAGTGCTTTTAATTGTATATGCTTTAGTCGAGCACATGTTATTCTCATTTAACTCCAGAGCTTTGACACAATTTAATATGTCTCCGTAGTTAAATGGATATAACAGTGCTCTCCTAAAGCATAGTTGGCGGTTCGATTCCGCCCGGGGATACCAGCAGATAACAAAACCGTTCATTAAAATGAACGGTTTTGTTATCTGCTTCATTTTTTAGACATCCTCCGCCTACAATGCTGTGCCCTTTTTAGGTATAAAAAATTTACTCATGTCTGCTTTTTCATGTTCTAACAAAGCTTCTTTATTTTTTATTCCTCCTCCATAACCTGTCAAGCTTCCATTTGTTCCCACGACCCTGTGGCAGGGAATAATGATACATATAGGATTACTGCCTACTGCACCACCTACTGCCTGTGCAGACATTCTCTCAATTCCTCTCGATTCAGCTATGCACTTTGCTATATCGCTATATGTCAAGGTTTCTCCGAAAGGAATACTATTCATTATATCTATCACTTCTTTTTTAAACTCAGTTAGCCTTTCGATTTTATATTTGGGAATAAAGTCCGGCTGTTTACCTTCAAAATAGCTGTCAAGCCATAAACATGTTTCTCTGAAAATATCAAGCTCTTTTTCTTCACAATCTATGATATGCTTTGCCGCATCCTTAGATTTGTCAAACCAGAGACCTGTCAAAGCCTCCCCGTCACTGTTGAGCAGTATGTCATCAAATTGCGGCGGAGTTCTATATATCCACTTGTAAATCATTTCATCCCCTCTCTTTCATTTTTACAATCTGTTTTGATACAAATTATATCAAACTTCTATCTCTGCTGCTACATGTCAAATTTATTTTATGAGACATTATCACATTCAAATGTAAAAATCCGTGTTATAATTTAAACATATTAAAAGTATGCAAGGAGGTTACAATGAAAGTAATAATCGTAGGTGGAGTAGCAGGCGGTGCTTCTGCTGCAGCACGCATTCGCAGACTTGATGAAAATGCACAGATAACAATGTTTGAACGCTCCGGATTCGTTTCCTATGCAAATTGCGGGCTTCCATATTATATAGGTGATATTATTACAGACCCGGAAGAACTGACACTGCAAACTCCGGAAAGCTTTTGGAGCAGATTCAACATAAATGTTAAAGTACAGCACGAAGTTATTTCTTTAGACACATCCTCAAAATCCGTATCGGTCAAAAATCTTGTTACAGGAGAAATATTTGAAGAAAGCTACGATAAGCTGATTCTCTCTCCGGGAGCAAAGCCAACGGTTCCTGACATGTCAGGAGTTAACAGTGAAAAGATTTTCACCCTTCGTACTGTGGAGGACACCTTTAAAATTCACAAATTTATTTCCGATAATAATATTAAATCGGCAGTAATAGCCGGCGGCGGCTACATCGGTCTTGAAATGGCAGAAAATCTTTTAAATAAAGGTGTCGATGTAACTATAGTTCAGCGCCCTAAACAGGTTATGGCTCCTCTTGATTACGATATGGCATGTCAGATTCACGGACTTCTCAGAGAAAAAGGCATTAAGTTAAAATTTGGAAGCTCCGTATCCGGCTTCGGCGAATCAGGGGGTAAAGTCGAAACTTTGTTGAAAGATGAACACTCACTTGTTTCCGATATCGTTATTCTTGCTATAGGAGTAACACCTGATACTAAACTTGCTGAAGAAGCCGGACTTGAATTAGGAATCAAAAATAGTATAGTAGTAAACGACAAAATGGAAACTTCTGCAAAAGATGTATATGCAGTAGGCGATGCCGTACAAGTACAGCATTTTGTAACAGGCGAAGATTCTCTGATATCTCTTGCCGGTCCTGCAAATAAACAGGGTCGTATCGCTGCTGATAATATCTGCGGTATTGACAGCCACTACAAAGGCTCACAAGGCTCTTCCATAATTAAAATATTTGATATGACGGCTGCTACCACAGGAATAAACGAAAAAACAGCAAAAGCTCTTAATATCAATTATGATAAAGTCGTTTTGTTCCCTCTTTCACATGCAGGATACTACCCTGACGCAGTTTCCATGGCAATGAAAGTTCTCTACGAAAAAAATACGCTTCGTCTTCTGGGTGCTCAAATAGTAGGCTACGAGGGAGTAGACAAGAGAATAGATGTGCTGGCCACTGCAATTCGTGCAGGAATAAGTGCAGATAAGCTGAAAGATTTGGATTTAGCATATGCTCCTCCATATTCTTCGGCAAAAGATCCTGTAAATATGGCAGGCTTCATGATTGAAAACATCAATACCAATAAACTTTCTCAGTTCCATTGGGATGACATGGATTCTTTACCTCATGACGGCAGTGTAACACTTTTAGATGTGAGAACTCCATATGAATACAAATCAAGGCATATCGAAGGATTTATAAATATCCAAGTAGATGAATTGAGAAAGCATATAGAACAACTCCCAAAGGAAAAACCTGTATATGTTATGTGCCAATCAGGTCTCAGAAGCTATATAGCATGTAGAATATTATCTCAGAACGGCTTTGAATGTTATAACCTTTCAGGAGGTTTTGGCTTTTTAAACAGTATAAAAGAAGAAGAAATTGCAGCATCAAAATCATATCCTTGCGGATTACCGAGATAGTTGAAAACGGAGAGATGAGAAAAATCTTATTCTCTCCGTTTTTATTTTTTCTTTCTGCATCCGACAGTAATCATTGTAATATAGTCATCACAACCTTTTAATGACATCTCATTTAAACCTTCCTCATAGGAATACCCTGTAAGTTCCATCTGGTTTTCATCTGCAAAACTACATATATTGCGATAAGCTGCTTCAAGCTTATTCCATCCCCCTACGCTGAATGTTCTTATATATGAACCGGCTGGCCGTATAAAATCATAAACATCTATATCATCTCTGCCATAGGAGAAAAAACACTTGTAGCTGTTATAATTTCCATTCACTATTTTTTCGGTTGAAATACAGCTGCCAAAATTATCGTAAAGTCCAAATATCGATTTCAATCTCAAGGAAAATTCTCCTGCGACAGCAAAATCGTCATCATCATATGCCCCTTTGATAGGACTGCTGAACAAAATACGCTGCTCCGGAATGGTGATTATTTTCATGTCTCCGTCTTTTGCAGCAAGACTAAGTGATAATTTTTTTGATTTTTGCTCCAAAAAAAATTTCGTATTCAAAAGTTCTTTAATAGTTTTATCAATAAAATCTTTCTTTTCCGCAATAAGCTCAGCAAAAGAATCATCTGAAGGATTCTTCTGATAATGAATAATTTCTTCAATAGACAATCCCATTTTTCTCAATGTTAAGATAAGCTCCAGCTGAACTGTCTGAAGGCATGTGTAATATCTGTATCCGTTTTCTTCTTTAAACTCCGGAGAAAACAAACCTATTTCATCATAATAATGTAATGTTCGTTTATTTATCCCATTTAGCTTTGCAAACTGTCCTGTTGTATACAAAAATTTTCCGTTTTTCATATTAAACCCCTTGACTATACAGTTACTGTATAGTTTATGCTACCATATGACGAAAAAATCTACAAGTACACAGGAGTATGAATATGGATATTTTAAACACTAATCAAAAACCTTGGAAAGAAATTAAAGAAATCTATTTTGAAGCTTTCCCGAAAGCTGAGCGTAAACCTTTTTTTGCAATCCGCAATTCAGTAAGAAAAGGCAAGATACAGCTTCTGACAGCTACAGAAAACGGCATTCTGCATGGCTTTATTATGGCTGTCCCATATAAAAACACGGTTATGATTGATTATCTTGCCGTATCAAAAAAAATCAGAAGTAACGGAACAGGAAGTAAAATAATACAAGAAGTTTTTCGGCAGTTTCCTGATAAAAAAATAGCTCTTCTTATCGAAGAGCTTGATGATTCCGCAGCAAACAAGGAGCAGAGAACTGCAAGAAGAAGATTCTATTTTAAAAACGGCTTCACCTCCTCTCATATTCATATAACCGGCCGAAGTGGAAAGATGGAAGTTCTCAATTTCGGTGGTATTATATCTATGCAAGAATATTTGGATTTACAGCGATATGCTTTAGGAAACCTGATGTTTAAATTATCTGATATTAAGCCGGCAATATAAAATGCCCTTAAGATATTGCCGTATGGATAAGGTCTGCAGCGTTAAACGGAAACAAAAAATATTTTGTGTGAAGAACGGTAGATTTCCTCACCATTTTAATAAAAAAAGAAAAGACCTCAGAAGAGGTCTTTTCTTTTTTGGTCGGGATGACAGGATTCGAACCTGCGGCCTTTGCGTCCCGAACGCAACGCTCTACCAAGCTGAGCCACATCCCGTAACAAAAATATTTTATCATATTTTTATACATTTGTCTACAGACTATGGCTCAGTTTTATTTCCTCAGGCTCTTCTCTTGCCAATGCTCCATAACGCATCTACAAGCTTTTTCATATCCTCCGTAGTATTATATGGGCCAACACTTATCCTTACAGCTCCGGATTTCCATGTTCCTATACTTCTATGTGCAAGACCGGCACAGTGGTATCCGCTGCGCACCGCAATACCGAATTCATCGTTTAAAAGCGATGCAGTTTCCTCCGGCGCAAAATTTTTTAAATTGATTAAAGAAATACCTGTTTTTTCTTCCGGATTCGGCCCATACAGCTTGATAAAATCCATATTTTTAAGTTCTTCATCTAAGTATGTAATCAGCTCCTTTTCGTATTCACCTATTACCTTAACTCCTATCCTGTTCACAAATTCAACACTGCATCCAAGACCTACAATCCCCGGCGCATTTATTGTTCCTGCCTCAAACCCTTCCGGAAACTCATTCGGCTGTAATCTGCTCTTGGATGCGGTACCTGTTCCTCCTTCAATTAACACCACCGGATTTAATTTTGGCGCTACATATAAGCCTCCTGTACCAAGAGGTCCAAGTAATCCTTTGTGACCCGGAAAAGCTAATACATCTATATTAAGATCTGAAACATCAATATCCATAGTTCCTGCCCCTTGTGCAGCATCTACCATAAAAATCAGCCCTTTTTTTAAAGCCATCGTACCTATTTCCCTGAGTGGCGTCTTTGTCCCTGTGACATTTGAAGCTGCTGTTATCATAATCATTTTAGTGTTTTTCCTTATGGCTTTTTCTATATCTTCCGGTGCTGTATGACCCTCTTCGTCAGCCATTACAATAGTATGCTCAACGCCTGACCTTTCAAGAGCTTTAAGAGGCCGCAACACTGAATTATGCTCCATGGACGTCGTAACTACATGGTCACCTTTTTTCAAAAGCCCTTTTAACCCCATATTCAGTGACTCTGTAGTATTCTTTGTAAAAACAAGTCTTTCGGCATGTTCTATATTAAATATTTCAGCAACCTTGCGCCTTGCTCTGTAGACCTCTTCCCCTGTTCGCATAGACATGTAGTGACCCGATCTGCCGGGGTTTCCGCAATATTTTGACATACATTCACTCATTGCCTCAACCATCTGCTTTGGTTTTGGAAACGAGGTAGCTCCGTTATCAAGATATATCATATCAATTCTCCCATATAGCAAAAATAGAGGACTTAATGTCCTCTATATACTATGCGTCAACTTTTGGCATTGATACTTTTATTCGCCGTGACTTATAAGTCCGCTACCGTTTATCGGTATAACGCTTCCGCCAAGAACAGGGTCGACCTTCAAAGACGCCTTTGCAAAATCTTTTATTCTTGCAAGAATTTCCCGAAAATCTCTATATAGCTGTCCCATATATTTTTCTTGATCGGAAGCTACTCCCCAAACAGACATCCCAAGTTTATCGCCTATAAAAAGAGCTCTGTACTGATGATACTCCTGAGTTACAACTATTGCCTTTTGTACTCCGAAAATGCTCGATGCCCTGTACATTGAATCATAAGTTGAAAATCCGGCATGATCACAAAAAATATCTTCTTCCGGAATCCCTTGGTTTTTTGCATATTGCAGCATTACATGTATCTCGTTATGCTCTTCTTGTCCGTTGTCTCCGCTTAATAAAAGTTTGGGAGCTGCACCTTGCCTATAAAGCTCTATGCCTACATCTAACCTATCCTTAAGCATAGGTGAAGGTGTTTCCTTGTCCATTATTCCGGCACCCAAAACGATAATACAATCTGCGTCCAGCTCTTTAATTTCCGAAATAATATTTTCATCAAAATATGATTCTTCTGTAACCTTGCAGATTATGTTGTCATTTACACTGTACTTTACTACAGCATTGATGATAAGACATATCAAAATTCCTGCTGCGGCAGCTATTCCCAATATCTGTATCACTCTCAATACAATTTTCTTTTTTCTTATCATCTTTGCGTTTCTTCCCACTCTTCTCTGATAATGGAATAGAGCATATTATCTCTGTCTGTTCCGTCAAGAATCCTATAGCCTTTTCTTTGAATTCCTTCAAACTTAAAGCCGCATTTTTCTATAACTCTTTGAGATCTTTTATTCTCCGGGGAAGTACATATGCCCATAACTGATAGGTCAAATTCTCTGAATCCATAATCAATTACGGCTTTTGCAGCCTCTGTCATATAACCTTTCCCCCAACAGTCTTTGGCAAGAGAATATCCAAGTTCCTTGCTGTTTACCCCTTCTCTTCTTCTGTCAGGTTCAAGACCTATATTGCCTATTATTTTTCCGCTTTCCTTTTCTCTAATAGCCCAAACCGTATACGGCATAAAAATGGTCTTTATTATTTCCATAGATTCTTCTACGCTCTCATGAGGCTTCCAGCCCGCTCTCGGACCGACATCAGGATCTTTTGCAAACGCATAAAGCCCCTTTGCATCTTCTAAAGAATCCTGCCACGGAGTTAGAAGCAGTCTTTCTGTTACTATCTCTTTCATTGCTTTCCTCACTTTATTCAGTAGTGCTTAATATTTCATTACTCTTGGTTTCTATTTGGCTTACCTTCATATTATCGGCGTCCTCCGGATCTACTTCTTCAAGCAGTCCTAAAATATTTCTTCCGAGATATATGGTCTTAAGCGTTTCTCCGTCTAATGTAACTTTGCTGTATTCAGTAAAATTGTTTCCTTTGATATAATATTTATCTCCTATTTTAACTACCTCTTCTATAGTGATATCATTTACTCCCATCTTCATATCAGTAGGCTTAAATGGATTCTTACCGCCATACAAATAATACTTTCCATAAAGCATATCATATCCTATGGCTTTCAGATCCTGCAAATATGTTTCACTATTTTTGTGATTCTGCTGATAAGTAAACACCGTACCAACCTGCATATCTAACATTTCTGTAACGTGGGCAGCAAGCTGATAAGCATACATATCCTCATCACTTCCCTGAAGGTTGAAGTTACTCCATATCACATACTCTGTGCCATAAAGGTTATTGTTCGTCAGATCCTCCTCGGTCATATCTATGGCAGGAATATGGTCACCGTACATTACAAGAACCACCGGTTCGTCATAATCATTCAGGGTTTGTGTAAGCTGGGCTATAAACTTGTCCATCTCATGAACTTGATTTACATAATATTCAAACTTCCACTTCAATTCTTCATTTGGAGCTGAAGTAACAGTTATTTCGGGATTTTTAATAACCTGCTCGCTTGGGTACTTTCCATGTCCCTGAACAGATATGGTATAAATCATATCTCTTGATTCGGTAGAATTGAGCGCATCTATCATACATTCCGTCAAAATATCATCTTTTGCCCAGTTTTTCGGAGTCTTTTCTACATCACTCATATACTCTATGCTGGTAAAAGTATCCATTCCCATATTGGCAAACACAGTATTTCTGTTATAAAACACTGCTCTGTGATTATGTATTGCATGTGTAGAATATCCTATACTTTTCAAATCGTATCCAAGAGTTTCCATTGTTTTTTCTTTTAGAATAGATTTATATGGATATTCTCCCGGTCCGAAGAATTTAGCACTAATTCCTGTCATTACTTCAAATTCGACATTTGCAGTTCCTGCGCCACATGCAGGAACTGTCAGCTGCCCGGAAGGATATTTGTTCACCATATCTCTGAAGTTCGGACAGACTTCTTTAGATGTTTCTATAGATGTAATAGTAGCAGGGTCTATAAATGACTCTAACTGTAAAAATATGATATTCGGATGCTCCTTGTCCTCATCTTTTTCAGTCAAAAGCATTGCTTTGTCTTCGCCTAATTCCTCATTGCTGAAGATTTTCAGCATGTTTTCCTCACTATAGTTATACGGCTTACTTATACCGGTATTGAGCCATGTATTGGTGAAGCAATAAACTACTCCGTAATCTCTGTATGCATATGCCAGATTTCCGAAGAATGTCTCTATTTTTTCGGTTCTTATCATAAAAGATGTTGCGCCGAATGTAAATAAAAGAACCAATACAACCGCAAACAGATTTCTCTTCCACTTTACATCCCTCTTCTTTGGCCCCTTTATAAAAAGTAAAACAAGAAGCCCTATAGCAATCAGGATTCCTATTCCTGCCATAATTATCTGAAAAGGCGACATATAATTGCTTACTATGGTTATACCGTCATCAAGTATACTCAAATCTTTAACTGTAAATGGTGTCATTCTCTGAGTGAGAATAACTCCGTTTATAATTCCTATAATCAGCCAAAACAGCGATACTATAGTAAAAACAAACAGTCTGCGCTGAAATACCGACGCTATTACCAATGTAGCGAAGATTATCAATGTGTTATACAAAAAAATCAACGGCTCATTGAACAGAAACTGAAACCCTCCCCAGACAGATGTCGTTGGCATTCTTCCCAAAGTCTCAATTACAAGATTAAGCAAAACCGCCCATACTGCTGCGCCTGCAAAACTGGTATGAAAAGCCTTGAGTACGAATTTTCTTTTCCCCATACTTTCAACTTCCTGTATGGTTTCTTCCACCTTTTGATCCAGTTTGCCAAATTTGTCAAATTTTACATGTTCTTTGTTAGGTTCTTTTTTCATAATCTCTTATCCACCTCATCAGCAATTTTTACAAACTCTTCAACAGTAAGAGTTTCGGCTCTTCTATTAGGTTCAATTCCGGAATCTTCCAAAACATTCCTTATAAGCTCCTTGCTCGCCCCCTGCAAAGTCTGCATTGAATTTAAAAGAGTCTTTCTCCTCTGACTGAAAGCTGCTTTAACACAATCAAAAAAAACTTTTTCATCTAACGGCTTCACAGTTTTTTCTTTTTTTAATTTTAATTTAAGTACTGTGGAGTCTACATTTGGTTGAGGTACAAATACACCCCTTGGTACATCCGCTACTTTCTCAACATTACAATAATACTGCACCGCCACCGAAAGCGCTCCGTATGCCTTGCTTCCCGGACCTGCCTTTATTCTGTCGGCAACTTCCTTTTGCATCATTATTGTTATGCTGTCTGCTTTCACTTGTTCTTCAAGAAGCTTCATTATTATCGGTGTCGTTATATAATAGGGCAAGTTCCCCATTATCTTAATGTTATCAGGATTTTCTCCTGCTGTTAGTGCTGATATGTCAACTTTCAGCACATCTTCATTTATAACCGTTACATTATTGAATTCACCTAAAGTTTCTTCAAGTATAGGTATAAGGGACTTATCTATTTCTACAGCGATTACTCTTTTTGCTCTCTTCGCCGCTTCACCTGTTATGACACCTATACCCGGACCTATTTCTATAACTGTATCATCAGATCCTACCCCTGCACCTTCTATAATTCTGTCTATTATATTTTTATCAGTCAGAAAATTCTGTCCAAGACTCTTTGAAAATTTGAATCCATATCTGAGTCTTATATCTTTTATAGCAGATGGTTCATATAAATTCATAATCACTTACCTCTAAGCAATACCGATTCTATTGCTTCTTCAAACTGTTTTCTGCTTATTCCGAAACTATTCAGCTTTTTTACAAAAGCACTGCAATTCCCGTACCCTATGCCGAGAACTTCACCCACCTTCTGGCGCTTCACTTTTGAATCTGCCTTCCCCGAAAGACCGGTTCTGTCCATATCCTGTAATGTAAATTCTCCGGCTTCTTCTGCCAGAACAGGAGTACATACTTTCATAAGGCTTTCGGCAACGTCAGCAGGTTCTGCATTTTCAACACCTATATCTCCATTTTTGACAGCCTTTCTTCGAGGCATATATGAATGTTTGCTTTCCGGAAATTTTTCTTTTAGCTTGCTGCGAATCTTTTCACCTGCAAAGTCAGGGTCTGTAAGTATTATCAGCCCTTTTTCATTATAAGCCTTTTCAAGAATCTCCCATGTTTCTTTTTTAATTCCGAAACCATGAGTTTCAATTATAAGTGCATCTGTAACTCGGCGCAAAACAGCAGTATCATCTCTGCCCTCTACAACTATAGCCTCTTTTATTTTGAGTTTTTCCATATTTACTTGCCGTTCTCCTCATTACTGTTTTCATCTACAAGAAAAAGTATTTCTCCGCTTTTTATCATTTTCAGTTCTTTTCTTGCCTGCTGCTCTATATATTCGGCAGAATTTATCTGCCCCATCTCCGCAGTCAAATCCTCTTTTAGCTCAGTAAGCTGCTTGTTTGTTTCAAGAAGCCTGTCCCTTTCTCCTGTAAGCTTTATTATCTTAATTGCAGAAGCACCAATAGACATGACAAATATTAATATTATCATGCCTCCTATAAATCTTTTTACATTTGTAATCTTATTTTTCTTTTTACCCTTTTTTTCAGAGCTTTTCAGGGAATTCAACTCCTGAGGATCAACACTTTTAAGCTTCTTTCTTTCTTTGATTGCCTTATGCCTTTCCCTTCTCTCTTTCTGAGAATCATGGAAACTTAAATCTCTATTGTTTTTTTCAAATTCCCTAAGTCTTTGCCCCTTTTTACTCATGCCTCTTACCCATATAATATACTCTTTTTTATTGCAATTTACGGTTTATAAATTATATCACAAAAAAATTTTCTCCACAACAAAAGCCCTATGGTAAAGGCTGCCATGCCTAAAAATGTGATTTTTCCATTTTGGCAATAAAATATAAAATCTCCAATCAAAAAAGCAATTGCAATGCAGCAAAAAATTTTTATTATAATTTTTAATATATAACTCCCCTCAATAAATCGGCTAATAAAAAGTCTGAACACATCAATGATAAGGCCCGATGTCATACCGCAATAGCTCATAACTATAATTGTCCTTATCTGTTCCAATATCAGTTCAGTCATGCCTTCTCTTGAAAATTCCAAAAACGGATTTTCTTTCCTTTTGAGTCTTATCACTGTAGCTAAAAGAACATATTTTGCCGCTTACTACCAATATTCCTTCTTGAAGATCCAGTTTTTCTATATTCAGTTTTTCTCCGGCTATTTCTATTCCGCCATCTTTTAAATTAGCCCATAAATTCTCTTCGTCAAATGCATCAACATCTATAACCTGACTTATAGTTATTTTTTCTCTGTTTTCTAAAGTAATATAATGGTTCTCCATATACTCCACCTCCATAAAGAGTTCTCTAAAGTATATGGAAACGCAGACCGGTTAAGAACCGGCCTGCGCTATCTTTTAAACATAAAGTGACGGATCTACATGCCTTCCGTTAACTATTATTTCAAAGTGGCAATGTGAGCCATAACTGTTTCCGGTATTGCCGACTGCCGCTATGTTCTGTCCTTGGAATACTTTGTCTCCTACAGATACATTAAGGCTGCTGCAATGTCCGTATAAAGTTTTAACTCCGCCGCCATGATTTATTATTACGGTCAAACCATATCCATAATACCATCCCGCAGTAACTACCGTACCTCCATCAGAAGCCTTGATAGGAGTTCCCGTAGCAGCGGCATAGTCATCGCCGTAATGCATACGTCCCCATCTGTATCCGTATCTGGATGATATGGCAACATTTACAGGTCTTATGAAACTTCCCGTACCTACTGTAGGCGGTTTTATCTTTGTTCCCTTTAATATCACCTTACTTACAGGCTGTACTATAACTTCACGCTCTATGTCTTCCCGTGCAACAACCTCTCCGTTATGTTTTGTAAGTCTTGCCGTTACACTCGCTCTTCCGTCTTGACCTTCTCTGCTTGTGACTTCTTCGCCTTTATAGTAATAATTTGAATCCCTGTATTCGGTTTCAAACGGAACTGTTTCTGCAAAAGTTGACACCTCAATGGTTTCAAGAGTGAGAAGAGGAACTTCTCTTTCTATAACTATGCTGTCTCCTATATGGAGCATAGATTCCATAGTAAGACCCGGATTCATCTGAGCAAGCTCATCTATGGTTACGCCCAGTTTTTCACAGATTCCATACATGCTGTCACCTTCCTGAACTACATACTCAGCTGCTTTTTGTCCGCCGTTTTTGAGTTTTTCGACAGCCGCACTTCTGTTGCTTATGTTAGGAAGTTTCGTACTTATTTTTTTGATTTTTACATCTTCAACAAAGCCTATATATTCATATTCTGTAGACTCATCATCCGTTATGAAAATATCCTTAATATCCTGAAGAACCTGCTCTGCTATTTTTTCATTTTCTACAATTACTTTTGTTTCACCATCCACTATAATAGCGCTGGCACTGGCATTTATTTCACCCATATATGTCAGTCTTCTCAAAACATCGTCTTCTGTATCTACGGCCTTGCCATAAGATACAACTCTTTTAAAGGTTATATCTTTAGCCGGGTCGATTTCTATGTTGGACCCGTATTCCTGAGAAAGTTCTTCACTTGCAAGTTCTAAGATTTCAAGTACATCCTTATGTTCTTTTACAATGCCTAAAGGTCTTCCGTTATATGAATATTGATAACCTGTAGTTAAAGCTATTGCAAGAGCTATACATATGACACCCGCCATTAGTATAATGGCATTCTTGATTATTTCTCCCTTGTTCTCTATGGTTTTTATTCTTAAATCATGTTGTTTTCTGCCAACCAGTACTGAAGATTTAAGTATAAACCACTCCACAACAGCAGCACTCTTATCATAAAAGTCTATCAGAGAAGCGCCGAGACTCATAATCGCACAGAATCCATCTTCAGCAATTTCTGTAACCTCTTCTAAGATTTCATCCAGAACTTCTATCAGATCTCCTGAATGTTCCCATATAAAGCCAAAAATCTTATTTGCTT
The DNA here is from genome assembly GCA_900542295.1 of uncultured Eubacteriales bacterium. GTDB lineage: Bacteria > Bacillota > Clostridia > Peptostreptococcales > Anaerovoracaceae > Fimisoma. Next base: position 49,032 of record UQNJ01000010.1, on the reverse strand, counting down.
TTTTATCCTTATATGTCTTCTTCTCCGCTTTCTTTTCTAAAGCCGTGCTTTCGTTCTGATTCTCGTCGACTTCTTTCTTTTTTAATCTTTTAATAAAGTCGAATTTTGCCATAATTCTGCTTCTCCCATTCTTTCCTTGATACATGAACAACGCTGCCCATCTTCAGTTATTCCTGTATCGCTGCATTTATCACATGCATACTTTATGTCTGTGTAATCTTCACGATAATTGTTTTCAGTCAAGAGAACACTGCGCTCTTTTTCCATTAACTTCATAAGTCTTTTTATTTCATTGAGCTTTGAAGGGTTCCCTTCAAGAACAACTCTCGAAAGCTTCTGTCCAAGTTCCATCATTTCTGTGTCCAGTTCCTCTATGCGGGGAATTTTAGAGTAAACTTCTGCTCGCCTTGCTTCAGCCTCATTCTGCTCTTTATTTCTCAGATATTCATAATACTTATTTAAAACTGACTGAGTTACTCCGCCTTTGCTGTTCACATTACGACCGTTGATTTTTGCTTCCTCGTACCAGTTCATCAGTACTTTGTTTACATATCTTAAGTTAGGATTGGAAATAAAAGAAGCCCTGCTGCAAGCCTCTAAGATCTTGTCCATGTTGAATTTCATCTCATCAATCCAAGTATCGACCATCTCTTTCTCGGCTTCCGTAATGCCCCTGCTTAATCCTAAGGTTTTAAGAATACGCTTGTATATTGCCATTCTCTCATCTATTCCGGCAAATTTCTCCTTTATATCTTTTTCTGTTCTAAGACCTTCTTTAAACCATTCTCTTGATACTTTCGCTATGTAATTTATACCTGTTTTGCCTTTTCCTATGCAATATTCCATTGCTCCTATTATTATTTCGGAAGGAACCTTATCATCTTCTGCCAAAGAAAAGATTTCTTTAATTTCTGTCGGCGATAGATTTCTTCCTTTTATGTTTTCTATTTTTATAAGCAGTTCCTTAAGCTTATTACTGCAAAGGCTATTATCAGGAGTTACACCATTTTCCCCAGACTCCTTTGTATCGTAAGGTACTTTTCTGTCAACACCATTTAGATGACCGGAGTTACCGTACAGCATAGATCTCATCTGCTTAAAAACTATATCATACTCTTCCGGATTTTCATCAGACCGTGTTCTTTCTACAATCCCCATAGAATCCCAATAGTCCCAGGCTTCATTGATCTTTTCCATGCTAATTGAAAGCTGATTTGCCATCTGCCTGCAAGTCATCTTAAATCCGTTCTGACTGTAAAGTAATCCATACAGATACACCTTTACAAAATCTCCGGGCGCTACCGGCATATACTCATTTATAAAAATATTCTCCACATCAGTAGCAAGAAGATAAAAATCTTTTATTGTTTCTCTCTTAAAACCCATTATTTTAGACTCCGTTTAAATCCACAAGGAGCTTTTCAAGGTCAATTCCATGCCCAGAGGCAGCCTGTTCCAATGTTTCCGCTGCACCGCCCGGACATCCGGCACATGTAAGCATGTGTTTTTTGAAGATTTCTTCGTATTCTTCTCCCATTTCGAGGACTTCAAATACTGTCATATCCTTAGTTATCATATGCTTTTCCTCCTGTTAAAATCATAATGCCTTGTCACTGAACTTCGTGTATCTTGCCACCCATGTCAATTCAATTCTATCTGTCGGTCCGCTTCTGTGCTTTGCCAGATTTATTTCACAGACACCCGGTTTTTCTGTATCCTCGTTATAATAGTCATCCCTGTACAAAAACATTACAATGTCTGCATCCTGCTCTATAGACCCTGATTCTCTCAAATCAGACAACATAGGTCTCTTGTCCTGTCTCATTTCCGGTGCTCGTGAAAGCTGCGACAAAACTATAACCGGGCAGTTCATTTCTCTTGCAAGAAGTTTAAGATGCCTTGAAAGCGCACTTATTTCCTGCTGTCTGCTATCAGCTCTTCCGTCAAAGGTCATCAGCTGCAGATAGTCTACCACAATAAGATCAAGACCCTGCTCAGCCTTAAGCCTTCTGCATTTGTTACGCATCTCCATAATGGATACACCGGGAGTATCATCTATTACTATTTTCGTATTGTTAAGTTCATTAAGTGCATAATTGATTCTGTCCCAGTCCTTTAAATCGAGTGTTCCTTTCTTTAATTTCTCGGATTCCACCCTCGCCTGCATTGCTATAAGCCTTTGTCCTAACTGTTCCTGAGACATTTCCAGACTGAATATCATGACAGAAGCACCGGCCTTTACTGCACTCTGCTGAGCTATATTAAGTGCAAATGCTGTTTTTCCCATTCCCGGACGAGCAGCCACAATTATGAGATCTGATGGATGCAGCCCCGATGTTTTCTCATCGAGTTCTTTAAAACCTGTAGGAAGACCTATTACCTTGCCTTTATTTTGTACTGCCTCATCTATTATTTTCAGGTTTTTCATCAAAACATCCTGAATTTTTGCATAGTCGTTTTTCTGTCTTTTCTGTGCTATGCGGAAAATATCCCCTTCTGCATAATCAAGCAGCTCTTCTGCAGCCATCTTATCATCATACCCTTTGACAGTTATATCTTCCGCTGCTGTTATAAGTCTGCGAAGCATTGACTTTTCTGAAACTATTTTGGCATATTCTCCTGCATTTGCTGTTGAAGGCACTTCTGCTGTAAGAGTAGCTATATATGCTCTGCCCCCTACCATATCCAAGGTTTTTCTTCTGCTCAGTTCTTCGCATACAGTCAGCATATCTACAGCAATATTATCTCTGTAAAGAGTCATTATTGCATCAAATATCTCTTTATGGCTTTCATTGTAGAAATCTTCAGGTTTTACTTCTTCTGCCACGTCTAAAAGAGCTTCTTTATTGAGCATAGCTGCTCCCAAAGCGGATCTTTCCGCTTCCTCATTATGTGGAGGAATTTTTTCCATGGTTTTCTCCCATTGTCATTTACTACAAATTTGTTCTATTCTGCTTCTACCTTAACAGTAAGTTTTGCGTTTACCTCAAAATAAAGTTTAATTTCAACCGATATTTCACCTGTCTGCTTTATAGGTGACGCTAGCTGGATCTTTTTCTTGTCTACATCTATGTTATGTTCTTTTTTCAACGCTTCCGAAATATCTTTTGAAGTTATTGAACCGAATATCTTTCCGCCCTCTCCGGCCTTAGTCTTTATAGTTACGGAAAGCTTACCTATCTTCTCTGCAAGTTTCTCTGCCTCAGCCTTTTCTTCTGCCTTTTTTTCAGCTTCTATTGCTTTCTTTTTTTCAAGGTGTCTTATATTACCCTGTGTAGCTTCTGTCGCAAGACCCTTAGGGATAAGCATGTTTCTTGCATATCCGTCGCTTACTTTCACTACATCGCCTGCTTTTCCTGTTCCTTTAACATCTTTATTTAAAATGACTATCATTATTTTTCCTCCATAACTTTAAGTATTTCACATATTATCTCTTCAGGACTTATATCAACTTGGGCAGCAGCAGTCGTTAGATGTCCGCCGCCGTTGAATTTTTCCATTATTACCTGTACATTGACCTCTCCTAAAGATCTGGCGCTTACCACAGTTTTGCCTTCATTATTTATACCGGCAACAAAGCTTGCCTTAGTTCCCTTAAGTGTCAGAAGCTGATCGGCAACTTGTGCGCATATTACCTGTTCGTCAGAATGTTTTTGCTTGCATATCGCCGTCATTATGCCATTTTCATGACTTATTGCGTCGGCTAAGGCATTCGCTTTTATCATAAAGCTTTCTTTTTCTTCTTGAAAAAACCTGCTTACTTCTGTCGGGTCAGCCCCTTTCCTTCGCAGCCATGCCGCTGCTTCAAAGGTCCTGACGCCTGTTTTGACTGTAAATCCATTTGTATCTACAGTTATACCTGCAAGCAGTGCTTCAGCTTCAAGTTTTGTAAGTGCTTTTTTACCTGTCATATATTGAAGGATTTCAGCCACTAACTCACTTGTTGAAGATGCATACGATTCCATATATGCAAGTACCGGATTTTCTATAAAGTCTTCAACTCTCCTATGATGGTCTATTATGACTTTTCTTTCGCATATTTCCAAAAGTTCAGGGCACTGAACCATACTTGGACGATGAGTGTCCATAATCATCACAAGGCTGTCACCGTCTGCAAGTGTTTTTGCTTTTTCGCTTGAAATGAATCTATAATTGTCGCTGTCCTTTGCCTGTTTGAATATGGCCTGCAAAGGTTCTTTATAATTATCTATAACTATATAAGGTTCTCTCTCGCAAATAGCACAAAGACGCTGAATTCCCAATGAAGCACCGAAACAGTCCATATCAGGATTTGCATGCCCCATTATAAATATTTTTTTAGACTGATCTATAAGCTGTCTCAAAGCGTGACCGACAATTCTTGATTTGCCTTTGTTTCTCTTTTCAACAGTCTGCAACTTACCGCCGAAATAGTCTATCTTGATATTTCTCTTCAGCACCGCCTGATCTCCGCCTCTTCCCAACGCAAGATCCAGCGCAGCATCTGCATATTCTTCAGTCTGCACAGGGGTTCTTCCTCCGGCTCCCACACCTATGCTCAGACTGACAGGAAAATCAGCAGCCGTCTCTATACTTCTAACTTCATCCAATATGTCAAACTTTGATAGTATTAAATTATTCAGATATTGCTGTTCAAATGTGGCAAGATAAGAATCATCACCCATTCTGTTAATTGAGGCATCTATCTTTTCTGCCCATCTTCTTATAATTTTATCTATCTCGTTAGGTAAAGAAATTCTATACTCTACCTGCGTATTTGAAATAAGCTCATCATAGTTATCAATCTGAATTTTTGCAATACAAATCTTTTCATTATTGTATTTTGCCTTAAGCTCTTCCAAATTAGTTACATCATCAAAAAGAATCGCAAGATTGCCGTCTGAATCCTGACTTACTCTATGACATATCAGTTTGAATTTTTTTTCATTTCTTTTCAATATAGGGTGGGTTTTTTCTTCTGCCGCATCATAGAGCTCAGAAGCTCTTATTCCTGTAATAGCAAAAATATCTGAATCTACTATATCGTCATACAAAAATACTTCTCCTATTTTTTCGCCTGCACATATGATTTTGCCCTTCTGGTTTATTACACAAACAGGCACAGGTATATAAGATGATATGAAATCTTCAAGATTCATTGCTGTCATAGCTCTCTCCCCAGTCTGTAATCAGCTTACACAAATACACTTATTATTTTAACATTCATCTGCCTTTTTTTAGTGTTGTTTTTGTGATAATCTAATCTGTAAAAATGCATAAATAATTATAATATTATACCACATTATTCAAAACTTTTCATCCAAAATATTATTTTATGAACATTTCCTTTCAAAACGGTCATATTTGTCTCAGCCTAAAGAATGTCCGCATTTTCCACATCTGTAGCGTTCGGGATTTTTTACAAGAGGACACATCCTTATCCTCTTATAAACCGTTCCGCAGTTTTTACATTTTATTATATAAATGTTTTTTGCAGAAAACTCGCACTTTATGTCCGAATTTTCCAAATCAGTGACTCTGTGTATGTTGTAACCATATTCATCGTTTGCTCTTTTTGCGTACTCTTTCCATTTTTTACCATGATTAAAGCAGCCTTCACATGTATGAATAAGTTCATGTGCTATTACTCCACAAATTTCCTTTTCCGTGCAGTCCATTATTACTGATGAAAGTTCTATTACAAATTTTATTTTCCCGTCTGCAATTTTTTCTTTTCTACATGCCCCCAGCCGTTTTTTTGCCCTCTTGTTTATTACTACTTTATCTATTTCACCGGAAACCGGAATATCAATCTTTTTTAACTCTTGTTCAACTTTTTTTGTAAGTTCCGCTGCATATTTTTCCATAATTACAAAAGTCCCTTGATTAAAGGGACTTTCCTCCTAAAGTAAATTCAAACAATACAATCCGTAAATTACTGCACCATTAAATATTATACTCAACGGCAATAATATTCTAAATTTTAGTTTTTGCGTTTTGTGGTGAAAAACAACCGCTCCGGCAGTAATTCCTACACCACCCATAAGCAAAGCAGATAGAATTAAAGTTTTTTCACTTATCCTGTTTTTATCTTTCTTTGCCTTATACTTATCTATGCCCATCATGAAAAATGATATTAAATTCCATACGCACATCACAGCTATTAAAAGTTTCATGTGAAACATCTCCCTTAAGTTAGTGTTTTCAATAGTTCTATCAATCTGTTCAGTTCATCTGGAGAGTAATATTCGATTTCTATTTTACCCTTTTTCCCTGATTTGCTTATGTTTACTTTTGTTCCAAATATATCTTTAAGCTCATTTTCAACATGAACAAGATCAGGGTTTTTTTCTTTTATTGCTCTTCTTCTTTTTTTCTTTCCTGTGCTTCCTGCTGCTATTTTTTCCGTTTCTCTAACCGAAAGTCCTTCTTCTATAATTTTATTCCACAGCTGCTTTCTACTATTTTCTTCTTCAATTGCAACTAATGTTCTTCCATGACCTGCTGATATTATACCATCGGCTATACTTTCTTTTATGTAGTCGGGAAGTTTAAGAAGGCGCATAGAATTTGTAATATAAGGTCTGCTTTTTCCAACACTTTTTGACACCTGTTCCTGAGTCATGCCAAAAGTTTCAGTCATCTGCCTCAAACCTTCGGCTTCTTCTATCGGGTTCAAATCTTCTCGCTGCATATTCTCAATTATAGCAATAAGCATATTCTGCTCATCATCAAGTTTTCTAATAAGGCAAGGAACCTGAGCAAGATCGGCTTTAATCGCTGCTCTCCACCTTCTTTCTCCGGCTACAATTTCATAACCTTTGTTTTTCTTCCTTACCACTATAGGTTGGATTATTCCATGTTCCTTTATCGATAAAGCAAGCTCTTCTATCTTTTCTTCATTAAATGTTTTTCTCGGCTGATTGGCATTAGGCATTATATCGTGTATCTTAATATATTTTACTTTATCCTGGTCATCATCTGCCGAATTTTGAGAAGAATTTTTCGTTTCTTCAGGTGCTTTAACAGGAACATCTGCAAAAAGTGCATCTAAACCTCTTCCGAGTCCGCCTTTTTTTTGCGCAGCCATATTACTCCTCCTCCAATTCCAAAAACTCTTCTGCAAATTCCATATACGCTTCTGCCCCTTTGGATTTAGGGTCGTACTCAGTTATCGGAAGTCCATAGCTTGGTGCTTCTGCCAATCTTACATTGCGAGGTATAACAGTTGAATAAACCTTCCCACCGAAATATCTCTTTACTTCTTGAACCACTTGTGCGGATAAATTAGTTCTTCCGTCAAACATGCTCAATATAACTCCCTGTACTTCAAGATGTGGATTGAGACTTTTTTTCACTAAATCGATTGTGCTGACAAGTTGGCTTACTCCCTCCAACGCATAAAATTCACATTGTATAGGTATCAGTACACTATCCACTGCGGCTAAAGAATTTATAGTCAAAAGTCCCAGTGAAGGAGGACAGTCTATAAACATATAATCATAATCTTTCTTTATTTTGTCGAGACTGTTTTTTAAAACCTTTTCTCTTCCTTCTATCTGCACAAGCTCTACTTCTGCGCCTGCCAAATCTACACTTGCAGGAATAATATCAAGATCCTTAACATCTGTATGGATAACAGCTTCTCTTATATCATAATCTGCATCAACTAAAACATTGTAAACTGTATCTTCCAACCCTTTTTTCGCTATGCCGAGTCCACTTGTAGTATTTCCCTGAGGATCTATATCAAGAACTAAAACCTTTTTACCTTTCAAAGCAAGGCATGCTGCAAGGTTTATGTTAGTGGTGGTTTTGCCCACACCGCCCTTTTGATTAAATATTGCAATTGCTTTTCCCAAAATATTGCCTCCTCTTTTTTATATGCAAATATTATATAATATTTTAGATTCTATTGCTACCCATATTGATAAAAAAATAGATGTTTCACGTGAAACATCTATCACTTTTAGGCAATATTATCTTTACTTCAAGAAAATCTCCCCTGTCTTCTTGCGTCATTTTGGCATTTTTTTCCATTTCTTTAATCTGGCTGAATGCTTTTCTTATCGTATTCAGATATATTTTATAACTTATATAGTTAATTTTATTTTTTTTGCGGAATGCCTCCTCTTTTTTCATCAGCAATTCTTCTATAAGCTTTTCTGTCTGTTTTACATTTAAATTATTTGCTACCACTCTTTCTGTAACTTTCTTTCTATCATCTTGGTCATTAAGTTTTAAAAGTGCTCTTGCATGTCTTTCAGTCAGTTTATTTTGTATAAGTTTTTCCTGTATATCTTCAGGTAAAGCTAATATTCTGATTTTATTTGATATAGTTGACTGTTTTTTGTTTACTTTTTCGGCTATTTCAACCTGTGTAAGCCCAAAATCTTCCATAAGTCTTTTATATGCTCTGGCTTCTTCCAAAAAATTAAGATCTTCTCGTTGAACATTTTCAACTAAAGATACAAGCGCAGCTTCCTGATCCTCCATATTTTTAACTAATGCCGGAATTTCACTTAGACCTGCCATTTGAGCTGCTCTGAATCTTCTTTCGCCTGCAATTATTATGTAGCCGTCTGATTCTTTTTTTAATATTATAGGCTGCAGCACTCCGTATTCCTTAATTGAACCGCTAAGTTCCTTAATTGCTTCATCATAAAATATTTTTCTCGGCTGTTCGGGATTAGCCAAAATATCTTTGATAGGAACTGATATTATCTGTTGAGTCACACTGAATTCTTCGATGTCTATATTCTTATATTCTCGTCTGCTGTCCTGCTGACCTCCTATAAATGATAAAATACTCCTTTTTTTCTTTTCCATAATGCCATCCTCCCATGGGAAAATAATAACATTTCCCGCTAAGAAAAAGTCCGGTTTTTTTACACAAAAAACCCCCTAAAACTGCTATTTTAAGGGGTCTTTCGATGGAGTACCCGATTTTCTCGGATATTTCGACTCTGTCTTTTTTACTTTTTTTACCAAAGCTATTTTATGTTCATCTCCGTCCTTATCTAAAGGTGTTTTTTCCCATCTTTCAAATTTTCCTCCTAAAAGACTTATTGCTCTTGTTGCTTCCTTTAATTCAGATTCGCCTCCGGCTCCTTTATAAGAAGCCATGTATCCGCCTACTTTTACAAAAGGCAGACAGTATTCACAAAGAGTCGAAAAATTGGCTACGGCTCTTGAAACGCAGAAATCATATTTCTCTCTATATTCCTTATTTCTTCCGAAATCCTCTGCTCTGCCATGTAAAGTTTTTATATTTTTTATGCCGATACTTTCACAAAGCTCATCTATTATTTTAAGCCTCTTTTTCAAAGAATCAACCAATATAAATTCTTTCTCCGGCGATAGAATAGCAAGGGGAACGCCCGGAAATCCACCGCCTGTGCCTATATCTATTATCTTTTCTGCTTTATTGTATTCAGTTAATAAAATACATGCCGCCGAATCAACAAAATGTTTAAGTGTAAACTCCCGGGGATCTCTGATTGCAGTGATATTTACAAATTCATTCCATTGCAGTATACCACTTCTGTAAGCATCAAATCTTGCTATCACATCATCATCATATGGGATATTGTTTTTTTCCAGATATTCTATAAGTTTTTTCATTGCTTCATTCTTCTCTTTTTTTCCAGATAAACCAAAAGTACATTTATATCAGCCGGAGAAACACCTGATATTCTTGAAGCCTGACCAAGAGATTCAGGTTTCAATTGATTAAGCTTTTGCCACGCTTCTATTCTAAGACCATCTATGGTGCTGTAGTCTATATCCTGGCTTAACTTTCTATCTTCTAATTTTTTAAACCTTTCTATCTGTGCAAGTTGCTTCTTTATATATCCTTCGTATTTTATCTGCACTTCAAGCTGAGTAACTTCATGATAAGAAAGATGAGGTCTTGTTTCGTCATCTATTTCAGCTAAATCTGAGTATTTAATCTGCGGTCTTTTCAAAAGTTCTGCCATTGAAACCCTCGATTGCACTTCAGATGTATTATGACATAGTAGAAATTCGTTTATTTCATTAGGTGCAAAAGTTTTTTCTTCAAGCCTTAAAGCTTCTTTCTCAACGGCTTCTTTTTTGGCAATATATCTTTTATATCTTTCTTCTGATGCCAGACCTACCTCGTATCCTTTCTCTGTTAAACGCAAATCTGCGTTGTCTTGCCTCAGAACCAGCCTATATTCCGCTCTGGAGGTCATTATTCTGTAAGGTTCATTTGTACCTTTATTCACCAAATCGTCGATTAGAACGCCAATATAAGCCTCGTTTCTTCCTAAGACCAAAGATTTTTTGCCTGAAATCTTAAGAACTGCATTTATTCCTGCCATCAGACCTTGAGCAGCAGCCTCCTCATAGCCGGAGCTTCCGTTAAATTGTCCTGCACAAAACAAATTTTCTATCTGCCTGTTTTCTAAGCTTAACTTCAAATCCTGAGGATCAATACAATCATATTCTATTGCATAAGCAGGTCTTACTATTCTGATATTTTCAAGTCCGGGTATTGTTTTATAAAAAGCTTCCTGAACATCTTCAGGTAAACTTGAAGACATACCTTGGATATACATTTCATCTGTGTCTATTCCTTCAGGCTCAACAAAAAGCTGGTGTCTTTCTTTGTCGGCAAATCTGTTTATCTTATCTTCTATTGAAGGACAATATCTTGGTCCTATTCCCTCTATCTGTCCACCAAAAAGAGCAGATCTGTGAAAATTAGCTCTTATTACCTTATGTGTTTCTTCATTTGTATAAGTTAGCCAGCATGAAACTCTATTTTCTCCGACCTCATCATTCATAAAAGAAAAAGGCACTGTCTTTTCGTCACCCTTTTGTTCCTGCATTTTTGAATAATTAAGACTGCTGCCGAGGCACCTTGCCGGTGTTCCCGTCTTAAATCTTCGTAATTTGAGACCGTGTTTTTTAAGATTATCTGCAAACTCCATTGACGGAGCAAGGCCGTTTGGCCCGCTTTCAAATGCTGCACTTCCTATAAATATTTTTCCGCCGAGAAATGTACCTGTTGCAAGTATAACTGCCTTTGCACTATAACATGTATGAGTCTTTGTCACTACTCCGGTAACTTTACCATCTTCAACTATCAAATCCGTTACTTCTCCTTGTTTCATATCAAGGTTAGGTGTCGATTCTATAGTTTTTTTCATTTCAAGGTGATAACGGTTTTTATCTGCCTGAGCTCTTAGAGAATGGACTGCCGGACCTTTTGCCGTATTGAGCATCTTGCTCTGCAAAAATGTCTTATCAATATTTATTCCCATCTCTCCCCCAAGAGCATCTATTTCTCTCACAAGGTGTCCTTTTCCCGTTCCGCCTATTGACGGATTGCATGGCATCATAGCTACTGCTTCCAAATTCATGGAAAACATCAAGGTTTTTTTTCCCATACGGGCCGCAGCTAAAGCGGCTTCGCAGCCTGCATGTCCTGCTCCGACAACTATTATGTCGTATTCTCCCATAAAAATTCTGTCCATTATATATAAAGTCCTTTCAAACTTACTTTCCTAAGCAAAACCTTTCAAATACCTTATCTATTATATCTGAATCGGCTGTTTCTCCTATTATTTCTCCGGTCGCTTCATAGCACCTGTTTACATCTATTTCTATGAATTCCAAGGGTTCTCCCGATGAAGTCATTTGAATAGCATCATTTAAAGAAGTTTCTGACTCTGCAAGAAGATTCTTATGACGAACATTGGTTACCATAAGATTTTCGCCATGTTTAACATGACCGCCGTATACAAGGTTTTCTATCTTAGAAGCAAGATCTTCTATACCTCTTCCATCTATCAGCGCTGTATCTATTATATCGGCTTGAGGTAATTTTTCCTTAATAAGTTCTTTTCTTACTTTTATTCCTTTATCTGTCTTATTAAACAGAACTATGGACTTTCTTTCTCCTATATATTCCATTATGTTATAGTCTTCTTCTTCTAGATCAGCGCTGGAATCTATAACAAAAATAATCAGATCAGCTCTATTAAAAGCTTCTTTACTTTTTTCTATTCCTATCTTTTCTATTAAATCTTCTGTATTGCGAATTCCCGCTGTATCGGTGAGAACTACCGGGATATTTTTTATTACTATATTTTCTTCTATTATATCTCTTGTCGTACCTGGTATATCCGTTACTATTGCTCTGTTTTGTCCTGTAAGAGCATTCAACAGTGAAGATTTACCTACATTTGGCTTACCGACTATTGAAACAGATAGGCCTTCTCTTATTATTCTGCCTGTATCTGAGGTTGCCAGCAAACTTCTTATTTTTTCTCTCACATCTGTAAGAGATCTTATAAGCTTTTCATATGTCATTTCTTCTATATCTTCATCAGGATAATCTATATTAACAGTTATCAGAACTAAAATATCGACTAAGTCTGCTCGTATGTCTTTTATTTTTTCTGAAAACAAACCCTCAAGCTGACTAAGTGCTACATCAAAAGTTTTATCTGATTTAGCTCTTATCAAATCTATTACGGCTTCCGCCTGGGATAAATCAAGTCTGCCGTTAAGAAAAGCTCTTTTTGTAAATTCTCCTTTTTCTGCCGGTCTTGCGCCGTTTCTAAATGTAAGTTCAAGAATTTTTTTGAGAGAAATCATACTTCCATGGCATTGTATTTCTGCTACGTCTTCTGCAGTATATGAACGAGGACCTTTCATATATACAGCCATGACTTCATCTATGGTAGAACCGGAATCAGGGTCTGCTATATGTCCGTAAGTAAGCATTCTGTTTTTTATTTCCGAAGACGCAGGAATAAATATTTTTTTTAATATTTCAAAAGCCTTTTCTCCGCTTATTCTTACTATACCTATACCGCCCTCGCCAGGAGCTGTAGCTATAGCTGCTATTGTATCTTCTCTCATATTTCTCCTCTTATAAACCATTTATACAGAAAAAGGCTGTCTTTTGACAGCCCTTTATTTTATTTAAGTTCAATAATAACCCTTCTGTAAGGGTCCTGTCCCTCACTTCTTGTCGACACCTTAGGATGATTATGAAGAGCTGCGTGTATAACCTTTCTTTCATAAGGATTCATAGGTTCAAGCTTAACGCTTCTTCTTGTTTTCACAACCTTGTTTGCAAGTCTGTAGGCAAGAGCTTCAAGAGTTTTTTCTCTCTTTGCCCTGTAATTTTCGGCATCAACTACTACTCTCGTATATTCTTCATTACCCTTATTTACTACAAGGCTTGTAAGATATTGAATAGCATCAAGCGTTTGCCCACGCTTTCCTATAATTGTGCCGGAATCTTTTCCGTTAATATCTACATATATTGATTCTTTGCCTTTTTTAGCAGTTATTTCAAGGTCAAGTCCCATTTCACGGGTAACTTTTCTCAAAAAATCCAAAGCTTCATGTTCTTCACAAGGAACCAAATTTTCTTCTTTTACTTCTTTTTTTATTTCTTCTTGTTCTTTTTTTAATGTTTCTGTTTTCTTTATTTGAGCCTTTTCTGCTTTGTCGAAATCTTTTTTATCTTTATTTAACTCTTTTTCAACCTTAACAGTTTCTATATCAGTAGTTTTCTTTTTTTCTACTCTTACGAGAGCCAACTTCGATCCGATTCCAAAAAAGCCTCTTGAAGGTTCTTCTAAAACAGTAACATCTACATCATCTATAGTAAGTTTCAGATCGTCTAAAGCCAATTTAACGGCTGTATCAACATCTGTCCCCCATTTTTCAGAAAAATCTGCCATGTTTTAATTTTCCTCCAATAATAAGTTATGCTCTTGCTGCTTTTTTCTTCTTTTTCTTGCCTTCGCCCATCATTTTTTTCTTCATCTTAGCAAATCTGACGTTATAGAAAATTTGAATTGTTTGGTTTAAAGACCAATAAAGAGCAAGTCCAGCAGGATAGCTTCTGGCCATCAATAAAATCATTATCGGGAAAACATATTTCGTCATATTTGTCATGACCTTCATCTGATCGGCATTAGGACCAGCTGCCTGATTTGTCTGTGAAAAATATGAAGCTAAAAATGTTGCTATTCCGGCTATTATAGGCAGAATCCATTTATCAGGCTGAGCCAAATCCGGTATCCAGAAAAATGATTCGTGAATTGCAAACAGCATTTTGTCAGAAGATATGTAATTCATAGGGTTTCTTAATAAAGAAAACAGACCCATGATAACTATCATCTGAATTAACATAGGCAAACAGCCTCCATACATGCTGCCGCCTTCTTCTTTATACAGCTCAGCCATTTTTTCATTCATCATAACTTTGTCTTTGGCATATTTTTGCTGTATTTCTTTAATCTTTGGCTGCATCTTGGACATGTTCATAGTAGTCTTTATCTGCTTTGCATATAAAGGATACATAACTACTTTTACTATTATTGTAAATATAATAAGAGAAAGACCGTAGTTACCTATAAAATCATAAATCCAAGTGAGCAAATAACTCATTGGGCTTGCTAAAATTCCCATTAACTTCCTCCATTATTTTAAAGGATCATAACCACCCTCATGCCACGGGTGACACTTTAAAATTCGTCTGATTCCCAAATAACTGCCTTTTATTACACCATACTTTTCTAAAGCTTGTATAAAATAAGTAGAGCATGTAGGTATAAACCGACATGTGGCAGGAAAAAGAGGGGAAATAAATTTCTGATAAAATCTAATCATCAGAATCATAATTTTTTTAAAAAAATTACTTATTATTTTCATTTTTCCTTTTAACCCCGGTTCTTTTAAAAGCAGAATTAAGGGATTTTTCAACTTCTGCACATTTTTTGCCGCAAATAGTGTTTCTTGCAATAATTATGAAATCATATCCAATAGGTAAACTATGTTCTATATTGCGATAGCTTTCTTTCATAAGTCTTTTTGCTCTGTTTCTAACTACACTGTTTCCGACTTTTTTACTTGCCAAAAACCCTGTTCTGTTATAAGAAAGTCCGTTAGCTTTGTAAAATACTACGACATATTTGTCGCCAACCGACTTTCCCCTTTTATAAATAGCGGAAAAATCGCTGTTTTTCCTCAAAACATTTTTTTTCAGCATACTAAAATCCTTGGGATTTATAAATTAAGCAGTAAGTTTCTTTCTACCTTTTGCTCTTCTTCTCTTAAGAACATTTCTTCCGTTTTTAGTTTTCATTCTCTTTCTGAAGCCATGTTCTTTCATTCTCTGTCTTTTTTTAGGCTGATAAGTCATTTTCATTTTTAAGGTTCTCCTTTCCAAATTGTGTTGGTGTAAAATCTAAATTCCAATAATACACATATGCCTAAGTATTATAAACGAAAAACTTTATAATGTCAAACTTAAACAATAAAAAATCCCCTCAAAACAATAAATTTAACATGTTTGAGGGGATTTTAACAGAGATTTCAATTTTTATTTTTCATTTTTTCCTTATCGTGTTTTTTTAAGGCAAGTCTTACGGCAAAGTAAACTATCGCACCCATGACAATTACATAAAGAACGGCTGTAATAAGTAATGTTAGTAGCTGCATCATAACCAATCTCCTCTCCAAGACTGAACTACCTTTACTTGTAAGTCTTTATTTATTTTTTATAACAAATCGGCGGCTTCTTCTGTAAATCTCAAGTAAGTCGACGATGCCGGAGAGTATAAATTACTGTTATCTCTTTCTCTCTCCTTATCCTCCAGCAATTTTTCAAATTCCTCGACTTCTTCACCGGACCAATCAGGATTTTTTATCCTGTCATAAGCTATGAGAAATTCTATATCGGATACTCTAAAAAACTCTTTGTTTTCTGTATTTTCTGTCGCCAATTC
Source organism: uncultured Eubacteriales bacterium (assembly GCA_900542295.1). Classification (GTDB taxonomy): domain Bacteria; phylum Bacillota; class Clostridia; order Peptostreptococcales; family Anaerovoracaceae; genus Fimisoma. Next base: position 33,271 of record UQNJ01000010.1, on the reverse strand, counting down.
CGAAGTCTCATATACATCCAAAAGAGCGGCTGTAGCGTCTTTTCTTTTAAAAAGCTCCTTGAAACCGTTAAATTCTCTTTCAAATACTCTTGCCGCTTCGAGATAGCTGTTATAGGAAAAATAGTCCGTAATAAACGGATATTCCAGCACCGTCTCAACGAGAGCCGCAGTAGTCATATCTTTAAGGATATCGTCAGGAATATAGCAATACGAAAGTGCCTCACCTTTTGTCTTTATGTTATCCCACTCTTCGTCTTTTGGAGTTAAAGTGAACTCATAAGGAGAGTCTATTGTGTATTCTCTGCTACTTGTAATGATATACAAGAAAATGCAGCTTACGCACAGAAGCACTGCAAAAATTATCCCTAATATCTTCTTATTTATCATCTTTCAAAGCCTTTTCTTTTTCACTGTCATGCTTTTTAAGAGCCACTCTGACGACAAAATAAATTATGCCGAAAGTTATCGCCGCCTCGAGAAGAAATCCCAGTATTGAAGCTAACAGTCCCATTTAATTTAACCACCTCTTAAAACATTATTCTATCACTCATCCATTAAAACTTTATATTTATCATTTGTAAATATTTTAACATTTATTTTTATATCATGTTAATAAATATATTTTTATTTTTAAATTATTTTCTCTTTAAAATAAATTCAAGGCTCTTCAATTTTATAAAAGTTCAATAAAAAAACGATTCAAAATTGTTCACAACTTTATCCACAGTATGTGGATAACTTTTAGGAATATTTATTTTTAAATATTCACAAATTCACACTTGCCTGTGGATAACTTTTTAGTTAGAATATATTTATCACTAAATAAAGAAGGATTTTTTCAATGGATTATAATAATATTTGGCAAAATGTACTTATACAAGCACGCTCTATCATAGATCAGGAAATAAGCTTTAATACTTGGATTCTTCCTCTAAAAATAAGAAAAATAGATGAAGAATTAAAAATAGTTTACATGGAATTACAATCAGAATCGTACGAACGAAGTACATTTATGATAAACAATATAAAGAAACGATATCTTCAAACTCTTGAAATTTCATTTAAAGAAGTTCTTGGAGACGATTACAGGGTTATTTTAAAAGAATCAAATCAGTATAAATCCGAAGAAACAGTTGAAGAGCCAAAAATAGAGCCTAAAAAAACTATTTTAAAAAAAGAAAAAATATTTAATCCAAGATTTACTTTTGATAACTTTGTTGTAGGAAACAATAATATATATGCACATGCAGCAGCACTTGCAGTTGCAGAATCTCCGTCAGAAGCTTATAATCCACTTTTTATATACGGAGGCTCGGGACTTGGAAAAACTCATCTGATGCACGCAATAGGAATATATCTTTTAGAAAATAATCCAAACATGAATGTACTTTATGTATCTTCAGAAATGTTTACCAATGACTTGATAAAAGCAATCAATAACAAGAAAATGAACGATTTTAAAGCAAAGTACAGACAAGTTGACGCACTTTTAATCGACGATATACAGTTTCTTGAGGGAAAAGAAAGTACTCAGGAAGAATTTTTCCATACATTCAATTCTCTTTACAATTCAAACAAACAAATAATTATATCAAGTGATAAAGCACCTAATAAGCTTGTGAATCTTGAAGAAAGATTGAGATCACGTTTTCAATGGAATCTTATAGCAGACATACAACCGGCTGACTATGAAACAAGAGTCGCAATACTTCTTAAAAAATCAGAAAACATGGGAATAAATATAAATGAAAATCCTGATATATATGATGTTGTATGTATTATAGCAGAAAAAATCAAAGACAACATAAGAGAGCTTGAAGGAGCTTTAACTCGAGTAGTCTCATTTTCTCAGCTTTTAAACGAGCCTCTTAATAAAGAATTTACTAAGAGAACTCTAAAAGATATATTCAGCAGTGTTGAGAAAACAATAACTCCCGAAAAAATAAAAAAATCAGTGTGTAAATATTACGGAATAAAAATATCGGACATAGAATCTAAGAAAAAAACCAACAATATAGCATTTCCAAGGCAGATAGCAATGTATTTAATAAGAGAAATGACAGATTGTTCTCTTCCTAAAATAGGAGCTCTTTTTGGCGGAAGACATCATACAACTGTATATCACGCATGCGAAAAAATAGAATATGAAATGTCCATGGATAAAAATCTTTGCAATATTATTGAAGAAATAAAACAAGATATAAAAGACTAATAAAAAAGTTATCAAAACTATTAAAAACCTTTTTAATAATTTTCCACAGGTTTTAAACAAGTGTTTTCTGTGTAATATCAATATTTACATAAGTTATCCACAGATTCCACAACCCCTACTACTACTATTACTACCAAAAAATATAAATATTAACTAATACGGAGGAATCATATGAAATTTTCATGCAGTCAGCAAACATTAACTAAAGCTTTGAACATTGTTTCAAAAGCAGTTACAATAAGGACAACAATTCCTATTTTAAAAGGAATACTTCTTAAAGTAGATAATAACGGTATTTTGACAATGTCTGCTTCTGATCTTGATTTAAGTATAGAAAAAAAGATTAAGGTAGAAAATTTTACTCCCGGAGAGACTGTGGTTCTTTCTAAATTATTCGGAGATATAATAAGAAAACTTCCTGATGGAATTATAACAATAGAAGAAACAGATGGAAAAGTTAATATAAAATGTTCAAATTCCGAATTCAATATTATAGGTCTATCTGCTGACGAATTTCCTAACATAAATCCTAACGAAGAAAATTCAGAGGAACTTGTTTTCAATAAAGAAATCTTGAAAGATATGATAAAAAAGACTGCATTTTCCGCAAGTATAGATGAAAATAAAGGAGCGATGACAGGTGTTCTTATTGAGATGGAAGAAAACAGTCTTAATATGATAGCTATAGACGGATTCAGAATGGCTATTGCAAGAGAACATATGAAAAACAAAAAGAAAGAAAATATAATAATTCCTGCAAAAATTCTTGTAGAAATAAGCAGAATTATAACTGAATCAGAAGTTTCAAGTGAAGATGTTACAATGCTTTTAAGTGAAAAAAAAGCAGTTTTTATAATGGAAAACACTAAAATAGTTATAAGGCTTTTAGATGGAGAATTTATGAATTACAAGAGAATCATTCCTCAAGAAAACCCTTGCAGAGTAGTATTAAACAAAAATGATTTTCTTGAAAGTGTTGAAAGAGCTTCACTGCTTGCAAAGGTTGGTAAAAATAATCTTATAAGACTTGAAATAAAAGATAACAACATAGAAATAACTTCAAAATCCGAAGAAGGAAATGTTAAAGAGGAAGTAAATGTATCTAAAGAAGGTAATGACCTTACTATAGGATTTAATTCAAAATATCTTATAGATGTTTTGAAAGTTGTGGATGATGAAGAAATATTGATGCTTTTTAATACTAATGTAAGCCCTTGTCTCGTAAAACCTGTTTCAGAAGATAAGTTTGAATACTTGATTTTACCGGTTAGAATAAGTCAATAAAATAAAAACATAGGGCCGGCATAAGCCGGCTCTTTAAAAAAGAGAAAATATGTATATAAAAGAATTAGAACTTAAAAATTTCAGAAATTATAAAGATCTTAATATTAAATTTGATGAAAATATAAATTTTATTATTGGTAATAATGCTCAAGGAAAAACTAATCTTATTGAGAGTATATTTATATGTTCAATTGGAAAATCCTTTAGAACATCAAAAGATTCAGACATGATAGGTTTTGAAAAAGACTTTGCAAAAATAAAACTTACTGCACAGAAACAGCTTTTTCCGACAGATGTAGAGGTAAATATAAGAAAAGATCATGGAAAATCTATTAAAATAGATGGAATAAGCATTTCAAAAACATCAGAATTACTTGATAATCTTTATATAGTTATATTTTCACCTGAAGATTTAAAAATAGTAAAAGATGAACCCGAAAAAAGAAGAAGATTTATAGATAGAGAATTATGTGTTCTTAAACCGTCTTACTTTGACAGTATTACAAATTATAAAAAAATAATATTACAGAGAAATAATTATTTAAAAGAGAAAAATATAGATTCTACTGTTCTTGATATATGGGATATTCAGCTTGCAAAATACGGAGCTAAAATAATATCAATGAGAAGTGAATTTATAGAAAAATTAAATAAGATAAGCAGCTGTATACACAGCAATATAACAAATAAAAAAGAAAATCTAAAAATAGAATATGAGCCAAATGTAAAAACTAAAAATAATATTGAAAATGCATTATATAATACTATAAAAAAATCTCAGGAAAATGATTTGAGATTGAGAACAACAACAAGAGGTCCTCATAGAGATGACATTTCATTTTTTATAGACAGTATAAATGTCAGAAACTTTGGATCACAGGGTCAACAGAGAACTGCTGCTCTTTCACTTAAACTTGCTGAACTTAATCTCATAAAAGAAGAGACAGGAGAAGATGCAATTCTTCTTTTGGATGATGTAATGTCTGAACTTGATGCAGAAAGACAAGAATTCCTTATAAAAACACTTTCAGATATACAGCTTTTTATAACTACCACAGAGATAACAGACAGTTTAAAAAATACTTTATCTGATGGCAAAGTTTTTACAGTTGAAAACGGTAAAATTATTTCAATTGAATAATTAAAATTAGTAAACTCTAAAAAATCATATAGTTTTTTAGGGTTTATTATTTTATAAAAGAAAAGTAAGTTAATAATAAGGAAAAGTTAAATATATATATACTGTTATTTATTAACCTTTACGGTGCTAAAAAAACGATTTTAAGCCTTATAAAATAAAAAGTAAATAAAAACACTCAAAATATATAATTTAATTGAAAAAACCCCTAAATAATGCTATAATGTTATGCGTTGAAATATATAAGAAAAGGTGAAAATATGAGTTTATTGGAAGAAAAAACAAATGGGCAGTATGATGCGGCTCAGATACAGGTACTTGAAGGTCTTGAAGCTGTAAGAAAAAGACCTGGAATGTATATAGGAAGTACCGGATCAAAGGGTCTTCATCATCTTGTATACGAAATTGTGGATAACAGTGTCGATGAAGCTCTGGCAGGTTATTGCAGCACAATTAAAGTAACTATTTGTAAAGATAATTCTATAACTGTAGAAGATGATGGAAGAGGTATGCCTGTAGATAAGCATCCGAAACTTAAAATTCCGGCAGTGGAAGTAATTCATACAGTTCTTCATGCGGGAGGAAAATTCGGAGGTGGAGGATATAAGGTTTCCGGAGGTCTTCACGGAGTAGGAGCTTCTGTAGTAAATGCCCTTTCAACCCATATGGAAGTTGAAATAAAGAGAAACGGCAAAATATATAAACAGTGCTATGAAAGAGGCAAAACCGTCACTCCTCTTGAAATAATAGGAGAATCAAAAAAGACCGGTTCAAAGACAAGCTTTTGGCCCGATCCTGAAATATTTGAAACTACTGTGTTTGACTATGATATTTTAGAACACAGACTTCGTGAAATGGCATTTCTCAACAAAGGAATAAAAATTATTTTCAAAGATGAAAGAGATGGAAAAAAGAGAAATGAAACTTTTCATTACGAAGGTGGAATTAAAGAATTTGTAAAATTTCAGAATCAGAATAAAGACGCAATACATCCTGATGTAATATATTTTGAGATGGTAAAAGAAAATTGTGAAGTTGAAGTCGCAATGCAGTATACCGAAAATTACAATGAACTCGTTTTAGGATATGCAAATAATATAAATACTACTGATGGCGGAACTCATATTATAGGTTTTAAAAGTGCTTTAACAAGAACTTTTAATGATTACGGAAAAAAGGCGAAGATTCTAAAAGAAAATGATACATTAAGCGGAGAGGATGTCAGAGAAGGGCTTACCGCTATAGTTTCTGTAAAGCTTGAAGAACCTCAATTTGAAGGACAGACAAAAGCAAAACTTGGAAATCCTGATATGAGAGGATTTGTAGAAACTACAACCAATGAAAATCTTACTGCTTTTCTTGAAGAAAATCCTGCTCAGGCAAAGATTATACTTGAAAAATGTATAAAAGCAGCTCGTGCGAGAGAGGCTGCAAGAAAAGCAAGAGATCTTACAAGAAGAAAAGGCGCTTTAGACAGCTTTTCATTACCGGGAAAGCTGGCAGATTGCTCCGATAAAGACCCGTCACAGTGCGAAATCTTTTTAGTCGAGGGAGATTCCGCCGGAGGAAGTGCAAAGGACGGAAGAGACAGAAAGAGACAAGCCATTCTTCCTTTAAGAGGTAAAATTCTTAATGTAGAAAAAGCAAGATTAGATAAAATATTAAACTCCGATGAAATAAAAAACATGATAACTGCATTCGGATGTGGTATCGGAGATGATTTTAATGTGGAAAAATTAAGATACCATAAGATTATAATAATGACCGATGCCGATGTTGACGGTGCTCATATAAGAACATTGCTTCTTACATTCTTCTATAGATATATGACCCCTCTCATCGAAGGAGGTTATGTTTATGCTGCTCAGCCACCTCTTTATCAAGTTAAAAAGGGTAAAGATGTTTATTATACCTATAGTGAAAAAGAGCAGGAAGAGCTTATGAAGACTATTGAAACAAAGCAAGGTAAACCTACAATTCAGCGTTACAAAGGTCTTGGTGAAATGGATGCTGAACAGCTTTGGGATACTACAATGGATTATGAACACAGAACTCTTATTCAGATAACAATTGAGGACAGTGCTGCGGCAGATCAGACTTTCTCAACTCTTATGGGAGATAAAGTTCCGCCTCGTAAGAAGTTTATTGAAGATAATGCACATTATGCAAAACTTGATATTTAGAAAGGAGGGCAATAAATGGCAACATTTTTAGAAGATCAAAAGCTTATACAGCATGAAATAAATAAAGAAATGAAAGACTCTTATATCGATTATGCCATGAGCGTAATAGTAGGCCGTGCCCTTCCTGATGTAAGAGACGGACTTAAACCTGTACACAGAAGAATACTTTATGGTATGAGCGGACTTGGTGTAACACCGGATAAGCCTCATAAGAAATCGGCTCGTATAGTCGGTGAAGTAATGGGTAAATATCACCCTCACGGCGACTCTTCAATTTATGATGCAATGGTAAGACTCGCTCAGCCATTTAATATAAGATATACGCTTGTAGACGGACATGGAAACTTTGGTTCTGTTGACGGAGACGGAGCTGCCGCCATGCGTTATACAGAAGCGAGAATGACACCCCTTGCTCTACAGATGCTTAGAGATATAGAAAAAGAAACTGTAGATTTTACACCTAACTTTGACGGCGAAGAAGAAGAACCTGTAGTTCTTCCTTCAAGATTTCCGAATCTTCTTGTAAATGGATCTAATGGTATAGCCGTAGGAATGGCAACATCAATACCTCCGCACAATTTGTGCGAAGTAATTGATGCATCAGTTAAACTTATAGATGAGCCGGAAGCAACAGTAGACGATTTAATAAAAATAGTAAAGGGACCTGATTTTCCTACCGGTGCAATAATAATGGGAAAATCATCTGTAAGAGAAGCTTATCGTACAGGTCAAGGTAAGGCTATAGTCAGAGCAGTAACAGAAATCGAAGAGACTTCTCATGGGAAACAACAGATTATAGTTACAGAAATACCTTATCAGGTAAACAAAGCTCGTCTTATAGAAAAGATAGCTGATCTTGTAAGAGATAAAAGAGTTGAAGGAATAACAGCTATACGTGACGAGTCCAATCGTAAAGGTATGCGTATAGTAATAGAACTCAAAAGAGATACTAATGCAAATATAGTTCTTAACAGACTTTATAAGCATACTCAGCTTCAGGATACAATTTCAATGATAATGCTTGCTTTAGTTGACGGCAGACCTAAGATTCTGAATCTTAAAGAAATAATAAGCGAATACTTAAAGCATCAAAAGGAAGTTGTAACAAGAAGAACCTTATTCGATAAGAAGAAAGCAGAAGCAAGAGCACACATATTAGAAGGTTATTTGATTGCTCTTGATAATATAGATGAAATAATTAAAATTATCAGAAGCAGTTACAACGATGCTAAAGAAAAACTGATGAAGAGGTTTGAGCTTTCAGAAATACAGGCTCAGGCTATACTGGATATGCAGCTTCGCAGACTTCAGGGACTGGAAAAAGAAAAAATAGAAAAAGAATATCAGGAGCTTCTTAAAAAAATCGCATATTATGCAGAACTTCTTGCAGATGAACATAAACTCATGGGAGTAATAAAAGAAGAACTCATAGAAATAAAAGAAAAATGGGGAGATAAAAGAAAAACAAAAATTAAAGCTGATGCCCAGGAAATAGACGAAGAGGATCTTATAGAAGAAGAAAAGGTATGTATTACCCTCACCCACTTGGGATATGTCAAGAGAGTTCCTGTAGATAACTACAAAGCACAGAGAAGAGGCGGCAAGGGAATAACCGGTCTTACTACTCGTGAAAACGATTTTGTAAAGAATATGATAATGACATCTACCCATGATTATTTAATGTTCTTTACAAATACAGGAAAAGCTCATAGAATAAAAGCGTACGAAATCCCTGAAGCAACAAGAACTGCCAAAGGAACTCCTGTGGTAAACTTCCTCAATCTGATGCAAAGAGAAAGAGTTACGGCAGTAATTCCTATAAGTGAATTTGCAGAGGATAAATATTTGATGGCAGTTACAAAAGACGGAATCATCAAGAAAACCGCTCTTTCAAACTTCGATACCAACAGAAAAGCCGGTCTTATAGCGATGAACCTCAAAGAGGGAGATCAGCTCATAGATATAAAACAGACCAGCGGAAGCAATAATGTAATCATTGTAACAAAGCACGGAAAATGCATATGCTTCTCAGAAGAAGATGTAAGACCTATGGGAAGAATTGCCGGCGGTGTAAGAGCAATAAAGCTTGAAAAAGATGACGAAGTTGTTTCAATGGAACTTGTAGAGCCGGGTCAAGAACTTCTTGTTGTAACAGAAAAAGGATACGGCAAGAGAACAAAGGTTGAAGAATATAAGATACAGGTAAGAGGCGGCAAAGGACTTTTGACCTATGACAAAGCTAAATTTAAAAAGACCGGAGAATTGATAGGAGCTATGGTTGTAGATGATGACGACGATGTTATGCTTATCAATTCCAACGGAATAATAATAAGAATGCAGGCAAAAGAAATTTCAAGACTCGGACGAGCAACTCAGGGCGTAAAGATAATGAATGTTGCAGAGGATGTAAACATTATAGCCCTTGCAAAGGTTGCCCGTGAGGACGAGCTGCAAAAGGAAATCGCAGAGGCTTCCGACGGTGAAGAGCAGCTTGAATTAAAATAGAATTTAGATAAAGGAGAAAACTCATGGAAGACAAATTACAATTTGTCATTCCCGGCAAGCCTGAATATATAACTATTGTAAGGTTAGCCGTGGGTTCTGCGGCAAACAGCGCAGGATTTAATGTAGAAGAAATAGAAGATATAAAAACAGCAGTAGGCGAAGCATGTAAAAACATATCATGCCATGGCTCAGAGGGCTTTGCTGAACAGTATCAGGTAGACTGTATCATTAAAGAGGGAATAATGGAAATCTATGTAACAGATACGAGCAGCAGCCACAAGCTCAAGAAGCTTCAAAAGCCTTGTCTTGACTGTCCAAATGAGGGCGACTTGGGACTTTATGTAATAAAGTCTCTTATGACAAGCGTAGAAGTGATAGACGAACCGAACTGCAAAAAAGCTATTAAGATGACAAAGGCAAAGTAATGAATTCAGAATTATTCAACCGGTACGCAGAAAATCCAACAATTGAATTAAGAAATAAGATTGTAGAAGATAATCTGTACATGGTTGATATCCTAATAAGAAAGTATCTGGGTAAAGGTGTAGATTACGATGATCTTTATCAAGTAGGGGCTCTTGCTTTAGTTTCTGCTGTGGAACGATTTGATATTTCAAAGGGGTACGAGTTTAAAAGTTTTGCTACCCCAACTATACTTGGAGAAATTAAAAAATATTTCCGTGATAAGCAGTGGAGTCTCAAAGTACCGAGACGGCTTAAAGAAATAGCTACCAAAGTTCAAGAGGTAAAAAGCGACCTTTCCGTAGAACTTGGGAGAGCTCCAAGTGTCAGGGAGATTTCAGAGGCAACCGGGTTTACACACGAGCAGATAATGCAGGCACTTGAAAGCTCAAAGGCCTATGGTACTTATTCTCTTGAAAGTGCTTCATCAGGTACTTCCGAGGAAAACGAGGATAATCCGTTAGAAAAATATATAGGGTTTGAAGATTTGGGATATGAGCGTGTAGAGATAAACGAAATTGTAAGTAAAGTCCTGGAAAATTTCAGTGAAAACTACAGATATATTTTCAAGGAAAGATTCATCGAAAACAGACCTCAGGCGGCTATTGCCAAAGAATTGGGCGTCTCTCAGATGACTATTTCCCGTGCTGAAAAAAGTATAGTAGAGCAGTTCAGAAAAGAAATGCACAGGCAATAATTTAAAGAAAGAAGGCATATTCGATGAAAAGAGTTTTTTCCGGCGTACAGCCGACAGGAAATATTCATTTGGGAAACTATCTTGGCGCATTGAAACAGTTTGTTGAGCTTCAGGAAGACCATGAATGTATATATTGCATAGTAGATATGCATGCTATAACTGTTCCTCAAGACCCAAAGACGCTGAAAGAGCATATTTTGGATGTTGCGGCTTTGTATCTTGCCGTAGGCGTAGACCCTGAAAAATCTATAGTTTTCGTTCAGTCTGATGTTCCCGGACATGCTGAACTTTCGTGGGTACTCACATGTAATTCATACACCGGCGAGTTATCCAGAATGACGCAGTTTAAAGATAAGAGTAAAAATAAGGAATCAGCGCCTACAGGGCTCTTTACCTACCCTGTTTTAATGGCAGCGGATATTTTGCTTTATGATACAGATGTAGTTCCTGTAGGAAATGATCAGAAGCAGCATATTGAGCTTTGTCGTGACTTAGCGGTTAGGGTTAACGGCAAATACCCTGATACTTTTGTTATACCGGATGGAAGATTTTTAAAAGAAGGCGCAAGGATAATGGCTCTTGATGACCCATCCAAGAAAATGAGCAAAAGTGCTGAAAATGTACATTCGAGAATTTCTTTGCTTGATGAGCCTTCAAAGATTAAAAAGTCAATAATGAAAGCAACTACCGATTCTGAGGGTGTGATTCGTTTTGATGTGGAAAATAAACCGGGAATCAGTAATTTGCTAAATATTTACAGTGTACTTTCAGGAACTCCTATACCTGAACTTGAGAAAAATTATGAGGGAAAAGGATATGGAGACTTTAAGAAAGATTTAGTAGAAGTTACTTGCCAAACTCTTGCGCCTATTCGTGCAAGATTTGATGAGATACGCTATTCAGATGAGCTTATTCAAATATTGAAAGATGGAGCACAGAAAGCTGATGCTATAGCACAGAAAACTATGAAGCGTGTCAAAGAAAATTTTGGTTTGGGACTGTAGAAGTCAAAACACCCATTCTCGGCGGCCCGGTCCTCGGAAGCAAATATCTTCCTGCGGATGTTCGCCTCGAAAGGGTGTTTTTTATTATACAGAAAGATAAATTTTGAATTTTGGCGGTTGCCCCGCTTGGGATGATATTTAAGTTTTAGAGGAATTTTAAACGGAAATTTTGATAAGATTTTATCAAATATTATTGACTTTGATATAATTATGATATATTCTTGAGACAAGAATAGAGGTTACAACAGAAAATGTTTATAAATGTAAAATGACTGTATAAAAAAGAATCAGTGGAGGTGGTAATAAATGAAGAAGATGAATAAAAAGAAGACTATTATCACTGCGATAGTTATAGTTGCCATTGTCATCATTATCAATATTCCAGTAGTGTCCGATGTCATTGCAATGACAAGAGTCAACATGATATGGGGCGTTACAGATATGGAAAAAATAGAGTATGAGGGGGAAAAATACTGGCAATTTTCTTTTGACGATAAGTATGGCACAAGAGTTATTGTAGAAGAGAATAATATTCTTAGAGCTACTGTAAGAGTATTTGAAGATTCCACAGGGAACGAGAGCTTATATACAAAGCCTTTGTTTGGGGATCCGGTAATAGAATAGAATTCAAAACACCCATTCTCGACGGCTCGGTCCTCGGAAGCAAATAGCTTCTTGCGGATGTCCGCCTCAAAGGGGTGTTTTTCAGATTGAGAAAAATCAAATTAAATTACTACAGAATTGAGAAGTCAAAACACCCATTCTCGGCGGCCCGGTCCTCGGAAGCAAATAGTTTCCTGCGGATGTCCGCCTCGAAGGGGTGTTTTCAGATTGAGAAAAATCGAATTAAATTACTACAGACTTGAGAATTCAAAACACCCATTCTCGGCGGCCCGGTCCTCGGAAGCAAACAGCTTCCTGCGGATGTCCGCCTCGAAAGGGTGTTTTCAGATTTCATAATAAAAATATCAGGTTAATTTATTCGCCGAGAAAGTATCTGCCCATGTTGTCTGCGGCCATTATGGCAGCGTATACATCCTTTGCGGTAACTGTAAACGGCATATTGTGTATAGTATCAGTCTCAGCAGCAGCAGCTTCTGCAACTTTCATTATCTTTTCTTCTGTAATTTCGGAAACTCCAAGTTCTCCCAAGGTGACAGGCAGTCCAAGTTCTATACAGAACTCTATAATATTTCCGATTGTATCTAAGTCCTCATTTTCGAGGATCAACTGTGTTATAGTTCCGAAAGCCACTTTTTCTCCGTGGTACATATGGTGGCACTCTTCTAAAACAGTTAGACCGTTGTGTATTGCATGAGCACCTGCAAGTCCGCCGCTTTCAAAGCCTATACCTGAGAGCAATGTGTTGGCTTCAATTATCTTTTCAACTGATTTAGTGCATACGCCTGCCTCTAAAGCTAATTTTGCTTTTAAACCCTCGTCAAGCAAAGTATTGTAGCATAATTCAGCAAGAGCCATTGCAGCTTCTGTAGCCTTTCCGCCTGCGCAAGTATCTGCGTCCTTTTGGAAACATGCTCTTGCTTCAAAATAAGTTGCAAGGGCATCGCCTATGCCTGCCATTGTAAGTCTTACAGGTGATTTGGAAATAATATCGGTATCCATCAGAACTAAGTCAGGATTTTTAGGAAGGAACAGATACTCTTCAAACACACCCTCGTCTGTATATATTACAGAAAGTGCGCTGCAAGGAGCGTCTGTAGAAGCTATGGTCGGGCAAATTACTACAGGTGTTTTGCAATAATATGCTACAGCCTTGGCAGTGTCGAAGATTTTTCCTCCGCCTATTCCAACTACCATGTCACATTCCTTATCAGCGACGATTTTCTTGAGACGATTTATTTCGTTCTTACTGCACTCACCATTAAAAAATTCAAATACAGCTTCTGTATTTTCGGCTTCAAAACCTGATTTTACCACGTCTCCGAATCTTTTATAGCCGCCGGAGCTGATGATAACAAGAGGTTTGTTTCCATATACCTTTGTGTGAGAGCCTATGTTTTTAAGTTCACCTGCCCCTTGTAGATATTTTCCGGGACTGATTAGTACCTTTGTCATTGTCTTATCTCCTTTTCATATAATTAAATTTACAACTATATTGTATACTGTTTTAGCTTATATTATAAATTTAAACAGCCTTGGATATAATCATAGGACATCTACATATCTTACAGTATCCATGGCATCTTTTGCATATTTATCTGCACCTATTTTATCCGAATACTCCTGATTCAGGACTGCACCGCCTACAACTACTCTGCACCATGGGGCTTTTTCCTTCAAAAGCTGAATGGTTTTTTCCATTGAAGGGACAGTGGTAGTCATAAGAGCGCTTAAACCCACTGCTGGCGCATGATATTCTATTACTGCTGCTGTTATAGTTTCGGGAGCAACATCTTTTCCTAAGTCAACTACTTTAAAACCGTAGTTTTCAAGCAGAAGTTTAACTATATTCTTTCCTATGTCATGTATATCACCGTGGACAGTGGCGATAACAACAACAGACTTATTTACAGCGATTTCATTTGACATATGCAGTTTGATATGTTCAAATGAAGCTTTTGCGGCTTCTGCGCTCATCAGCAGCTGCGGAAGATATATGGTTTTCTTTTCAAAGCCTTTACCTACAATATCCAATGCGGGGATTATCTCTTCCTGAATTATGCTTAATGGATCAGGAGCATTATCTGCACTTAGTATATTCTCGGTAAGTTCTCCGGCCTTTTCTTTTAATCCTTTTGTAATCGCCTGCTGAAGTTCAGTAAGCAAACTGCTGCAGTCAGCGTTTGAACTGCTTTCGGTAGACTTTTGCTCGGGCACAGCAGGGGAAGCGTCATATATTTTTACAGTTTCTGCAAAATTAATATATTCACTACAGTTTTCATCATTGTTATGAAGGGCGTTGAAGGCATAATATGTTTTCATCATTTCGGATGAATAAGGATTCATGATTGCAGCAGAAAGGCCTTTCTCCAAGGCACAGGCAAAAAAAGTGCTGTTTATGAAATCTCTTTTCGGCAAGCCGAATGAAATGTTTGAAACACCCAGTGAAGTATGACAGCCGAGCTCGTTCTTTATGAAATCAAGAGCCTTAAGAGTTTCGGCTGCGGCCTTGGAATCTGCGCTTATTGTCATTGCAAGGGTGTCAAATATTATGTCTTTTTTGTCTATTCCGTATTCTGAAGCACGGTCGATAATTTTCTTTGCAATTTCTATTCTGCCTTCTGCTGTCTTTGGAATTCCATTATCATCAAGAGTGAGAGCAACTACCAACCCACCGTATTTTTTAACAAGAGGAAAAATTGCATCCATAGATGATTCTTTTCCGCTTACGGAATTTATCATTGCTTTTCCGTTATACAGACGCAATGCGGCCTCCATTGCTGTAGTATCTGCGGTATCTATCTGCAAAGGAAGGTTTATTACTGACTGAAGTTCGAAAACAGCTTTTTTTAACATGTCGGCTTCATCAATTTCGGGAAGTCCAACATTGACATCAAGAATATGAACACCAAGCTCCTGTTGGTTAACACCTTCTTGTAATATATAGTTTATATCCTCATCTAAAAGAGCTTGTTTAAATCTTTTTTTACCTGTTGGATTGATCCTCTCCCCTATCAGTATGGGAGAGCTGTCGAATTTGACTGCATGAGTGTAAGATGAAGCACAAGTAATGTTTTTAGGTTCTATAGGAAGCGGTTTCATTGCGGAGGTTAATGATGTGATCTTGCTTATGTATTCCGGATTTGTTCCGCAGCATCCGCCTATAAGGCGTACTCCTTTTGATACAGCATCTTTTAAATCAGATGCGAATTCATCAGAGGATGTTTCGTATATGGCTTTTCCATCTACTTCTTTTGGAAGACCTGCGTTGGGTTTTAAAAGAACCGGTATAGATGCATTTTTAAGAAGCTCATCTACTACTCCTCTGAGTTGTTTTGGTTCAAGTGAACAGTTTGCACCTACGGCATCAGCCCCCATTCCTTCTATCAAGGCGACCATTGCGGCAGGGTTTGCGCCTGTCATCAGTTTCCCGTCTTCACCGTAAGCGTTAGATACGAATACGGGAAGATTGCTGTTTTCTTTAGCGGCAAGAAGTGCAGCTTTTGTTTCGTAGCTGTCGCTCATGGTTTCTATAAAAATAAGGTCTACCTCAGTAGAGTCTCCTGCCCGTACAATTTCAGCAAAAAGTTCTACAGCATCTTCAAAAGCCAAGTCGCCGTACGGCTTAAGAAGTTTCCCGCACGGACCTATATCGAGAGCTATATATTTTTCCTGTGAGCCTTTTGATGATTTACGAGCACGGCTTGCATTTTCAATAGCGGATTTTATGATTTCTTTAAGCTTCTCCTTTGAAAATTTAAGAGAATTGGCACCGAAAGTATTGGTGTTTACTATGTTGCTTCCTGCGTCAAAATAGCTTCTGTGAATTTCTTCTATCACTTCAGGGTGGGTAATATTCCAGTTTTCAGGGTATTCTCCGGCGGGAAGTCCGGCTTCTTGTATAAGTGTTCCCATACCTCCGTCAAGATAGACAATATTATCTTTCATATAATCTAACAGTTTCATGAATTATTCCTTTCTGAAATTGCAGTTGGTACTGCTGCATTCGCTGCAAGAAGATGGATGATTTTCGTCATTGAAATGGTCTTGCGTCTCATTTGAAATTCCGATAATTGCTGTAACTGACTTAGATGGTGACATTATAAGACTTTCATTTAAAGAAAGGCCTATTTTTCTTGGGCAGTCAAGCAAATCAAAAATAAGTCTTTGTGTATATAAAGGAAAATCTCCGTAGCCGGGACTGAACCTTGGTTTTGCGGATAGGCCTCTTGCACAGAGCTCCTGCCTTACTTCGCTGTTAAAAGTATTACAAAGACTTTCTATTCGTTCTGCACCGATAGCCTGAAAGCACAGAGCTTTCGCCGGAGAAAGTCTGCTGTATTTTGAAATCAATCTGTCAATTTCAATACCTATAGTGGCAGCAAAAATGATTATATCTTCACAGCTTTGCAGATTTTTTGCAAGAGACCTGCTTCCGAACGGTAGAGCTTTATCGGTATCATCAAGGCAGTCTTTTGAAATTTTGCAAAAATCTTTTTTCTTTAGTGTTGTAAAAACTACTTTATAGGAGAGCTTCTGTTTTAATTCCGAAATACATTGTGTAATTAAACCGTCGATTTCTTCTGAGCTTTCACGACACCCTATGTAACGTAGAATTTCTTTAATGTCCCAAATGGGCTCATTGTATTTTTTAACATGAAGCATACTCATCATTCTTTTCCCAATATATCAGAAAGATTGGATTGAATTTTCATGGCTACATCTGGCTTGTTCATTGAATATACATGTACATTTGTAATATTGTTGGCAAACAGGTCTATAATCTGATCTGTAGCATATGCTATGCCTGCCTGTTTCATTGCGGCAGGATCTGAACCGAATTTATCGACGATGCTTTTAAAACGTTGCGGCATATGGGAGCCGGATAGTTTAATGGCTCTTTCTACTTGTTTTGCGTTGGTTATAGGCATTATTCCGGCAATAATAGGCACTGTTATACCGGCTTCTCTTATTTTGTACATGAAGTTATAGAGAAGATTATTATCAAAGAACATCTGGGTTGTCAAGAATTCACAGCCTGCATCTACTTTTTCTTTTAGATATTCTATATCTTCTTTCTGGTTTGCACTTTCGGGATGGATTTCCGGGTAGCATGCTCCACCTATGCAAAAGTCGGCATCACTTTCCTTTAGCTCTCTTATAAGGTCTATAGCATGATGATAATGCCATTTGTCACGATGGGTTAAGTCGGTTCCTTCGGGGATATCGCCTCTAAGAGCCATTACATTCTTAATACCTGCTTTTTTGATTTCGTTTATTTTCTGTTTTACAGTTTCATGTGTTGATGAAACACAAGTAAGGTGAGCCAGAGTTGACACACCGTATAAATCCTTTATATTTTTTGCTATATCCAATGTATATTTGCTCGTTCCGCCCCCTGCTCCGTAAGTGACGCTCATAAAAGCCGGTTTAAGTTTTGCGATTTCTTCTGTTGCTGCTTTTACGCTATCAAAGGAAGAATCTGCTTTTGGTGGGAATACTTCAAAAGAAAGTGACAGGGTATCTTGTTTAAGTAATTGTATCAGTTTCATAGTATCTTATTTCCTTTAAAAATATTATCAATAAATTATACTACGATAAGGCTGATATAACAAGTTTTAGAAATGCTTTTGTATTTGAGAAATTTAAAACAAGGGTCGCTCAGCAGGAGAGGAAATAACGGTGTGGTGTAGCCGCTGTAGGAGAGAGACCTCTCCATTCGCCTATAGGTGCATACATTGTTTGTTTTCTGAAAAGTGTGTTGGAGGACTGTATGCATCAAGGTGGCTGATGACCTCTTTGAATATATTATCGACTATTTGTGTGTAAACTTGGGGGAGTAAAGCTATAAAAAATATGTAGAAAATAAGAAGGAAATATGAAAATGCTGCCAACAACATGGTTTTACGGCAATAAGCTGCAGGTATCTATAATCAGTCAAATAACATTTTATTAAGAAACAGTCAAAATTCCATTATCAGAGATTTTGTATGTTCAATTCCTTTTATGAAAAAATGTTGAGATAACTGAAATTATTTTCAGCCACCTCAACATTTATTATAGAACACAAGAATAGCCGGAATGTTTTTAACAGTCACTGGCTTAATATTCTTATAGCTTGCTTATTACATAGTCGGCAAATTCTTTGCAGGTTGCACCGTCTTTCAGCCCTGTGACAACAACTGTTTTTTCAGTATCGCAGCATATGTTGAGAGCTGATTTAAGTTTGTCGGCAGCCTCTGAGAGACCTATATGTCTTAGCATCATTTCTGTTGCCTTAAATATACTGGATGGGTTGGCATAGTCGCCGAGGCCCTCTTCAATCATTCGGGGGGCACTTCCGTGGATAGCTTCAAACATGGCATAGTTATCTCCTATGTTTGCGCTTCCGGCAGTACCGACTCCACCCTGAATTTCTGCGGCTTCATCAGTTATGATATCGCCGTACAGATTGGGAAGAACAAATACCTGAAATTTATTTCTTATGGATTTATTCACCAGGTTCGCAGTCATAATGTCTATGTACCAATCTTCTGCAGTGATACCCGGGTACTCTGCGGCGATTTCGTTGCAGATTTTAGAAAATTTTCCATCGGTTTTCTTCATTATATTTGCCTTTGTTACTATGGCAACATTGGTTTTGCCGTTGTTTTTGGCATATTCAAATGCAGCTCGTGCGATTCTTTTAGTTCCGCAGTCAGTTGTTACCTTAAAGTCCATTGACAGTATATCAGGGATTTCTATGCCTTTGCTGCCAAGAGTATATTCTCCCTCTGTATTTTCACGGTAGAACATCCAGTCTATACCCTCTTCAGGAACAGATACAGGGCGGACATTGGCATAAAGGTCAAGCTCACGGCGCAAAGTAACATTTGCACTTTCCATTTTGCCACCCTTAGGTGTTGTGGTAGGACCTTTTAGAATGACGTCGCAGGACTTTATTTTAGCAAGAACATCGTCAGGAACAGGCTGTCCTTTTTCTAATCTGTTTTCTATAGTCAGGCCGTCTATCTCACAGAGTTCTATTCTGCCTGATGCAAGTTCTTCTGACAGCAGCGAGTTTAACAGACGGCGGGCTTCTTTCATGATGATAGGGCCGATACCATCTCCGCCGCACAGTCCCACTTTTATTTTATTCAGTGATTTAAAATCCTTGGCAGGCTGTGCGTTTGACATTCTTTCAGCTCTTTCAAGCTGTTCCGTCAGTAACTTTTCAAACTGATTAACAGCATTTTTTATATAATTTTCCAAGTCAGTTACCTCCTTACATATTTCCCATGCCTACATATTTTAAGAGACCGCCGGCCTTAAGTATTGCCTTTTGTCTTTCTGTAAAGCTGCAAACCAATGGAATTTCCAAGCCTGAGTCGGTATTCTTTAATATTAGTCTGCCGCTGTCAAGACCTACGTATATATTGTCTATGGATAAGTTGTCATTTTGATTAAGCTTATCATAATCATCCGGATTTTCAAAAGTAAGAGGAACAATTCCGGCATTTATAAGATTTGCTGCATGTATTCTTGCAAAGCTTTTCGTAATGACAGCCCTGACACCAAGATAGAGAGGAACCAGAGCCGCATGCTCTCTCGAAGAGCCTTGTCCGTAGTTGTTTCCGCCTACTATTATACTTTCTCCTGCTGCCTTGGCTCTTTCCGGGAATGTTTTATCACATACTCCGAAGCAGTACTGAGACAGATGAGGTATATTTGATCTGTATGGCAATATCTTAGCTCCTGCCGGCATAATGTGATCGGTAGTGATATTGTCGCCTACTTTAAGAACAAGAGGAACATTGATAGAATCTCCGAGCGGCTTGCTGTCAGGGAAAGGTTTGATGTTTGGTCCTCTTAATATTTCAATGTCTTTTGCTTCTTCTGCTGAAGCCGGAGGTATAACAGCACTGTCGTCTATCTTGAATTTTTCAGGCATATTTACTTCCGGCATTTTTCCAAGAAGTATAGGATCTGTTATTTCACCTGTAAGAGCAGCGGCTACTGCTGTTTCAGGTGAAACAAGATATACTTGTCCGTCTGCTGTGCCTGAACGGCCTTCAAAGTTTCTGTTAAAGGTTCTAAGGGATACGCCGCCTGAATTAGGTGAAAATCCCATTCCTATGCAAGGACCGCAGGCACATTCCAAAACTCTTGCTCCGCTTGCGAGAATATCTGATAAAGCGCCGCAGTCTGCAAGCATTGAAAGAACCTGCTTTGAACCCGGGGATATGGAAAGACTTACTTCCGGGCGAATTGTCTTGCCTTTAAGCAATGCAGCAACTTTAAGCATGTCTAAAAGTGAAGAGTTGGTACAGGAGCCTATGCAGACCTGGTCAACTTTTGTTCCTTTGAGGCTGGAAACTTCTACTACATTGTCGGGACTGTGAGGACATGCGATCATAGGCTTTAATTCTGAAAGATTTATATCGATAATTTTATCGTATACTGCATCGTCATCGCTTTTCAGTTCGACATAATCTTCCGGTCTGCCCTCGGCTTCCAAGAAAGCTTTTGTTGTTTCATCTGAAGGGAATATTGAGGTTGTTGCACCAAGTTCTGTTCCCATATTTGTTATAGTTGCTCTTTCAGGAACGGAAAGTGTTTTTACTCCCTCACCGCCCCATTCTATTATTGCGCCGACACCGCCTTTTACAGATAATATTCTTAATATTTCAAGGCTTACATCTTTTGCGGTAACGAAGTCACGAAGCTTTCCTGTAAGGTTAACTTTATACATTTTAGGCATTGTAATGTAGTATGCGCCGCCTCCCATTGCTACTGCAACATCGAGGCCTCCGGCTCCCATAGCAAGCATTCCTATGCCTCCGCCTGTAGGAGTGTGACTGTCAGATCCTATCAGAGTTTTTCCCGGCTTGCCGAATCTCTCAAGGTGAACCTGGTGGCAGATTCCATTGCCCGGTCTTGAAAAATACAGACCGTGTTTTTTTGCCATAGATTGTATAAAACGGTGGTCATCAGCATTTTCGAAACCTGATTGCAATGTGTTATGATCTATATATGCCACAGAAAGCTCTGTGCGCACACGGGGAACTCCCATGGTTTCAAATTCCAGATAGGCCATGGTGCCGGTAGCATCCTGAGTAAGAGTCTGGTCTATCTTAAGAGCAATTTCTTTACCGGGAATCATTTCTCCGCTTACGAGGTGTTCTTTGATTATTTTTTGTGCTATTGTTAAACCCATTATTTTGCCGTTCCTTTCTTTATACTTTTGCAAGCTGCATCTATATGTTTTGCAACAATTTCTTCTGTTTTTTCAATGTCTCTTGATTTTAACGCATTGTAAATATCCATATGTTCGCATATAGAGTAATGGCTTCTGTCGGTATTGGTCAGAGAGTCTTTGCGATATTTCATCAGCTTATGATGTATAGGAGACAATATAGACTGGAAAATAGAGCTGCCGCAAGCAGAATATATTATATCATGAAATTGAGTATCAAGATTGCGGACTTTTTCTATATTCTTTTTTTCTTCATAAAACTCCTGCTGATCAAGGATATCTTTTAGTTTTGCAAGCTCCTCTTCGGATATGTTTGCCGCAGCCATCTTTGCAACTTTAGGTTCAAGAAATTTTTTGACCGTAAACATATCCATGACATCGTTGTCTGTTATTCCCAGAACTACTGTGCCTGAGGGACTGATGCCTATCAATCTGTCATTTTCAAGGCGGGCCATAGCCTCTCTTACCGGTGTTCTGCTCACTCCTAATTCTTCTGAAAGCTTTGATTCGCTTATTATTTCACCGGTTTTGTACACGCCGCTCAGGATGTTGTTTTCTATAGTCTGGTAAACCTGGTTTGCCAGAGAAAGTGATTTATAGTCTATCATTTTTCGAGAGGGCTCCTTTCGTCAATTCTTCTATTTTCTCTTCCATTTCCTGATTGGAAAGGCTTGTGGTTCTTCCATCGGCATACATTTCATCTACCCAGTCTTTTAATTCGATTACAAGAGGAGTGTCTTTAGTCATTTTGTTTTCGGAAAGTGAATAGTGTTCGTTTATCCAGTAAGCGATTCCTGCAAGCCCTGATGTTTTGCTGACAGCAACACCGGGAGTACGATTGAGAAGTTTTTTGGTATTGAAGATATTGTATATTTCCTCATCTTTCATCAAGCCGTCAGCATGGATGCCGGCTTTGGTAATATTGAAGTTTTCTCCTACGAAAGGAGTCATAGGCGGTATATCGTAGCCCATTTCATCTTTGAAGTATCTTGCAATTTCTGTGATTGCCGTAGTGTCCATTCCGTCTAATGAACCTTTTAATGAAGCATATTCAAATACCATTGCTTCAAGAGGTACATTTCCTGTTCTTTCTCCGATTCCAAGCATTGAACAGTTTACTGCGGAAGCTCCGTAAAGCCAGGCAGCAGAGGCATTTGCAACTGCTTTGTAAAAGTCGTTGTGGCCGTGCCACTCAAGCATTTCGCTTGGTACCTCCGAATAATGCTGGAGTCCGTAGACAAGACCTGCAACGCTCCTTGGCATAGCTACCTCAGGATAAGGAACACCATATCCCATTGTATCGCATATTCTTATTTTTACAGGAATATTAGCTTCCTCAGAAAGATCCATTATTTCATTTACGAAAGGAACTACAAACCCGTAGAAATCTGCTCTCGTTATATCTTCAAGGTGGCATCTCGGAACAAGACCTGCATTAAGAGCTTCTTTAACTGTTTCAAGATAGTAATCTGCGGCCTGTCTTCTTGTCATATTCATTTTTTTGAATATGTGATAATCACTGCAAGAAACAAGGATTCCGGTTTCTTTTATTTCAAGGTCTTTAACTAACTGAAAGTCTTCTTTTTTTGCTCGTATCCATGTTGTTATCTGCGGGAATTTCAGGCCTGTATCCATACATTTGGATATTGCATCCCTATCTTTTTTCGTATATATAAAAAATTCTGATTGGCGAATTATACCGTAAGGTCCGCTAAGCCGTGACAGCAGTTTATATAAATCAACAATCTGTTTTACAGTATAAGGAGCCATGGATTGCTGACCGTCTCTGAAAGAAGTATCTGTTATCCAGATATCCTCAGGCATGTTCATGGGAACCCGCCTGTGGTTAAAAGCTATTTTGGGAACTTCTTCATAGTTGAAAATGTCTCTGAAAAGATTTGGCTCTTCTATATCTTGTAAATTATATCTGTATATGGATTGTTCTAACAGGTTTGTTTTTTTGGAAAATTCCAGCATTTTATTACCTCCTTACCAGGTTGATGTTGATATTGTTAAATGGTGATTTTAAAATACACCCATGCCTGTATACAAGTATACTCTTCTTTGAAAATACTGTCAACTGTGATAAGGAGTAATATTTTAATATATGTGTGTTATTATATAATTATATATAGTAGAAGAAGAAATAGATAATGCGAAGGGTTAATTTTTATTTTCAGATTTAATAGAAGAAGAAACATCGAAATTTTGAGCTTTGGCTCGAGCGCAGAACAAGCTCTTTCAATTGATATAGAAAAGATGGTGGCATTTTATGGTGATGAAAAGGCTTTCAGAAGACTTATATCCGTTGCACCAGCGAAGGCAATGAAATTATATCATGGAGTAAGGATAAAGAACATAGAGCAGTAATTGTAAGTAGTCCGGATATTGAAAAAGTAAATACATATGTAGTAAGCGGCGGAGAAAACTCTGTTGAAATAAAGATGAACAGCACTGTTTATTCGGATTTGACAGCTCCGGCGGATAGAAATATAATGTAGCAGCATAAACTTATAAAAAGTATTGACGAAGTTTATCATACTTGTATACTTTTATATAAGGGGGGATATGCGATGGATATAAAACTCAATTATATTGAAAAAGGAGAAGGCAGGCCGCTTATAATGCTTCACGGAAATGGCGGAAGTCTAAAACATTTTAAAAACCAGATTGCCTTTTTTTCAAAATATTACAAGGTGATAGCGATAGACACTCGAGGTCACGGAAAAACACCAATGGGAGAAAAGCCGTTTACTATAGAGCAGTTTGCAGAAGATTTGAAGAATTTCATGGATGAAAAGAATATAGACAAGGCGTTTATCATGGGCTTTTCTGACGGAGGGAATATAGCACTGACATTTACTCTAAAATATCAGGATCGTATTGAAAAAATGATAACCTGCGGAGCAAATATATATCCGGAAGGACTGAAGAAAACAGAGTTTGAAATAAGATTATTATCTTATAAATTTCATCGGTTAATATGCCCAAATAGCAGAAGAACACGCCTTCTTGATTTAATAATAAACCAGCCGCATATAAAACCCGAAGAACTTTACAATATAAAAGTGCCTGTTATGGTTGTCGCAGGTACTAATGATATGATTAAGGAAGAGCATACAAGGCTTATATATAAAAGCCTGCCTTATGCACAGCTTAAATTTATAAGTGGAGGACATGCTCTTCCGATTATAAAACCTAAAAAATTCAATTCTGCTGTATATGATTTTTTAAAATAAGTGTCAAGTCTTCATCTGGCGTATTCTGTATAAGGGACAGAGTGCTGGTGAGCAAATTTAAACAAGCGTTACGGTTGTTGTTTTCGTTTATTTCCTGTATCAGTTCTTGTGTTTTAAATTTGAGGAGCACATTTTCATTTTCATTAAAATTGTATTCTGACGATGTTTCTTCATTAGATGAATCAATAAGACAAAGAGGAGGCAGAACAACGCACCACCAGTTCTGACCTTTACCTTCTCCTATTGTGATTGTAAGAGCTTCATAATTACCTTCCGGAAAAAGAAGTTCGCCGTAGTATTTTGCAGGAATGTGGCGAACTCCAAATGAAGCGGAAACATCGCAGCACATATCGCTGTCAGCTATAATTTCGGCGGCCCACTCTTCAATCTTAGGGAGATTATTTTCGATATATCGTCTAATAACGATTTGTTCTTCTCCTATATTATCAATTGTGCCTTTTTGTGATGATGAATTATTTAATGCTAACTCTTCTGCGATTTCTGTCTGAATCTTTTCCAATACATAATCTCTGACTTTAAGCTTGAGATCCTGGTCTTCTGTAGAATCGCTGTTGGCTATTATATGAAACCGAGTTATTCCGGGATATTCGTTTAAGAAGGCCGGAGACCCCGGCGGCAGAAGACCGTTTTCTGATGCCTGTGCATAATGATCTAAAAAGGGCAGCGAAATAAAAGACAACGCCATTAAAATTATAAGTATTTTCTCAAAATGTTTATCCATAGTATACCTCCTGACAGAGAGATTATGGACAATTTACAGAAGTTTATACATAAAAAAATAATCTGATGATTTTAAAGGCAAAGTGAATAATAAAGGCTTCGCATAATCAATGCGAAGCCGGGTCACAGCAAAACTATTTCAGTATTAAAAGTTTTTGATTTTCCGACAATTCATCTGTTTCAAGATCGTTGATTGTTTTTATAAGGCTGCATGTTGTTTTAAAACTTTTGGCAATTTGCCACAGACTGTCGTTTTTCTTGCAGATATAAATAACCATAGGCGGTATTTTGCCTTTTGTGCAGCTTTCTTCAAAGGCCGGCTCTGTCAGAATTTTGAACGGTGAAGGGCGCATCACATCTGCAAAGACTATTACCGCAGCATTGAACTCCAACTGTTTGCCGTTTATTTTTTCTGCCCATATGTCTTTTATGTAAACTTTATGGCTAATAATTTCGTTTCCTGTAAGCTGAGGCATTGTAACCGCCACTCTGTAAGGCAGAGCTTCATTTACTGCAAATACCTGTCTTTCTTCGTTGCTGCACGAACATATCATTTTTACATCAATGGTGCCCTCTGTAATTATTTTACCCTGTTCACAGTGACTTATTGCAGTTTCGGCCTGGGCACATGCATAGAGTATTTTGTCGGCTTCGAAAGTTTCAAGAGTGATGATTTCTCGTGAGGATGCTTCTGAGGATGTTGTTCCGACAAAGGTCCGGCTGCTTTTTTCCTCAAATTTGCATACAAAATCTTTATTTCGGTGATATCCGTCTACTATTATTTCTTTTTCGGTATTTTTGTATAGCTCGATATATGTAAGAATTTCTCCTTCTACACGAAACACATCCTTTTCTTCTTCGCCCTGAATTAGCTTTACATGCAGCTGGCTGTCATCAAAATTAACTGTGCAGCCTTTTTTTTCTTCGCCGCTTGAGACAGGTATGAACTGGGTAAATTCTATGCGGTCTTGAAGCTGATGCAGAATATCTGAGGAGCATTTGTTCTCACCTGACACATCAGAAATCCCGTCATCTTTTGATGATGACATATAAAGGATATTAACATAGATAAAACCGTTGATTACAACTTTATCGGTCGAAATCTGCTTATAATTTTCAACTATTGTCAAGTCTTGTTTTATTATGGCTTCAGGCTTTGAACTATCCTTTGGAAGAATATCTTCTTTGATAGAAAGAGTGTCCTTCTTTCTCATAGATACACTTGAAATTTCAACGGTTTCCTTAAGCGTTTGCAGATCTTCTTCTATCAGACCTTCAAAGATGTCGACTTTTGAATCACTGTATTCTCTGGCCATAATTTCAAGAACTATTTTAACACGGTATTTTCTTTCGTTAATAACCATGTAATCTATTTTTTCGATGGAAGAGTCAAGAATTACAGTAGCGCCTGCGGACATTGGCGTATGCCACCTGTCTTTAAAAGGCACTCTTGACTGCACGGAAATTACAGGAAGACTGTTTTCTGATTTTTCCGGGATATATAACATTTGCAGCTCTATTTCTCCCGATAGATTGATGGAATCATCTCCTTTTGTTATGCTGTCAATTTGTCTGACGGTAAGGCGAGGCTTTCCGTCTATTAGAAGAATTTCTTTCAAATCAGGTTTTGTATCGGGAACGAGAATGTCCTCTTCTAAAGTTATGGTTGTTTTTGGTTTCTCTGTTATGTTGGTTACTTGCACAGGAGAATAGATAGCCCCTTTGGTTATAGGCGTGATTTTACGGTCTTCTATTTCCTTGGCCAAAACCATGGCATAATCAGGAATCTCCTTTTCGTATGTCATAGCGTTTCCCCTTTCCATTCGTGGTCTTGTTAAAATGTATTCGGAAATAGAGAAATGTATGATAATAATCATATAAGATTAAAAAATAAGCTGATGCTTAGAGCATGCCGTATATCAGCAAGATAAACATCAGCAAAGTTTTGATATTTTATAGAGTTTTTAGTTTGTCAAGAATGATGTGCGCGGCCTTTTCTTTGGTCATCTTTTCGAGACTTTCAATGCCGTCTTTAGTTATGAGGGTTAATATATTGGTATCCGCTTTGAAGCCCGAACCCTCTGACGATAATGAGTTTGCACATATCATATCGCAATTTTTTGATTCTAATTTTTTGGATGAATTAGCAAGCAGATTTTCTGTTTCCATGGAAAATCCGCATATTACCTGATTTGGATGCTTATGTTCTCCCAGCCATTTTAAGATGTCTGTTGTACGAGTCATCTGGATTGCCATTTCGCCGTCAGCTTTTTTTATTTTATTGGAAGCAACAACCTTAGGCGTATAGTCAGAGACAGCGGCGGCTTTTATGATGATATCTTGATTCTCTGCTGCTTGGGAAACGGCAGAAAACATATCATGAGCCGACTGAACCTTTACAGTATTTACAAACATAGGAGGCTCTATATCCATATGACCGCAAACAAGAGTTACAGAGGCACCTCTCAGTGAGGCGGCTTCTGCAATGGCACAGCCCATCTTTCCGCTGGAGTGATTGGTTATAAATCTTACAGGGTCTATGGATTCTCTTGTGGCTCCTGCGGTAACGAGGATATTCTTGTCGGAAAGATCTTTCTCAAAAGCAATTTCGTGGAGAACGGTTTTAAAGAGCATGCTTTCTTCAGGCATTCTTCCGTCTCCGCTATCTCCGTTGGCAAGCATTCCGCATTCCGGAGTCAATATTTCATATCCGAATTTTGCAAGACGTGACAGGTTGTCTTGAACGATAGGATTGTGGTACATGTTGTGATTCATAGCCGGCGCAATTATTTTTTTGCATGGGCATGCCATTACAGTTGTTGTAAGCATGTCGTCGGCTATTCCGCAGGCGATTTTACCTATTACATTGGCAGAGGCCGGAGCAATTACTACGATGTCAGCCCGCTTTGCAAGGGCGACATGTTCAACGCTGTATTTGAAGTTCCTGTCAAAAGTATCTATGAGACATTTGTTTCCTGTTAGGGACTCAAATGTAAGGGGACTTATAAATTCTGTTGCGTTTCGGGTCATGATGACTTCTACATCAGCGCCTGCTTTTTTTAACATTCTGGCAAGGTTGGGAATCTTATAGGCGGCTATACTTCCCGAAACTGCCAAAACTACGGTTTTTCCTGATAACATATAATACCTCTTTTAAATTTTTTAAGTCTTTTATAAACCGATACGGTTTTTATATAACATTTAATTATAACATGAAAATTGATATAAAGTAAAATTTTTCACATTTAATAGTCATTAACTCTATATTTTGAGAAGCCTTATACTTTTGAAAGTAGGCTCTGTTGAAATAGGTTTGGATTTTTGATATAATAATATAAAATTCAAAGAAGGTTATCAAAAAGAAGGTTATCAAGATGAAAAAATTGTGTAAGGCTACCTGTTTGACACTTGTGTTTGTTATTGCATTTATGATTTCGGGATGCAATGTATCTACAAGCAAATCTTATTCCTTTGATGTTGAAACCGGAGACAGAATCAAAGTTACCCTTGATACTTCCGGAGATTTGTCCCTTTCACAGAAAGACGGACACTTTATAGTAACAGAAGAAGACGAAAAAATCCTTGAGGGAATATTTATTCATGAAGAAGGATATAAGGCATATGTTGACATCAAAGGCGAACAAGGCATGACACTTCTTGAAGATACGCAAAAGGATGGAAACCGATATTATATGTATGAATTCGATGGTACTGTGGGGACTGAAGACAATTTTGTTATGTGGATAGATGATTCTAATACTGGATTGATTATGGCGAGCCTTGCCGGAAGAGATAAGGCAAAAGAAGCTTTTGAAAGACTTACTATAGAGAAAGAATAGATTTAAAATAAAATAATAAGTCAGCTGACTTGCGGAGGAAAAAATGATTTTAGCAGTGGATATAGGAAATACAAATATAGTATTAGGTTGTTTTGATGAGAATGATGTACTCGTATTCAGAGAAAGAATTTCAAGCAATCGTGTTGCGACAGATTTGGAATATGCAGCCATGATTAAGACTGCTCTTGAAATGTACGATATAAGTATAGCACAGATAAAAGGAGCAATCCTTTCTTCTGTGGTTCCGCCTATAACGGATACGTTAAAAAGAGCCGTCGAGAAAATGACAGGAGTGAAAGTTAAGGTTATCGGACCTGGGATTAAAACAGGACTGAGTATAAAGATAGATAATCCGGCACAGCTTGGAAGCGACCTTGTTGCAGATGCAGTAGGAGGAATTAACGAATATCCTTTGCCGCAAATTATAATAGATATGGGAACTGCTACGACATTTTCTGTAATTGATAGAAACCGTTCATATGTGGGCGGAATGATAACAACAGGTATGGCTGTTTCGGCAGAGGCATTGGCAAGAAACACGTCACAGCTGTCAAAGGTGGATTTTGAAAAACCTAAAAAGCTGATAGGTACCAATACAGTTGATTGTATTAAGAGCGGGCTTATGTATACAACTGCATGCGGTATTGATGGTATGATTGAGCGTATAGAGGAAGAGCTGGGCGAAAAGTGTACCGTTATTGCCACGGGAGGACTTGCTCCTATTGTAATGCCTTTATGTAAGAGAGATATAATTTTAGATGAAGACCTTATACTTAAGGGACTTATGAAAGTTTATAAAAAGAATATCTGATTCAAAAAACAAATTACCCCTGCCTATTGGCAGGGGTATGATTTTAATAATAATTAGTCTGCAACATAAGGAAGTAATGCAACGATTCTTGCTCTTTTGATAGCAGTTGTTACTTCTCTCTGGTGCATAGCGCAAGTTCCTGTAATTCTCTTAGGAAGAATCTTGCCTCTTTCGGTTACATATTTTTTCAGTTTTTCAACATCCTTGTAATCGATTACTTCAGTCTTATCGGCACAGAACTGACAAACTTTCTTTCTTCTCATGCCGCCGCGTCTCTTTTCCATGATTCATTATCTCCTTTCTTCTTAGAATGGAATGTCTTCGTCGATTGCAGAAAACCCTGACGGTGCGATATCGTCAGCGGGGCTCTGATTGAAGCCGCCTTGTGAACCACCTCTTGCAAATCCGCCCTGAGATGTTCCTTGAGGTCTGTCGCCCCATTCTAAAAATTCTACTCTGTCTGCTACTACATCAGTCGTGTAAACTGTAGCTCCGTCCTTATTGGTATAGCTGCCTGTTTGCAGTCGGCCCTGAATTCCGACCAATCTGCCTTTCACAAGATACTTTTCGCAGTTTTCCGCCTGTTTGCCGAAAACTGTAACTCTTGGGAAATCAGTCTGTTTTTCGCTGCCTGCTCTGACCGGTCTGTCTATGGCAACCGTAAAACTGGCGACTGCCATCTGTGTACCGGAAGTGTAGCGAAGTTCAGGATCCCTTGTTAATCTTCCGATCAAAACAACACTGTTCATGCAAATACCTCGCTTACTGTGCGTCTTTGTTGATTATGATGTGTCTCATAACATTGTCAGAAATCTTAAGTCTTCTGTCAAGTTCCTTAGGCAACGTAGGGTTTCCTTTGAATTCAACTACTGCATAGTATCCTTCTTCTTTCTTATCGATAGGATAAGCAAGCTTTCTCATTCCCCAAACATCAACCTTTACGACTTCACCGTCAGCTGCAATGATGGACTGAACTGTTTCGACTGTCGCATCCTTTTTAGCTTCTTCTAAAGTAGGATCGATAACGAACATAACTTCATAGTTTCTCATTCTTTTCACCTCCCTGTGGACTATATGGCGACAGCTGTCTGCTGTCGCAGAGATTGCACTAAAAAACTCGTGCCTTATTATTATACTACAAAATATTGAAATTGCAAGGAAAAGTTTTATATTTCCCTTTCCATTCTGTACAAATCTGCCATGATAGGATGGATATGGGCTAAAGCGGCATCTATTTGGTTAATTGTATTATTTATCTTGGACTGAACCATGAAATCTGCGATGAGTCCGTCAAAGAAAAAATCTGCGAAGGTTAAAAAACCGCCGAGGTCAATATGGAAATTGAGATGCCCTTGAACATCATAAAGTTCTCTTTGAAAATTGATTACCGAAGCCTTTGCCATTTCAAGTTGCTGTGCGGCATTATTTATCTTCATGTGTTTACCTATTCCACCGATAAAATCAAGGCCGAGCATATCTGCAAATCCGAATCCTGAAGCAGACTTCAAATCCTGCCTGGCTTGTTCAAGGTGGGCGATGGCTTGCTGTCCTGCCTGCAAAGCTTCTCTGATTTCTTTTTGCTGTAAATTATTATCAAACATCGTTTCCGTTTCTCCCTCTAAAGATTATTTCCACAAGATATCAGGATATTCACCCTTGTCTTTCATTGATTGAAGAGCAGATACGACGCTGTCTTTATCTTCTTTGTAAGTTACGCCGTACCAGCGGTCTCTTGATTTGAGCACTGTTACTTGTGCCTTGTTTTCTTGTATAAGCTGGTCAACAACTCCCGGCAAGAAATACTCCCCTTTCATAGGATTTTCTTTTAGAGCTTTATCTAAAAATGCAGGGAACCGGTCTTCCATTTCTTTCATCATATCTGAGGTGAAACCCCAGAAATTCATAGATACGATGGTGTCCTTCGGTAATTGAACCCATGTGGCTCCATCGTCTTCCGTATAAACTATTCTGTCGCCCTGCCACTGTATTTTGGTGCGTTCAGTGATTTCCAGAAGCATGTCCTCATCGGAAATGCGGCAGACTCCTCTTGAAACATAGCCGTTTTCGGTAAGAGTATTTTCGATTGGATATCCTACCATACAGAATTGGTATTTGTCTGAGTCTTCTGTTTTGCTTAAAAAATCATAAATACTTTGAAAAGCTCCCGGTCCGTAATAATCGTCAGCGTTGATTACAGCAATGGGACCGTCTGTAAGCTTCCTTGCAGATAATACAGCATGAGCTGTTCCCCATGGTTTTTCTCTGCCTTCCGGAACAGAGTAGCCCTCAGGCAGATCATCGAGGCTTTGAAAAGCATAATCTACAGATATGTACTTACCTGCTCTCTGATCTATAAGACTTCTAAAAGCTTCTTCATTTTCTTTTTTTATTATAAAAATAACTTTCTTAAATCCAGCCATTACGGCGTCGTAAAGTGAAAAATCAAGGATTATTTCACCCTTATCGCTCACCGGTTCAATTTGCTTAAGACCGCCGAAGCGGCTTCCCATTCCTGCTGCCATTATAACTAAAGTAGGTTCTTTCATTTGTGAGTACGCTCCTAAATTTTCTTTAGTTATATTTTATAACAACTTTACCCATATCGCAAGTTTATGTATAATGTAATTATATTATGGAAAAGAGGCGAAAAATATGATAAAAGATATGAATGTTTGTGAGCATGATGCTGTACTTGCAGTAGCAGACAAGATGGTGACAGCCGCAAAAACTGCGCCGAAGGCCAGCGGACAGGACAGCATTGTGGCGGTTGTTGTGACAGGAGAGGATAAGGACAGGCTTGCAGAAGCCATGCGAGAAATTGGAAAGAGGGAAGACAAGGAATTTTGCATAAGAGATGCCGGAAATGTAGATAATAGCATATGTGTAGTGCTTATAGCCTGCAAGGAAAGATCATATGGACTTAAGGGCTGCGGACTTTGTGGATTTGAAAATTGTGCAGAAATGAAAAAAGCAGGCGCAATCTGTGCGTTTAATTTATCGGATCTTGGCATTGCAGTAGGCTCAGCGGTTTCCCTTGCTGCCGATAATAGAGTTGATAACAGGGTCATGTATTCTGCCGGACGTGGAGCAATGGAACTTGAAATGTTGCCGGGGAATGTTAGAGTATGTTATGGAATACCTCTTAATGCTACATCAAAGAGTATATTTTTTGACAGAAATCCCGGAGCGGTTTTATTTTAGAAACAAGAAAAAGCCCCATCTGCTTATAAGCGGATGGGGCTTTGTTGTTGTATAAAGAAAACCCCGTGTTAAACACGGGGTTCAATGAAGCTATGCATT